>JANPKJ010000139.1:0-124825 GCA_031425955.1 Akkermansiaceae bacterium | reverse complement strand
GGGGCGGTTTTCTCGGGGGGGGGGGGGGGGCGACGTGGTTGTTGTTGTGCTACCCCCACTATTAATCTTTCTTCTTTTTTTATTTCCTCCCAAAACCCCGGCGGGCGCCGGGAAAACTTTGTTCCCGGGACGCCGCGGGGTTGGGCGGGAAAACCGCTTTCCGTGACAAGCGGTTCTAATTTAGTTCTCCGGCCCGTTTCCTCGTTTCCCTGCTTTAAAAGTAATACCAGTCCAGTCTTCTTCGTCCCAATCAACTCCGCTGCAAAATGAATTTTTCCCTCCTTCGTCGTTCGTCCCGCCTTCTTTTGGCTGGATCGTTTGTTTCCTTGATCGCCTTCGGCTTGGTCAGCTGTGGAGGAGGCGGAGGGGGTTCCGACGATGGTAACTCGACGGTAAGGCCCAAGACCATGGATGGAATTGTCCTCGATTTGGACTCCGCCGCTTCTTTCGAGTTCATCCGGAACACGGGGACGGCTGGCGCGGTCAGAAATGGGGATACCGAGAACGGCACCTTCCTCTATACTCCCAAGATTGCCAACGACGCACTGAAAAATTACGATAACCTCAACGGCGACAAATCGAACTTCCGCTACCCACTTTCGGTAACGGCAGCGACCTACACCTACCGTGCGATCAATGACAGTTCGGGTGTGCTTACTTTGACCGCGACTGGGGCCTTTGATCCCTTCTTTACCCTGCCACCAGGGTCGAACATTGCCCTCAATGAATCTTGGATCCGTCTCTTTTTCTCGTATTCACCTCAAACCTTCACCTCAACTACTCGCGTGGCGGAGATCGCGATCACCTTCAAAGACAACGTTTCATTTGTGACGAGCGAAATCGTTACCCTCAGGCTTCCCGAAAGTCCGCTGGTCAACACGTTCGACACGGTCCGGATTCCATCGAAGATCACTCTCGCTACCTTCCAGCCAGTGCCGCTGAATTATAACCCCGTGGTCACAGAGCGGGCACCGAGTCGGATCGCCCCCGCCACGCTCACCAACCGCCTGATGAAGGCAACGAACGGAACTCCGGACGCGACCAAAGACTTCACCATCCAATTTATTGCCGATGCGTCCACACCGGGCTTGGAAACCGCCGCCGACAGCCAGGAGATTGGACGCGGGGTGCTTTCCGTTTTCAACCCCTCTTCGGTGCCTCCCGGTCTCACGGCGGTGGGCATCGCGCTGGACTACACATGGCGGAGAATCGCCGGAACGGACAGGGGTGAGTTGACCTTGAGCAACATCCCGGATAATCCGGCTTTTCCTTTTGATAACTCTCTCAACGGAACAATCGTTCTCAGCTTCAACGGACAGGAATCTGGAACCTACTCCGGTTCTGCGGATGGGGACACAGCGAACCCGGCCGATGTGTCCGGAACCTTCATCATTCCAAGTAACACACCCTGACCTGACCTCCCGGTTGCTGCAATCCAGCGGTACGGTGGTTGAGGTTGGTGCGCCCCTTGTCCTGGCCCTGTTCATGGACGACCACCGTCACTAACCATGGTCCGATGAAGATTGCGAGTTGGATGCTGTCAGTGTGCCTGATCCCCTTGACTATCACCGGATGTGTGACTCCAAAGGTGGAGGAGAATCTTGCGAAGGAGGTCACCGTCCGGCAGGAAGAAATCGACTCCCTGCTTGTTGATCTTCAGACCGGTTCGCAAAAGTCAATTTCCTGGAAAAAGGCTCACGGCCGAATGTTGCAGGAAAATCTCGGTCTCCAGCAGTCGCGGCAGACGCTGGCACAGGCCGAAAGGGAGACGAAACGGCAGTGGCTGACCTTGGTGCCGCGAATGGCGGCGTTTGTGAATCTCAGCCAAGGCCTCACCGCCCTTGCCGATCTTCAGACCAACAACCTGAATGCGAGTGTGGTCGGAAGTTTTAATATTCCCAATCCGTTCGAGTTCTACGCCGCGTTATATGGGGCGGCATTGCAGACTCAGAACGCGCGTTGGTCCCAGGAGTTGGATGAGAGACGGGCTTTCACAGAGCTTTACGCCGCTTTCCTGGATGCGAAGGCCTTATCCGCGGAAAAGTCCGCGATGGAGCGCCGGGGCAAAGCTTTCGCTGTGGATATGTCCGCCGACCTGTCCAAGGCCCTCTACTCGTTCGAGAGGGAGAAGGACAGCTTGGAACGCCGCCAGATCGCCCATCGAGGTAATGTAAACCGACTGTTGAACACGCCGGGGGGAAATTGGGATCTGACGGGTGGCTTGCCGGCGGTTTCCTATAAAAACCGCTATCAGGACATCAGGATCGGCGACGAGTTCGGCAAGATGGCTCTGAATTTGTATGCCGTGCGGATCGAAAGCTCGGTGATGCAGACGCAGCGGGTGAAGTATCAGCAGTGGCCGACGATCGGGTTCGGATTGAGCAATCCGCCGATCTACTCGAGTAACAGCAGCAGTGAATTTTCCGGCGAGGACTTCAACCTGTTCAGCGGGGCGAGCAAGTCGCTCGACGTGACGGACATCGGCGGGCGTCAGGCGATCCAGGATGCTGAGACGCGATTGAAATTCACCAGGGAACAATTGTTGATGAACATGGAGCGGGAAGCGGCGCGCGTCCTTCAGATCCGGAAGAACTACGGGCAGTTGCTGACTGAGGAGCGACGGACGGAAACCGCGATGAAGCGGTTGGACCGTCCGGCAAGCTCCGACGCCGAGATTGTACTGGATGATTTGGAATCGCGTTCCCAACTGGAGTTGCAGTTGATACAGATCCGCAGGCAGATCGAGCAGTTGGACCTTCAATATTTAATTTGGGATGAGCGTTTCTGGAAAAATTAGAGTCCTTCTGGCTGCATGGTGCTGCGGTTTTTCCTGCTTTGCAGGAGCGGCGGAAGTACCACGTCTCGAGTTGTTTCGAGAAGGCGAACGCCTCTGGATGGGGATGGAGGAGGGCGTTATCCGCCCGGCTTCTTACGCGCAGATCCGTGCCGACGGCGACGGCTACGTCGCGCTGCACGCCGAGGACCTCAAGATGCTCCGCAAGGGAGAGCACTGGGCCACGATGGATCCGGAACAACTCGACATCGAGCGGCGGTCGCTGGAACTGGACGAAAGCAAGCAGCAGCAGTTGTTGGAAAAGGGGCGCGAGGATCTGCGGGAGGCACGGTTGCGAATGACGTTCGAGCTGCATGAAGCGGAGGGCAAACGCGGAAGTCTGGAAGACGCTTCGCGCGATCCGGAGATCTCCGTGGCACTTCGGCAGCGGGCCGCTGAGGCGATTCAGAAGCTGGACGAGCGCATTTCGACTCTCAGGGAGAAGGTGGATCCGGCACTGTTGGAGAGAGACCTTCGTGTGCTGGAGGAGGACAACGCGTTGCAGTTCTCCCGCAAGCAGAAGCAGTTGGTCGCGCTGGAAAAACGGTCCTGCCTGCTCGCCGGATCCGCCGGACAACTCCGCCTCGGCGATCCACTGAAGGAAAAACTCGCCGCCGGGGAGCCGGGGAAGCCCGCTTGGATGAAGACCGGAGACCTGCTCGGAACCATCGTTGACGACCGGCATTATGAAATCTCCGTAGCGGCGGCGGGGCCGCTGCTGTCCGGGATCCCTCGCGAGCAATTGCTGGTTTTCATCCAGGATTCCCAGACGGGGAAGTTGATCGCCGGCGAGTATAACAGGACCGAGGAGTTGGACAGCGGCCGGGAAATCTCCCGGAACTTCGTTTTCACCATTCCGGACGGGAGTTTGGAAAACGCGCGACAAGCCCAGGGAACGCGCAATCTCGTCCACGTCTATCGGAAGTTTCCAAAGCCCTATCGCATCGTCTTCAAGAAGGATATCGCTTTTGCCGCCCCTGATGTCCTCGACGCCAACGGTTGGGACGGACTGGTCAGGCATTTGTGGCCGGACAGCAGGGTCATCCAGGTAGGACCGCAAACCATTGCCGTGGAGCCAAAGGATGCGAATTGAACTGAAGTCACTGAGCTATTGTTATCCAGGAGCGAAGACGCCGGTGTTCGACGCACTGGATCTCGTGCTTGAGCCGGGCGTCACGCTGGCCAAGGGGTTTTCCGGATGTGGCAAGAGCACGCTCTTGCGCCTCATCGCCGGCCTGATCAAGCCCGGCGGCGGCACCATCGTGACGGATTCCGCCCACCGGGTGGGCAGTTCTGCGTTCCTCCGTTATGAAATCGGCTTCGTTTTCCAGCAGCTCAACCTGCTCCCGCTCGCGAGCGTGGAGCGCAACATCAGCCTCGCCGTGGAAATGGCAGGTCGCGATGGCTCGGATATCCAGTATTGGATCGATCTGTTGGGTCTCTCGAAGTATGCCAAGTCGAAACCCACCCGGCTTTCCGGAGGGCAGCAGCAGCGGGCAAGCATCGCGCGCGCCCTTGCGAAGCGCCCTCCCATCCTTCTACTCGACGAGCCGACTTCCGGTCTCGATGATCTCAATACCATGGTGATTTCAAAAGCGATCCGGAGTGCGCTCGCGCCGGGCTCCGTTTGTCTCATCGCCACCCACGACAAGCGCTTGGACCCCATAGCCGATGAAATCCTGGACTTTAATACCTTTCTACCTGTGGAAGAACACCTGCAGGCGCTGGTTTGAATACCCGGTTTCGCCGGTTTCCAAGATGCTCATCCCGGCGCTGCTCGGGTTCTTGGCGGTGATCGTTCTCACCCTGTTTGGAGAAATCGAGCGGGAGCTACGTCTTCAACTGGAGAAGGCCTCCGTCTATTCGGTCTACGTGAGCGAGTTCGTCGGCGGGGAGGATGCGCCCACGGTGTTGCGGAAAAGTTATGAGGACGAGCTCATGTGGACCGCCCGTTATGGACCGAATGCTGTCAGGCATTTGCGGCAGCCGCTGACGTCCGCAGTTTGGAACCGCAATCAAAGCGTGCCGCTATTCGCCTACAGTTCGCCAGTCGAGGGCCTGGACGCCGATACCGGGGAAACCGACTTTCCGGTGGCGTGGTTGTTAGCGGAGTTCAACGGGGAACGCCGGCCATGGGAAGAAATTTCCATCACCGGCAAGCGGGCGCTCGCGAGGACCGCCGCTGTTCCGCCATGGCTACGCAAGGAATTGTCCGTGAGCAGCGCGGTGATGGCACCGGTGGAAATGGTGGAGCCGATTCTGAACAAGGGATTCATCAACCACATGATGGTCAATCTCACTACAGTCGATGAAGTTCAGCAGTTTGTGACCGAGGTCAGGGCCTATTACCGGGCGGACAAGCGGCAGGTGAAAATCGTGTCCGCGCTGGAAATCTTGAAGAACTTGAAACGGATCACCGACCTCCAGCGGATTGTGCGCACTTTGATCGTCGTCGGTTGCGGGGTGATCCTGGCGCTCACCCTGGGCAGCATCGCTTGGTTGGAATACCGGCAGGATGCCTACTTGTTGGCCCTTCTAAAAAGCTTTGGCACACCCTCGTTCCTCCTGCTGCTACACATGTTTTTCGAGAACCTTCTGCTCGTTCTCGCCGGCATCTTGCTCGCGCGGTTGGCCTGGACGCCGCTCTTTGAAATGGCCTTGCCTCGGCTGCATTCCATCGGACTTCATGCGACCGAGGTGCCGACATTGCCCGCCGCCGATCTTGGGATTATCGTTCTCGCCGGCGTGGTGGGTGTCGTGCTGGCAATGATCCCGGTGGCCTTCGGACTCCGCCGGCCAGCCGGGTTGATTCTTCAGTAACGGCTGGAGCCAATTGTTCGGGCAGGTTTCTGTCGTTATCAGGTCTTGATTTCCCGAGCCGATCTCCGGACTCTGTGCGCCATGCGGGTGACGGTACTGACAGGCGGGATCGCTTCCGGGAAATCCACGGTTTGCCGCTTGCTCGGCGAGTGGCTGCCCTCGGTGGTGATCTTCGATTGCGACGCGTCGGTGCACCGGATGCTCGAGTCCGACCCGGAGGTGGCGACACAAGTCGCTGAGATGCTCGGCGGTGAGGCGCTCGATGCCAATGGCCGGATCGACCGGCAGTTCCTGCGCGACCGGGCATTCTCGGAAGAATCCGCCAGACTCGCGCTCGAGGGAATCCTGCATCCGCGGGTCCGGCAGGAATGTCTTGATTCCCTGGAGCAGGCTGGTAAATCAGGGGCGGAACTATTCGTAGCAGACGTTCCGCTCTTCTTTGAGAAGGGATTCGACTTCGGCCAGACCCAGGTGCTCGTTGTCGCTTCTTCCCGCTCCACTCAAATCCAGCGGCTCAAGGCGCGCAACGGGTTCGATGATCACTTGATCGAGTCCATCCTCGCCGCGCAGCTTCCGGTTCAGGAAAAAATATCCCGCGGGGATGTGGTTTTCTGGAACGACGGCCCGCAGGCAGTGCTACGATCCCAAGTTCGCCGCTTCGCCCAAACATTTCTCATGACTTCTCCCACTGAATCCAATACCCCCGAATCCGAGGGAGCCTCCGCCGTCGCTGCCATTCCTGTCGTGCCCGTTTCCATCGATATCAACCAGTTCCGCCTCAAGTCGCTCGCTGAGCTGCAAGTCATGGCGGAGTCGGTGCCGGCACGAATCCAGGGAGGCATCCCCAAGAGCCAGTTGGTTTACGAATTGCTCAGTTTCTTCGGCCGGGAAGGAGCCGGGATGGTCTGTGAGGGAATTCTCGAAATGGCCAAGGACAATTTCGCGATGCTGCGGGACGCCCAGCGCAGTTTCCGGCCCGGTCCGGATGACATTCATGTGAGCTCGAGCCTGGTCCGCGACCATGGATTGCGGGTGGGGCAGTTGGTGAAAGTCCGGGTGCGTGCTCCGTGGGAGCGCGACAAATATCTTTCCGGTTTCGAGTTGTTGGAAGTCGAGGGCATGCCCATCGCCGACTTTCACGCTCCCAAGGAGTTCGATCGGCTCACTCCGCTTTTCCCGGATCAGCGGATTCATCTAGAAGGGGAGGGGAATGACTTTCTCGGCGTGCGAGCCATCGACCTGATCGCCCCGCTCGGCAAGGGCCAGCGCGGCATCATCGTCGCTCCGCCGCGGGGTGGAAAAACAATTTTGCTCAAGCAGATTGCCCGCTCGATTCGCATGAATCACCCGGACGCGGTGCTGATCATCCTGCTGCTCGACGAGCGGCCGGAGGAAGTCACTGATTTCGAAGAAACCGTCGGCTCACAGGTTTTCGCCTCCACTTTCGATGAATCTCCCCGCCGCCACGCGCAGGTCGCCGATCTGGTGATCGAGCGGGCGAAGCGCCTCGTCGAACAAGGCAAGGATGTGATCCTGCTGTTGGACAGCCTCACCCGCCTCGCCCGTGGTCACAATTCCGCGATGCAGGGCGGCCCGATCGGCTCCGGCGGTGTTAGTCCGTTGGCGCTACAGAAGTCGCGGAAATTTTTCGGCACCGCGCGAAATGTCGAGGAAGGTGGCTCACTCACCATCCTTGCGACCGCTCTGGTGGAAACGGAGAGCCGTCTGGACGATGTGGTTTTCGAAGAGTTCAAGGGCACCGGCAACATGGAAGTCCGCCTGGATCGCGAACTCGCCGAGCGCCGGGTTTATCCCGCGATTCACATCCCCCAGTCCGGCACCCGCAACGACGACCGGCTCTATCATCCGGACGAGTTCCTCAAGGTCGTGGACATCCGCAAACAGCTTGCGGGACTGCCCATCGGTGACGCCATTGAGACGCTTTTGTCGAATCTCAAGGCCACCAAGACCAACGCCGAGTTGCTGCTCCGCGGGCTCCGCTGAGGCACGGTTCGGGAGGGCGTTTTTTCGGTGGTTGCAGTGCGTTTTTCCAGCAACTGCTCCATTGACACTGCATGGTCACCTGAATAGCCTCCCGCGCCTTGTGCTGGGCTGGGTAATCCATTTCCCGAGTTCCAGCAGTCAATGCTCATAACTCGATATCACCACTACGATGGCAACCAAAAAGAAGGTAGCAAAACCTGCTGCCAAGAAAAGCGCTCCGAAAGCCGCCAAGTCCGCGGCTAAAAAAACCGCAGCAAACAAGACCGCATCCCCCAAGAAGGTCAAATACGTTTACAACTGGGGAGCCGGCAAGGCTGACGGTAACGGCAGCATGAAGCCACTCCTCGGTGGCAAAGGCGCCAACCTCGCTGAAATGACCCGTATCGGTCTGCCAGTGCCTCCCGGGTTCACGATCTCCACCGAGGTCTGCACCTACTTCTACGATAACAAACGTACTTACCCTGTTTCCCTCCAAGCGGAGATGGAAGCCGGTGTGAAGAACATGGAGAAAATCATGGGTAGCAAGTTCGGCGACGCCAAGGGCATGCCACTTCTCGTGGCCGTGCGTTCCGGCGCCCGTGACTCGATGCCAGGCATGATGGACACCATCCTCAACCTCGGCCTCAACGACGCGACCGTCCTCTCGCTCGCCGCCGTCACCAAGAACGAGCGCTTCGCATGGGATTGTTATCGCCGCTTTGTCCAGATGTATGGCGACGTCGTGCTCGGCGTGCAAAAGGCCGAGGGCGAAGACCACGAGCCGTTCGAAGTCGCGATCGAAACTTTCAAACACGAAAAATACGGCAAGGACATCATCGATTCCGACCTGACCGCCGACGACCAGAAGGAACTCGTCAAGCGTTTTAAAGCTCTCGTCAAAAAGCGCACCGGCCACAGCTTCCCGGCCGATCCATGGGACCAACTCCGCGGCGCCGCCGGCGCTGTCTTCGGTTCCTGGATGAACGACCGCGCGATCGTCTATCGCCGCAAATACAACATCCCCGCAGCATGGGGCACCGCCGTCAACGTGCAGGCCATGGTTTATGGCAACACCGGCGAAACCTCCGGCTCCGGCGTCGCCTTCACCCGCGACCCTGCTAACGGCAAAAACGAATTCTGGGGTGAATACCTCATCAACGCCCAAGGTGAAGACGTCGTCGCCGGCGTCCGCACTCCGGAAAACGTCAGTACCCTCAAGGCCGCGCTTCCAAAGCCTTACGCCGAGCTGATGAAGGTCCGCAAGATCCTGGAAAGCCACTTCAAGGACGTGCAGGACATCGAGTTCACCGTGCAGGAAGGCAAGCTGTTCATGCTGCAGACCCGCAACGGCAAGCGCACCGCCGCCGCCTCGCTCAAGTTCTCGATGGACATGGTGAAGGAAAAACTCATCGACTGGGAAACCGCCATCCTGCGCAACCCCGCCGAACAGTTGGAGCAACTCCTCGCACCGATCTTCGACCTCGAAGACGTGGCGAAAGCTCAGACCCTCGCCACCGGCCTTCCCGCCGGTCCGGGTGCCGCTTCCGGCAAGATCTATCTGAACGCCGACCGCGCCGTGCTCGCCGAAGCACGCGGTGAGAAGGTTCTGCTAGTCCGCACCGAGACCAGCCCGGAAGACCTCCGCGGCATGATCGCGGCGGAAGGCATCCTCACCTCCAAGGGCGGTGTTTCCTCCCACGCGGCACTCGTTGCCCGCCAGATGGGCAAGGTCTGCGTCTGCGGAGCCGGCGGTGTCGATATCAACTACGACAAACTCACCGTCACCGCATCCGGCAAGGTCTTCAAGGAAGGCGACTTCATGAGCATCGACGGCACCAGTGGCAAGGTCTTTGGCGGCGAGCTGAAAACCGCGCCGTCGGAAATCATTTCCGGCATCGTCAGCGGTGACAAGAAGGCCATGGCGACTGAAAAGTTCAAGGGCTTCATCCAGCTGATGAAGTGGTGCGAACAAGCGACCCGCATGTCCGTCCGCACCAATGCCGACACGCCGGAGCAGACCCGGATCGCACTTGCGTTCGGTGCGAAGGGCATCGGCCTCACCCGCACCGAGCACATGTTCTTCGAGGGCGACCGCATCGACGCGATGCGTGAGATGATTCTCGCCACCAGCCTGGAAGCGCGCAAAACCGCCCTTGCAAAACTCCTGCCCTATCAGCGCGAGGATTTCACCGGCATCTTCACCGCGCTCAAGGGACTTCCCGCGACGATCCGTCTGTTGGACCCACCGCTTCACGAATTCCTTCCGCACAGCAAGGAGCAGCAACTCGACCTTGCCAAGAAGATCGGCGTCAAAGTGGAAACCATCATCCAGCGCGTTTCCGACCTCCACGAGTTCAACCCGATGCTCGGCCACCGCGGTTGCCGTCTCGGTATCGCCTATCCGGAAATCACCGAGATGCAGGCCCGCGCCATCTTCGAAGCCGCCGCTGACGTGGCGAAGAAGAAGATCAAGGTGAAGCCCGAGGTCATGATCCCGCTCGTCGGCTTCAAGCGTGAGTTCGATCTCCAGGCGGAAATCGTCCACGCCGTCGCCAAGCAGGTGATGGCCGAGAAGAAGGTGAAGTTCGAATATCAGGTCGGCACCATGATCGAAGTTCCGCGCGGTGCCCTCACCGCCGACCAGATCGCAGAAAACGCCGAGTTCTTCAGCTTCGGCACCAACGACCTCACCCAGACCGCGCTTGGCATCAGCCGTGACGACATGGGCGCGTTCCTGCTGCCATACGTTGAAAACGACGTGTTCGCCAAGAACCCGTTCGCCACCCTCGACACCGTCGGCGTCGGCCAGCTCATCGAAACCGCCGTGGCCAAGGGCCGCAAGACCCGTCCGGACATCAAGCTCGGCATCTGCGGCGAACACGGTGGCGATCCCGATTCAGTGGTGTTCTGCCACAACGTCGGCCTCGCCTACGTTTCCTGCTCGCCGTACCGCGTGCCGGTCGCCCGTCTCGCCGCCGCCCAGGCTGCGATCATGGAAAAGCGCGCCGCAAAGAAGAAGTAATCTGTAGCATCGGTCTGTGACCGTCGCTCTATCAATCAAGCCGCCCCGGGAAACCGGGGCGGCTTTTTAATTGGAGCTCGGAATTTATTCCGCGCGAAATCTTCCTGCCGCAAACCACTCCCTCGCCGCATCCAGTTCCGAGGAAGTCAGTTGATGACCCGCATTGATTTCCCGGAAATCCACCTCCGCTCCGGCCCCACGCAGCATCGCCACGAGCCGCCGGGCGTTGTCGATCGTCAGGATGGGGTCGCTCAAGCCGCTTGCTAGAAAAACCCGGGTGTCCGTGAGATCGGGAGATTCTTCGGGAATCAACGGCACCATCGCCCGCAGCAGAACCGCGCCCCTCAATACGCCGGGACGCAGCAGCAAGGTGCTTGCGGCGATGTTAGCTCCATTCGAATAACCGACCGCAGTGACGGTGTCCGGCGCGAATCCATAATGTTCCGCCGCGGCACTCACGAAATCCGCCAGCTCGTGAGTCCGTAGAATCAAATCCGCCTCATCGAAAACTCCTTCCGCAAGCCGCCGGAAGAACCGCGGCATGCCGTTTTCCAAAATCTTACCACGGGGGCTGAGCAGATTCGCGTCCGGTGCCAATGACCGCCCGAGTTTGATCAGGTCGTTTTCATTTCCGCCGGTGCCGTGCAACAGAAGCAGAGTCGGCGCGGTGGCGACATCAGAGGCGGGAACGAAGCGATGGATGAAATCGAGTGCAGTGCTCATGAACGGGAAAGTTGATAGTGAAGCGGCTTGATTCCGGCCTCAATGCTCGCGCGGTGCGGTTCCAGAAATGGCGGCAGGGCGAGTGTTTTGCCGAGATGTTCCGGGTCCTCTCCGTCAGCGGCAAAGCCGGGGCCGTCGGTGGCGATTTCAAACAAGATGCCGCCGGGAATGCGAAAGTAGAGCGATTTGAAATAGTGCCGCTCCACCTCGCCGGACGTCTGGCAGCCGTTGCTTTCCAGATGTTTCTGCCAGTCCAGCAATTCCTGTTGGTCCCTGACCCGCCAGGCGACGTGATGGACGCCGCCTGCGCCATCGTGGCCACGTTGGGTGGAGCCGTGAAGGCGGAGCTGCGCACCCGTGCCGCCGGGGCCGGTTTCAAACAAAGCCGCGTCGTCGGAGCTGTTGGAGAAACCGAGCACGTCGGCGAGGAAGCTTGAAGTGGCATCGACATCGCCCACGGTCAGGCTCACCGAGCCGAGTCCGACGATCGCCGCGCCCAGCGCCACCGGGCTGCCATGCCATGGATGAACCTCGGTGGCGGAGGTGGCTTCCGCGATGAGGCGGAGGTGTTGGCCTTCGCCATCTTGAAACGCGAGAGTCGGCCGGCCGGATACGGTTTCGATGGCTCCGTGGCGGACCTTCTGTTGATCGAACCATTTCACCCACTCATTGAGCGAACTCTCGCCGCCGATGACGCGCAGTCCGGTTTCACTGACTGTTCCGGCCCCGCTGTGGGCCGGGCGGATGTGCGCCCAGTCGAAGAACGTGAGATCGGATCCCGCGCTGCCGATGGCGTCGGCATAGAACAGGTGATAAGCGGAGACGTCGTCCTGATTGACGGTTTTTTTCACCAGCCGCATGCCAAGCGTGCAGGTGTAGAAATCGAGATTCGCCTGCGCATGGGCGGTCACGGCGGTAACGTGGTGCAGGCCGTGGAGAACCGGTTCGTTTGTTGTCATGGGCGGAGGATGCACGAAACCCGGGGTTTTGGATAATGCGGAGTTGTTGGGCTGAGGATGCACGGCGGGCATGCCTGCCGGACCGTGAGTCTCCAGTCTCCCAGTGAAAGGGATGTCGAAGATGAGTGGCGTCCGCCGCTATTCTTTGGCACCTCTTTCGCCAGCGAGTTCAGAGACTCGCGGTCCCGGGGGCTCACTCCCGGATGAACTGGTGGTCGATCGCGTGGCGCATGCTCAGGTCTAGCAGGGGCTTCGCGTCGTCTCCCAGCTCGTCGCCGATGATCTCGTATTCCTGTTTGAGATTGGTGTGGATCAGATAGGGATTGTCCGTGTTGATGCAGTAGGGGATTTCGTTGGCGGCCAGGGTTTTTACGAAGTTGGCGATGCAGGTGTAGTCCGGGATCACGCGGGTGACGAGATTTACCGTCGGGCAGAGTTCCAGGCAGATGCTTTCCTCGCGGAGGAGTTGGATCAACGTGTCACGGAGTCTTCCCTGCGCGTTGCGCAGTTCGATACCGTGGCCGATGCGGTCCGGATGGATCGCTTCGATCACGCGCAGGATTCCTTCGGGGCCGGTGGCCTCGCTCTCGCCGACGTGATAGGTGATCTTCAATCCGGCGGCGCGGGCTTTTTCCATCATCACAGAGATCTCGCTCATCCATGGTTTGCTCAATTCAAGCGAGCGCGACTCCGGGCCGGCGATGTCGATGCCGACCACGCCGTTCGCGCCGTTCAGGGCACCGCGGCTGCGCCATTTGATCGCGGCGTCGATGATCTGCCAGTTTGCTTCGAGCGACAGGTCGCGGCCGAGCGAGAGGATGATGCCGGTGGCCACGCCGTAGTGGAGCGACGCGCGCTCCAACCCCTGCATGACGGCGAGGATGATGGCGTCCATGGTGTGCAGGCCGTGGCGCACGCGTTTGTGAGGATTGAACCGCAGTTCGACCGCCTCGACCTGGGCGCGGCGGTAGGCCTTGGCGACGACCTGATAGGCGGAAACGCTGGCGGCGGACGGTGAGGACTGGATTTCCTCGGTCACTTCGAAATACCGGCCGAGGAAGTCATCGAGCGATTTCACCTCGTCCGGCCGCGCGGTGAGGGAGTCATGGAAACTGGTGAAATCGACGTATTCGGTCTTCAGACCGTTGTCGCAGAGGATTTCCCAGAGGACCGACGAGGGAACGGCTCCTCCGAGATGAATGTGAAGATCATGCATGTGGCAGCAGGTAAGCTGACGGCGGGCCGAATTGCAATTCCGGGCACTTTGAGGTTGATTTGATATCGATGATATCACATTGTGGGCTTATGGCACAACTGCTGGTCAGAAACCTGGATGATGAGTTGGTCCGCCACCTGAAGAGGCGGGCCGGGGATCATGGGGTCTCCGTCGAGGAGGAGCATCGCAGGATTTTACGCGAGGCGCTGCTGGCGGATGGGGGAGAGCGCAAGAGTTTCTGGCAGATGCTGGGTGAGATGCCGGCTGGTGGCGACGACGAGTTGTTCGAGCGGGACCGCAACCTGCCGGGCCGAGCAACGGAGCAACCCATTTTTGAAGACTGAAAATGCGTGGCTACCTCCTCGATACCAATGTGCTGAGCGAGATCCGGAAAGGCCCGCAGCGGGCACGACCTGAAGTTTACCAATGGTGGCTGGGCATGAGGGATCAGGAGATTTATTTGAGCGTGATGACGCTAGGAGAAATCCGGAAGGGAATTGACCGGCTGGGCGTGCGCGATGTTTCGCAAACCCTGGCGCTGGAGCGCTGGCTGGGTGATGTGAAAACGACTTTCCGTGAGCGGGTGATTGACGTCTCACTGGCAGTCGCCGAGCGATGGGGGAAGCTTCAGGCGACGCGTTCCCTGCCTGAGGTGGACGCCTTGTTGGCGGCGAGTGTTCTGGAATACGATCTGACTCTAGTGACTCGGAATGAAGCGGATTTCGAAGGGCTCGACATCCGGATTTTAAATCCGTTTTTACTCCCACCCGCGGCTTGAATGGGCTGGCCTGAGTTGGTGTCGCGGAAATTTTGACAGCCGCCGCTGGTTGGCTATGGTCCGCCCGTTCCCACGAACCAACCCCACTTTACCCATGAGCACCCCAACCGCCGAAAAACACACGTTCCAAGCCGAGATCCAGCAATTGCTCGATCTGGTGGTCCACTCCCTTTACACCGACAAGGAGATTTTCCTCCGCGAGCTGATTTCGAACGCTTCGGACTCGATGGAAAAACTTCGCCACATCGAAGCCACGGAGAAGGACGTGCACGAGCCGACGCTGCCGTTGGAAATCCACATCACCACCGATGCCGATGCGAAAACGCTGACGATTTCCGACGCCGGTATCGGCATGACCCGCGAGGAGCTGGTGACGAACCTGGGCACCATCGCCCACTCGGGGACCAAGGCGTTCCTGAAAAACATGAAGGACAGCGGCAGCACGCCGGGCAACATGATCGGCCAGTTCGGCGTCGGGTTTTACTCGGCGTTCATGGTGGCGGACGAGGTGAAGGTCCACACCCGCAGCTGGCGGGCGGACGGCGAGGAGCTCGTCTGGATCAGCGACGGCAAGACCGGTTATGAAATCGAGGACTCACCCGGCCAGTCGCGCGGCGTGAAAATCGTGATGCACCTGAAGGAAGAGCTCGGCGAGTATTCCGAGGAAACCCGCATCAAGCACCTCATCGAGCGCTACAGCAATTTCGTCGGCTTTCCGATTTTCCTCAACGGCACCCGCGTCAACGAGGTGGAGGCGCTGTGGCTGAAGAACAAATCGGAAATCTCCGAGGACGAATACAAGGCGTTCTATCAATTTGCCTGCAAGGCTTGGGACGAGCCCGCTTACCGCCTGCACTTCAGTGCCGACGCGCCGATCGCGATCAACGCGTTGATCTTCGCGCCGAGCGAAAATCCCGAGCGCATGGGCTTCGGCAAGGTCGAGGGCGGCGTCTCGCTTTACTCGAAAAAAGTGCTCATCGACGCCGAGCCAAAGGGACTTCTACCCGACTGGATGCGCTTCATGAAAGGCGTCGTCGATAGCGCGGACCTGCCGCTGAATATCTCGCGGGAATCGATGCAGGACAGCGCGCTCATCCGCAAGCTCGGCGCGGTCATCAGCAAGCGGGTGATCAAGATGTTTGAAAAAGAAGCCGAAGCGGATCCGGAGAAGTACCGCGGGTTTTACAAGAAGTTCGACCGCTATTTTAAAGAAGGCATCGCCACCGACTACGCGAACAAGGACGCGCTGGCGAAATTGCTGCGCTTCGAGTCGTCGCTCACGGAAGCAGGCGCCTTCTGCGGATTCGCGGACTACGTTTCGCGGGCGAAGGACGGGCAGGAGTCGATTTACTATCTGGTAGGCGGCAGCCGCGAGCAGGTGGAGAGCAGTCCCTATGTCGAGGCGTTCAAAGCGCGCGGGCTGGAGGTCATCTATTTCACCGACGCGGTGGACGAATACGTCGTCGAGTCGCTCGGTGAGTTCGATGGGAAAAAACTCGTTTCCATCCGCCACGGCGGCGTCGAGCTCGAAGATCATGCGCCGGAAGGTGACGCTCTATCCGAAGAGCAGACCGCGGCGCTTTGCGAATTCCTCAAGGCGGAGTTGGGCGACCGGGTGACAGCCGTCGCGAGCGGCAAGCGCCTGGTGGACAGCCCGGTGATCGCGCTGGTGCCGACCGATGGAATGAGCCCGCAGATGCGCCAGATGATGAAGGCGATGGATGAAAATTTCAAAGACGACATCAAGGTGGAGCTCGAGATCAACCCGCGCCATCCGCTGGTGAAGAAACTCGCCGAAGCGAAGGATTCCAACCCGGAGTTGGCGAAACTGGTGGCTCTTCAGATGCTCGACAACTCGCTCATCGCCGCTGGCTTGCTAGAAGACGCCCGCGACACGGTTTCCCGGATGAACAAGCTGATGGAAAAGGCGATGGGCTGATTTGGATTTTCAACCACAGATGGACAGGATGCACGCAGATGGGAGAGATGAAGAAGTCGAACCTATCCGCTTTCTTATCCCTTCTTTCATCTGTGTTTATCCCGTTCATCTGCGGTTTGATCTTTGCGTAAACGACATCCAACGATGAAAGCCTTCTGCCCCGAGTGCAAAAACAGCCTGACCGGACCCAAGTCCGCGATGGGAACCCGCGTGGATTGTCCCGAGTGCCGGCATTCGTTCTTTTGGACGGACCGCCAGCACGACGGGGAGACCTTCGTGGTTTACGATTTGGAAACCACTGGGCTGGACCCGGAGCAAGACGAGTTCATCCAGATCGCGGCCATGCGTTTCACCGCGGGCTGTTTGCGCCCGGAGGAGACCTTCGCCAGTTTTGCCAAACCGCGGCGGCCGATTTCCGCCTTCATCGAGAGTTATACCGGCGTCGGAAACCGGCAGGTCCAGCACGCGAACCGGCCGGAGGAAGTGCTGTGCGAGTTCGCCACGTGGTCGGGGAACTCCACGCTCATCGCCCACAACGGCCTGCGGTTTGACAGTAAATTTCTCGCAGCGACCTGCCGCCGCCACGGCCTGCCGATGCGTGAGGTCCACAGCATTGACTCCATTCACATGTCCAAGATGTTGTTCGGCAAAACCCGCGGCACCGGGCACTCATTGGACCACTTGGTTTCCCGGTTGCGGATCGACCAGCAAGGCATCCGCCGCCACGACGCGCGCGGCGACGTGGAAATCCTCGGCTGCGCGGTGGCCGGCATGTGGCAGCGGCTCGGGCTGGACCGGGCGTTCAACGGCGTGCCGAGGCATGGGGCATTTTTGCCGATTTAAGGTTCGACTAAAACATACAGATACTGATAGCCGTGGTCACCACACTTTGGTGGACGAACAGTATCACCACCATCCAGAACCACTATGAGTTTTCCATCATATCACGACCTTGAGTGCCCTCCTTTCGGCGCAAGAAGCGTCCTCTTCGATCTGTTTGAGGATGAAGACGACGAATACGAGGTTCCGGTGCTCTCCGACGCGGACGCCGAGGAGGTGAAGAGGCTGGTTCTAGCCAACTGGAATTCCGTTTGGATGGAAGTATATCCAAAAGTCGAAGTGCTGCTCAGGGACTACGAGTACGGAATGACCGTTTCTGAACTACTGGCAAAGCCTGAAAACACAATATATGTCAGCTTCAGCCCACCCGATGAAGATGAATTGTTTCGTATGGATGTGGCTATCGACGTCAAGACAGAACATGGCTCTCACGTCTTTGGCGTCGAGTTTGAAGAGCTGACACCGGTGGAAGCGACCGCCACGTTCTAAACAACAAATGTTCAACAATTCGCGGCTCCTAACGGGCCGTGAGCTTTTCAATTTAACTTCAACCTCCGTTCATTGGCACCCGTTGGAGCGCTTCTGCCGTTAGTTCAACCCAGGAATTTCTTCAAACTTCACATTCGTCTAGCCCTTCTCCTCGGCGAGGCTCTTTATCCTCTCTGTGCAATAAGCGACCATTGGGATACCTTGTCGGGTTGAGAAAAATTCCTTCCCTTATCCACCCATTATTCACTTATATTTAAATCAATCCCGCTTTCCAGCGCAGCTGCTTTTGCCGTGTCACAGATTGTTTGCCAAATCTCAGCACCCACCTTCCAGTATTTGTTTCCACAAATCACATGACCTTGGGATGCGACAACTACTGACAACACGGAACCCTGTTGATCCGTAAATACAAATGAACTACATGTCTGACCATAGCGGAACGACGGTTCCAGCGGTCCGGCATCCGTCGCGTCGGCTACAAGATCGTCCAAAAATTTGAGCGAATGTGGACGTTCGATTTCAAAATAGAGCTGTTCCGTACCAAGCAGGATGAACAGCTGAGTTTGGTTGAATAGGTCGTTCTCCGACGGCTTGATTTTCGCAAGTTTCCATAGCAGGACGAGTTCTCCGAATAAATTTGAAGACGAATCATCGTCTTCCTCGTCCTCCCCTATATCGTCGTGGAACAAACCGCTGATGAATTCACCGAATGAATCCGCAACAGGTTCGAGATCTTCCAAGGAAGATTCGCCCCAGTTTGATTCGTGATCGAAAAACAGGATCCTACCCCGCTCCGTGCCGCCGAGTCCGATGCAGGTAAAGTTCCCCATACCATCGTGAGCGATAGGAAGACAGTCTGCGGGAAACTTGGAAGGATTGTCAAGATACCAGTTTTTGAAATTGGTCGTCGGCCCATCGTGCAATCCGAAAAAGTAATCTTCGATCTGGCCAGTACACTCGCCCTCAGTGATCCAAAATGATATCGGTTCTACTAATGGACCGTTATGGGTCAGCAGAAACTCGCGGTATTCCGATGGCAGGCCGTATCCAAGCGAAGCCTCGAATTCATCCAGTTCTGTTTCTATGAGAATGCCGCTGGGATTGCTTTTGAGGATGTTCATAGACCGGTGTGTAGTTTAGTAGGTTGGTCCGAGCGGATCAGACCACAGGCACCTCGTCAAAGCGGAAGTTCGTCCAACCCTTATCCTCGCACAGCTGTTTGGCGCCTTCCGACCATAGGACAAACATCGGCTCACGCATTGCCGGACTGACAAGCTGGCTGCCATTCCATGATGATAACCTAACTGCATACGCTCCAACTTTCGATTTTTCACGCAAATTGTGGTCGGGCTTTCCATCGACGTCGAGTGGAACGCCGCTGGCTTCATAATCCGTTTCGATACCCGGTCCAGCTTCGAGGACGAAGTATTTGGGTGCTGGTAACTTCTGAGAACTTCAACGGACTGGTGCGCCAATACTACCCGAAAGGCTGCGACCTCAGCGAGGTGGATCAGGTATCAATGGATGAAACCGAAGCACAATTAAATGATCGCCCGCGCAAAATTCACGGATACAAATCTCCCAGCCACTACTCAACTCAACTAGCAGCTTGATGGATTCCCCCGCCGCCTCAAACTATTTCTTAGGAGAAAAAATCCGCCGCTCCTAACGGGCCATGAGCTTTTCAATTTAACTTCAACCTCCGTTCATTGGCACCCGTTGGAGCGCTTCTGACGTTAGTTCAAACCACAGGAATTTCTTCAAACTTCACATTTGTCCAGCCCTTCTCCTCGGCAAGACTCTTCACCTTATCGGTGCAATAAACGACCATTGGGACACCTTGGCGTATTGAGAAAAGATCCTTACCGCTCCAAGAATCCAGCCTTACGGCTAGAGGTCCTTTTTTGTCTTTGTCTCTCGCCCGATGATTGGGTTTGCCGTCAGAGTCGAACGGTACTCCACTCGCTTCAAAATCCACTTCGATTCCACGTTCCGCTTCCAAAACATAGTATTTTGGGGGCAAAAGCTTTAGCAGTGTTTTTGACTTTATACTCGCGATTGGCATTTCTGTCTTACGCCAGATCTCGATTCCAGCATCCTCCAAATCACAAATGGCCGTTTCGTTTACAAAGAATGAGGGCCATCCTAATCCGTTACCAATCAAATGGGTCCAAGTTCGACCGCCGGGATCTATGTTCATTCCCGGAAGCCCAGGATTGACACTCCAAAATCCAAACATTGATGCCCGATGCTCTTCTGGGAGTTCATCTAAAAATGGCATGTGATCAAAAGGGCGATAGCCCGAAGCCCAGGGAAAACTACGTCCTCCTGTGGCAAAATAGTGAAGTCTGAACATTTTCATTAGTTGAGTTTACTCTGTTATAATTAATGGGAACTGTAATCTGCATTCTTCCAGCTTCGCGAGGATATCCAGAACAGTCTTACGGGAGGCTCCTAGTGCATCTTCTTCCTCCATAAACGCTTTCCAATAATCATTGAACCCTCCTCCGCCTGCCCCTTTGTGCCAGGCATCATGATCGATTTTGTGCACCCATCTTCCGAAAGCCGGAGCGTTGACATTGATTCCGTGGTTGGCAAACCACTTTCTGTGTTCCCAAGAAAAATCATGATATGCATGAAAGCTGTCGTTGGGTTTCACTAGCTTGCTTTTAGACAAGTGCAATCTCGTCAAATTTCGCATTGGTCCACCCTTTTTTCTCAGCGAGGTGCTTCACTCTTTCCGTACAAAAGAGATGGAGAGGACTACCTTCTTGGATACTAAAGAGATCGCTGCCATTCCAAGAGTCAAACTTGAATGTCTGAGGGATGTTCTTGCCCCATACACTAATTCCTGGTGCCGCTTCCAAAACGCAATACTTAGGGGGGGGAGTTCTCAGCAATATCTTTGCTCTTATCGTTGCGATTGGCATTTCGGTGATGCGCCACGGTTTGATTCCTTCATCACTCAGATCATCGAGCACTTTTTGGCTTACGAAGAATCTCGGAATACCAATACTCATTCCAATAAATTCGGACCAGATGCGACCTCCAGGATCGATTTGCATTCCTGGAGGACGTGGATTTACCTTCCAGAACCCTTCCATCATTTTCCGTTCGGATTCAGCCAGAGAGTCAATGAATGGCATTGACTCCAATGGTCCATATCCACCCCAAGGAAATGCTCCACAGCCATTTTCGATCACATTTGTTCGATATAGTTTCATTTTATTCGGTAATGATTGCAGGGAACTGCGTTCTGCATTCCGCGAGTTTTGCTAGTATTTGCTGTTTGGTGTAAATCCCGTCCGGCGGCGTTGGCTCATCGGCGATGAAATCTTTCCAGAATTGGTTGAATGGCCCTCCGTCGTTGCCTTTGTGCCATTCGTCATGCTCGGTTTTGTGGACCCAACGACCGTTGAACGAGTCATTCACATTGATTCCGTGTGCGGCAAACCAATCAGCTCGTGCAAAGATCAAGTCATGGTGAGCGACGAATTGATCATTCGGCCTAACTTTGACCCGCAGCATGTTGCGAGTGAGTCCATAGCGTTCGGTCGGTGCCCGGATTTGTCCGCCATCGCTATTGAGGGCCTTGATTAGGTAGCGTGTCGCTGAAATATCGTCGAGCACTGTGCCGATGACCTGTAAATCCTGCGTCCTCAACCCGGTTTGCAGAATCTCAAGCTGCTCGGCACTGAAGGTTCCAAGTGTCTTGCGCGAAGGCGTGACGATTTTGAGATTCTTCCCAACCTTGAGTATGCCGGGCGGAATGTAAGGCAGTGCACCCGCCAGCGCGGCATAGTGTCCTTCCGAGACTTCATCGACGATGATTAACCATTCCAGCGGCTCATTTACAATCCCGATGGCCGAGAGATAGAGTTCTGCGGCGGCCACCCCATACTCGGCGGCAGCGGGTCCGACTTGGGCCTTGTAGGCTTGGAGGAATGCGATTTCCAGAGTGTCCTCGCCGATTTCCGCTGCCACGGAGGCGCGGAAGCTGTAGCTCACGAGCGCTTTGTTGAGTCCCATCCAGAGGTATTGCGCGGCGATGCCGGGGTGGACCTGTGCGTCGTCTTCTTCGATCTTGATGAGGGCCTTGGTTCCCACTCGGCCCAGGTAGCTGAAGTCGAAATCGCCGAGCACGTCGGTGAGATCGATTTCATGTCCTTCCGCGAGATAGACGCGGAGCAGGGTCTGTGAAAGTTCGTCCGGGTAGATGAACTTGTAGGCGGTTTCCAGATCCGTCCAGGTGATGGTGTCGCCGGGTGCCTGCCAGCCAGTGGTGGACCGGGCTGCGGATATTCCCCGCGCGGCGATGCCATTCTCTTCCGGCGGAGAGCCCGCGAGCAGAACGGTTTCCTGCATCACGGCGGTCTGCCCGTCGAACTGGATTTCCCAGCGGATCACTCCGCCTGGAACGTTGTCGTCGGTCACGCTGTGATCTTCTGAAAGCGGAGTGCGGCAGGGGATGAAGAGCTTTGGGCGGGTATCCGCTGCGGAGTTGACGACATACATGTCTTCCTTGCCGTCCACGGTGAGCTTTTTGACGGTGTGCTCATCGCCATTGACGAGGATCTTGAAGTCGGGGATTTCGATCCACGACTCGGGAACGGCGGCTTTCATGACGAGCGGTTCGAAACTCCCTGGCTGGGATCCGGGAAGTGCTTCCATTTGATAGACCCGGTTGAACTCGCCGTTCACCTGGAAGCCGTCCGGATAGAATCTCAGTGATCCGGCGGCGGTTTCTTGAAGACTGGTGAGAACCTTCTGCTGCGATCCACCGCTAGCGAAGGTCAGTTCCGCGCTGAGGTGATCGACAGAGGCACCTTGGAACTGGCTGGCATCACTGATGCTGAGGGTGCAGGTTTGGTTTTGTCCGCCGATGTTGAGAACTCCCGTGAAGATCCCGCTGTTTGCGGCAGATTCCGTGAAAATCGCGTCACCAGCCTGAGGGGCACGATTTCCGAAATAGACGGTGACGGTGTCGATCGCGCTCGCGGAGTGATTCTGGCCCAGAGCGGCCGAGAGTCCGTTGAAGGTGGTGGCGGTGGCACCGGTATCTGTTTCCCGTGCCAGTCCTACGGCCACGCGACCCCAGCCGGTATTGCCTGCGGGATTCTCGTCAGTTTCGACACGGACCTCGTAGGCACCGGGTTTCGGATTTTCGATGGTCAGCGTTTCGTCGAATTCATTGAGTGAGTCCGCCAGTGTCCATGGAGCCTCCCCCTGGCCGTAAGAAAGGTTGATGGAGCGCACGACTTCACCATTCACTGAAAAATGGAGTTGGGAAATGCGCCCGGAGGCGACTGCCTCTGAGAGGTGGTCTTCCACGCTGCCCTGGACCCGGATTGAGAGAGCGCCTTCGGTATCAAGAGTTGCACTCTCTAGGGCGACCGTGACATCCGGGCGGGGATCGGAAATCGTGACATTCGTGGCCATCTGGCGTTTGCCTGTTTCGGGATCCCAGGACTGGAGTGAGGATGGTATCATGACCGCCGCTTTTTCCTCTCCATCTTGAGGCTCGAGAAGGTTCACGAGCCACACGCCGCTTTTGTTTCCTTTGATTGGAGAAAGCAGCCACCCCAGGTCATCGTAGTCTGACCATTCTTTCGACAAATCCCTGAGCGGTGCGAGTGCGCCATTCCGCCAGAGCTTGCGGTCTCCGGTGATACCGGTGCCATCCCCTGCGAAATGAGTGATATTCTTATCTGCCAAAGACGGGACTGGAATAAAAGCCGTGCCATCATCATTGCTGAGCAGCGGCTTGCTGCTGCCATTGGAGGTATGGGCACAAAGGATTGTTCTCCCGTTAGGAAGATCCGTCAGATCGAGGAAATCATTGTTTGAAGCGAGAGGCACATCGACGGACGTGCCGGTCGAGTTCCAAACCTTCAATATCGCTGTGCCCGATGATTGGTGGCTTTGATAAGACGATGTGGCGAACCAGCCTGATGCTGAAGCAATACCGGACCGGGGGCGGTAGTCGGATGGAAGCGCGTAAGATCCAATTTTTTGTAATTCAGCGTTTAGTAGCCAGATTTCGATATCAGTGCTTAATCCGGCCTTCCTGGCGAAGATGCGGCCAGTGCCGTCGGTAGCAAGTGCGCGCAGTCCCCAGCGGGAGGTGTCAGTAGCCCAAGTAACGGTTTCTGGCGAGAGCAGTGTGGACGAGGTAGGTGTCAACACAGCCAGATGAGGGAGTATAACGTCCCATCCATATCCGTCGTAGGTAGAGAAATCAACATCTGCAAGCAGATTGCCAGTTGGAAGAAAGTGCGACCAATAGGTGTGGCGTGAACCATAGCTGATCTCAGAGTCTCCGCCGGGTTCGTAAACGCCTGATTCGTCGATGGGAGAGAGCTCTGACCAAGTTCCTGCGATCCATTTTCCGGCCCCGAAGAGTACATCTGCATCGTCGTTGAAGTCGGACGGGTAGGGACCCACATCAACCGGAAGGTCAATTTCGATCATCGCATATCCAGTCACCGAGGCAGACGCCCAACTGATCACTGGATCCCGAGATGATGCGTCCTCGTCGTTGTCGATTCCATCGCCGTCGAGATCATCGAGTGTCGCTCCTGGAAGCGGCAACACCCCGGCTCCATACGCGTCACTATTGCTGCCGCCGGAGGAGCCAAAAAATCCGGCGGGTCCGTTAGCCACGTTACCGGAGCCGTTGTCGAGAGGTAGCAAACCGTGGGCGATTTCCCAGTTGTCAGGTAGTCCGTCTCCATCACTGTCTCTGGACAGCGGATCGGTCTGGTGTTGGGTGATTTCTGTCAGATTCGAAAGAGTGTCGTTGTCGAAGTCGGCGGTATCGAGCGTTTCGGCGGGGCCGGGAACTTGATCGGAGTATTTGAGGCGGAAGAAGCCTTTCGCGGCGGTCCCATCGACTTCGTGGCTGATCTCCTCGTCGTTTCCAGTTTCGATGATGGGTGCCCAGAACCATTTTTCGAGTGGGTTGTTAGGATCGGAGATCTGGATGAAATAGCTGCGTCCCGCGTGGCCATACCACCGCAGGAACTTGTCACCCGCCGGGACGACAATGAGATCGGACGCTTGATCGATGCCGCTTTGCTGTGCGCTGAGGGGACACAACAGGAAAAGCGGCAAAAGTGCTAGAAGGTGTTTCATGGTCGATGAGGAGAGAAGGACTAACGGGTGGTTGCCTCTGGTCGTGGATTGGTGAGATAGCGGCTTCCCCGGTGTGGCTTCAGCCAGATTGTCTCATCACGCGGCTGGACGGGATTGGCTTTATGCCATGCGGCGGAGGCGGCGAAATAGGTTTCCCGTTTTGCCTGATAGACAAGCAGGCGTGGTGTTTCCGCAGCGATGATTTCCTTGATGATGGTCAAGGGTGCGATGGCGATTGCGTCCTCTGCATCGCCCTTGGTGATCCGGATTTCCCCGGGATTCACCTCTGGCACAGCAATTTTCCAGCGGCGGGTGAGGCGGCGTTCCCAGGTGGTGTCGTAGTGGGAATGCATGAGGGAGAAACTGTATTTTTCGCCTGAGTGAACGAAGGTCCCAACTCCGGCTAACAGCCCGATGTCAAAGCCGCAGACTGCCTCGTAGCGCACGAGGGATACCTGATCGGTCCAGTTAATCACGCTGATCTTGTGATCATAGATGGTGGCTCCGAAGTTCAGATCGTGGCGATGGTGCCAGATGCGCCGGGCGATTTCCTCGGGAGTGGGATCGCGCGGCTCGACTTTGGGCGGTGCTGGCGGTGGCGGTGGTAGATCCGGCAGGGTGGAGGCTTCTCCGCGGAGGATCGTGAGAGAGCGGGAGTTTTTCGTGGGGACCGTGACTGCGGAATCCACCCGCATCGCCGGGATTCTCTTCTCCACTGGAGGGGCAGGAGGGCGGAAAACGGGGACCTCGAGGGAGTGGGGAATGTAAGCGCGGCGGTCACTCACATCGGCTGTTGATGATTTTGTATCCGCAGTCTCTTCCGCAGCATGCAGACATGTGGCGAGGACGCAGGAGATGCTGAACATCTTCGATCCGAATCTCCTGAATCCAAATCTGGGACCGTGTGATTGATGGCTCATAAGCTTCATTTTAAAGGATGGTCTAAACGGTTCGAACTGCACTTTAAGAAGGCGATGCTGTCAACGTCCGATTGGAGGATGGATGTGCCAATAGTCACGGAGACTCGCAGGGGCACATGGCTAATCTCGCCTTCTTGCACGACCTCGACCATCTGCGTGAAAGCTTCGCCCGCGTCATCATCCGAAGACGTTTGATGAAAGGGTGGGCTCAGGAAGACTTGGCCGCTTACAGCGGGCTGGAGCGCAGTTACATCTCAAGACTGGAGAAGGGATTGCGCACGCCCTCTCTGGATGTGGTGTTCCGATGCGCCAGTGCTTTCAAGATAGCCCCTCAGAGCTTGGTCAAGGAAGTGAGGTCTTGTTTGATACTGATCCAAGAAGACAAGAACCCCCAGTGAAACGCCACTGGGGGTCCGGGCAGAGTTATCAAATGGCACGTGCCGTGACAGGGGAGCTCCACGGGCTTTGGCCAGCGGAACCGACGGCGGCGACACGGAACCAGTTGCGGGTGCCGGGAACCAGGCTGCCGACGGTGCAACTGCTCTTGGTGGAGGTGGTGCCGAATTTCCAGTCTCCGTCGGCTGCGTTCGGGTCGGTGGCGTATTGGATGACGAAGGATTTCGCGCCAGTAAGGCGCGGCCAACTGAGGTCTACTTCATTGGGCGCGTCGCCGGTGTTGGCGGCGACGGGGCCGGGTGCGGAGAGAATTCCGGCGGCGGTGGCGGCGGCTTTGACACCCATGCCGGTGGAGAGGATTTTCGCCTCATCGCCACCGGAGGTGTTTTCCACGTAAGAGCCGAGCTGGGTGAGGACGGAATCGAGGAGATCTTCGGCGTTGTCTTGATCCAAGGTGGCGATTTCTGATTGTTTCCGGGCTTCGGCGGCTTTTGTCACGGCTAGAGTGAGGCTGGCGGCGGTGGCCTTGAGCGTGGCCAGAGGCGGATTAGGAGCAGGAAACACGGCGTTTCCGGTGAGTCCGGCTTCGACGTTGGTGGCGAGCTGGACCTTTTCCTCAATGGTGAGTTCGGCGAGGGCGAGTTTTACGGTGGCCATGGTGGTGTTGGTTCTATTTTTTGGTAGTTTGGTGTTTTGAGCAGGGGAGGAGGATCGGGGTTTTTTATCGTAAGTCTCTTGTAATCAGTTTGAAATCTGAGATCATCGGAGGAGGATTGTATCTCGAAAGCGCTGAATCCGATGTCCGATTGAGGGAATCTGACATCAGGTTGAGGTGATCCGAGATCAAGTATTGGTAGTTTGATACCGGATCGAGGGAGTTAGAAATCGTTCCGTGGCTCCGTGAGATCAGACCAGAGCAGGGTGACATCGGATGGAACGGGAAGGAGGCCGGATCGGCGGAGGTGGACATCGGACTGGGGATGGAGGAACTAGAAGCGAGGAGAGCTGAGGGAGCATGGCCGAGGTAGTTCGGTTCTGTGACAGTTTCGGCACGGGGCACATGGAGGGGTTCGGTGGGGGGGCTGATTTCCCCCATTGTGAAGGTGGGCTTTCCCGCAATTCCGGGTTTGCCCTGCGGCGGTGGATGCCGTGAAGTCGGCTCGTGCGATACGAACCCACTTCACCGCAGTTTTTCCTCCGCAACCGCGACAACCTGCGCGGCTTGCTGAAGCCGAACAGCATGGTCATCCTCCATGCCAACGACATCTATCCGACCAACGCCGACGGCACGCTGCCCTTCAAACAGAACAGCGACCTCTACTACCTCACCGGCGTGGACCAAGAGGAAACGACACTCGTCCTCATGCCGGATGCGGTCGATCCCAAGGAACGTGAGATTCTGTTCGTCAAGGAAACCAACGAGCACATCGCGATCTGGGAGGGCGAAAAGCTCAGCAAGGAACAGGCCCGCGCCGCGACCGGGGTGGAGCGGATCGAGTGGTCTCACGGCTTCGATGCGTTCCTCCACCGCATGGTGCCGCAGGTGGAGAACATCTATCTGGCGACCAACGAGCACCTGCGCGCCAGCGTGGTGGTGGAAACCCGCAATGCGAGGTTCATCAAGGACTGCCAGGCCCGCTATCCGCTGCACCGCTACGAGCGGCTTGCGCCCTTGCTGCACCGGCTGCGGATGATCAAGGATAAGGAGGAAATCAAGATGCTGCAGCGTGCTTGCGACATCACGGAAGCCGGATTCCGGCGGTTGTTGGGATTCATCAAGCCGGGCGTCGGCGAGTGGGAGATCGAGGCGGAGCTGCTGCATGAGTTCGTCCGCCGCGGCTCGCGGGGATTCGCTTACGCGCCGATCATCGGCAGCGGGAAGAACGCCTGTGTGCTTCACTACGTGGAAAACGACAAGGTCTGCCAGGACGGCGAGTTGATCCTGATGGACGTGGCTGCCGAATATGCCGGTTGGGCGTCCGACCTGACGCGCACTGTGCCGGTGAACGGAAAATTCACCAAGCGTCAGCGCGAGGTCTACGACGCTGTGCTCTGTGTCTTTCATGGGGCGAACAAGATCCTACGCCCCGGCAACACGCCGATGGACTATCAGAAACAGGTCATTGAACTGATGGAGCGCGAACTGGTCCTTCTCGGCTTGTTCACCGCCAAGGAGGCCCGTGAGCAGGGGCCGGACAAGGCGTTGGTGAAAAAGTATTTCATGCACGGCACATCGCATCACCTCGGTCTGGATGTGCACGATGTTAGTCCGCCGCACCAACCGTTCGCGGAGGGGATGGTCTTCACCATCGAGCCCGGCATCTACATCCGCGAGGAGGGTCTGGGAGTTCGGTTAGAGAACGACTTCGTGATCGGCAAGGACAAGAACTTCGACCTGATGGGTAAGATCCCGATCGAAGCGGAGGAGATCGAAGCGCTGATGCGCAAATAAGGAGAAGGGACATTCCCGTCCCTTCATCACCCCAAGCCCGCGCAGAACTTTTCAAACGCCTTCACTTCCTCCTCACTGGCCACTCCGGCGACGATGTGTCCCGCGAGGCTGCGGGCGACCGTCGCGTTTTCCTTTGGAAGCCCCAAGCCGTCAATCAGTGCTCGCGCGATGGCAGCGAACGTGTTTCCGTTGTAGTTGGTGAACGGAGCGAGGCGATGGCAGCGGCGACAGAAATCCACCATCTCATCCAATGTCATGGTTTTCATTTGAGACGTTTCCCAAAGCTCCCGGCAAGAAGCGTGACCGTCCGAGGTGGGGCCGTGATGAGCCCGTTTGTCATTACAGAGTTGTAAATTCTGCCAGACGACCAAGTCCCAAGGAATCTCCGCTAACCATTGTCGGGCGTTCATTGTCCTTGTTTTTTGGATGGCTTCTTGGCCTCTGCGATTTCTCCCACACCCACGCTCTTCAGATAGCCCTTTCCTGTCTTCGCATAGACCGGCTCGGCTGCGAAGCGGTCTTGGATGAGACGGCCCTCGCGCAGAATCGCCTGGGCCAAAGGATTGTTCTCAAAGGATTGTTTGGGTCTTGAGTTCGCATCCATGGGCCAAAGCTACCCCGAAAATCCCTGGATGGCAAGGAGCCCGCCGGAATCGGCATCTGAAAAACTTCGCGTCCCTTTGCGACCTCCACGCCTTTGCGGTTCCATCTTCCTGGGAAGCAGCTACCATCATCCGCATGATTGGAATCGTACTGGGATCCGGATTGGGGCCGTTGGCCGACGCGGCGGTAGTAGAGCGCGAAGTCCCTTTCACCGATGCGGGCCTGCCCGTCTCCTCGGTGCCGGGCCATGCCGGGAAATTCGTCTTCGGAAAACTCGGCAGCACCCCCGCCGTCCTGATGAAAGGCCGGGTGCATCTCTACGAAGGCCACGGCCCGCGTCTCGTCACCGCCGGCGTGCGCTGGATGGTGGAGCAGGGGATCGAAAAAATCATCCTCACCAACGCCGCCGGCACCTTGAATCCCGGCTTCGCGCCCGGCACCTGGATGATGCTCAGCGACCACCTCAACCTCACGGGCACCTCGCCGCTCGAAGGCGCGGATTTTATCGACATGTCCGTCGCCTACGACGCCGACTGGCGCGCTGAGTTCCGTGTCGCGGCGGAGTCATCCGGTATGCTTCTTCACGAGGGCGTCTACGCCGGACTGCGCGGTTCGCAATATGAAACCCCAGCGGAAATCCGGATGCTGCAGACCCTCGGCGCGGACGCCGTGGGCATGAGCACGGTTTTGGAAACCATCCAAGCGCGCTCGCTCGGCCTACCCGTCGTCGCCTTTTCCTGTCTCACGAACTGGGCCGCCGGCATCACCGCCGCGCATCTGGACCACCATGAAGTGTTGGAAACCGGCAGACAAGCCGCGCAAGCGATGATTGGTCTGCTGACAGAAGTGATCGGCGTGTGAACCGGACCACTGGATCCGCATATCTGAAAGTCCGCATAAGAAGGCGGCGAGCACCGGCTTGCGGCGATTCGTGCGAGAAGGATTCTTGACAGCTGTTATCACGGGACGGCTCTGAGCGGTGCGGGATAGGCGGCTGGTCTACCGTCCTTGTAAGGATGGAGGTAGCGGGCGTCCACAGGCGTGTTTGGTGGTGCGCCGTCGACGAAGGTGGTCGCTTAGTGATTCCCCGCAGGGGAGATCTGCCATTGGCAGGGAGCGCGGTGTAGCGTGCCATCAAGGCTGTTTCCACTTCCTTGAACTTATAAGGATTATGGAGCTTAAGATCAAAGAATTCATTCAGATCCTCCTTGATGTTGAAAAGTGCGAGACTCTTGCCACCATCGGTGGATTTTCCATCCGTCGCGTTGAAGGGCGATGCCGTTCCCCCGGTCACAGAAAAGATCCTTGCTGCGGGTGAGCTGATCGGACTTCTTTGTTAGCAGGGAGATGGCATCGGCACCATCCAGCTCGGCGGGTATGTCACCGCCAGCCAGCTTCAGTGCGGAAGCCGTAAAATCGAGTGTGCTGATGAACGCCGCTGCCGCCTGGCCTTGATGCAGCACCCGGTTGCCAGTGATGTCGTAAGACTTGCGAGGCATGGCTTTACCATCGAGGTCATAGTTCGCATGATATCTTCGAAAGGTGCCGTCCACATAATCATCGAAGCCACGCTGATCGGGTCCTTGTTCGCCGTTGCCCAGATGCTATTTGCCGACGAAACCTGTGCGATATCCGCCGATTTTTTCAGTCGCTAGGCGATGGCCGGTACGTCCAGGGTAATGGGTTCGTCACTGTCCCCGTTTCCTCGCAGTCCGAAGGTGTTCTGGACACGCCCTGAGATGAGTCCGGCGCGGGAGGGAACACATTGCGGGGCGGTCGAGTAGCCAAATTCCATCAGTGCCCCACCGGCGGAGAGTTGTTACATCGCGGGTGTTTGCACGTTGGGATCGATGCCGTGAATTCCCAGATCCGTGTAGCCATGATCATCGGATAGAATAATGATGATGTTGGGTTTCTTCCCGGCTGCGGGTAGCGGGGATCCCCGTAAGACGAGGCCGGCAAAAAGTCGGGTGGTTGTTTTCATGGTTCTCGGAGGCAACTTGTTTTGGGTGCGGGCGTTGCTAAAGCAGGATGGTTTCATCCATCGATTACTAATTGGCTTCCCCTCGCTTGGCCCGCTTCTTCCCTTGGCCAGGCGTTGAACTGACCTGGCAGCGGTCGGCCCAGGCGTCCCATTTCGCGACGAGCGATTTCAAATCGTCGGGACGTGTGGTGGCGAGGTTGGTGACTTCGGTTCGGTTGGTTGATAGATCATAAAGCTCCCATTCGCCGCTGCCGGTCTTGTCGTATTGCCCTTTGGGATTGAAAACCGCCTTGAGGTCGCCGTGGCGCACGGCCTTGTAGCCGTATTGTTCCCAACAGAAGGTGCGGGGCTCCGATGAGGCTGGCGATCCGGCGATGCTCGCTGCCAGGCTCACTCCTTCGAGCGGGGTGATCTCTTGGCCGTTGAAAGTTTTCGGATAGGTCGCTCCGCTAACCTGAAGAGCGGTGGGCATGATGTCGGTTAGGTAACCGGGAGTGGCATCCAGGGAGCCGGGTTTGGCCTTCAGGCCGGCGGGCCAGTGGATGATGAGTGGAGTCGAAATCCCGCCTTCGAGAAGGGTCGATTTGAACTTGCGGAACGGGGTGTTGGAGGCGTTCGCCCAGCCGGTGCCGTAGGAGACGCTGGAGGAGTTTTCCGGGGCGTTGATCTTGTTCTGGGCGTGCCCGCCGAGGTCTGTGTAGGGCTCGGCACAGCCGCCGTTGTCTGATAGGAAGACGATTAGCGTGTTGTCGAGTTTCCCCAGTTGCTTGAGGGTATTCACCAATCGGCCGATGTTCCAGTCCATGCGGTGGACCTGTGCGGCATAAACTGCCATCCGGTAGTCGAGGTCAGTCTTTTCCTGTTCGCTCAAGGCGTCCCAAGCGCGAGCTTTCGCGTCTCGCTCGGAAAGAGGCCACTCTTTTTTCACAACGCCTTGGGCAATCATCTTCGCGTGGCGGTCGGCGCGGGTTTTGTCCCAACCCGAGCAGTACTTGCCGACGAATTTTTGAATATCCTCATCCCGGGCATGCAGTGGCCAATGCGGGGCGGTGTAGGAGAGATAGAGGAAAAACGGCGCATCACCCTCATGTTCGGTCACGGTCTTGACGGCGAAGTCGGTGAAGGCGTCGGTGGTGTAGTAACTGGGGTCCGACGGAGCTGGCAGTTGTTCATTGTCGAGGGTGAGACCCCGCTCGCCTGCGGGTTTCAAATAACTCGAGGCACCGGAGAGAATTCCGTAGAAGCGGTCAAAGCCACGCTGCAGCGGCCATTTGGATTCGTCGCGCTGGCCGAGGTGCCACTTGCCCGCCAGATAGGTTTTGTAACCGGCGGGGCGGAGGACTTCGGCAAGGGTGACCGAGCGGTCGTTCAAGTGGCCGAGATAGGCCGCCGGACCTTGGGTTTTCGCACCTATCGACTCTCCGGCCAGACGGCCCATGCCGGCTTGGTGTGGATGCAGTCCGGTGAGCAGCGCCGCGCGGGTGGGTGAGCAGCGGGCGCTGTTATAGAACTGGGTGAAGCGCAGGCCGTTTGCTGCGAGTCCGTCCAAATTCGGCGTCGGGATTTCCGAACCATAACAGCCGAGGTCCGAGAAACCCATGTCATCCGCCATGATGAGGACGATATTCGGTTTCTCTGCGGCGGATAGAATTCCGCAGCATAGGGTGAGGAGAGGGAGAATGAGGCGGGGTTGTTTCATGGTTGGAATGGGTTCAGGGTTTGGATGTGCTTTTCGCTTTGCGTGCGGGTTTCTTCGCCTCGGGCACCCAGTCTTTCGGAATGCTCGTTTTTAAACGTTCCACGACGGGCCTTAGTTCGGGCTGCGCGGCGAGATTGTGATATTCCCGTGGATCGATTGAGTGATCATAGAGCTCGGTGCTGCCATCCGCATATTGGATGTAGTGGTAGCGAGCGTCGGTGACTGCTGCATTGTGAAAGCCGTGGGAGGTGAGGGCGATGTGAGGCCAGGCATGATCGGGATCACGGAGTAGCGGGACGAGGCTGTGTCCGGCGAGGTGCTGGGGAACTGGCTGACTCATGCCGCAGAGCTCGTTCAGGGTTGGGTAGATGTCCAGCAGGCTGACGGGTGCGGGACAGGTCCTGCCGCTGGCCCCTGGCACATGGATCAAGAAAGGAATTCGGGAGGTTTGGGTCCAAAGAGCCTGTTTATGGAGTTTTTGCTTTTCTCCGATATGGTATCCGTGATCCGACCAAAGGACGATGATCGTGTTTGGCGCATGCGAACTTGCTTCGAGGGCGTCGAGTAGCTCGCCCAAGACCCAATCGCAGAAGCTGATACTTGCCAGGTATGCCTGCATTACCCTTTTCCAACCGTCCTTCGAGTCTCTAATGGCCTCGAACTGCGCGAGATCGCGGTGCTGTAGGAACGACTTCCGGACAGATGGAGGGACGTCCGAAAAGTCGTCCGGAGGAATTTCCGGCAGGCTGACCGAATCCAATGGATAGAGGTCGTAAAAACGCTGCGGCACTACGAAAGACAGGTGCGGCTTGCTGATGCCATGCACCATGAAAAACGGTTTTGTGTGGGTCTGGCCGAGCCACCCGCGTGTGTTCTTAAGCGCGGCGAGGTCGGGCATCGATTCCATGCCGCCGGGTGCGGGGCCGATCATGTAAACCCCCTTGCCCATGACGCCGTCGCCATTGGCAAGGATCGGACCGTGGTCGCTGAAGGGCGGTTTTCTTTCGGTCCACATGGCCGCGATTCGATCACCCGGCCACCAACTACCAGGATTTCCATGGTAATACTTCCCGGTGAGGAAAGTATCATAGCCGTGGCGCTTGAACTGCTCTTCCAGCGAGACGGCTTTCAGCGCGGGGGCGGCAGACTGGAGTGAATCCGAGAGTTGATAGATCCCCGTCTGATGCGGTGCCATGCCGCTGGAAACCGCCGCGCGCGATGGCTGGCAAAGCGGTGCGGCACAGTAGGCGCGGGTGAAATTGATGGAGTTTTTGGCAAGGCGGTCGAAGTTCGGGGTCTTGATGCGAGGGTGGTTTTGGAGAATCGAGACGTAGTCGGCGAGGTCGTCCACCGCGATCATAAGGACGTTAGGAGGTGGCTCCGCCGCCGGAAGAGACAGGGGGAGCAACGCGATGAGGATGGAGAGTCGAATCATCTTCTATTTGTCCTCCTGCGGGTGGGCTTCATGTCTTCGTCTTCATCGTCAGGCTCAGAGGTGGTGGTTTTCCCGTCGAGGTAGTGATCGAAGTATTTGATTCCAGCGGCTGAAAACGGGAAGGGCGCGAGGCCGGGTGGTTTGAGGCCCTTGCTCCACGTCTCGAGTTTGTCCCGGAGGCGTTGCACGATTTCCGGGTGTTTGGAGGCGAGGTTGTTCTTTTCGACGAGGTCGCTTTCAAGGTTGAAGAGGTATTCACGATCGCCGCCGCGGAGGAGTTTCCAATTGCCCTCGCGGATGGCACTCTGACCGCCCCAGCGCCAGCAGAGGAACTCGTGCGGTGGTGTTTTGACTTCACCTTTGAGGTGGGGCACGAGGTTCACGCCATCGAGATCACCGGGCTGGGTCTTGATATCGGCGATGGCGCATGCAGTGGCGGCTACATCGAGGGCGCTGACAGGATGTTCGTAGGATTGGCCGCCGGGAATCGTGCCGGGCCATGATACGACGAACGGAGTGTGCATTCCTCCTTCTGATAGCATCCCCTTTTCTCCATTGAGAGGTGTATTGAGACTTCCGTCCCAACCGGGACCGCCGCCGGGTTTGTCGGCCATGGTGATCTTGAGTGGAGCGCCGTTGTCGCCGATCAGGAAGATGAGTGTCTTTTCCGTGAGGTTGTGCTTTTTCAGTGTTTCTGTGATCAGACCGATGCCATCGTCCACTGCCGAAAGCATGGCAAGGGCCTGTCGGCGGCGTTCCGGCATTTCACCAGGAAAGCGGTCGAGGTATTTCTTCGGTGCGTCCAGTGGGACATGCGGCGCGCGGTAGGCGACATAGAGGAAGAGAGGCTTATCCTTGTATCGCTCGATGAGCGCCGCCACGGCGCGGCTGCATCCATCGACATGATAGATCTCGGCGGGCGTTTCTCCCATCGAGCGGTCCTCGCCATCAAGTGTGACATTCGACGAGAACTTGCCTTGGCTGTTTTGTGAGAAAGTGTGTTTGAATCCGTGTTTGGGAATTTGAGATCCGGGTCCGAGATGCCATTTTCCAAACTGGGCGGTAATATAGCCCGCTTGTTGCAAGCGGTCCGCAAGGGTGGTCTCCTTGTCAAAGCCGGCCAAGTCGTCGCCGTTGTTTTCCACGCCGAAGCGGCTTTGGAACTTGCCGGTCATCAGGCCGGCCCGGGATGGAACGCATTGCGGCGCGGTGCTGTAACCGTGTCTGGCGAGGACTCCGCTGCGTGCTAGCATGTCGATATTAGGTGTTTTAATGTCCTTGAGAAACCCTTGAATGCCAAGATCCGCGTAGCCGTGGTCGTCGGTGTAGAAAACAATGATGTTGGGTTTTTCGGCAAACGTGGTGCCACTGAGGCAGAGAGTTGCCAGGACGAGAAATCGAAGTTTCATGATAGGTTAGATAATGTGCTCCTGGTTCAGGAGCATGGCTTATTCTTTGGACTTCTTTCGTTTCCCCGGTCCGGTCGGTTTTGAGGCATCGCCGTCGCTGCCGCCCCAAAGTGGTTTCACGTTGTCCTCGTTCCAGGTGTCCCACATGGCCTGAAGCTCGCTGACCTTGTCAGGCATTGTGGCGGCGAGGTCCTTGGATTCTCCGATGTCGTCACGGAGATTGTATAGCTTCGCGGGTGACACTTCCTTACCGTGGCGAGCGCCTGCTCCGGCGTCGGCATTGAGGTCGTAGCGGACGAGTTTATAGTCGCCGGAGCAGACGGCCGTTTGGGGGCCGAAGCGCCAGAAGAGCGGGCGATCCGGGACAGAGGCATCCTTGCCGATGAGGAACTGCAGCAGGTTGTTACCCTCCAATTTCCATTCCGACTTCGGTGACACGCCGGCGGCTGCCAGGGCGGTGGCGTGAAGGTCCAGTTGGATCACGGGGACGTCCGATATCCCGGGCTTCACCCGCCCCGGCCAGGAAACGACGAACGGAACGCGGATCCCACCTTCGAGCGTGGTACGCTTGCTGCCTCGCAAGGGTGCGTTGTTGGAACCATTGACGGTCACGCCGGGCATCGTGGGACCACCGTTGTCGCTGATGAATAATACAAGGGTGTTTTTTTCGGTCCCTGAATCCGCGAGTTTCTGGCTAACCTGGCCGATGGCCTCGTCCATGGCGAGCATCATCGCAGCATACTTGCGCCGCTGCTTGTCCTGGATTTCAGGAAATTTCGCCAGCCTGTCCTCGGTGGCATCCATGGGCGTATGGACGGCGTTGAAAGCGAGATAGAGAAACCAAGGTTGGTTTTTGTGGCGATCAATGAAGGCGCAGGCCTCGCGTCCGAATGCGTCGGTCGTGTAGTCCATTTCCCTCACGTGCTCGGTGCCACGAAGAATGCCCGTCGCCTCGAAAAAGCTGTGGGCGCCTCCGAGAAATCCGAAAAACTCGTCGAATCCGCGTTTCTGCGGATGCATCGCCGCAAGGCTCCCGAGGTGCCATTTGCCAACCAAGCCAGTGGCATATCCTGCGGCCTTGAGCCGGTCTGCCAATGTCGTTTCGGTTAGCGGCAGGCCTGATGATCCGGTTGCATTGAACTCGTGACCGAAGCGGGTCTGATAGCGGCCGGTGAGCAATCCGGCTCGGGTGGGAGAACAGTAAGGACCCGTCACATAGCCGCTGGTGAAACAGGTGCCGGAAGCTGCCAGCGCATCGAGGTGGGGCGTCGGGATGTCTTTGCATCCGTGGAAACCGACATCCGCATAGCCAATGTCATCTCCGACGATGAGCAGGATGTTGGGCTTTTGCTGCGCTTCGGCAGATGAGGCATGGCAGAGTGCCATCCCCAGAATAATCCACAGATCTTTGGTGATTCGGCGCGGAAATCCGGTGGTTTTCATGATTTTCTATCGGGAATTGGAATCCGCGCTGTTGTGTCAGGCTTTCCAGAGATCATCGCCGTATTCCCATCCTTTGCGGACGGGCTCCTTGATGAATACGTTGAGCTCGGGTCGGTTGGTGATTTTCATCTTCTTGCTGTCCCACTCGATGCGACCGCCGAATCGTTGGGCGAGCATGCCGAGGCAGCCAACTTCTGTCAGGCGGGCGGAGTAGTCAAAGCTGGATCCGGGCGCGGGGCCATCGCCGGAGACCGCGCGGATCAGTTCTAGCAGCGGTCCCCCCTTGGCGACTCGTGGATACTTTTCCGCCGGGAACGCGTTCGAGTTCTTCATCTCGATCATTTTCTCGCGGTTGCAGAGCCGCGGGTTGCTGGAGCGATTGTCAAGGAAGTAGGAGTCCTTGTCGCCCTCCCAGAACGAGCCGAAGTCCTTGGTGGCTTTCTTGCCGGATTTGTCATCCTTCGCACTGAGGGTGTAGTCTGAGGGGACTTCGGGTTGGTTTTTTCCATCATGCCAAGTGAGTGTGCAGGGGATTTTGTTTCCACGCGCGGGAAACTCCCATTTGATGATACTTCCATCCGGAAAATAGGCCTCCGAGGGTTGTTCGATTTTCACCGCTTCGATCGCTGTTGGTTCGTAGAGATCGAGAATCCACACGGGTCCGTCGCAAATATGGCAGAACCAGTCGCCCAGTTTGCCGCTGCCGAATTGTGTGAACTGCCGCCAATTGAAAGGGGCGTAGGCAATGTTGTAAGGCGTTTCGGAAGCGGGGCCTACCCATGAGTCCCAGTTCAGATTTTCCGGGACCGGTTGCGCGGGCGGCGGGAAAACCTTGGACAACCTCCTGCCCGCGCCGCCGGGGAACCAGGAGTTGACTGTTTTTACCTGGCCGATCAAGCCGGCTTCATACCACTCGCGCATTTGGCGGATGCCGTCCGAGGTGTGGCCTTGGTTGCCCATCACGGTGTGGACCTTGTATTTTTCCGCCGCTTTGACGAGGGTGCGGGCCTGCCAGATATCATGGGTGAGTGGCTTCTGGGTGAATACGTGCTTGCCGCGCTGCATGGCTTCCAGAGTCACGGCGAAATGGGTGTGGTCGGGTGTGGAAACAACGACGATGTCAATGTCCGCAGCCATCCTGTCGAGCATCACCCGGAAGTCGCTGAATTCCTTGACGGGTGCCAGGTGCGGAAATTCCGTTTTGGTGGCAGCGATCGTCTTTGAATCGACATCGCACATGGCGACAACCTTCATGTCCTTTTGTCCGATGTAGGTCAGAGCGATGCCGCCGCAGCCGACGAAAGCAAGATTCACGCGCTTGGAAGGGACGGGACCGGCCTGGGCGATGCTGAAGCGGGGGAGGACAAATGCTCCGGCACCGAGCAGCGCGGAGGTTTTCAGGAGGCTTCTGCGATTGATGGATTTCATACAGGTTGGCGGCATTGGTTGTTGGGAGAATAGTGGGCAAGGATCACGGCGGACCTTATTCCGAGTCTCTATTTTTTGGCTTTGCGGTTGGTTTTTTGGTTGTCGGGTTGTTTGTCGGGATGGGGCATCTGTGCCTGCCACGCCTTCCATTTTCCGGTGAGTTCGCCAACGCGCGCTGTTTCAACGGATGCAAGGTTGTTCTTCTCGGCGAGGTCGACCGATAGGTTGTACAACTCCGGGTTGCTACCGTCTGTGAGGACAAGTTTCCAATCGCCCATCCGCACGGCTCCCAGATAGGAATTTCCCCGGTGCTTGATGCCGAAGTAAAGCGCTTCGTGAGGAGCTTGGTCCGATTCGCCCGTCAGATAGGGAGTGAGATTCACCCCGTCAAGATTGGTGGGAGGCTTGGCGCCAGTGAGTGCCGCGAGAGTCGGGAAAATGTCGAGCGTGCTCACCGGATGCTTGAATTCCAGTCCCGCGGGAAATGTTCCCGGATAGACCGCGAAAAACGGGACACGGATGCCGCCTTCGTAGAGCGTCCATTTGTAGTCGCGAAGCGGGGTGTTCTCACTGCGGTTTTCAGGATGGCCGCCGTTGTCGCCGGTGAAGAACACGATGGTATTCTGATCCACGCCAGCCTGCTTCAACTTGTCCAGAATACGTCCGACCCCCTGGTCAAGCGCGACGATCGTGGCGACGACATCGGCACGCAGCGGGTCGCCGGGAAATTGAGCGGCATATTTTTCCGCTTCACCCGGACGTGACATGGGGACGAAGGGGACATTGAAGACTTTTCCGGCGGCGAGTGCTTCTTCATAGGGTTTGATGAATGTGTGCGCGAGTTCGACCACCTTCAGGATATGAGGGGCGTTGAAGGTCACCGTTAGTGAGAAGGGTTTGTCCTTGTTTCGCTCGATGAATTCCTCCGCCTCGCGGGCGAAAAGATCAGTAATATACTCGTCGCTGGTCTCCACTTTGCCGTTGCGTGCGAGTCTCGGGTGATGGTAGTCGATGAATGGAACGGAAGCCGGCGAACAAAGCGTTTCATCGAAGCACCCACGTTCAAACGGCATTGGGCCTTGGCTATGCCACTTGCCGATGAGACCTGTATGGTATCCCGCATCGCGCAAGGCACCTGGAAACAAACCCATACGGGCGGGGATTCCTCCGCTGTTGTCGATAAGTCCGTAGCGCTGTTGATAGATTCCGCTGAACAGTCCGGCCCGCGATGGCGCGCACAGCGGGGCGGTGACGTAGCCGGAGGTGAATTTGACTCCCGTCTTCGCGAGTCGGTCGATGTTCGGAGTCTTGACGATGTTGCGGAACAGGCAGCTTACATCGCCGCTGCCGAGGTCATCGACCATCATGACGATTACGTTGGGTTTTCTCGGCGCGGCGGAGTTCGTTTCCGCAGCCGAAATCGGCATGCCGAGCGCAAGGAGGATTAGTGTTAGCGTTCGCGTTCGGGTTTTCATTGTAAAATGGATTTGGACAAGTTTATTCGGGGATGGAGTCACCGCGTTTGACGGGTGATCCTTCCCAGACGGCTTCGTCGGTCGCGGCATCGTAGGTGAGGATCCGGTTGGCGCTGCCGGGGGCTGGCGCTACGTCGATTTTCGGCAGCCACTGTTTGTGCTCGGCGATGACTGCGGCGTGTTCGGGGAGGGCTGCAATGTTGGACCACTCGTTAGGGTCTTTTACCATGTCGTAAAGCTCCTCGCTGCCATCGGCATAATGAATGTAGCGCCAGCGCTCGCTGCGGATGCCATGGTTGCCCTGGTTGTGGCTGGTGATGGCGGGACGCCCGCGCTTGGCTGCGACGTCCTTGAGCTGCGGGGCAAGGCTGAGGCCATCGAGGTCGCTGCGGGCGGGGATTCCGGTGAGTTCGATGAGCGTTGGATAGATGTCCAGCAGTTCGGCGGGTTGAAGGCAGCGCTGGCCGCCCTTCACGCCGGGGCCGGCGAAGATGAGAGGAACCTTGGTGCCGCGGTCCCAGAGGGTGTTCTTGCCGGTAATGCCTTTTTCTCCCAGGTGCCAGCCGTGGTCGCCCCATAACACAACGATGGTATTGTCGGCGACGCCGGCCTCATCGAGCGCGGTGAGCAGGCGGCCGACCTGGGAATCGACAAAGCTCGTGCAGGCGAGGTAACTGCGCACGAGGTTGCGCCACTGGTTGTTTTCCTTGATCCAGCGCAGGCGGGGTTCGGGGAGTTCCCAGTGTAGATACCAGGAAAACCGCGGTGTGTCTTCCCGGTCGTTTTCGAGAATCTCGGGCAGGACGGAATCATCATCGGGATAGAGATCGAACCATTTCTGGGTGGCATAACAAGGCACGTGCGGTAGGAAGAATCCGGCGCTGATGAAAAACGGTCGGTCCTTGGGCGCGTTTTTGATTTGATCGATGGTCCAACTGGCAACCTTGTAGTCACCTTTTCCCGTATCGTCGTTATCGAGGGGCCATACCCCCCAATCCATGAGTGGATTGTTTCCCATCGGGGTCGGGGGGATGAGCTTCTTGGGCGGAGTGGTACCGACACCTCCGATGGGGGCGGTAACCTGGAATTCGGGGGAAACCTTGGCTTTGCCCCCGCCGCCAGTGCCGAGGTGATAGATCTTGCCGGTGGCTGCGGTGAGGTAGCCCTGGTTGGCGAAGTGTTGGGGAAGGGTGACGCGGTCCTTCAATTCCGGCACGGTCCGAAACCACGGGGAAAGTCCGTAGACGCCCGTGGTGGTCGGGCGCAGGCCTAACATGAGACTGGTGCGCGAAGGATTGCAGAGCGGCGAATTGCAGTGGGCGTTGAGAAACGTGGTGCCCCGCGTGGCGAGCCTGTCGATGTGCGGAGTCTTCGCCATCGGATGGCCGCCGAGGTGGCCGATCCAGTCGTTCTGGTCATCGATGGCGATGAAGAGGATGTTCGGCTTCCTTGGCTCTTCCGCTTGAAGCTGGGCTGCGGCGAGTGCACAGACCATGATGAGGCAGGTGGTCATTTTTTAGCTTTTCTGGGTTTTTCCTTGGGTCCCTTCGGCTTTTGAATGCCCTCTTCTTCTGGCTTGTAGGCCTTTGGATTGAACGAGGAATTTCGAATGGGGGTGACGGCTTTGGTCCGGATGAGAAAGTTTTCAATCAGCGCGTCCATGGCTTTGACCCGGTCGGGTTCTGTGCTGGAGAGGTCGTTCTTTTCGCCGATGTCCTCGCTGAGGTGATAGAGCTTCCAACGATGCGCGCCATCCTCACCGCCGAAGAAGATGCGGATGAGCTTCCAGTCCTTCTGGATGACTGACACCGAAGGGTGCAGCCAGTCCGGGACGCCAGGAGCATGCGGGAAATAGGTGAAAAGGGAAGTGCGCTTCAACTCGCCGCCCTTGAGGGCCGGCAGGATGCTCACGCCATCGAATTTTTGACCTGAGGCCACGGGCAGTGATAGTCCATCGAGGAGTGTCGGATAGAAATCCTCGCTGGTAATGAGAACCTCGCTGCGGGAACCGGCGGTGGTGATGCCGGGCCAGGTGATGGTGACAGGAGTGCGGACGCCGCCTTCAAACACGGTGGCCTTGCCGCCGCCCAGCGGAGCGTTGCTGGTCGGGGTGGTGCCGTCCACTTCGTTATACATGTTCCCGCCGTTGTCAGAAGCGAAGATGATGATGGTGTTGTCGGCGATTTTCAGGCGGTCGAGCGCGTCGAGCAGGGTGCCGACGGCGTCGTCCATGCTTTCAATCATGGCGGCATAGGTCGGGCTCCGCTGGGGGTTCGTGGGATCGACGAGGTCGCGGTATTTTTCGATGAGCGCCTTTTTCGCATCGAAGGGGGCGTGGACGCTGAACATCCAATAGTTCAAATAAAACGGGCCGTCCTTGTGCTTTTCCATGAAGGCAACGGCTTCCTTGGCCATGCGGTCTTCGATGTGCTCGTCCGGGATGGCGGGGTCGTGGTCGAAGTCCTTGAACTTCCAAGGGGCGACGAAGCTGCCAGCCGGGCCGGGGCCGGGCCAATGCGGAATGTCCACGTCGAAGGAGTGTTCGAGCGGGGAATAGGGCTTTGGGCCGAGGTGCCATTTCCCGAAATGCCCGGTGGCGTAGCCGGCGGCCTTGAGGCTTTTCGGGAGTGTCTGATAGGTGGTGTCGAGGCGGGTCACGGACTCGGGCGTGGTGGCCTTGGTGCTAGGAGGTCCCTTGCCGGGAGTGGCGGTGAGGATGACCTGCGGCAGATGGCAGTTCGGGGAGGTGATTCCGGTGCGTGCCGGGCTGAGCCCGGTGAGGATGGCGGAGCGGGTGGGGGAGCAGAGCGGGCTGGCCGAGTAGGCGCGACTGAAGGTCATGCCGCGCTTGGCGAGGCGCTCGATGTTTGGGGTCTGATAGAGCTTGGTGTGTCCATAGAGCGTGGTGTCCGCCCAGCCGAGGTCATCGGCGAGGATGAGGACTACATTGGGTTTGGTCGCGGCGAGACTTGCGGGAAGCCAGGCAATGGCGAGGAATGATAGAACGAGGTGTTTCATGATGACTTGAAAATGATGGGTTGCGAGTAGTTGGAAAATCGTGCGGGATGGTGCTTCATTCCTAAGGCTGTTGCTTTTTACGCCGGGGTTTGGTTTTGGGATCCCGGCCTTTGTTTCCGGGAGGTCCGGAGACGGTTTTGCCTTCGAGATAATGGTCGTAGTAGTCGTCCCAGGTGGGAGCCATTGGATTGGTGGTAAGACCGGGAGGAGTGAGTTCACTGCCCCAGGCTCTCAACTTGTCGCGGAGACGTTTGGCGATTTCCGGGTGCTCCGAGGCGAGGTTCCGCTTTTCGCCGATGTCGTTGGATAGGTTATAGAGGAATTCGCGTTCACCGCCGCGGAGTAGTTTCCAATCGCCTTCCCGAATCGCGGACTGGGCGATCCATCGCCAGTAGAGGGTTTCGTGCGGCGGGGTTTTGATTTCGCCCGTGAGATGGGGAACGATGTTTTTGCCGTCGAGATCGCCGGGCTTGGTCCGGATGTGAGCAAGGGCGGCGGCGGTGGCGGCGACATCGAGCGCGGTGATGGGGTGCTCGTAGGTTTGGCCGCCCGGGATGGTACCCGGCCAAGCGACTACGAAGGGGACGTGGATACCGCCTTCGGACAGCATTCCTTTTTCACCATTCATCGGGGTGTTCAAGCTGCCATCCCAGCCGCCGGGGTCGGCGTTGAGTGGTGCGTCGACCTTGTGGATTTTGAGCGGCGCGCCATTGTCGCCTATCAGGAAGATGATGGTGCGTTCGGTTAGTTTGAGTTTTTTGAGGGTGGCGGTGATCAGGCCGACGCCGTCGTCCACAGCGGAGATCATGCCGAGGGCCTGGCGGCGGCGCTCGGGCATTTCGCCGGGGAAGCGGTCGGTGTAGGACTTGGGCGCGTCCAACGGGGTGTGAGGAGCGCGGTAGGCGATGTAGAGGAAGAACGGGTCATCCTTATAGCGCTCGATGATGGCTGCGGCGGCCTGGCTGCAGCCGTCGATATGATAGGATTTCGATGGCAAATCGGCCATTGGGCGGTCCTTGCCGTCGAGGGTGATATTGGCTGAGAAGCTCGGCTGGCCGGCGTGGGAAAAGACGTGCTTGAATCCGTGATCCACGATTTTGGAATTCGCTCCGAGATGCCATTTCCCGAACTGCGCGGTGGCGTAACCATTTTCCTGAAGGCGCTCGGCGATGGTGGTGGATTTGTCGAATCCTTCCACCGACTGGCCGTTGGCCTCGACTCCGAAGCGCGATTGAAACCTGCCGACCAGCAGTCCCGCACGCGAGGGGATGCACTGGGGAGCGGTGCTGTAGCCGTGTCTGGCAAGCACGCCGCTGCGGGCGAGGGCGTCGATGTTAGGAGTTTTGATATCGGTGACCGAACCATTCAGGCCGAGATCCGCGTAGCCGTGATCATCGGTGTAGAAGACGATGACGTTCGGCTTTGCCGGCGCGGCGGCAAGTGATTGAGCGACTCCAAGCAAGGAGGAAAACGAGGTGATAATGAGTGTGCGTAGCATGTCGGGTGGGTTGCTGGCGTTTGAACAAAGGTGATGGCGATTCAGGGAAGTTTCCATTCATCTTCCTGAATCGCTCGAAGACGCGAAACCTCTTCAGGATGTTTGGAGGCGAGGTTGGATTTTTCCATGGGATCCGATTTCAGATCGAAAAGTTCGATTTCCTCGGGGGCGCGGGGATGGGGCCGGTCCGATTTAACTCCGCCCGGGATGATCAGCTTGGACCATCCGCTGATCACGACACGGGCCATCAGGCTTTTTTCGGGTTTCGCAAGATCTTGGATGTCGTGGGTGTAGGACTCGACAAAAATCGACTTTCTAGCGGACATGGCAGGGCGATCCGTCAGGTCGAGTCCGGGAAGGTCATCCGGCGGCACGGCACCGGCGATCTTGAGAATGGTAGGGGCGAAGTCGATGATGGAGGCGAGGGTCTCCTCGTCGCGGTGCGGGGTGACCTTTCCGGGCCAGCGGACAAACATCGGGGTGCGGATGCCGAGTTCGTAGGGTGAGAGCTTTGCGCGCTTTGTCTTGGTGCCGAGCTCCGCGTCCCATCCATTGTCGGCCAGATAGAGGATGACGGTATTGTCGGCCAACTTCCGGTTAGTGAGCTGACTGTCGATCTCGCCGCAGGTTTGGTCGAGCCATTCGACCATGGCGTAATATCTTTCGGCGGCCGAAGTCAGGCCTTTCCCCTGATATTTTTTCAGCAATTCTGCCGGAGGATTGTGAGGGGTGTGCGGAAGGAACGGGGCATACCAGATAAAAAAGGGTTTTTGCTGTTGCTGCGCTTCATCGATGAAATCGAACATCGGTTTCATGCCCTTGCGGCCGATTTCAAGCCCGGCGTCGCCATGGCGTCCCGCCGTGTCGGTCATGCCGTGGGTGAACCCGATGTCCTTGTAGGTCGCATTCCAGAGCTTACCACTTTGGAAAGTGAGATAGCCGGCTTCGCTGAGCACCTTGGGCAACATGAGCGAATTTCCGAGAAGTTGCTGGGCGAGGGGACTGCGGGAGCCTTTTTTCTTGGGCTCGCCATTCTTGGCCGACGCGAGGTCATTGCCAGTAATGCCGTGTTCGTGCGGGAGTTTTCCGGTGAGCAGTGAGGCCAGGGATGGCGAGCAAACCGGCGTGGCGTAGCCCCGGGTGTAGAGCTGGCTCTCGGAGGCCATGCGGTCGATGTTGGGCGTTCTGACATTCCGGTTGCCCATGAAGCCGTAGTCCGAATAGCCGTGGTCGTCGGAAATGATGAGAATGATGTTGGGTTGTGACTGACCGGCCAGGGCGGCACCTGCCACTAGCGCACAGGTGAAGAACAAGGCGAAAGAACGGATCATGATTAAAGTTGGCAATTTCACGGCAGGGGAGTTCTGAACACGGAAAAATTTCAAGAAAGCCCTTCTAGGGTCATCATGGGTTGCGTAACGTCGCCAAGGAGTAAAAGTTGCGGACTATTCCCGCCAAGTGATCTCATGGGGTCCAGACCCTATATTCCTCAAGGAGGAAATGGGATCACCCTAATGGGTGATATTCGTGGCGCTGGGTGTTAGTATGACGGTGGTAGTGCCTTACGGGTCGCTCAGGCTGGCGCGCTCTCCGGAATATTTCTCCATCAGGGAATCCAGCCGGGCGGCGATTTGTTTTTCGTCACCGACGACCATCCAGTAGCGGAATGAGTAGGTTGATTTCGGGCCGAGGCTCACCCGGTCGAGCGGGGCGACGTGCATGCACGGCCCGGCGGCGGGATCGTCGGAAGCGCCGCCACCATGAGGGCCGAAATTCCAATTGATGGTGGAAGTCGGGCTATACACGGCGATGCCTTGGCCCGACTTGGTGAAGAATGCCATGGCCTTGAGCGGCGGATCGGTGTGTCCCCACGGCGGTCCCGGTGGCTGGGATTCCGCGCGCCATTTGCCTGCTCCGAGGTAGCTTCGCATATCGCTGAAATTGCGGGTGAAATAACAGGCGGGGATTTCCTGCGGGCGGGGTGCGGCAGGTCCCCAGCGGTCGCCGTGCTTGCGTTGGCAGATCAGTTCGGATTTCACCACCACCACATCCGGCATGGATGGTTCGAAACCGGTCCACTGGCACATCAGCGCGGCGGCTTCTTCGTCCGGCATGTCCCAGAGTTTTGGCACGGTCTCTCCATACAAGACGCCGTCGTCGCGGCGTTCCATCACGTTCACGCGCGCCCATGAGGCGACGCCGCCGCCCTGGATCGGGTTCCACGTCCACGGACTCCACGAGGGGCTTTGGCCGTCCGCGCGGCGGTCCAAGCGGTGGCCGGCGTAATAGGATTGCTGGATGAGCCTGCCGGGATCGGCGTGGTTCACCGAGTTTTTCGGGTAGCCCGCCCACGACAGCCAAGTGATGGCGGCGCCTTTGGAACGGTCGATGCTTATCCTAACGGTGCCGTTGTCGAGGCTGAGCAAACTTTCGCTGGCGGCATTCATCACCGACTGATAGGCGGGTTTCGCGGAAAGGTCGCGCGTCCACAGCAGCGGGTGATTCGTGCGCTTGCGAGGTGCGTGGTTCAGCCAACTATTACCGTCATGCAAGCCCCAGAAAGTCACACGATCCAGCTTGTCCGCGTGCTTGTGGAACAGGCGGAAAAGTCCGGCATATTGCTCGGCCTGCTTGAGTGAGTGGCCGGGAGGGAAATTTTCCGCGAAGGGATCTCCGGCTTTTTCCGTCACCACGTCCATGTCGAGCTCGGAGATGGACACCCGCAGGCCTTCGGCGTGGAAGGCGAGGATGGCGGCCTCGATCTCTTTCATGTCAATTTGATCCAGGCCCCAATGTCCTTGAATGCCGATGCCATCGAGCGGCACTTTATTCGCCTTCAGGCTGCGGATCAGGCGCAGGGTTTTTTCCCGCTTGATAGGCTTTTCGATGTCGAAATCGTTATAATACAAAATCGCATCGGGATCGGCCCGCCGGGCGGCTCGGAATGCCTCCGCGATGTAGTCCCCGCCGGTTGCGAGGAACCACGGCGACTGGCGCAGGTCGGTGTCATCTTTGTCGTTGTCGATCGCTTCGTTGACGACGTCCCAACTCTTGATCCGTCCCTTGTAGCGGCCGACGATGGTGGTGACGTGCTGATTCAGACGCTCCAGAACACGCTCGCGGCTGGCAGGCTGCCCGCCGTCTTTGAAAATCCAATCCGGACATTGATCGTGCCAAACCAACGTGTGGCCGTGCACGTCGAGTTGATGGTTTTTCGCGAAGTCCACGAACTTGTCCGCCTTGGCGAATTCGAAGCGGCCTTCTGCCGATTGGAGATACTTCGGCTTCATCAGGTTCTCGGGCGTGATGGAGGAGAAATTCCGCTTCAAAAGTTCGAGTTCGCCGGGCGACATCCTGGGACTGGGAATGGCCACCCCCATGGTGAAGCTTTTTTGATAGATGTCCTTGAGCCCGGCGGGTTCTGCCGCCGGGGCGGATGCGAGGCTGGCAATCAGAACGGCGGTGGTGATGGAGTTTTTCATCAAGGGATGGGGTAACGGTCTGCGAGAGCGGCGGGCATGGCGCTCGGTTTGTATTCCTTGCCGGAGCCCTTGTCGCCCTGAGGTGTGTAATGCGGGCTGTCGCCGGTGGATTCGGGTTGGTAGTCGGCCTTGCCGCTCTCTTCCTTCCACCACTTGAGCCAGCGTTCGCTCATCGCGGCGACAAGATCAGGCTTGGATTTCGCCAGATTTTGGGTTTCCAGCGGATCGCTCTTGGAGTTGAAGAGTTCCCAACCGGTGCCGTCCACTTCGGCTAGAGTCCACTCGGCGCTGCGGATCGCGCGGTTGTCCATGTATTGGAAAAACAGCGGTTCTTTCCGCTGCCACGGCTTGTCTAGCAGCAATGTGGCGAAGGATTCTCCCGCGACTTCGATTCGGGTCGATGACCCGGCGATTTCGAGAAATGTCGGCATCACGTCCACCATGTGGACCGGGCTGGCGTCGATCCGGCCCGGCTTGCCGCTGGCTTTGCCGCCGCGCCAGGCGATGGCTCCGGTAGTGATGCCGCCGCCGTGCTGGCTGATTTTGTAGAGCCGCCACGGGGTGACGCTCGCGTGCGCCCAGCCGGTGCCCGGTTGCCAATTCGATCCCGGATCACCGGGAAGTTTGCCTTGTTTGAGCATGGCTTGATCCATCACGGAAAACGAATCCGCACCGTTGTCGCTCATGAAGAGAATCTGCGTGTTTTCGGCTTTTCCACTTTGCTCAAGCGCCTTGACCAGCCGACCGATGCCCTGGTCCATGCGTCCGACCATCGCGGCATAAACCGCCATTCGGAGGTCCTCGAGGTCACGCTGCTCGGGCGTGAGTGATTTCCAATCGGGTAGATTTTCCGGATAGACGGCAAGCTCGGCGTCCTTGGGCACGATTCCCATTTCCTTCTGCCGGCGGAAGCGCGCCTCACGGACCGCCTGCCAGCCGCCGAGATACTTGCCGCGGTGTTTCAGGATATCCGCCTCGGGGACCTGGAGCGGATTGTGCGGTGCCTGATAGCTGAGGTAGAGGAAGAACGGCTTTTGCGCAGCGCCGGGAGCCTTGATGAAGTCGATGGCGCGGTCGGTGAATTGATCACTGCTGTAATAGTCCGGACCGAATCCGGTGAATGGTTCCCGGTCGAGGCGGTAGCTTTTCGCGCCGGTGAAATGATCGGCAAAGCCTTCGAGAAATCCGAAAAATTGGTCGAAGCCGCGGTCCAGCGGTTGGCCGGGCAGATGCCACTTGCCAATGAGCGCGGTGCGGTAGCCGGCGGTCTTGAGTTTCTCTGGTAGAATCGGAGTGCTCTTGAAATTCCTCAATCCCCGCGGCCACCACTGGCCGGTGAGCATCGAGGCCCGCGAGACGACGCACATGCCGCCATTCCGGAAGTGGGTGAGTCGGACGCCCTCCTTCGCCAGCTTGTCGATGGCCGGGGTGGCTATTTCCCCGCCGAAGCAACCCGGATCGCTGTAGCCCAAGTCATCGGCGAGGATGATGATGAGATTCGGCTGCGCGGCGGAGAGCGACGTGACGGCGGCAAGCGCTGGGGCGAGCGATAGGAAACGGGAAATCATGAAGTGGTCTAATTTTTGAGAAGCTGCTCCAATCTTGGATCACCCGCAGCGGGACGGATGGCGCGGGTTGGACCGAGGAAGCTCCGGCGCAGATCGACGAAGGGGCGGGCGCGTCCGTCGGTGAGCGGATCATAGTCCGGGTTCAAGGCGGGCATGTATTTCGTCGCGACGTTGGCATCCAGCCAGTCGTTGAGTTCTTTGAATAGTTCTCGGGTTTTCTCCGGCATCGATTCGGCGAGGTTTCGAGTTTCGTGAGGATCGTTTTTAATGTCATGCAGCCAGAGGCGGCCGTTCCAATCGAAGATCAGCTTGAAATCGCCCTTGCGGATGGCGGAGTGGGGAGTCAGCGGGAAGCCGTCGTCCGGATGCAAAGGGGTGACGTTGAAGGGATAGTGCCAGATGAAGGTGTCGTGGACATAGCCCTTGTCTTTGTTAGCCGGATCCTTGAAGAGGGAAACGAGGCTGCGTCCGTCGATCTTGTGCTTGGCTTGGAGCGTCTCGGGATCGATGCCGCCAGCCTGGACGAGAGTGGGAAAGAGGTCGCTGGCAGCCACTGGAACGTCCGACCAATTCCCGGCGGGAATCGCAGCCGGCCAGTGAAAGATCAACGGCACGCGGATTCCTCCCTCGAACATCATCGCCTTGCCGCCTTTGAACGGAGCGTTGCTGGTGGTGGGGGTGTCGCCTTTTTTGATGAGGTAGGAAACGCCGCCGTTGTCGCTCATGAAGACGACGAGGGTGTTGTCGGTTAGTTTGAGTTCGTCGAGTGTGGCCATCAGGCGGCCGACGGATTGATCGAGGCTGCGGATCATTCCGGCGTAGGTGGCGTCGTTGTGGCCGTTCCAGCCCTTGGTGGGTTTCTTTTCGAAATAATCGATGTCCGTCTGCTTTGCCTGAAGGGGCGAGTGAACGGCGAGCTGGCAGAAATAGAGTAGGAAGGGTTGGTCCGGCTTGGTCTGATGGTGGGAGCGGATGAAGCGGTCCGCCTGGGTGGTGAGGCTGTCCGTCAGGTAGTCCTCACCGGTGGCTTCGCCGGATTTTCCCCAGAGCAGTTCCTTCTGCGGCATGTTGGGATCGTTCTTCGTCTTGCGGTCCCAGAGCGCCTGCCACTTGAAGAAGGGCGAGCCGCCGGCATCGAAGTAGGCGATTTCCTCGAATCCCTGGTCGCGCGGCTGATAGCCTTCCGCACCGTGGCCGCCAACGTGCCACTTGCCGATGAATGCCGAGCGGTAGCCGGTGAGTGCTTCGGCGAAGGTCAGTTCGTCGCGGCCCTGATCGGTCGTGCGGCCGGAAGGCAGGGCTAACAGGGTGCTGCCGTTGAGCAGCGCTTGCGGTGTCTTGATGGGATCACCCCAGTAGCGGGCGTCGAGCGCGAGATAACCGGCGGGTGGTTTTTGGTTGAGGCTGTAAAATGAGCGCGCAGTTTGCGGAGTGGCGGTGGTGACGCCGAGGCAAGGGGCGTTCTTCCCGGTGAGCAGCGACGCACGGGTGGGCGAGCAGAGCTGATAGGCATAGGCCTGCGAGAAGGCGATGCCGCCCGCGGCGAGGCGGTCGAGGTTGGGCGTTTCGTAAAACATCTTGTCCTTGCTCTCACCGGTGGTCTTTTCCGCGAAGGTGTTCACGTCCATGTAGCCGAGATCGTCGGCGAGGATGAAGAGGATGTTCGCAGGCTTGGCGGCCTGGGCGATGAGCGGAACCAACGCGCAGAGGTGGATGAGAAACTTCACGGGCTTACCTGGATGGGATTTCGTTGAGAGTGTACCAAGCGTCCGGGTGCCAGAGCGAATCGCCGGCGGCGGACCTAACGTTTTTTGCGTCTAGATGATGGACGTGGCCGCGGACGAGTCCGTCGATGGTGAGCCGCACGGATTTTTTGTCCTGTGAGATGACGGCCTTGGTGATCTTCGGGGTGGCTTGGTCCACTTCCGGGCTGCCGTAGGTGTGTTGGAGGATGTAGGTCCATGCGTCCATCGAGTAGCTCGCGGGATCGGCGGCGGTGGCAGGATCGACAGGTGCGGTGAAGTTCAGGGTGAAGCCGTCTTTGTTAGCGGTCATGGTTTGGATTTCAAACGGGGTTTTGCCGGTCCATTTCACACGCTCGAAGGTGAAGGGCTTGCTGCCGCGCGATGCCCAGCCGCGGTTGGAGCCGCCGGTGAAGAGGATGCCGGCTGCTTGATCCAACTGGACTGGGATGAGGCCGCACTCGAAGCCTTCGAGCAGCTTGAAACAAGCGCCCTGATAGAGGCCGTTGACTTGTTCGAGGGAGACGCGCTGGACCTCCGAGTGGGTTTGCTCGCCGACGTAGAGTTGGTTCGCCCACGGGCCGAATTTTCCTCCGGTGGTGTCGCAGGCGATGCCGGTGGGCGACTGGCCGACCTTGCCGTGGGGGAGGATGACGGCGGGTGGGATGAACTCCGGATGCTTGAGGTGCTCGGCGAGAACGCGCGACGGATCGGCGGGCTCGGGCGGGGCGGGGAGGTTGGCGAGTTTGTGGTATTTGTTGCCGGTGGGATTTCCCTGGAAAGAGCCGGGCTTGAGCCATTTCACGGACGATGAGCCATTCCAGAGGCCTTGGTTGTCGGTGTAAAACGCGTCGCCGAGGTGGTTGAAGCCGATGCCGCCGGGCGAGCGGATGCCGGAGCAGGTGGGGATCATTTTGCCGTCGGGGGTGACGCGCACGCACCAGCCGCGCCAGTCGGAGTTCGCGGCGGCCGAGCCTGTCAGGCAGAGAACGACCCAGATGTCGCCGTTTTTATCGGGCGGGGTGCCGAAGGCGTATTCGTGATAGTTTCCGGCGCTGCCCCAAGCGGCGCAGATTGTCTCAAAGGTGTCGGCGAGGCCGTCCGAATCGGTGTCGCGGATGCGGGTGACTTCGGGACGCTGGGTGAGGGTGAGCGCGCCGTTTTGATAGAACATGCCGAACGGCTCGTGCAGGCCCTCGGCGAATTTTTTCCAAGTGACTTTGCTCAGGTCGTCGGCGTAGGCACCGGAGCATATCCAGAGGTCGCCGCGGCGGGTGGTGACGGCGACTTGCTGGCCGGGCATGAGGGCGATGGAGCCGATTTCCATGACCTCGCCGGGCGGCAGCGGGATTTCCTCGCGGAGGTAGTATTCCGCTTGGCGGGAGTGAGGGGCAACCGGCGCCTCAGGCTTGGCGTGGGCGAGGCTGCTGGAGAGAAGGATGGGGATGAGGAGACGCATGATGATAACTGGGTGTCGCCGGAATCATTTCCAGAGGTAGCGGATTTCGGTGGTCGTTCCGGGAGCGAGCGGCAGGACGAGTTTGCCGCTTTCGAGGCGGGCGGATTTGGCGATGATGGTGAGCTTCCCGCCGAGGTCGAAGTTGTCGGGGCCGGCGGCTTGAATGGTATCCGCTAGAGTGAGGTTGACCGGGGTGCCGGATTTTCCGGAGACTTTGAGCTGACGGATGAGAATGGCAGGTTGGGAGACGGTGTAGGAGTCGAGGAGGGTGAACTCGCCGATTTTCACGAAAAAGGTGGGGTAGCCCGCCGGGTCGAGTTTGTAGCCAAGGAAAAGCGCGCCCGCGGGAAGGACCGGGTTGGAAGTTAGGTTGATGACTTTCTGTCCGGCAGGTGGTTCGTTGCCGATGCCGCGATCGGTCCAGTGGTGGCCGGCATCGATGAAATTGCCGGTCCAGATGAGTTCCGGGGCGAGATGATCCGCGGAGTAGGCGAGATTGACGCCGTCGGGGAAGCCGACGCCGATCGCGCGCGGGGTGGTGCCAGCGATGAAATTTCGATAGATCACCGGTCGGCCGACTTTCGGCGTAAGGACGATCGGCGGCCAGGATTTGCCATCGGTCTCGTCGGTGAGGTAGGCCCATTCCTTGCCGCCCTTTTTCTGCCAGGAGATGTGGATTTCCTGCACGCCAAGGACATCGTAGTATTCGGCGCGGAATTTGCGGACGCCGGCAGCGAGTTGGATGCTGGATTCCTTGCCTCGTTTTTCGGCGGGGCCGACGCCGGTGACTTTGACGACTTCCTGATCGTCGAGGAGGATGCGTCCACCGTCGTCGGCTTCGAGGCGAAAGGTGTAATCGCCGGTGGCGGGCACGTTGAGATTTCCCTCCCAGACGACGCCGAGTTTGCCGGATGCGGCGGCTTTGGCTTTTTTTCCTTTTTTGATTTTCGGGAGGGCGATCTTTCCGGTGGGTTCCTCCTCGGTGGCGGTGGGGGTGAGTTTGGAAAAATCAGGGAGATCCTTCCATTCGCCGGAGTAGGTATGGGAGAGTAGCTCGGTGAGAGGGAGGTTCTGCTGGATGGGATGGAGCTTGAGGAGTTCGGAAGCCGTCCAGTGCTCGCTGCGGGTGGTGGTCTCGGCACGGATTTTTTTCACAAGCGCCGGCGTGACGGCGGAGGCCTTGTTGCCCCACGAGGAACGAACGTAGGTGAGGATGGCGGCGATTTGATCGTCCACGATGGCCGCACCTTGAGGTGGCATTTCCAGATTGTAGGTCTTGCCGAGCACATCGATGGGGCCGTGGAGGCCCTGGAGGACGATCTTGATCGGCAGCTCGGGATCCGCCAGCAGGTAGGGGCTTGCGGCCAAGGGCGGGAAGGCCCCGTTGCCAGCACCTTTTCCATCCGCGCCGTGACAGGCGGAGCAGTAGAGAGTGAAAAGCTGCCCGCCGTCCTGGGCATGAATCTCTGCAGGAATCGCGCAGAGGAGTAAAACGGTGGACAGAATTCGAAGGTGCGTCATGGAGGAATAGGCAAACGTGGTTGTGCGTGGAGGACTTACAACGTAACAAGCCACAAAGCCAATGAAGGAGCTGAAAGGTTAATATCATCCTTCGGGGTGATATTCAGCGTTTGGGTCAATCCGGATTCCTCATGGATGTCGGATCGAATTACGAATCGCGGAGATGAAATCCTCCCCACGTCCGAAGAAGTTTTCCCAGCCCGGCGCGTGCCGCATCATGGCAGTGTGGGCTGCGGGCATTTGCACTCTCGCCGGTGCCGGGATGGCGGATCTGCGCGTGGAGGGCCAACCCGGCTGGAGCGTCAGCGATGATCCGGAGCCGATGCTCTCGTGGAAGCCGGCGGCGGAGATCGCCGGCGAGGCGGTGGCCGGATACGAGGTCGTCGCTTCAAAAAGCCGGGCGGATGCGCTGGCGGGGAAGGGGACATGGTGGAAATCCGGCCTACTGGCGGTGGCGGGTGGGCCGCGGGTGGTATTTGATGCTGCCGCGCTGCCGTCCCGCGCGGAAATCTGGTGGGCCGTTAGGAATGTCTGGAAACAGGGCGGAACCGGAGCGTGGTCGGATGTGGCGCGCTTTGAGACGGGTTTGAAAAGGCAGGATGATTGGACGGCGCAATGGATCGGCATGGCGGTGGCGGACCGGCAGCGCGCGGCTCCGCAGTTTCGGAAATCCTTCCGGATCGAGAAGCCGGTGATGAAGGCGCGCTGGTATGTTTGCGGCCTCGGTTGGCACGAATCCTGGCTGAACGGCGGAAAACTCGGCGATGAAGTCCTGCAAGCCGCCCAGACCGATTACGACCAGCGGAACTTCTATGTCTCGCACGATGTCACATCGCGGATCGTGCAGGGGGAAAACGTGCTGGGCGTATGGCTCGGAGATGGGTTTTTCAATCAGGACCGCATCTGGGGGCCAAAAGGTATGAGCTATGGCGAGCCCCGCTTAAGGGGACAACTGGAGATCACCCATCCGGACGGCACGCAGACAGTCATTGCCACGGATCAATCCTGGCAATGCAAGGCAAGCCCGATCGCTGAATCTAACGTATATGCCGGAGAAACCTACGATGCACGCCAAGAGGATCTTGCTTGGGCGTCGGCGGATTTCAAACAGGAAGGATGGAAGTCCGTCGTGAAATCCAGCGACCCTGGGGGCCCGCTGCTGGCCATGAATCTGCCACCGTGCCGCCGCCTCGGCACCGAGCCGGTGAGATCCGTGCGGGAGCTCACGCCGGGAACATGGATCTATGACTTCGGGGTGAATCTGGTCGGCTGGGCGAAGTTCAATGTGGAAGCCGAAGCGGGCACCAAGCTAACCGTCCGGTTCGCTGAAGACCTGCTGCCGGATGGTTCGCCCAATTTCGCCACTGGCGGAGTCGAGCACACCAAGGTCGATCAAACCTCTACCTACATCTGCCGCGGCGGAGGCCGGGAGATCTGGGAGCCGCGATTTACCTATCATGGATTTCGCTACGCCGAGCTAACCGTCACCGGCGGAAAACTGAAATCAGATGCGCCGTCCAAAGATTTGTTGGAGGGCGTGATCGTCCACACGGATTTGCCGGTCACGGGGAATTTCGAATGCTCTGATGCCACTCTCAACCGAGCCTTCGAATGGGCGAACCGCACCTTTGTCGGCAACGTCCAGGGCGTGCCCACCGATTGCCCGATCCGCGAGCGCTGCGGTTGGACTGGCGACGCCCATCTCATCGTGCCTTACTCGATGTATCGCTACGACGCCGCGAGCTTGTGGATGAAATACACCGACGACATTGTCACCACCGCGAAGCGCAGCTCACCGATGCTGATCTTCGGAAAAGGCATGGGCGAACGCGTGGTGAAGCCCAAGGCGGTCGGCATTCCCACGATGGTGGCTCCCGGAAAACGCTTCATCGGCGAGGCCTCGCCCGATTGGGGATCGGCTATGGTATTCATCCCATGGGACATTTATCTCCACACCGGAGACTTGCGACCATTGAAGCGGCACTATGATTCCATGCGGCAGTGGACGCTGCATCTCGAAGGTCGCGCCGATAACGGTATACTGCGCTCCGGCCTTGGCGACTGGTGCAAGCCGGGCAAGGGCGTGAAGGCCGAGCCGCGCGACTATTACGGCGAGGTGATCCCGATGCTCTCGACCGCCTGTTATTTCCGCTGCGCGAAAATCATGACGGACACCGCGAGACTTCTGGGTCGAGCTGACGATGCCGTGCGTTTCGGTGAGATCTCACAGCTCGTTAGGAATTCGTTTGTGCGCGAGTTTTATGGTGAAAACCCGAGCATGTTCCCGGACCAGACCATCCATTCCATCGCCGTGCAATGGGGCGTGCTGCCACCGGAGCGCCAAGTGGAAGCCGCCCGCCAACTCGCCGAGCTGGTGGAAAAAGCGGACTATCATTTCATGACCGGCGTGTTTGGTTCCCCCTCGCTGTGGCCGACGCTCGCGGGCTTCGGTCACCAGGATGTTGCGTGGAAAGCGCTGCAGAACGAAAGCGCGCCGAGTCTCAAGTATCTTGCAAAACGCGGCGCGACCACCTTCTGGGAAGTCTGGCCGATGGAGGTGGATGAAAAGGAAACCTACAGTCGCTCACAGAGTCATCCTTTCCAGGCAGGCTTCGTCAGTTGGTTTTTTTCCGGTCTGGCAGGCATCTCGCCGGACGCGGAAAAGCCCGGCTTCCGCATCATTCACATGGAGCCCCAGCTGATGGATGGACTCGACTGGGTGAAGTGCTCGTTCCACTCGCCGATGGGTGAAATCAAGAGTTCATGGAAACGTTCCCACGGCTCCTTTACCTGGCAGATCACCGTGCCACCGGGCGCGGTGGCCATGCTGAGAGTGCCGGGCCGCATCAAGCAGTTGCTCCCGCAAGCCGCAGTTGCTCCGGTCCTCACGGATGCGGATGATGTCCAGGGCAAGGCACAACGTGTGAAACTATCATCTGGCGAATTTACTATCATCTCCGATCTTTAACAGGAGTAACAACCAGTGGTCAGTGCGACGGTGTAAGGAGGGGTCTTTTCGAAGTCAGCACGTGGATTCATCGTGGCAAACTTCGATCAAGTGACACCCTGCAACCGCAAGGCGATGGAGCGGGTGGGCAGACAGGCGGACGGGTTATTTTCCACATTCCTGACTTAATCTGCCGGTGCTCTGCAGATGTTAGGTCGAGTTTGCGAACAAATACGTTGGCGGCCAGTTCGTCAGACGTTGAAACGGAACTCGACGACGTCGCCGTCCTTCATGACGTATTGCTTGCCTTCGATGCGGACTTTTCCGGCGACCTTGGCGGCGGACATGCTGCCGGCGGCGACGAGATCGTCATAGTGGACGATTTCCGCAGCGATGAAACCGCGCTCGAAGTCGGTGTGGATGACACCGGCGGCGGCGGGGGCCTTGTCGCCGGCGATGATCGTCCAGGCGCGGGTTTCCTGGACGCCGGTGGTGAGGTAGGTGCGGAGACCTAGCAGATGATAGACGCTGCGGATCAGCGCGGAGACGCCGGAATCGGTCACGCCCATTTCGGCGAGGAATTCGTTGGCTTCTTCGACGGGCATTTCGCTGAGTTCCTCTTCGATGCGGGCGGAAATGACGACGGCCTCGGAACCGGTGTGCTCGGCGGCGAACTTGCGGACGCGGGCGACCTGGGCATGGGAGTCCGGATTCTCAATCGCACCGGCGAGCTCGTCTTCGGCGACGTTGCAGGCGTAAATCGTCTTCTTGGAGGAGAGGAGGAAAAAGTCCTTCACAATGGCCTTGTCGTCATCGGTGAACTCGATGGTGAGCGCAGGATTTCCCTGATCGAGGTGAGGCATGATGATGTCGATGAGCTCGACTTCCTTCTTGGCTTCCTTATCGCCACCCTTGGCTTTCTTTTCGCGCGAGTGGCGGCGTTTTTCGAGCGACGCCATGTCGGCGAGGATAAGCTCGGAGTTGATGATCTCGATGTCGCGGATGGGATCGACGGAGCCGAGTTCGTGGATGATGTCGTCGTTTTCGAAGCAGCGGACGACCTGCACGATGGCGTCGGTCTCGCGGATGTTGGCGAGGAATTGGTTGCCTAGGCCGGCACCTTCGGACGCGCCTTTCACCAGCCCTGCGATATCGACGAATTCGATGGCGGTGGGGACCAGCTTGTGCGAGCCGGAGATTTTCGAAAGCACGGCGAGGCGCGGATCGGGCACACTGACGATGCCGACGTTCGGATCGATGGTGCAGAATGGATAATTGGCAGCCTCCGCCTTTCGGGTGCGGGTGACAGCGTTGAAGAGTGTCGATTTACCGACATTGGGTAGTCCTACGATTCCGGCCTTGAGCATTGCGGCGGGAGGGTGGGGGAGAGCCGGGCGGCAGGACGAGGAAAAAGTTTTGGGAGATGCTTCGGTTCCTGACTGAAAGAAAGCCAACCGCGAATGAACGAATGGACGCGAATTTTTGGAGTCAATCTGACTTCCGATCCACGGAGTTTCATTCCTGTTCATTCGCGATAAAAAACAGAATGGAGGCTTGGGTGAATGATTACCGGGCGGGTGGAAATTCAACCAGGGTTGAAGATGAGGGATTGCACAGTTTTCGAAATCGGCAGACACTCCCGGCGTTTTGCGGAATCCCGGGTGAATGACAGCATTTCTTTTCAGTTGTAACTACGCGACTTGCGCGGTGCCGGAGGCTTACCGCGAGATTTTCCGCGGCTCCGAGGAAGTCGTCGGCTCGACGGCGGGCTGGGAGCCGGGTTCGTTGAATTTGGCGCAGGGATTCGCGATGAAATTCCGCACGCCGTTGGTGCATGGGGATGTGACCCGGCTGCTGATCGATTTTGAAAATGACGGGGACGCGCGCTGGAGTCGCTTTTCTCTGAAGCTGCCGGAAACCACGCGGGTGAAGGTGGTGGACCGGCATGAGCGGCCCTACCGGACGTCCCTCCGCCAACGCATCGCGGAAGACCTGCGGCGGCACGACGTGCTGCTGCACGTCATGATCCACACGGATTCGACGACAGACGGGTTGGTGTTGTTGGAGACGCCGGTGGGAGCGGATCTGGCAGAGAAATTTTCGAACGCCTGGCGGGCACGCCTGGCAGCGGCGGATGTGAACGTCCGGCAAGTGAAGGCGGTGCCGATCAATGATCTGGGAGCGGCGTTGTCAGCGGAGTTTCCCCCGACCCAGTATGCGCAGTTGAAGCTCTCCGTGTCGCAGACGTTTTTCCTGGAAGGGCGGCCGTGGCGCTGGGAGACGCTGAAAAAACTCCTGCTGGAGTCACTGGTCCTGGTGGGGAATGAGGTCGTGGTCAGCGCCCCAAAATCCCCTTCGACTGGTCCAGGCTGAGCTTCCGCTGTTCCTTCCAATCGATGATTTCCGGTTGTTGGAAGACCTTCTCGCGGCTTTCGACGATCGTGTTCGACGGCCTGTCGATCTCTTTGTTTCCGGATTCGCGGGCAGCGTTGGTGGCGTAGGTATCGGTCTTGTAAGCGCCGGGAATTTTCGCCGCGTCGCCGGCTTCGGGGGCGGTTTCACCCTGCAGGGCCGAGGATTTTTGGAAACGGCTACCGTCGGTGTCTCCGGCGTAGGATTGGCGGTCGTATTCCTTATTTCCCCACCACGACTTTTTGGCGAAGTCGCCGGTTTTGTAGTCGTTTTTCTGGAAGGACTTCTTGGAGTCGTAGGTGCTGCCCTTGCTTTCGTAGGGGCTGCGGCGGTCATTCTGGGCCACCCAGTTGCCACTGGCATCCTGCTTGTAGCCGTTTTTCTCATTCATGCGCTCGGACAACCGCTTGCGAGGCGGCGTGGAGGTGGGCTCGTTTTTCTTCCCAGCGGAATCCGAGGCGCAGGAAACCAACATGAGCAAGTGCAGACAAAAGGCGAAATGGAGGTTTCTCACGGCTGTTGGGCGAGGATTTTCTCAAGCTTGGGATCCGGCACGGCTCCACGCTCGAGGGCCAGGTGGTAGTAGTCCCGCGCTTTTTCGAGGCGCTTGGAGCGCGAGCAAAGCAGGGAGAGATTGTAATAGGGTTCGCTGGGCAGCGGGTCGGCGGTGATGGCCGCTTTGAAATGGGACTCCGCCTCCGCCTTCCGGCCTTGGCGGTAATAAATGGAGGCGAGCAACAACTGGCTCTTCGCGTCGTCCGGGGCGAGATCCACCGACCGCTTGGCGTTTTGTTCGGCGGCGGGCAGGTCGCCGAGGGTCATGAACGAGTAGCCAAGCATCCGGTAGGCGTAAGGATTCGCGCCGTCGAGTTCGACGGCGCGTTGAAAAGTGTCCACGGCGGCGGCGGGATCCTGAAGCTTGAGATTCACCACCCCAAGCTTGCAAAGCGCCGGAATATGCCCGGGGTGCTGCTCGACGATCATTTGGAACAACTCGCGGGTGGGAAGGAATCGACCCGCGGCGAACGACTTCTCGGCAGTGCGCTCGAAGACGGCGATGTCGCGGTTCAGCTCGCTGGTGTTCCTGCCCACTGTCGCCCGGTCTTGCGCGAAGGGAGAAACAAACTCGGCGTTCACGTTCTTGTCGGCGAGCAGGCGCTGCTCATCGGGTGATAGCTGGATTTCCTGGCCTTCAAACAAGGTGATGGCCTGGGCGATGCGCTCGTCCTTGCTGCCCATGTCCTTGACGGCTTCGATCAGCAAATCGCGGGCTTGGCGGCGGCGCTCCTGCACCCGCAACTGGCGCTGGATGATGTCGCGGAGCACGGCCACTTCCGCCGGGTCTGCAGCGATCTGGCCGTTGGAAAGGGCGGATTCCTCGCCTTTGAGGCGTTGTTCCAGATCGGCGAGGCGCTTGTCCTGATCGCGGCGTTCCTGATGGAGCTTGTTGATCTGGGACTTGGCGATGGCAAGGTCGCGCAGGGCGTCGATGATGTCGTCCTTGGCGCTGTTGTTGTCGATGTTGAGGCGCTCGACCTTCTCGTTGGCCTCGCGAAGGTTCTTGGCGAGGCCCATGTTCTGCTGGACGAGGTCCTGGATGCGCCCGTCCTCGTTGAGCTTGAGCAGATTGCTCATTTGCTCGCGTTCCAGCATGAGGGATTCGTGCTCGGTGCGAAGCTGGGTGTAGGCGTCGCGGCTTTCCTTGAGCTCATTTTCGAGGTCATTGATGCGCAGATTCGCCTTGCCGAGTTCATCGGATTTTTTGGCGAGCTCCTTTTCCAATGCCTGGAGTTGGGCGCGCTGGCCGGCGACCACGGAACTGGCGACGTTGCGCTCGACCTTGAGATCGCGGTCGAGGTCGGCGCGCTTTTGTTGCATCACCTTGAGATCGGCTTCGAGAATCGCGTTGCGAGCGAGCGCTTCGGTGTTGGCACTGCGACTCTGGGTGAGGGCCATGGCCATGGCCTCGCGCTCCTGCTCCAGTCCAGCGATGCGCTGGTTGAGAGTCTTCATCTCGTTTTCCACCGGATTCGAGGCGAGTCGGGCGCGCAGGCTCTGCACCAGGTTTTCCGCTGCGTTTAACTGGGACTGGAGCAAGTCGCGCTGGCGGGCGATGTCGCGGACGCGAGAGGAATCGCGGGAAGACTCGGGATCGTTAGCTGGAGCGCTTTTCGAATTGTTTCTGGCCAGCTCCTGAAGCCGCTTCACCTCGGCCTCCGCCTCGGCCAGGCGGCGGGTGGCGAGCGGATCCACTTCGAGGATGCCCGGGGTGAGAGGCACGACGCCTTCTGCGGGATCGATGAGGGTGCCGGATTGTTTCACTCCTCCCTCGAGTTCGGCGACGACGCTCCGGTTCTTTTTCCGTTGCTCCTCGGCCTTTGGGTGGACGCGCACTTCCGCCTCGGACGTCTGGGCGCTGCGTCCGGTGACCATTTCCGGCTTCCAGTCAGGATAATATCGACGGACGGCTTCAAACAATTTCCGGGCCTTCTCCAGCTTTTCCGAAGCGGCGATGAATTCCCCGCTGGCCTCGAGCTGCTCGGCGGCACGCGACGAGAGATATCCTTGGAAATAAACGTCAGAAGGATCGAACTGGGCGGGCGAGATCGGTGGCGGGGCCTGCGCATGAGCCGGTGCCGTCGCCAACGAAAGCAAGACCGAGCCTGCCAGTCGCGCGGTGGGCAGGCGCAGGGTTTTTGCGATCCGATCGAGCATGGGACGGGGAACTTAGGCGGGAGTTGGCGGGGGATCAAGCGAGATTCCCACACGGTCGGGGCGGAGATTCAGTCGGCGCCTGGATCTTTTTGGAAGAACCTGCGTGCGTGCCAGATGGCCCAAAGTGCCGCGCCGCCCACCCACGCCCACGCGGCGTATTCGTAGTGGGAAATCATGATTTTAGGCATGAAATTGGCGGTGGCGCGGGTGATGGCGGCCAGCACCGTGGCGAAGACGATACCCCGTGCGATCCACGATCCTTTGGCAAAAAGGGCCAGCGATCCACTGTGGCCGAACAGCACGCGGCTACCCGCAATGAGACAAAGCAGCCCGAATCCGCCGACGAATAACAAGTGGTCCAGCGCGATGTGCTGCAGCGGCGAAAACACGGGCGCGACCAACCCGATCAGCGCGAGCGGCAGGCACCAGAAGCGCAGTGCGTTGGCGAGTGTGCCGGGCGAGACCTCGTCCTTGGCGCGCCGCCAAGGGACGTGGGCGAGTGTGAAAATGAAGGCAGCCGCCCGCAGGATCTGCCCGGCGGCGGGATTGACCCAGATTTCCACCGCGAAACTTGCGAGCAACGCGACGGCGGCGAGCGCCATCCGGCAGAAGGTCACATTCTCGCCAAACCCACCCCCTAGCAGTCGTGGAAAAAGGAAGATGCCCACGCCCATGACAGGGCCCAGCAGGAATCCCTGGTAGAGCAGCAGTCCGGCGAGACGCTGGATGCGCGGATCCGCCACCCACGCGGGATTCAGCCAGATCACCGTGCCCGCAATCCCGCAGCCCAGACCGGTCGCGGCCAGCAGCATCGCCGGCGGCGGCCATTCCTTGCGGAAGAAGACCAACCGCGTTCCAAGTGAAGCGGCGAAACCCACTAACAACACGAGAAATAAGGCGTCGCCCCAGATCGTTAGCCCGCGCATCTGGCACAGTCCGCTTCCCAAATGGAGTGCGAACAAAACCACCAGCTCCCAAGGCTTCAACCGCGGCGCGGAAAGCATCCGCGGGCCGGCAGTGCCGAGGAAGCCGACCACGAACGCGCCGCCGAAGGCCTCGATCATCACCCGCGCGTGACTGACGCCCGGATAGAACGGAAAATGCCCGGCGAAAAACAACGGCCACATTGTCACTCCCCCGATGCTGAACAGGATGCCGCTGAGGAAAAACAGCCGGTAAGGTTCGCTGCCGAGCCAGACGAGGGATTGGACAGCGGGCTTGGGTTTGCGTTTGGCGTGGCGGCAGGCGGGGAAGCTCATGGAGTTTTGACAGACAGCATCTTCTCAATGGCGGCGACGGTTTCCTTCGAGTCCTTGTTCAGGCCCGTCTGTTGGAAAACGAGTTCGCCCTCCGCGTTGAGCACGCTGATGGTGTTCGAGTGGGAAAATTGTCCCCGCGCGTCGCGCTGATAGTTGATGCCGAGCAGCGCGGCGAGTTCGCGCACGTCGTCCTCCTTACCGCGGAGCAGCGTCCATCGCGCGGTGGCGAGTTCCACTTTCGTCCGATAGGTTCTCAAGGCATCCGCCGTGTCGCGCTCGACGTCGAAGCTCACCAGCAGGAAATCCACTTGGTCGCGGAGGTTTTCCGGCATCGATTTTTCGATAGCTTTCATGTTCTCGACGATGATCGGACAGGCGTATTCGCAGGTGGTGAAGAACATCGCCACGATCTGCGGGCGGCCGCGCAGCACGCCGAGTTTCACGTCCTTGCCGACGTCCGAGGTCCATTTGGATTCGAGTTGATAAAGCGACTTGTCAGCCAGCGGCGCGGCGGGTGCGTTCTCGCGGCAGCAGGGTGGTTTTTCTGCGGCACAAACGAGGCCGGCGGTTAAAAGAATGATGGAGATGAGGGTTTTCATAGGTCTTTGGCGTAGCGGAATCCGAGGTTGTGGACGGTGTAGCCGGCTTTCAAACTGGAGCGGAAGCCGAAGCGCATGAAGGCGGGATAGTTCGAGGTGTCCTTGGCCCCGAGCGAGCCCGCGCCGCAGAAAAGCTGGCGCTCCAGACCGGTGTCGCCGCGTGCGTCGCCGGTGACGATCGCCGAGTTGAAATCGCTGGTCCACTCCCACACCAGCCCGTGCAGGTCGCGAATGCCATGGAGATTCGCCCTCCCTGAACCCGCCACGGGCAAGGCGGCGGGCGAGGGCGTGCCATACCAGCGGGCGATGGCTTTCTTAAACTCCGGTTCTTTCGATCCGTCGTCCTGAGTGAATCCAAAGCCCGCCGCCAGCTCCCACTCGGCGGTGGTTGGCAGGCGGCCACTTTTCCATGCGGCGAAGGACTTCGCGGCGAACCACGAGACCCAGGTCACCGGTTGGGCCGCATCGCAAGCGAGACCAAGCTCCGTGTCGCCGGCCCAGTGCTTGAGGTAGTTTTCATCGGCGAAAAGCCGCTTCACCTGGGAGCGCTGCCATTGCGGATTCGCCCGGACGAAGTCGAGGAATGCTCCATTCGTCACCGGCGTGGCTGCGAGCTGGAACCCGGCGACCGGAACTTCTTTCAGGTCGTTCTCCCCCGCGAACAACGGTCGATAGATCCCGGCGGGCACCGTCATCAGCTCCGAGCCGAGGCACGGAGCTAACAAAAAAGCGGTGAGAGCGAGGATCTTCATGAACGTCAATGGGCGGATTCCGCGCGCACCTTGCGGACTTCGTCCACGGTGACGATGTCGCTGGTGTTGCCCCACTCGTTGCGGATGTAGGTGAGCACTTGTGCAACTTGCTCGTCGTTGAGCGCGACGGGCGGCATGACGCCGTTGTAGTCCTTGCCGTTGACCTTGATCGGACCTGCCAGGCCCTTGGTCACCGCGCGGATCGCGCGGTCCTTGTCCGCCATCAGGTAGTCGGACTTTGCAAGCGGAGGAAACACGCCGGGCATGCCCTCGCCGGTGGTCATGTGGCAGGCGAAGCAGGTCTGCGTGTAAACGCGCTTGCCCTTTTCCATCAGGATCTCCTTCGAGAGTCCTGCAATCTTCGGGTCGGCGCTGATGGCGTCGCGCTTCTTCTTTTCCAGATCCTCGACCGTAGAGTTCTGCGAGAGGAGCGCGCTGCCGAGGTAAGTCTCGTCCACTTCCTTGCCGGAGTAGGCGATCAGATTTTCCGGGCCTTCTACTTTCAGCATCCCGAGCGCACCTTTGTTGAATGCGCGGAACAACGCGTGGTCCACCAGGATGTAGGTGCCGGGGACTTCGGTCTTGAATTCCACAATGGTCGATCCGCCGGCGGGAATCATCGTCGTCTGCACGTGCTTCTGGTTGGGGATCAATCCGCCCTCTTGATAGACCTGGTCGAAAATCTCACCGATGACGTGGAACGAGGACGACAGGTTAGGTCCGCCGTTGCCCACATAGAGGCGCACGGTTTCGCCAACCTTCGCCTTGAGCGCCTTGTCGCCGACGAGGGATCCGACCGCTCCGTTGAAAACCACGTAGCTCGGCTGCTCGTTCACCGCCTTCGTTTGGTCGAAGGCTTGCAAACCTTCTTCACCGAACGCACCGGCCGTGTAGAAATCGCCCTGCATCACGTAGTATTCGCGGTCCACCTTGGGCAGGCCTTCCTTCGGTTCTACCAGAATCAGGCCGTACATGCCGTTCGCCACGTGCATGCCGACCGGCGCGGTGGCGCAGTGATAAACGTAAAGTCCGGGGTTGAGTGCCTTGAAGGAAAACTGCGACTTGTGACCCGGCGCGGTGAACGACGAGGCCGCGCCGCCACCTGGTCCGGTGACGGCGTGAAGGTCGATGTTGTGCGGCATTTTGCTCGTCGGGTGGTTGCCGAGATGGAACTCGACGAGATCGCCCTCCCGCACCCGGATGAAGTTTCCGGGAACGTCGCCCCCAAAGGTCCAGTAGAGATAATCCACGCCATCGGCCATGCGGCCTACCTTTTCGATGACCTCCATGTGGACAATGACCTTTGTGGGAGTCTTGCGGGTGATCGCCGGCGGCACCATCGGCGGACTGGTGAGAATGGCTTTTTCCTCGCCGACGATTTCAGGGTCGGTGCCCTTCGCGGCGGTGCCCTTCGGCGCGCCCGCTTCGGGTGGGCCGGCGGCATTGATCGGCAGGGTGGCAGCCGCACTAAGAAGCAGCGCGGCGAGACTGTTGCGGGTGAGATGCATGGGTTTCATGGTATGAGTTATGGTAGGTTGGAGATTTGTAATTTCATTGGACGGCGGCGGGATTTCGATAATTGGAATAGCGTGCCCGCTGCTCAGGCGTGAGGCGTGCGGGGTCGAAGCGGGGGTCGGGCACTCCGTGGATCCGGCTGTAAATCACGCCCGCCATGTCCTCGGCGCAGCGGACGATGTGGCCGGCCCGCTCCCCGGAGAAGCGCTCGTCCACGGTGGCTTGGAAGATTTCCAGCCAACGCTCAAACAGGGGCCATCCCATGTTGGTGAGCGGAATCAAGTTCGCGTGGGCGGCGATCGGATTGCCGCGGAAGGCGCCGGCGCGGAACAGTACCGTGTCCCAGAAGTCATATAGTTTCGGCAGATGTCTTTCCCAGTTCACTTTGGCAACTCCGTCAAACACGTGTCCCAGCTCCTGATCCGCTCGGACCTTGGCGTAGAAAGCGTCCACCAGGCGGACGAGATCATCGCGCCCTGTGATGTCGGGCAAACCTGCGGAGCTGGATTTCAAGGCAGTCATTGGGGGGGAATGTTTCACGTTCTTTCTGACATTTAAAGAAAAAAGTTTCCTTTATGGAATCCCTCATCGACTCAGCGCCGTGCATCTGCATTCTCGGGCCGTGTTCATGTATAGCAAGCTGGCCCAATCCGGGATCGCCGCTGTCAGTTATCTGGCTGCGGTCTCCGCGGAAGAGCGTTTGACCGGCAGCGCGGAGATCGCGGAATCCCGCGAAATTTCCCAACAGTTGATCGCCAAGGTTCTCACCATGTTGTCGCGGGCCGGACTCGTCGAGGGGACCCGCGGACCGTCAGGCGGTTACCGCCTCGCCCGTCCGGCGGCGGAAATCACCCTGCTCGATGTGGTGAAAGTCTTCGAGAACTCCGAGGACCGCGTGATGTGTCCGTTCGGACCTAACTGGTGCGGAAACGGCCCGCATTGTCCGCTGCACGACACGTTTGCGGAAATGCATCGAAAGGCCTTGGATGGCTTGCAAGAAGAGACTTTCGCCCAGTTCGTCGTCTCCTCAGGCAAGTGATCGCGGCGGATGGCCTTCGTGCGGTTCAGACTTCAGCCATCGCCAGTGTCTTGGGAAAGAGCACGGAGTTTTCCAAGTGGATGTGGCGGTGAAGATCGTCCTCAAGTTCCAGCAATCCGGCGAACAGGGCGCGGTAAGTGTTGCAGGCCTCCGGTGGTGGGGTGAATCCGTTAGTCAGCTCCCGCAGCTTGGAAAGCGCGGCACCGGCATCGTCATGTTCCTGGAGCATGCGGGCGATCGGACCGTCAACCGGGATCGCGGCCGAGCCTTCCGTTTGCATGGCGACGATCGCGGGAAACAAAATCGTCTCTTCTTTCATGAGATGGCTTTCGAGCTCCGCAGCCATTTCCGTGAAGATTTCGTGCACTTCCAGCAAAGTCGGCGTGTGACCGCCATGCACGTGGGCGACCCGTTGGGTCATCGCGTGAATGCGTGGAAGTTCGGATTTAAGGTAGGCGTGATGGGTGCTTACGATGTGTTCGACCAGCTCCACTTGCGGCAACAATGCGGGATTTGCGACAGGGCTCCCGGTGTCCCTCATGCCGGCTTCGAGTTGGTCAATCACCGCTGCCGGCGCGATTTTCTTCAGTTTGCAGGCTTCCCGCAGCGTTCGTCCTCCCTGGCAGCAGAAGTCGATGCCGAAAGATTGGAAAACGCGGGCGAGACTTGGACTTTCAGCGACGATCTCACCCACGGTGCGATCGATGAGAGAAGTTCCGGCGGGTGTGAATATAGTTGGTGAGTGGCTCATGTCGGGGTGACTTTTGGTCAACTCAGCGGGTCATTCAATAATAAACGAAAAATAATTCTTCAAATACGGCAGTGCGGCACTTTTTGATCGATGGGCGCCTATGGCGGGCGCGGTTGGTATCAAACCGCAGCCAGTTCCGCCTGCGCCGTTTCGCCTTCGATGAGATAGCATCCGGGATCGGAGCCCCACATATGGCCGTTCACCGCGGCGGCGCGGGTGCGGAAGCCGCCACCGCAGAGGGCGAACCACCGGCAGTCACCGCAGGGGCCTTGGATCTTTGCCTGGCGTTGCTCGTTGCTGAGCAGACCGATGGAGCGGATCTCCTCCAGCTTGGCGGCAGAGGGGGCGTGTTTACCCTCCCAGATGGTGGAAAACGGCGTCTGCTTGACGTTGCCGAGATGGATGTCCTGCCAGAACTGGTCGGGATGGACGTTACCCTGGGTGTCGATGTTGGCGATGCCGCGGCCGGAGCTGTTCGCGCCGCCGCCGTTCCATCCTAGCAGCTTGCGGGCGGCTTCCAGGTGCGGGTGGTTCTCGCGCTGCATGCGGAGGAGTAGATAGGGGCCGTCGGCCGGTTGGGTGACGGTGAGCAGCTCGCGGTGGATGCCTGCGCAGTGCCATTTTTCGACGCGGGCGATGAGGGTGTCGATTGCATGGCGGGACTCTTCCGGACGGAGGATTTGCAACGCGCTGCCACGACCCGATGGAACGAGGTGATAGAAACAAACGCGCTGGATTTCCTCATCCTCGATGAAGTCGAGGATGCGCTCGATGTCGGAAACGGTGTGGCGGGTGAGCGTGAGGCGCAGGCCAGTCTTTTGGCCGACTTCATGACAGGCCCGGAATCCGTCCACGGCAGCCTTGAACGCGCCTTCCTTGCCACGGAACTGGTCGTGGATTTCTCCGATGCCGTCGAGCGAGATGCCGACGTAGGCGACGTTCGCCGCTTTCAGAAGTGCGGCCTTTTCCGCCGTAATCAGGGTGCCGTTCGTGGAAATGGTGAGTTTCAAGCCGGCCTCGGTCGCGAGATCGACGAGGTCGAAGAAGCGCGGGTGGATCAGGGGTTCGCCGCCGGATAGGAGAAGTGACGGCACTTGATATTCTGTGAGATCCTTGACGACGGACTGCATTTGGTCCCAGTCGAGTTCGCCCGGATAGCGGGCTGCCATCGAGTCGGAATAACAATGGACGCAGCGCAGATTGCAGGTGCGGGTGATGTTCCAGACGACGATGGGGCGGCGTCCGCGGGCGGTGGCGGCGGGCTCGTGGCCGTGGCCGTAGCGGAGTCCGTCGGCGGGTTGTTCGTGACCGGTCCAGAGGCGGGTGAGGTTGATCATGGTGCTGGGTGGAAATGGTTATTTGCTGAGAGCGAGAGGCTGATAGGAGCAGGCGGGATCTTCGGCGAAGGCATCGCCGGTGAGGCCGTAAGCACGAGAGCGTGATCCGCCGCAGATGCGGCGGAACTCGCAGCGGCCGCACTTGCCGCCGAGGGCGTCGGAATCACGCAGCGAGATGAACAACGGGTGGTCCTGGTAGATCGACTTGGGGCTGCGGCTGCGGATGTTCCCGCAGATTTCCGGGAGGAATCCGCTGGGGCTGACGTCGCCGGTGTGGGAGATGAACATCACGCCACGGCCGTCGCGGATGCCGAGCGGCGAGCGCATGCCAGGCCGTCCGCCGGGGCCGCCTTTTCCGCGCTGGGCGAGCACCCGGCGGAAGTGGTGGCCTTCCGTGGTCTTGATGGCGAAGGGTGCTTGGCCGACGAGATCGGCCATTTCCTCGAAAACGGTTTCCAAGTCCTGTGGGTCGGGGACGTCGTCGGCACCGGCGCGGCCGGTGGGGACGAGGATGAAGACGCTCCACATTTCCGGTTTCCACTCGAACATCAGGTCTCGGAATGCGTGGAACTCGTGGAGGTTCGAGCGGGTGAGGGTGGTGTTGATCTGGAGGGTGATGCCGGCCGCCCGAGCGAGTTCGATGGCCTTCACGGTGCGGTCGAAGGTGCCGGTGACGCCGCGGAAGCGGTCGTGGGTTTCGCGGGTCGCTCCATCGAGGCTCAGCGACATCCGGTCGATGCCGGCGGCGCGGATTTTGTCGAAATCGTAATGGACCAGTCGTGCGGTGGCGGAAGGGCTGAGGCCGACGCGGATGCCGGTGGAAGAGGCGCGGGCGGCGATTTCCAACACGTCCGGCCGCATCATCGGGTCGCCGCCGGTGAGAATCAGCATCGGCGGGGCGAGGTCGGCGAGATCATCGACGAGGTCGAATGCCTCGCGGGCGGATAACTCGGAAGGGTCCCGGCGGTGCTGAGCGGTGGCCCGGCAGTGGCTGCATGCAAGCGCGCAGGCCCGGGTCAGCTCCCAGAAAACGAGGAACGGCCGGGTGGCGAAAAGATCCACATCGTCCCGAATCAGGCGTTTGTCCATGTGGGATAAAGGTAGGCGCGGAGCATGGTGTCGGCTACGCACCGTTCCATAAGCGCTCCGCATTTCCTGCTGGCGGCTGGGACCCTTAGGGTCCTCGGCGGCAGGGTGGGGAAAAATCCGGAATCGGTTGATTTTCCGGTTGTCAAATCCTGCGGGGGCACTCTTACTCCCGGTCCGCCCGCAAGGGCGTTGGAGATAATGGCCCGATAGCTCAGTCGGTAGAGCAGTGGATTGAAAATTCACGTGTCGGCGGTTCAAATCCGTCTCGGGCCACTTTTCACAACCTTCTTAAAAAGAAGTGATTGTGTTGATGAATTTATCTAGCAGGGAAAAGTTCCCCTTGCCAAATACTTGCCGATTCAGCCGGAGTTTCCATTCCGACTCTCAGGTCTTTCTTGGGGGACTCCGGGCGATTTTTGAGATGTATTGAAATTTCATCACACCAATTCTTCCGGCTGCTGGACCTGTTCAGCCGAGAAAAAAGCTCGACCAAAGTCGTCAGCAGAGGAGAAGGAGAAGTGTTCCTCGCCCGTGCAAAGGTGGCTTCGTTTTACTTCAATGGGTCTATTTGGCCGGGCGGGTGAATCCTGCTGGTTCAATATTCGAGTGCCAAAACCAGGAGTCTTGGGCAATTGCTGTCGAAGAGGCGCATGTGATCCTGATGAAACAGCAATCGCCACCTGAGCCAGAGGAATCGTTTTTGACGCCAAAAGAGGTCGCCCGACGCTACAAGGTGACGACGAGAACGGTCCTGAATTGGGTAGGCCGCAAGGAGGTGCCAGCGATACGAATCGGCAAGGTAATCCGGTTCCGGCTTTCCGAGGTGATTGAGGCGGTTGAAAAACAAGGTGGCCTCTGAAGGCGTGGAAGCGATTGCCGCAACCAGGCCTTTTCCGGCCGAGCTCAAGAAGAACTACAGCCATCCATTTCAGCCGTATTCGCCCTTCCTCGTAATCCATTCTCTTTTTCATCGTGGTTGCCTCTCTCCCGCACACCTCCCTTCCAAGAAGGCTATCTGGGATTTCACTGTAGCAACCCGGCAGATCCGTTCTTGAGATCGGTGTCTGGTTCGCCTATCCTCCTGCTTCCTCCTTCCCATGTCAGACTACCACATCTTCGAACACTCCCAGAGTCTCCCACACAAGCAGGCTTTCCGGGTCATCCTTCCCGACCGAATTTCTGAACCAGATTTATCAGCTCTGACGGAACAAATAGCGAGTGCCCATCGCAAGGGACCGGAACGAATCTTCATTAATTGGTGGCTCGCCTCACAAGATCGTTCCACAGAGATGTGCTGGGCACATTCCAAGGTGGTCGATGGCAACGTTCATGTTGGAACCAACCTCCTTTCATTGGAGGAGCACCTTGAAGCCGTCGAAACTCGGCCGCTACGTGAGAATTCCGAATTGGGCCTCTGGCATTGGGATCTTGGCAGCAACAGCCATTATATTCATCTGATCGCTTCTGGTCCGGGGCAAGTTCAAGTCCGAAAATCATTCTTGGACGGAAGCTGTGGAACAGAGTTGATGACAGTCGTGAACGAGTCTCCTTTGCGGCTTCAGGGTGAGGGCGAGCAATATCTGGAACTGGAAGAAGACGGCTTAGCGCTCGGTGACGATGATGGCTTTGTGATCGTGCCACGAGTTCGGTAAATTCTCCTTTTGATCCGCACGGATGAAAATCGAACGTTCTACTTTCCCCAACGAGCAATTTCAAAGTTCGTTGCGAGCACTGTTCCCGTGCGCTCACACCGCCCAAATACTGTGCGGGAATCAGGATCCAACGGGGCGATGGCTGATTCGGAAACAGTGCGCCGATTGCGGCAAGCTCTTCCGCAGACAATTGCCGTTCTCGGTTCTCGAAGGAATGACGGCAGACACTCTGCCCCCATGTGACCTTGCGAAGGCGGATGAATACGACCGCGATTATAATTCGGTCGCAGGCTTCTTTGGAGAGCTGATTTCAAAATCGCGGACCACAGCCTGGTGGACGCAATATACGGCATACTTGGAAAGTCCCGAATGGACCGAGAAATCCCGCTCGACCATTGAAGCCGCTGGCGGTGTTTGCTCGATCTGCAAACGCCGCCCCGCCACCCAAGCCCACCATTTGACCTACGACCGGGTAGGGGAGGAATTGCCCGGTGATTTGGCTGCGGTTTGTCGTCCATGCCACCAACTGGAGCACCCTCACATGGTTCCACTCAGAAAACTATCTGCCTAAAAGGAGTGGTAGGAAATCCGTGATCAGGTTGCTTGCGGGTTCAAGGTAAAAGACTGGTTGGGAAAAAGGCTGAAGAATCATCGAATTATGTCCAAAGAGCTATTTAATCAGGTATTCGAAGAATTGGGAGGTTCCGCCAATTACGAAGAATTTTTGAATTACAGAGTCTGTGAATCTGAAATGAAGGATGAGCTGGAGTTGGTTTCTAAAGGTCTCGACGAAATCTCGGAATTTCTGAATCAGCTCCTTGAAAAAAAAGACAGAAGCGAGCGGCTATTCTTAGCATTGACTCCAAGTTTGGAGATCGGCGCCGCCTGTGTGATGCAGGATGATTGCTACCTAGTGTCAATAAATATCGGTACAATAATAAGAATCAGATTGCTGGCTCATATTCTATTGGAAGTGGATTCTGGAAATGAGAGGTTGTTCAATTCAGATGACAAAGAATGGATATTATGGGTTTATGGATACAAGCAAGATCGTGCATCGGCGTCTGGTATTACGCGAATTGAATGCAAAGAGGAAAGCATGCGAGGGCTGGGAATGGCCTCATTCATAATAAGAGATCGACTAGGAAAAAGCCTAGTGTCTCCATACGGAGTAATGTCCGTAGTGCTTTCGGCAGTGGACTTTATTATTATACACGAGCTAAATCATGTGGTCCTTGGGCATCTGGCATACCTGGAATCACAACTCAACCAAAATGAGGAAAACGTCAAATATTCTATATTTGGTGATGCTAGTGTAGTGCAGCCAATGGAGGCATCAGCCGACTACTTTGCAGGATTTCGCGCCGGGAAGGGGATTCGAGATCATATTTTATTTTCAATGTCGATTCCAAGCAAATTGGATGATAAAGAGCATACTAAACTGATGTCATTTTCTATCAAGTTGTGTTTCAGTGTTATGGCATTCGAAACAACTTTTGATATGCAAGAAGTGTCTGTAATTGGCGCCTATCCTCATCCAGAGATCAGGCATGCACTATTTTTTCATGGTGTCAAATGCGGTGTCGACGTCATCGACGGGATGGGTAGTGGATCGCCCGATGAAGATTGGTTCGGAGGCGTTGCGATAGGCTATTGGGCGATTACATCGGCTTTCGAAAGACTTGGAATATCTGCTCCAATTGAACTAAGTCTTTCTCAGGGTATGCAGGCGCACTACGAAGTGATGGCGGCGAGTGATGAAGTTCGTAATGAAATAGAAAGAGCGATCATAAGCATTCTGAAAACAATTGATTTAACAAAGGATTATTCCATTCCCATCCTTAACGGAATTGAGTATCAAAGTCTCAAATTTGTATTATCCTCCGCCAAACCGGTGGATAGAACGCGATCTAACTTTAATGAATCGGTGTGATGGTCTTGATTGGAAGGCATTGAAATGGCGCTTCAATTCGAATATCCTCCAATGATTAAGAGTGCGGAATTTGGCAAAATGCTCCTGCCGTTAACCTATAATTAACCAATAAAGTGTTATGATCGGAAAAACTATGGAGGAAAAATGGAGGTTAAGAAGTTTCGGTATGAGAAGGATCATCTCATGGATGATGAGAAAGTAATCCTAAAAAATGCGTTCTCCGGCTTGACTGGTAGTTCGGCAGTTGTGAAAAATCTAGTTTCCGGAGAAGGCGACAACTATCTTCTTAAAGCTTTTTTCTTCGATGGTGATGATGCTGAACCTGATCGACCGTATGAAGAACGAGAATTATTGATAGAGACTTCGTGTCTAATGGATTGTGGGCTGGCTTTGCATCAGCAAAATTTTCATATTGTAAATGGAGAAGTTGCAGATTTCTTCACTAGAACCACCAGGTTGCCAACGAGCTTCGGAGATCATAAGTGTGAGGTTGAATACGGATATCTCGGGGCGACCGGTCGCCAAAATATTGAAGTTCCAGAATCAGTTGAACTCCTAGCTGAAGTAATCTGTGATCTTTCAAGGGTAATTGGAATGGAGCAGCCACAAAGAAGTATCATGAAGCGAATTCACCAGGATGTCATTTCTGTGGAGAGTGCTGGGCGGAAATGAGATACTGGATTAAATGACGGAACAAATATATTTTAAGGCTTTCGACTTGGAATCAAACATTATCAGCTTCTCCAAGTTTGAAAACTTTGTGCCAGTGAAGGAGGATTGCTCGAAAAGGGGGGCGGCGGAAGGATTGTGTTTCCCATTCATGATTCGTTCGGGCATTTGATCGGATACGCGGACCGTTGTCCTAGAGAGTAGCCATCTGAAGCTCAGCCTCTCTGGCCATTACAAAAGAATCTGGATCTCAAACGGGTCGTTTATCCGCTTCACAAGCTGGTTGGTTCCTGCCATACTTCGGTCCGCTGAATGATTCAATTATGGCGATTTATGTGGAACTAGCGCGACCTGAAATGAAGCGGCCCATGGATGTAGTATATCGATTAGTCTGTTCAAGTAATCCGATCGAGGTGAAATTGGAAATGCACCCAATTTCTTGCGCTGTTGCCATGAAGTTTCGTAATTAAAACTATGCCACTCAGTGAGGGGCTGTGCAGGTATTGTCTTGGCGAAGTCTGTGATAGACCGTTCAAGATCTCGGATTGAATCTATTGAAGGCTTCGATTTATGAACAATTCCGATAGTTGTTTCCATGCCAACTACAGAATCAAATCCGATTGCTGGAACAACAACAATTTCTGAATTGTCACCGTGCCTTTCGTGACAAACGGTGAATTGATCCATTTGACTGGTGTATGGAGAGATTAATATTAGCGATTTAAATCTGGAGTCGATCCAATACAGGGAAAAAAGCTCTGGCGACGACAGTATGGCGGATAGACTCACTTCATCGCCTTCGCAAACGTAAAAGCCGCGATTCTGATCAGTAGCGGATATTTCTGTCGTTTTAAGGGTTGTTCGATGTACATGTCGAAGTTTAATGCGGGGCGGCATTGGGCCTTGTACTGTATTATTATGATTGGATAAAAATGACTCCAAAATTTCCGTAGGGGCGGAAATATTATCGAATCTTACATCCACATTCACAAACTCGGTAAATTCGATTCGGTGCGTATTCGAACGTGCGCTGCCGAAATTTCTAAGGTATTTGTCCTTTGGTGAAATTCCGAAAATAATCTCAAGCCACTGGCTTCCTCCCTGTGTTGTTTGGTGTAGCAGTCGGCTTTGAGCATTCGATCTGGAATACGGTCTTGACTCAGTAGGCAGACTTTTCCGCTCCCAAAGAACTTGCTCAGCGCAAAGTCGACAAAGCGCCATTACGCCATCCTTGCCCTTCTGCAGCGTGGTGTGATCAAAGGGAAACAATCGGTGTGGTTGGTTGCTGCCGAACTGGATTGTCGACGGTTCGATCTTTCTCCCATTTCGGCGGCTGAGTGTGAGTCGAAGTAGTGGCATGAGGAAGGGCGCTTATTTCAGGGGTGGTAAAAGGGTTGGCAAAGGAGGGCAAAATGGGAGGGAGGACTCAATGCCGTTTTTTGGTTTTTCGGTCTTTCTCATGGGTGCAATGAAACACACCACATCAGACCACACCGTCGATTCCCTCTACCGCCAATTCCAAGCAATCCTCGTAGGTTTCGTCCAGGGAGCCTTTCCGAGATTCTCGGTCCAGGATGCCGAGGACGTTGTCCAGAATCTTTTCGTCAGCTTGCAGCGGCGCGACACCAGCATTCTGGGCGACTGCTCGTTGGAAGCGCTCAAAAAGCACGCTCGTCGCCACGCGCTCGACTTTCATCGTCGGAAGGAAGCTGGAAAGAGGGGGGCGGGCAAGACCTCCTCTCTTGATGTCGCGCTGGAAGCTGGATTTGAGCCTTCATCAGCAGATCGAGAATCCGAGCAGGAGCGTTACCTTCAAGGCCTCCATACTCGTGAAGTGGCGAATCGGATCATTGACGTGACGATTCCGCATCTGCTCGAACGCGAGCTGATTCTGGTCAAGTATATCCGCAGGTGGGCTCCGGTGGATCTAAGCGTTGTCGAACTGAGCGATTTACTCACGCCAAGCGAACGACTCCTATTCCTCCCAGTCAGGCGGCAATCTTCGCTTGAGGAGGTGGACGATTTGGTGGTGAGGCAGGTCTCAAGATCAAAAGCCAATCTGCACCGTCGCCTACGGGAAGTCCGCGACTCGATGGGCATCTGAGTGGCAAGTGCGCATAGAACCTTGATGCGCCGATTCAGGCGGAACAACAAAACTACAAATCATGAAAACATTCCTAATTTTAGCAGAAACAGACCTTGCCACGGGGCTTGGAAAGATTGTCGGAATTCTTCAAGCATTCAGCATGGTCATCATGGTGGGAGCAATGCTCATTGCCGGTGTATCAGTGGTTAGCGGGCGATTGGAGTTCGTAAAGTTCTCGTTAATCGGCGGAGCAATGGCGGCTTTGGCGTGGGTTCTGGTTAAACTGCTATTCAGTTCGGTCGGTGGCGCGGTCATCGATATCACTCCTCAGAGCTTCTAAATGCCAAACCTATGAGCGAACGAAAATGGCATCCGGTGATCGGCTCGTCCGGGTTCAAGCCTGGCATCGGTCGATTCGAACGCGGCGAGGTCGTCATCATGATCTGCGCGTTGGGATTCGGTTTGCTTGTGTTCCGGTTCCTGTCGACTGGCTTGCCTACTTGGTTGGGACTCATGGTTGCCTCAGTGTTTCCAGTTGGTGTCGGCACGTTCCTACTCTGCTTTGTGACTGGAAAACCCCGCCATTACGCCGCCGATATGTTGGTCTGGCAGGGGATGCGCCTAGCTTGCTGGCTCTCAAACCACGGGGTTCCCGTAAAATCAAAACCACTAATTGAAATTGAATCAAATGACCGCAACCTTTCTTGATGGATTCCTTTTTGACGGTATGGTCGTTTTTGGCGATCCACGTAAATCCGGTTACGTTTCCTGTGGATTTTCAATTGAAGCTCCTGTTTTGGAGAATGCCTCGCTGGATTTCTTGAATCAGTATGAGGGTGAGTTTCGTGGGTTGTTGCGGATGCTCACGCCCGGAACACGGATGCAAATTTCGTGGGCCCTGGACTCGAATTGTTCGGGGGCGTTACTCAAATACTACGACCAGACCCATGCAGGAAACTTGAATGCGTTTGCTAAACGTGAGCGAAGCGAGCGCTTTTTACGTCTCAGCAAACGGATGGAGGCTGGCAAACTTCGCTTCCACCGGGTCAGAATTTATTTCAGTTCGCCGTTTTCAGGGAAGGGCGATCCGGAGGAAATCCTCAAAGCTGAATCCCAAGGCTTTGATGTTTTTGAAAGTCACCTTCGGGGCTGTTTTGAGAGACTTGGAGGTCGGGTGACGCGACTTGATGAAGATGGGTTGTTCGAGGATATGTTCAAATATTGCAATCCTTCTCAAACAAATATCGAGGACATAGGTATCCTCTATGATCCAAGTAAAAGTCTGATGGCGAACTGCCTGACCAGTGAAGGCAATGCGGTTGTTTCCTCCGATGCCGGTTTTTTCATGGACGGGCGCTATTTTGGATTTCTGATTTTGAAGAGTTTGCCGCAGGCGACTTACAGCGGTCTCATCCAGCAACTAACGTCATTGCCGATCCATGATTTTGGAATCGCTTTGAATGTGGTTCCTTTGGACACCACGCGGGAAATCGAAAAAGAAGAGAGTGAAATTGAGCGACTCCGGAAAGGCATTCGGAATGGTGCGCAGCAGCGTGCGGTAACGACACTGAACCAGAGAATCCAGCGGGTGCAGCTTTTGGCGGCGAATGAGGATGTTCCGTTTCGGGTTCAAATGATTATTCGTGCCTGGGACGCAACTCAGCAGGGGTTGCAGACTAAACTTGGAATTCTGAAATCGGCGGTCACCCGGATGCAATTGGCAAAAACGTATTCACCCGTTTTTCCTCTATCTGCTCGCAGCTACTTTAGGGCGTCCTTTCCAGGATGGTGCTGGGACGCATGCCAAGATTTCTGCCATCTGATCGATGATGCACCTCTTTCCAATCTTTTGCCTATTTCCGGCTCTCCGGCGTTTGGCAAGGCCGAAGCCATCTATGACGGTGCGACCGGAAACGTAATCGGAATCAATTCCTTCATGGGAGAGAATGGCAGCGAATTCCCGCAACACGCACTTGTCGCGGGAATGTCGGGATCGGGAAAATCATGCTTCTTGATCGACCTACTTACGCAGACATCGCCCGGTTATTCTTTCACTGTGATCGTCGATAATGGTCTGTCATACCAGACCTACGCCCGCACGGTTGATCCGAAATGTGAACACCTGATTATTAAGCCAAATGGGAGTGTCACATTGAACTACCTCGATTTGCGGCACGAGCCATTATCACCCGAATTTTTGGTGGATGCAGTTGCGGTCGCGCATCAGATGGCGGGGAAGCGGCAGGATGAAGACTCCGACAGAAGGCGTGGGGCTGTTCTCTCGCGGTGCATGAACCAGTTTTACCGAGATTTCTCTCAAGATTGGTTGATCGAGGATGCAAACCGTTTCCACGAGGTTGGACGATACGCGGCAGTCTTGCAAAGAATGGACACGGGAGGCCAAAAACTCCCTCTCATTGAAAGGCACCGGCGTTTCAATTTGTGGGCATCAAAGCACGAACAAGAAGCCGAGGAAGCCTTCAACAATGTATCAGAGGATGAAATCCAAAGGATCTCGGTCGATCTCATTCAACGCCTTTCCTGTGCGTTCATGCGGGCTGATGAAGCAGCAACGCACAGCCGATTTCAGCAGTGGCTCGAACTCGAAAGCATGGGAGACGCCAGCGACCGTGAAGAGGTCGGTATTTTGGCGACATTATTGCAACCCTGGTGTGCGGAGGGCGGGCTATATGGCCGCGTTTTCGACGGTATCAATAATGTTAATTTCAAAGGATCGATCGTTCACCTCGAACTAGGGCAAATTCCCCATGCTGCGCCTGATCTTCGAACTTTGGCGGCACTGGTTATCACGAATCAAATCAGGAATGAGATTCTTCGGCGGCCCCGCAATCACTTGAAGAGAGTCGTCTTTGAAGAACTGGGAAGCTTTCTTTTGATGCCAGGTGGTAGCGCAACTGTAAGTGAGTTCTATCAAACTATGCGGAAATACAATTGTTGGGTCATTTCCGTTTTTCAGCAACTTCAAAACCTCAAAGAATGTGGGCCCAGTATTCTCGGGAATATCCGCCTCGCGTTTTTGTTGAAACAAGGCTCGCCGCAGGAAGTCAAGTTGTTGGCAGATGCCTTCGAACTTCCTGAATCTGCAAGCGAGGCACTTTCACGTTTCCCGGAACCCAACCGCGAGCACGGAGCCCCGTTTCTCTGCTGGCGAAACAACGCCGCCCGTCCTGAAATTGTCACGGGCTTTCATGTGGCGAGTCCTGAGATGTTGTACGTTTCCTCCAGCGCTGGCGGGCATTTCGAGAAACGTCAGGAAGCCTTGGCCCAATATGACGATTTGATGGCTGGCATCATCGCCGAAACCGGGAAATTCCGGTGAATTCGGGTAATTGTGAATCAACGGCGCATCTCAATGTGAAACCAATCTTTACCAATGAAAATATTTCCATCGATTATCGTTTTGAGTGCCTCGCTTTGCCTGAGTTCATGCGCAGGATTCTTCGGATCAGGCAGCAAGGAACGCGATTATCAGCGCGGTGTTGCTGCTGGTCGTGCACAGGAGATTCGGCAGCGATACTGGGATGAACAAAACAAGCCGGTCGAAACTCCTGCACTGGAAAGGCATTACACGCCGATCGTCGTGCCCGCTCAGACTCTTCCTGACGGTGTGATGACAGAGCAGCACACCGAATACGTCGAAACCGTTCAATAACATGAAAACGATTCTCACGATCATTTTTTCCTGGTTCTTGATTTTACCTGCCGTCTTTGGTGGAGGGCTTCCCGTAGTCGATACACTCGCCATAGCCAGCCAAAGACTAACCGCTGAACGAGACTACTTGGAGCAATTGGTTCACGGGCTAGAACAGGCCGACCAGACTTTGAAGTTGGTCGATGAAATTAAGCGGCTCGACACGCTTCTTGAACGGCACGGCGACCCCGGCACAATCAAGGATTTAGAAGGTCTTGAGGAACTGTATCGCCAACTCAAGACGGCACCTGTTCTTCAGCTCCCGGAATTGAAAGTCACAGACTTGAAGCCGGACGAAATCTTTCGGTCGTTGGATTCACAGCTTCATCCAAAACTTGAAAAGGACATTATCTTGGACGGGAAGGTAGAGGCAACGCGTGACGAACAAATTTATCACCCGGAGGTTGCGGAGCGGCGGTCGTTGGAAAATTACCAGAAAGTCAAAGCGTCTGTTCTGACGCGGCGGGAACAACTTCGCCAATCCATGGCCGGAACGGTGAAGGCAATCCAGAACGCTCCAACGACAAGCGAAGTGCAAAAGCTCAGTGCCGTGTTGGTCGGCTTGCAGGCCGAACTTCAGTCGGCCGATCACGAACTGGATTTCGCCGCAGGCGAGGTGCAAGCCCAGGTGAGCGCAAACACGACCGAGAAGGAAATCCTCCGCAAGGCTGCGGTCGAGCGGGAACGCGCGATCCTGCGAGTGAGCACACGCAAGGATGCTGAAATCTACAAGCTCTTCACAACCCCAATCCACTTCGGAGAACAACCATGACAACCTCGTTTACAGACATGCTTCCAGAGCTGATCGAAGTAAGCCGTCGCCTCTATGGTACGTTTTCGATTATCGCCTCGGTGCTGGTCTTCTCGGGCCTCACGATTTCCGCCGTCAATGGTTCCTTTGGGGATCTGAGCCGTACCCTGCGTGGTTTGGTGACGGCTGCTCTTGTGGTAGCGATGATCGGCATCTTTCCACGTCTGACCGATATGCTTCAAGACATGGGGCATTCGATGGTGGTCGAAATCGGAGCTGATCCCGGTGAGTCGCATAAGAAATTCGCTCATCTGATTGCCGGACCGGAAACTGGAGAGGGGGAAGAGGTCGGCTTTTGGGATATTCTATGGAATCCTGACAATGGCGGAATCGGCAAAGCAATCCTGTATGCGGTGGTCCTAGTGCTTGGGAAAGTTTCCCTGGCGGTTATGTGGCTTGCGACGCTGATCCAGAATATCGTGATGCTGCTGGGGGTGGCAGTCGCGCCGGTTTTTTTGGCGATGTTCAGCATCGAATCCACCCGAGGCATTGCTGGGCGCTACTTCCTGACGCTTGTCGCTGTAATATGCTGGCCACTGGGATGGGCTATGGCTGATCTTGTGACGACTGGAATTTTGAAAATGGCTGCCGGAAACGGGATCTACAATGCGGCCGGTGATTCCAAGGTTTTGGCAGGGACGGAGATGCTGTTTCTGATAGTAGTATTGTCCTTGTGGATGCTGAGTTCAACGATTGCAGCGCCACTGGCGATTTCGAAACTTTTGGTGCATGGAAGCCAAGTTGGTTCATCGCTTTTGCAAAGCGCCGGAATGGCAACCTCGCAAGGCTTGAGCTACAGTATTGGTGCAGGAGTCACCACCGCCTTGGGTGGTGGTGGAGGTGCCGCCACGGGTGCGGCAGCGGCTGCGGCCGGCGTGGGAGGCATGGTCAGTGGAGCCATGGGCAGCTCAGGCATCCTGATTCCAGCCGTTATCGGAACGGTTGCGGTGATGGCTTCATCGAAAGTGCAATCTCCCGAACAAGAGGCCGATGAGATGGCCACCAAAATGCGTAAATCCTCATGAAAAATCAGACACATCCCACCGCCTTGGATCTATTCGGCAAACGCAGTGAAATGAACCGGCATATTCTTCTCGTCGTCTTGCTGATGACGCTCATTCACGCGGCTGCCTACTGGCACCTTGCCAGTAAAATCGGCAACAAACCACAAGTTCTGCTGATGGATGACCAGACTTACTTTCTGCCAAAATCTCTTGATTTTGCTGACGCGAAGGATCTCCACGTCTCTCAAGCCGGGCTTTTGATGGAGTCATTGCTGGATCGAGGACCGGATGGCTTGGATCATCCCGAACGCCTGAAGCGTTTGTGTGAGAAGAACGCTTATCGGGATGCTGTGAAATATTTGCAGGCAGAATCGGAGGCGTTTGGCTCGAAGAAGCTGCATCAGAAATTTGAACTGCGGTCAGTGCAATTGCTCCAGGCTGAAGACAACTCAGTTTTGGTGGCAATCGACGGGCAACTCATCCGTACCGGCGCATTTAGTGGTGAGCCATTCAATGAAGCCCTGTTGGTGAAGGCGAGACTGTTATTCGTTCGCAATCCTTCCGTTGTCATCAACGGTGCTTTCCCGACATTGCTCCGTTCCCTGCAAATTGAAACCTCACCTTTGCCAACCCCATGAAAGCATTTCTTTTCCTGAGCGCTCTTCTCATCTTCCGGGCCTCTGCTGTAGAACCGCTCGAACCACGATCGGTTCCCAACGCTCCCCGCCAGACATTGCCGGTGTCGCTGCACCCGGACCTGACCACCATGCTCGTGTTCCCCGAGCCGATATCGATGATCGTCGGTGCGGGGCTAACGGACGGTGCCTCGCCGGGCTTGGTCCAGTTTGATCACCGCAAGGGTTCTGCGGTCGTCACGTTCCGCCCGCTGCAAACGGCTCAAGGTGTCTTTGCCCAAATCATTGCGGGCGGAACAGTTTACTTCTGCCGTTTCAGTCCGGCGGTGAGGCCGGATAGCCTGGTAACGATTACTGCTCCCGTTGGCGGTCAGTCACACGAGGTGCCCGTCGAAGTGGTGGTTTCCCAACGTCTGGAATTGCCCAAGGAAAGACTGTTGCAATACATTGAGCTGGCTCGATCCGCCTCTGTGCTGAGCAATGCACTGCCCAACGAGTATGAAGGCTCGCAGGCACTCGAAGTTTCCATGGTGAATCGCGTCGGTGTGTTCGAGACGCGTATTGAAAAGATCCACCGCTTTCCAAAATCTGACGTTCTGGTTTTTTTCGGAACCGTCACGAACAAGACAAATGTTCCTGTTGCCGTCAGTTCGGATCACCTGCGACTCACCGTTGGGGAATCGCGGAAGATGATTCCGAACTGGACTTCGCCGATCAACAAAAATGTCGGCATTGGCGAGTCGGTTCGTTTCGAATGCGTTCTTGCTGGAGACGGGCAGGGGAATCGCCTGCACCTGAGCATCAGGAATCGTTTCACCTTCGATATTTCTGCCATTTCAACCCCTTGAATCCACACTGTAATGAAAAATCGCATTTTTGATTTTCTTAAATCGTCCACTGCCATGGCATTGGGAATTATACTCCTCATTGCTGGCTTGTTCTGGTTCGTGCGTGAGCAGCGAAAAGAACCTCCGACAGCGGTGAAGCAGCCAGTTCCCAGACTGCCCGTGGTGAATGATGGGGGAAGCAGCATGAAGGAAGCACCGGTGACTGAAGTGAGTCAGCACTTCACGCCCTGGCATCCTTTGGCGAGCGTCCAAAAGAAGCCTGAAATTCCCATCGAGCCTAAGCCCGCTCCATCAGAACCTCTGCCAACACTGATTCACGATTTCGAGCTTGTTCAAAAGATCCCGCCAATGGAGCAATCCGCCAAGCCTACGGCTCCATTCATCCCCTACGGCAGCGTTATTCCATGCCGGCTGCTTCAAGCGGTCCAATGCGGCAAGGGCACTGTGCCGGTGATAGCTGAATTGTTGCAACCAGTCAGGGATGCGAAGGGTCGGAATTGGATTCCTCGCGGCACTCGGCTCCATGGAAGCGTCCATTCAGGAAGTCTCCCGGGTCGGATTGAATCGGCAGGCGAATGGATTTTCGTTCTTCCCGGTCAGAAATTGCTCGAAACCAAAGCGAGTTTGCAGGATCGGGATTTTGATTCCGTGCGGCGAATTTACGGCATCAACGACGGAACGGCCGGGATTTCCGGAACCGTGGTTCAGGTCAAAAAGACCGAATGGAAGCACACCATTTTTAAGGAAGGTATCGCCGTAACTGCGGATGCAGCCCAAGACCGCATGACGACCGCGTTAGGAGTCGTTGAAATGGGCAGTGCCCGAAATGCCGTCTTGCGCAGCGTGTCATCGCTGGTGAAGGGGGCCACGCCCGCGGAAAGGGAGCCCGTCACCGAATCCTTCGTATCCGTGCCAGCGGGCAAGGAGTTCTATCTCTACGTCGATGACAAAGGTCAAAATCAACCCGTGGCCAAAACCAGTGAGATGGAAACAATTTTGCGGGAGCGCGGCCAGCTCATTGAGCAACTTCGGCTACAGATGGGGAGGACAACGCCATGACGGTTCACGATCCGGCACTCCTGGCAAAATTGTGGGGATTGAAAGAATTCCTGCTCGGGGAAATCATCGGGCAGGATCCCATCATTGAAACCATCGTTCCCTTTTTGCAGGCCGGCGAATTGGGGCTGGCTCCACCAACCCGTCCGAAAGCGAGTTTCCTATTTCTCGGACCAACTGGCGTTGGTAAAACCGAGCTGGCGAAGTGCTTTACCCGCTATCTACTGGGAGACGGGCGCATGACCCGACTCGACATGAGCGAATATCAGCACCCAAACTCCATTGACCGGCTACTGGGAGGAATTTCGTCGCAAAGCCTGCTCCAAGCCAAAATGGCGATATCAGAGAAGGGAACCCTGCTTTTTGACGAAATCGAAAAGGCGCACTCGGCCATTCTCGATCTGCTGTTGCAGATTCTGGATACCGGCCGTCTGACTCTGGCCGACGGGACAGAACTCGACTTTTCCTCCTACTACGTCGTTCTGACTTCCAACATCGCTTCGCTGGCGATTGCGAGGTCGAAGCAGTCGGGGGCGGCGCTGGAACGCTTTGTCCAAGCTCAGGCGCAACGCTACTTGCGTCCCGAATTGGTTGGGCGATTGGATAGAGTTCTTGTCTTTCAACGCCTACCGGAGGAATACCTTTCCAGAATACTAAGCAAATTAATCGACCTAGAAACCACCAGACTCGAAAATCTCGGCTACAGCTTGGAAAGGACTGTATCTCACCTGCCATGCTCGACATTTGGCGGGGCGCGTTCTATCCGAGGGGCAGTTGGAAATGAGGTGCGTGGGAATCTTCTAGAACAAATACTAGCAGAAAGACGATTGTGAGAATTGTTCGGATCGCATCATTTACCGGGTTTGGTGACTCCTTGATGAACTCGCGATAACAAACCAGTCACTTCGCTATCGTCAGGAAATGGCTCTATTCCATGAGATCGGTGCTTTACGGTGCGGTCTAAATGCACTCTGATTAGAGAATGAACGAGAGTGTGTGCAGCCACCCGAATTTGATCTGCCTCAACCAGTTTGATCCAATCCGGAAGTATCGCTGTGGGGATTGCGGGGCGGTGATGATGTGTGCCTGTGATGAGGCGAGGGGGAATGCGTTTCTCTCTCATCAGCTTCATCAAGGGACGGAGTTGGAGACTCAAGACCGGGTTCGGGTGACGGATGGGTTTCAGCCGAGCGTTTGTGTGGAATGCCGGGGGCTTCCGCCGGAGGCGCATCCGGTGGCGTCTATTTTTGGAAGAACTTCGAAAATCGTGCGCTACTACTGGCGGGAGCTGTTTTTTCGGGAAGCGGAGCTGTTCGAGAAGTGGCGGCGGGGACAGGAGGGGAAAGTGGATGAGTGGGACACGGTTGCGACAGAGGTGAAGAAGCGGCTGCACAAGGTTGCGCTAGAGGAGATCAAGGCGCTTCATATGGCTGTCCCGAAATACCGATTCTCGGGGGTGTCGCAGGACGAGACGATCCGGAAATACTCGGTGGAGATTATGAATCTTCAGGCGCAATACGTAAGGGAGGTGGGGCAGAAAAGGGCGCGGGTGATGGATGGAAGTGAGGCTGTTCCGGTGGAGGAGTTTGTGAAAAGGCACTTCGAGCGTAGCGGGCATCAGGTGATGGTGCTTGAGAGCAGGCCTTTCCATGTGCTCTTCGGAGTTTTTCTTTCTTTGCTGATCCAAGATCCGGCGGACCCGAAGGTGAGGATGGTCATGTTCGGGGATCGCGAGGCGTTCGAGAAAAAGGAACCGAGGCGGGAGATCCGCACGTTTCTGCCGTCTGATTTCGGAACACCGGGCTACGGGGTGCGGCGCACCCGAGAAATCGAGGATTTTCTTGCGGACTTTCCCGAGGAGAGGGAGGAACTCATCAGGCACTTTGACTACTGCGTCGAATTCAGCGGGAATTTCCGCCAGTATTTGTGGGCGCATGGCAGCGAGGATGTGAGCAAGGCGCGTTGGCTGCTAGATGTGTTACCTACGAAAACGGTCCGCCTCATCCTGCGCTATTTGATCGATGACTACTGGGGACGCTACCTTGGCTGGCCGGATCTAGTGGTCAGCCAGGAGTCAGTATTAAAGTTCGTGGAGGTGAAGTCCTCCAACGATAAGCTTTCGGAAGACCAACAACGCTGGATTGCCGACAATCATGACATTCTTGGATTGCAATTCATCCTCGCCAAGGTCCGCCGGTGATGGCTCTGTTCGCGAGATCACGCAGTCGCGATGTGATCTTGAAATGAGCGGCTCTACCCCATTTATTGAGCGATAATCTTTCTGCTGATGTCGATCAGCCAGCGTCATTTCTGGCCATGGGGAAGCCTCACCCAACGAAGGGCTTGAACTGCATGGGGATGTCCTAACCGCGTGGCGGACGGTCAATCCACCGATAACGCCAGATGGCGAGGTGGAACCGAGAGCCCCCCAATGGGAAGCATGTCGGCGTTCAGGCGCAGGCTTCGGCCTGCACTTTACGCGGACTTGTTCGGCCTTAGTTTACGGTGTTTTCTGGGCATGGGCTAAGATGTAACGCGTCAGCGCCTGAAGGGCTTGCCCAACCCTCTGAGGTCGATCACTGTTGGTATCCGAAGGCACGGGCATATAGTTCGAGTTAATTTCAAGCTGGATACAAGGAATCCCAAGCCCTGAAACAAACTTAGTAACAGTCTGATTTTTGGAGGCTGCGAAATAGTCTAACGAGTGGTTATCAATGCCTTCGGCCTCGAAGCTGCGAATAAGATCAGTCAGCAGACGGCGGTTGCCGAGCAAAGATGACATCTTCATAGTTCCGAAATCTACATCGTATGGACGAAACCAATGAGAACCATGAATATCTAGCACCATTGTTGGCCTCTCATCCTTAATGATTTGCTTGAGCGTTCGCTTAAAGTCATTGTCGTCGTAAAAGTTCGGATCAGATGGGGATGCCTTGGTGGTATAAATAAGTGATGAGTCCGTGATCTCGGCCAATGCCAGTGAAAATCCTCCTGTGCCTCCGTCCGGAAAGCGTAGCTCACCTTCTCTCGTCGGATGGGTGGCGTGAGTGGCAACAATCAAGATTCCTGATCTCCCCTTTCGAGTTTCAAACCATGACTCGCCCTTGGTGGGAAGGTCTTTGGAATGTTTTGTAAATGGCTTCTCAGCAACAAAGGCCCTCTCTACATGCTCCTTCGTAATAATGGCCTTCTGCGGCAGCGAAGTGCATGAGGCGGTCACACTAACCACTAGGAGATAAAAGAGTCTTTTCACGTTGAGTGTTGTGTTATTGGTTGGCCAAACGAATGGGCCATCCACGGCGGGAATGGAAGCCCGAATTCAGATTGAGACGTTATCCGCCGTGGACGAGCTGGCTTGTGTTTGCCCAGCATGGGCGTGATGTAAATGGGGTGTAAGTCCCCTGAGGGAACCGCATAGAAGGCCGATACGTCACGATGAGCTGGCACAACACAGCGAAGTCGTCTGGTTTATGCGTGTCCCCGAAACCGCCCTCATCACAGAGCCCTCAATACCACCCATAAATCTTCCCGCAGCCATCAACCGGCATAATCCGGGTTTTCGTGAAACGCTTGGATGGATGGGCGACGATGGCGGTGTGATCCGACAGGCGCATCAGCTTCGAAGGCTTGACGAAGAAGTCCTCGTCCTGACGACGTGAAACCGTTGCTGTTTCAAGTGGTCGTGAGGAATGGGTTTTCTTCCAGATCTCACGTTTTCCAAGGAATGCTGCGGATTCATTCGCGCCTTTGAGATCAGCGGCACGAAAAATGAAGCGGCTCCGCATGTTTAGCGTGAGAACCTCTCGCTTTGATGCGCCGATGGCTGGATCGGCGGAGAGCTCGGACTGCATGCCGGCGATGACGGCGGCTCCGGCTGCACGGATGCGGTCGATGACTTTGTGATCGCTGATTCCGTCTTCGCTCGCGGTGACAAGATCCTGAAACTCGTCCGCCACCAGTAAAAGCAGGTTCTCGTTCTGCCGTTCGGCTGGAGCCTTGTCGAAACGGCGTAGAACGTGGAAGTAGAAAAGGATTTTGAGGTAAGTCTGGATGTATCGGCGTTCTGAAATCAATCGCTGCGGCATGGTGATGGTAAGAATTGCTCCGTGATCGATTTCATCAAGGGAGAAGGTGTTCGGTTCGTCGCTCGAAAACACATTTGCCACGTCCGGATCGAGTATGAAGGCGAGAAAAGTCTTGATCGTTCCCTCTACCGCTTCTTTTTGTTCGTAGGCTTTTGCGTGGACAAAAGTGGATTCGAAGAATTCCACCAGCTTCACGGTTTTGTCAGATGGTTGACACTTCAGCGATTTCAGAGCCTGGGCGGCGGTTTTCTGAGAAGTGAGCAGTTCGTAAGCGCGGGTGAGGGTGACCGGTAGTTGGAGCGCATCTAGTAATTCGAATGCATGGGCCAAAGCAATCTGCGCCATCGGCCGGAAAAAGGCCGACTGATGGCCGTCCGTCATGGAAGACGCGATATCGACGATGGCCTTGGCGTGAGTCATCCATGGAATGGATCGGTCACTTAGAAGATTGAAACGATGTGGCGGTTTCCAGTTTGTTGACTGACTTTCAGGACGAACTTGCAGATGGATGTGATCATGTGAGCGCCCATGTGCTGCTAGGAGTACGGCGGCGAAGCGATGCTCATCCCCTTTGACCCCGAGAAAAAGCCCGCCCCAATGGGGCTCTGAGCGCGTCAACTGAACCAGAATCGGATGAAAGCCACTCGTGGTCTTCCCTGAGCCAGTGTCCCCGGTGATGAGGATGTGGCGGCATACTTCTTCTCTCGTCCATGTGAGTGTACCGATCCTGAGAATTACCCGCCTGCGTTTTCTGAGGGCTGCAATGATTCCCAATGCGGCTGCTGTCCAGAATACACCCCAATGGTAAGGCGCGGGGATAACCATGGACACGCCGCAGCCAAGAACTGGGAAAACGAACGCAAGCGGCTTCATGGGATGGGAATGCTTCCTGAATAGATGAACAGAACGGCAATCAGTAGGCCGACGAACAACCCTGTAAGGAAGTATCGCCACCTACCGTCGACTGATGGATGCGAGCCGGACGGTGGCTGAAGCAGGTGGCGCTTGAGAGCAACTTGCTGATGATTGAGCGATTGGGAAATCTGCCGGAGATCTTCGAAACTAGGAATGTTTTCCTGAATCGTGTTTCGAATTTGAGCGTTGAGATACTCGGTGTTCGGATTGGCCGGTTTCGCCCCTTCGAGGATCGAATGGATTTCGTCGGGGATCTTGCTCCAGATCAGCGTCATGAAGCCAATGGCTTCGAGGATTTGCAAATACTCGTCGTCTTCGGGGATGTTCCGAAAACGCGCGACGGTAGTGAGGAAGCGTTCCCTTTCTGGTGGGGAAAGCAGTTCCGCAACCCGTTCCAATGTTTGGCAGGCTGACATCAAGGCAGGAGAATAGCTGCCGCCTGGTCGAATCCTTCGAAGAGCTGGCGCTGGTAGCGCTTCGCCCGAATGACGTTCTTGGTTTTTTTGAGGAACGGCGCGTCAACGGACATGTCGATGACTGATTGCAGGGTGGCGCTCCAGTTTCTCAGCTCTGACTGGAACTCCTGAATGCGAGCCCCCATCGCTATCACGCTCGGCGAAAAGGCCTCGCAGAATCGAGCAACCGCGGGTTCGTCGTGCCAATATTCGAACTTGCTACCAGGCTCACGAAGCTCATTGAGAACGATCAAATAATCGACCCGGTCCTGCAAATAAGATCCCCATTTCAAGACGGACTGGACGGCTCCAGCTTCGTTGGTGGTGACGCCCACGGATGTAAAACGAATGCCGAGTTCCTCAACATCATCAAACGCCTGGTCAAACCAAGCATAGGTGGCCGAACCCGCACCGGCTCCCAGATCGGCAATCACGACTTGAACGCCATCGCGGTCACAAACGTCGAAAAATTCATCCAATGCCCCTTCAACATGAACATCGAACTTCTGCGCCTCTGGATAGAAATTCTGGAGGCCTGATTTGTTGGTATTCTCGATGTCGAAATCGAGAAGCACGGGTTCAATGCCCCGCTTGCGATACCACGGCACTAGGGATAGAACGACTTCGGTTTTGGCAACGCCCCCTTTGCCGCCTTGGGTGAATACTGCGCGTGTTTTGATTTTCATGGAATGGAAGAAGTTTCTGCTTCTGCTTCCCATGCGCGAAGCGTCAGAGGGTTACCCAAAATTGCCTGGGGAATCTGACTGTGGACGGTTGTTGGGCTGGCCTTCAATGCAGTGTGAAGCGATGTCTCGTGTTGACGGCGAGCTTGCCCAGGCGGTATAAGCTGGTCGTAATGGTGGAAAAGCAACCTGGAACGTCAGAAACGTCGCTCATCCTTCAAGCTGGAGATGGCGCGGAGTTTGTTTGTTCGCGGCTTCGTTTGCTTGTGTTACAAGCGACATCATTTTGCAATATTGATTGCTCATACTGCTATTTGCCAGGCCGCAGAAAGATCAATAGAATGTCACTTGAAACCGTCTCGAAAGTCTTTGAGCGACTAGTTGAGTCGCCCCTTATTGGAGATCGATTCACTACTGTTTGGCATGCAGGAGAACCGCTGACTGCAGGCGTTGATTTTTACAGGAAATCGTCCGTTTTATCGAAAGAAATTCTTTCGAAAGAGTGCATTGTAAGGCACTCAGTTCAGACTAATGCCACTCTTATAGATGAAGACTGGTGTGGCTGGTTTAAAGATGAAGAAGTCCGAGTAGGTGTAAGCATCGACGGCCCGGCGTTCATCAATGACCGAAATCGAAAAGATCGCTTTTCTCGTGGAACTCATGAACGGGCCATGCAAGGTATCAGATTCTTGAAGCGCCATGATATTCCATTTCATGTTATCTGCGTGCTTACCAGATTCTCTTTGGATTATCCTGAAGAATTATTCGCATTTTTCGAGTCGATTGGAACGCGATGTGTCTGTTTCAATATTGAAGAAATTGAAGGGATTCATGTTGGGTCTTCTATGGAGGATTCTGATGCGCCGGAGCGGTTTAAAACTTTCTTCAGGAGATTTTTGGAGTTGTCAATTCCTGCAAGGATGATGGTGCGAGAGTTTTCGAATTTGCGTTCGCTTATTCTATCTGGGGTATACGATGAAGTTAATGGACTCTGTACCCCTTACTCGGTTCTCAGTGTAGCAGCAAACGGAGATTTCGGCACTTTCTCCCCCGAGTTGTTGACCATGAAGCACGATTTATATCAGGACTTTATTTTCGGTAATTTGAATGAAAGCGGCTTCATGAATATGCTCGATTCCGATAATTTCAGGAAGGTTCACTCGTCGATCCAAAAAGGAGTCGATAGATGTCGGTCGCAGTGCGGATACTTTCCGTTGTGCGGTGGTGGGGCACCTTCAAATAAGATTTTCGAAAACGGGACATTCGATTCCACCGAAACGATCTTCTGCCGATTTTCAAAGAAGGCGGTGATCGACGTGGTGTTGCCGATGGTCGAAAAACAGGTTGACTCCGAAGTTACTTGCGTGTAGGTGCAGGCATGAAAACTTCGCAGACAGAAGCTTCGGAATCACCCTCATTTGTCCGTGAGTCCCTGCAGAGGATAAATCGATCCTTAAATACCATCAGGTCAACAGGCTCAGTTGAAACGGATGTTTTGAGGGCTAATTTTTCTGGGCCGTTGGCGTGGGAAGATGATTCATTCAGTTGGGATGATAAAGGTCCTGACGGGCCTTTTAATAAGCATACCGATAGCTGAGCGAGAGAGGATCGGCACTGCTCGAACGACTCACACTGAAGCTGGAGGGAGACGAGAAATGATCGAAATCATACCAAGATTATCGATGCTTTCTTTCGTGGTCCCTGAAGTCCCAGGAGTGATTACCAGCCGGATCCCTTCGCGCGACTCTTCGTAACCCCGGTGAGCGAGATCGAAAAACTCCAACCTCGTATCGAGGGCTTGTTCACGGTGAGAGTTAATAAGGTCGTCCCTAAGAGCCAACTCGCTGGGAATTTCGCCTCGATCAACGATATGAAGCCATCCTCCAGGGCGAAGTATTCGATCCGCTAACGCGTAGACACGATTTTGGACGTGCAGGCGGTAGTCTCCCGAATTTTCCATCACGAGATTCGAAATGTTGCGGCATGTCTGCCGCATTTTGAATGTTCCCATCAGCCAAACCGTAACGGCATCGAACGGCGCCTGTGCATCCAACATCGCAATTGCAGCCGGATCATCCAAGAGAACATCAGTATGAACGACCGTCACCTTGCGGGTCATGACCATTTCTCCCTGATCGATGAGAATGTTGTGGCTTCCATCTTCAAGTTCCTCGTAATAAAGCCGAAATATTCCAGCCACTGTCTGACCGGAGTCCGCCACAGCTTCGCAAGTGGCGTCAATGCAGTCGGCGTTTTCTTCTAAGGAAACGATTGTCGGCGAAAATCTCTTTAAAAGCGCGAGCACCCCGTTGCCGACTCCGCATCCGATATCCAAGATTCTTTTCGGCTTGAGAGGGTCCAGTTGCGAGGCCATCCATTCGTAACAGCCCTGATCTTCGAGGTGGGCGGCATTGCTTGCCCAGTGATTCCGGTATAAGGTTTTTTCGGTGATCGTATTGGGGTGGTTCACTGCAACGCCTACCGGAGCCTTTCCATGCTCGAAGTAAAGACAGTATGGGTAATTTCTTGGACCATTTCATTCATTGATTTCTCCGGGTGGTGATGGGCGATGAATCGTCGAAGTCGAATTTCTTCGCCGATTGTGTCGGGCAGCCTGCTGAAGGTCTTGTGGACGAGGGTTCCGGAATGGCCTGGCTCTTGCCAATGCCCCGAACCTTGCAAAATTGACGAACTGCCTCCTTGCTCACGGTGATCTGGTGATGCTCATCCAGCCATGCGGCGATCTTCAGAAATGGCCAATTGCTGGAACGCATGGCGACAATTTCTGACCGGTAGGTTTCCAATCGGCTGACGTTTGGGCGCTGGTGTGGTGGGAAGTCCATCAGGGGCGAATGCGCGAAATCCCACTTGTCTGCCCATTGCCGGACGCTTGCCACGCCCTTGCTTTCTCACTTGCCTGAACATTGTCCTGCGGTTGCCGAACGCTGACCAGATACTTGCCGAACCCTTGCCCTCCTAAGCGAAAATCGCTTAGGGTATTGTGTCTCTGTCTCTGTTTTTCTTGGCTGGAGATGTCGGGGATTGACGCTCGGATTGGCGATAGGTGAGGGAGAGAGTCCGACGAAAGTTGAGAAGAATCTCAACCCCCGTCGGAATTGGGCAGCCTATTTGGCTTTTGCCGTGCTCTTCCCTCCGCGTCCGGCAGTAACTCTGTCGGCGTGTGATTGCCCCTCACTGGAAGCGGGGGCAGACTTTTCAGCGTCGGCACCCTCGTCTTTTTTCGCCGCTGCCTTTTCTGCTCGTAGTGCCTCAAGTCGTTCGTGAATGAACGCAAAAGCCTGACTTGAAATAAGCTGCGCCAGCGGAAGATGGTCGGTGAAAAGCTGGCTTGTCTCTTTCCAGTCGCCCTCGTCGTCGCGGTAGGTTCTGGAAATGACAACGCTGTGGTAGATTTGATTCTTGTCGTTCTGGTTCTCCCAGATGGTTGCTTTTACAGCTCCTGCACGTTTCGTCTCAATCGGTGAATTGCTCATCATGGCTCCTTCGTTGGTTCTGAGTTTCTGCGGTATTATTGCCGCTATCTGAAAAATAATGCCACGGCGTGACATAGGGAAGGCACCCAGAAAAGCATTGTGAATCATGTGTTCGAATCTGCTCACGCTGCAAGGGAAGGTTCTCCGGGCTCCAAAAATCTCTCATGCCGACTCTTTGCCGTCGGCAACGAAAGCATGGAGGCCGCCCTTTCGAGAAAGAACAGCCTCCGGTGGACAGCTACCATGAAGCTTGGTAGTAGATGGAGCGATGTGCTTCGTCGGCCTCAAGCCATTGGAGCGCTTTTGTAAGAATCTCGATGGCTTCAGCCTTCTGCTCGTCGTCATTGTCGCTCTCGCCGAAGAAAAATCCTTCGGTTTGAGGAAGCTGATTTTCGTTAATGGCGACAATAGTGAGTTTGATATGATCGCTATCCAGATAGACCGGTTTGCAATCATCTATTTGATCGGCGAAGGTTTCGACGATGAAGCCGTGTAAGTCTGGGTGCTTACGCCAGTAGCCGAGGTCAAACCTCCTGCTCTTCAAGCGGTAGCCATCTTCGTATTGATTGTTATCCGGGTTTTCCCAGTCCGTGAAGATGTATTTCTCTCCGGTTAAGTGCATATCAAGTCCCATAGTTTTTCTCCTTTTTGGTTTCTCCCGACTGGGATTGGCTGACGTGGAGGCGGGCTTGATTGAGGCAGGCGTCACCGACAACACGGGAGCCGAAGCAGGGCGGAGGCGAATGGAGCGGGCCGGAGATTGATGGCTGCCGCAAGGCCGCGAAAACGCGAAGAAGCCAAGCCGGGAAAACCACCTGGAGAAAATCGGCAACGTTGGCTCACCCTTAAACGGGGCAAGACGAGTGGGCTGAGTGCGAGAATGAAATCGAAGGAACGTTACCGAAATCTACGCATCCGAATCGTCGCGGCCCTTCGCGAAGTGCCTTTCAATGCTCATCTTCTCATGCAGAATTCTCACAACGAGAAGCGAATCATTTTTTACCTGGAATCTGGTGACGACCTTCGATAGCGACTTGGCAATCAGGGAAAAGATCCTCACGAAAGCGATATGACGCCGGACTTTCAAGGATTTGCTGGAACCTCGCATATAATTGTTTGATGTAGCGAATTTCCTGCTTACTACCCCATCTTGTGCGGGTGTGTTTGCTGATGGCGCGAAGATCGCGGATTGCCGAGTCAGTAAAATCAAGTATCAATTATCGAATCCCGCTGCAAGAGAGATCAATTCCTCTTCATTGGCAACCCGAGTTACTCTACCGCTGATGGCGTCATCATACCCTTGTTTCGCCTCAGCCTTGAGCTGGGCATCGGAGTCGTGGTTTTGTTCCCAAAGGCGCAACGCTTCTCCCACGACTTCATCGGCATTCGTGTAGCGAGCTGAGTCAACACAGGTTTTGACGAGCTGTTCGTAATGGGGAGTAAGTGATACGTTCATTGTTGCGTCCATGATTGATTCCGCTATTCTAGCAAAAAAGATAGATGATTGCAAGATCTGAAAGCGACAGGGGTTCTGGCGCGGATCGCGCCTTCAAAATCAAGAGCGGGAAGATGCTTCCATCTTCCCGGATGATGGAATGGTCAACGCTCCATAGTCATTTCGGCACGGCTGCCAAGATCCAGCTCGAACTGCCCGTTGACCTCGCGGAAACCGCCGGCATGAGATGCGGGGGTGAAATCCTTTTCGGGTTCTGGAGAACTGGTGATCAAATCCCGAACCTGCCTCATCATTTGGCGCTGATCTTCGCCCACCCGGCGCCAGTGCGGGTTTTTCCAGCGGCCGGTTTCCGTCATGCGGATCGTGTCGCCAAGAATCACCTGGGCAGGGATGCCCCAGAGGGTCGTGTTGATGAAGCACATGTCGGCCGCCAGTGGATTTATGTCCTGACAGGTCACGCGGAGGAGATCGACGGAATCGGGCGCGAATAGCTCAGCGATGGCGAGAACCATGCCGCCACTGCCGCAGGCCGGTTCATTGACGGTGATTGGTCGGCCTTGGGTTTTGACGGCATCCACGTCGAACAGCATTCGTGCCATCAGTTTGGAGATTTCAGGCGGCGTGAAAAATTCGCCTCTTGCCTGTTTCGAGGAATGGGAAGCGACTTCAAGGTAGTAATCCCCGAGAATGTCGGTGAATGGTTTTTCCTCCATTTCGTTGACGAGGTTGGCGAAGGCTTGGGAAAAATCGGCAAGCTCGTCGCGATTGTAGCGGCCTGCGATCTCCAGATACTCAGGCTCTCGGTCGAGAAGTGAGACTGCACAGGCAGCGATACGACAGAAATCGGAAAAGACTTTGAGTTGGGATGATTTGGTTCGGGCGATAGATTCTAAGATGGTTCGATAGCTTTCATGAGTCATTTTGCCTCCATGGGCGGTTGGGTTGAAGAATGTGGGATATGATGGAACAGTCCGGTGACATTCGGAAGCTGGCAGCCCGTGAGAGCTGCCAGCAAAGATAGATCAGTAGTCCTCAGGAAGGAGCACGGTGGTTACCGAGCGATCCCATTCTGTGATGATCCAGAAGACGGTGTCGTCACCGGTTTTATACACGGACATGAGACGCCCTTCGTTGAGCAGGGCATCCTCGTTTGCCTGGCGGTCTTCCTCACAGATGTCGCCCCAATTTCCGAGCTGGTGAAGTTGCAGACCGCAGTAGATTTGAGTGCCGTTGAGAACCTCGGCCGCAGCTCGTGTTACGACCACTTGATTGATGTTGAACTTAAATTGGTCTGCATTGAACATGATTTCTCCTTTGTGTTGGTTTCTCCCGACTGGGATTGGCTGACGTGGAGGCGGGCTTGATTGAGGCAGGCGTCAACGACAACACGGGAGCCGGAGCACGGCGGAGGCGAATGGAGCGGGCCGGAGATTGATGGCTGCCGCAAGTCCGTCAAAACGCGAAGAAGCCAAGCCGGGAGAAAACCGACATGAGAGGATATACATGTATGCGATAAACTCTATAGGTTCGATCGCATCTAAGAATTGGGACGATTTACTGAGATTGTCGGCCGCTCAATCCCTCCAAGGGTTGACGATGAGCACGCCGGCAGGCTCGAAGTCAGCGACGTTGCGAGTCACGAGATGCAGCCCAAACTGAATGGCGGTGGCGGCAATGAGTCCGTCCGGCGAATGGAGAGTGTGACCGGCCTTTTGGCATTTCGCTGTGATTTCACCCCAAATGAGACTTGTGTTGGAGGCAATCGGTAGAACTCGATCCTCGAAGCTGGATTGAAGGAATGCAAGCCAAGCTTGAAATTCTTGTCTACGTTTTCCGGTTGGCAGAAGACTGACGCCCTTTTGAATCTCGCCGAGAGTGATGGCGCTGAGGAACAATGACGCATCGTCAGCGGACTCTATCAGGACGCGCAATGTTTCAGGGCATTCCGGCTTCCTCAGTTCGGAGATCGCGCACGTATCGAGAAGGTATTTCATGGAGACACCTCACGCATGGGAGAACGATCCCGAGTAAGATCGATTCCTTCAAAATTAGGGGCGCTGAGAAGCGCGTCCTTGAAACTCGGCTTATGGCTGCAAAGCCGGTTGTATTCCTCTTCGGTGATGACAATCACCATGTCGCGGCGGCGAACGATTCTCTGTGGTCCCTCCGTCAAGGCTCGGTTGACCAACTCGCTGAGGTGGTTTTTCGCTTCGGTAAGGTTCCAGGTCATGATGCAAAATCCTTTGTTTAGTTGAAATGGCTCGAAATCAAGCCAATCTAGCTCTATTTTAGCACATTTCGCTTTGGGTGTCAAACGTGCTCATTTTCGGTGCATTAGGGCTGTGGGTGGAGCTGGTGCCCCACCCGTGCCGGAATTTTACTCGGCTGGCTTTGGTGCCTCCAGAATTTCACGTTGGAAATCCGTGCCTTCTTCGTCGAGGAGCTTGAGAACCTTTGTCCACATGTCGCTCATTTGGCGAGAGGAGGTTGCCAGCCAGATCGTGTCCATCAGGTTTTCCTTTTCGGACTCAAGCTTGGCGACTTCGCGACCGAGGGGGCTGCCTTGCAGGAAAGCCTCCAGCTTCTTTTGAATGTGTATTTTCAGAAGATTGTCGAGTGAATTCCGGAATTCGTAGTCACTGTAATAGCCTCTCATTACCGGCTCTCCAGACAGTCTCTCGAGGATGGAGATGCTTTTGACTTTCTTCTGATTTTCCAAGTCTTCAATCTGCGACTTCAGTTTCTCATGTTGATCGAGGTCATCGCCTATCCCGAGTGATTCGATTGCCGTTGTCCGCGCCACGACTTCGGCCTCGGTGAACAGGGCGGGGCTCTGTGACTTGAGTGCGTGGATCCGCTGTTTGATTTTCTTCTCGATGCGTTCTTTCCAATGTTGTTTTTCTGATATTGAGATTGCCATTTTGGCCTCCTTTTTAGTTGATTTCTCCCGACTGGGATTGGCTGACGGATGGGCGGGCTTGATTGAGGCAGGCGTCAACGACAACACGGGAGCCGGAGCAGGGCGGAGGCGAATGGAGCGGGCAGTGAGATTGATGGCTGCCGCAAGGCCGCTAAAACGCGAAGAAGCCAAGCCGGGGAAATCGATTTTGAGTGGCGGCGGTCGGCGATCAAAACTCTGCGGAAAATTTTTGAATCAAAACGCTTCGGACGAAATCACTGAGATTCGCGCATAAGATCATGAATGATCACGGTGAGCCAAATTCGTAATGGGGCGGGCTATCTGTCACGGCATCTCTCGGCGAATGACTACTATTCGGAGGGGGAGCGGGTGGAGGGATATTGGCTTGGGAAAGGAGCGGAAAGACTGAACCTTAATGGGGCGGTGAAAGAGGCGGAATTTGAAGCGTTACGCACGAATCGGCATCCGTTCACCGGGGAGAAGCTCACTCCAAGAATGCACAAGGTGGCATTCCATGACATTGTCGTCTCGGCTCCGAAGTCGTTCAGCATTGCTGCAATTGTCGGACAGGATGAGAGACTGGTTGCGGCCTTCCACGTATCGAGCCGTCGCGTATTGGCAGAGTTGGAAAAACACGCTGCCGTGCGGGTGAGGGCGGGAGAGATGGTCAAAACCGAAGAGATCAAAACTACGGGGAATGTCGCCTGTGCTGCATTCCACCACGATTCCAGCCGGATGCTGGGGCCGCAGCTCCATACCCATCTGGTGGTCGCAAATGTGAGTTTTGATGAGAATCAGCAGCGCTGGATGGCGCTACAGCCACGGGTCATGCTGGAGGCGAGCAAGCAGAGTATTCGCGAGATGTTCTACGACGATCTGGCGCAACGTGCCGAGAAGCTCGGATACAAGGTTTCCAGAGCGAATGGGGGATTCCGGATTGAGGGGGTAAGCCAAGAGCTGGAGGATCGCTATTCCCAGAGAAGCGGCCAGCGGCGGAAATTCGAAGAACGTTACCGCGGGCTGTTTCAGCGCGAGCCGAGCAAGGAACGGATCGAAGCATTCATCAAGGATGGCAAGTCAGCGGCGAAAGCGCGTTTCGTAAGGGAATTTGAGTCGGAATTCCAACGCGGTCCTTCGACGGGTGAGGTGGAGGGTTTTGTGAAGGATTGGCGCTCGGCGAGCCTGAAAAAGACATCGACGGTCGCCGTGCGGCAGAATCAATTGAATCAGCTTTCACTCCAGGAACGGCAGGAACTGGAAGCGGCGGTTGCCAGGGCACGAAAGGTGAGCCTGACAAATCAACCGGCACCGCATGAGGAACCGGAGCGGCAGCGAATGGTTGCCGGCAAGGGCGAGGCAGTCAAAATTCGTCCATCCGGTCTCAATATTGTAAAAGAGAGAACTCGTAAGGCCGAGCCATCCAAGGAGGAGCACGCGGCCTCGTGGAAGAAGAGCAAGGAGAAGATCGAGCGTGCGAACGATCAACGTCGGCAAAAACTCCTTCGTCAGATGAAACGAGGGCAAATCGTGGCGCAAGCCATGCTGGGGCATCCTGCCGCCATCATTGCCAGAAACCTGCGGGCTGCTTCACGGCGATGATGAAGGAACTCAAATCCGATGAGCCGTATGAGGTGGCTCCCGGTTGTCCGACGATTTCCTTCGATCTTGGAGACGAGTCGCTCATGCTTGCATACTCGTCCTTTGTCAGCGGCAAATTCAAAGGGGATCGGATTGAGGTGATCTTTCAGGAATGGCGTATTGAAATCGAAGGCTCAAATCTGGGTGAAGTGTGGAAAATGCTGCAAATGCAGGATCTACGGGCGCTACACATTTCCCTGGAAACCAGCGACAGGCAAAACGGGGTCTGCCGCATTTGCAGGATTACCGTTGAGCGAATCCCTGAGAAATGAAATTGTGGAATTCGACCCTATTGACTTTGGAGCAAGAAGCTGGTAACATGAAAAAAGCAGCGAATTCAATGCGAGGAATAAAGCCATGATCCAGACACAAAACATTCATTCTTTGACGGATTTCCAGCGCAATACGTCGGGACACATCAAACGCTTGAAGGAGTCCGGGTTGCCGGAAGTGCTCACGGTGAAAGGCCGTGCCGAGCTGGTGGTCCAGACGGCTGACGGGTATCAAGCATTGTTGAGCAAGCTGGAACTCTATGAGTCTGCCGCTGCGGTCACTCGTGGTTTGCAAGAGATTGATGCAGGGCATTCGCGTTCGCTAGATTCCTTTGACAAGGGGTTTAAAACGAGGGTCGGCAAAAGGAAAAAGGGGAATTGATGCCGAAGATCTATGAAGTGATCCTTTCCGATGAGGCTGCAAAGAACATTGAGGATGCCTATTTGTGGATCGCTGAGTCCGATCTTGACGCGGCGGAGCGTTGGTATAAGGGGTTGATTGAGGGATTGAAAAACCTTACCAGCTTTCCATTGCGTTGTCCGGTTGCTCCCGAGTCGCGGTTCGGGCTTTTGGATAGGGAGGTTCGGCAGTATCTTTACGGTCCGGGTTACTGGAAATACCGCGTTCTTTATGCGGTGGATGGCAGTCGTGTTCTCGTGGCTCATGTCCGTCATGGTGCACGACTCTATTTGGGACAGGATGAATCAGAAGAAGATGCTTCGGAATGATTTCTGATATTCTTAGCGATTTTTCAAATTTTCTTAAAAATCCACCTCTTCTTAAAAAGTTAAGAGGAGATGTCTGAATGGGGCAATTGGGGGCTAAAAACGCTAGTGCCAAAACACATCCTTAGCACTGTAAAAAGCTAGCGAGAACGAGTGCAGCGATCCATGAGTAATTTGTCGCAAACTGCCCCGAAACGACTTCCCCTGGTTAAGACACTTTCGAGAAATGCTGTAAGTGATTGTAAGTAATGACAACTATCAATGCCATGAATTCACCAAACAAGGTCTGATAGGTGCCATAAGCTGCGGCGTATTTTCACGTGTAATTCACGCGCACTCGATCTGGCTATCCGCTTCAACGTGGGTATCTGAAATTTTGTCGATAGGTCTTTCTGGCGGCTTGTAGGGAAATATCGAAGAAGGCGGCAGCGGCTCGGTTCCATTTGATTCAATATACCGCAACGACAGGCTCTGGACCTTCGCGTAGTCGAGGACGAACAGGTCGTTCTGGTACGGATGAAGCTCCATATATCCGACCCCAGGTTCAACCTTGCACCAGTAAACACTTGATAGAACAAGATGGCGCAACTGGTTACTCTCGGCGACTTCCCATTCTCGAATGTAGCCTATGTAGGCAAATGAATCCTTGCCAATTTCTACTAAGGCGATTGCGATTACGGCATCAATTTCCTTGGATTTGGGAATTTTCCCTACTTCCTCATCGGATGGCATTTCACCCATTAATTCGGGGGTATCCAGTATCTCTCCCCTAAGTAGATAGAACCAAGGATCGTTAAAACGGAAGATCTTTGTTTTCACATCGAGGCGCCATTCCCTGACGATGTTCAGAAGATAGCGACCGATAGCGGAAGGAGCTGCGATTATAGTGATGAAATAGACCAGAAACGGCCCCCAATTTCTTTCGAGCGGAGCCTTCAATGAATCGGCAGTCGCTCTCCCGAGAATTACTTCATAAACGAGCAAATAATCAACCGGGTGGCGAAACAGTAGAGAAAGAACTCCCCAGACAAAATGCAATACCGTCGCCGCCAACACGGCTTTTAGGATTTCCTCGCTGACGCCTCGCGCGTTTACCGGGTAGGTAGGGTGCTTCTTGGCTTGATAGTTACCCTTGCCTTTTCTGTTCCAAGGAAGGTAGAGACCACCTCGGCTGTAACCTCCTTGCAGGAGAATCCCTGGAAGAACTAGTAAGTACAGAACCAGGGTGGTAAAAACTATGCTTGGCATTTAAGGCAACGTTGAAACTTCACCTTCCTCTGGAAACCGGACTGCTGACCGGCTTACGGGTTGTCCAACGCATACGCTCTTTGCCGTCAGGTCCATCGACTTCGATAGTTTTTGTTGGCTCATTTGAACGGACAAGCCAATCAAAAAGCTGATGGCAAGCATTTGGGTCTGCGGCAACTTTTGCTGCCTCCGGACTGAACGGTACGGTTTTCTGATCCGAATTTGCCATGAGCTAAATAGTAAGGATATCTTAGAAGTAAACCAAGTTGTTTGGCGTTTATCAGGATAAATTTTTCTTTTGGAGATATTTTTCGTGACATAAATGTCACAATATGTTGGCCGCGACGGAGACAATGCCGAATCAGCAAAAGGGTCAAGAATGATTTTCTCCATCCGGTCTGAGGGAAGCTGAAGACTGCCCTATGTGACTGGCGGAGTATAAAAACGTAGGATGCTACGAATTTTCCAAACGAAATCTGTTGAGGCTGCGAAATCCTATTACGCCAGAGGGCTGAGGGAGGGAGATTACTACTCGCAGGAAGGGCAGGGAATTTGGAGCGGAAAGGCGGCTGAGTTCTTGGGGTTGAGCGGTGAGGTCACGCGTGAGCAGTTTGACGCTCTTTGTGACAACCGCCGTCCCGAAGACGGAAACAAACTCAATCCGCGTGAGGATGTTGACCGGAAGGTCGGTTACGATATGACATTTTCCGCGCCGAAATCGGTTTCGATCATGTATGAGATCTTGGGTGATGAGCGGATTCTGGAAGTGTTTCAAAAGTCGGTGCGTGAGACGATGGCCAGCATCGAGGAGGATGCTCATGTGAGAGTCAGGCGAGGGGGAGAGATTTCACAGCGCAGGACCGGGAATCTCGTTTGGGCGGAATTCACCCATCACACTTCACGACCTGTGGAGGGCTTGAGTGATCCGTCTTTGCATAGCCATTGTTATTGTTTCAACACGTCGTTTGATGCGGAAGAAAATCGTTTCAAGGCGGGCGAATTCTTTTTCATTAAGCATGACGCTACGTATTACGAAGCCATTTTCCATAGCAAGTTGGCGATGGGGTTGCGTCAGTTGGGCTACGGAATTGAGGGAAAGCGGTTGGGCTTTGAAATCATGGGAGTCGGCGAGAAGAACATCAGACAGTTTTCCCGCAGAACTCAGGAAATTGAAGAAATGGCGGACTTGCTAGGTATTTCCGGTAACGACAAGGCCAAAGACAAGCTCGCGTCCGTCACCAGGGTTTCGAAGAAGGACGCTTTGAGTGGTGAGGCGATGCGGCAGGAATGGCGGGCGCGAATTGACCGCAAAGCCCTGCGTTATGGTGAGCATTTCGGAAAATGCTCCGGCGTGACGGCGACCAAGGCCGTCGAGCTGGCGATTGATACGGGCCTGGAACGGCAGAGCGTGATTCAACACCGGCGGTTGCTGGCTCAGGCGCTCAAATTCTCGCTCGGGTCGTGCAGCGTGGAGGAAATACATCGTGAGATGGAAGGCCGGAGCGATCTCATCAGCCACGAGCGTAAACAGATCGTTTACACGACGACGAAAGAGGTTTTGCAGGAAGAGCGGGAAATTCTCGGCTTTCTGGAACGCACCCGGAATCAGGGCTGTGCTGTGCTCACAGACATTGATGTTGATGATGCCGGCTTGGATGGCGATCAACGAGGAGCGATTCAAGCGATACTGGATTCCAAAGATCGAGTCATCGTCGTCGAAGGAAAAGCAGGAACGGGAAAAACGAGCATGATGAAAGCTGCGGTTTCAGCGATGGAAGCGGGTGGCCTGCAAGTGTTCACCTTCGCTCCGACTTCCCAGGCAAGCCATGACGTTCTGCGCGACGAGGGGTTCCTCAACGCTGAAACCGTCCAGCAATTGTTGCTGAACGAACGGCTTCAACAGTCCGTGAGTGGCGGCGTGTTGTGGGTTGATGAGGCTGGTTTGCTCTCCGTTCGTGAAATGAACCGGCTTCTCACGATCGCCGAAGAGCAAGGCGCGAGGGTGGTCCTGAGCGGAGATAGATTCCAGCATCACAGCGTTCAACGTGGCGACGCGTTTCGTCTGGTCGCCGAAAGCGGCTTGGTTGAGGTAAAACAAACACGAACGATTTACCGCCAGCGCAAAGACTTTTACCGTCAAGCGGTTGAAGAAATCAGCAAAGGTCAGGTCGAGCAAGGATTCAAAATGCTAGATCAGCTTGGCTTCATTCACGAGAGCATCGGCTTTGAAGAGCAGGTGCAGCAGGTGGCTGCCGACTACGTTGACAGCTTGTCCAAACACGCATCGGTCCTGGTTGTTTCACCGACGCATTTTGAGGGGCGCATGGTCACGCGGCAGATTCGGCAATCATTGAAGGCTTCCGGGCAACTCGGTGACGACAAGGTGATGATCCCGGTGCATCGCAATTGGAATCTCACCACGGCAGAGCGAGCGATGCCGCAGTTTTTCGAAGTGGGTGATGTGGTGAGATTTCACCAGAAAGCCACTGGCGGCTTTCGCAAGGGAGAGGTCTATGAAATACGTGGCATCGAAGGTGGCGTGGTGAGCATCGCAAAAGCCGGAGAAAGCGAACCGCGGCTTCTGAATTTAGATGCGGCTGCAAATTACGGCGTATTTCGTGTCGAGGAGATCGGGGTTGCCATCGGCGACAGGCTACGGCTCCTGCAAAACACGACTTCGCTGGACGGTAAGCGACTCAACAACGGGACGGTTTTTGATGTGACCTCCATCAAGAAAGATCTGATGATTTTGAATGGTGTCCATCGCATTCGCCTCGATAGCGGAATCTTCGATCATGGTTACGTTTCCACCAGTCACAGTAGTCAAGGCAAGACAGCCGAGAAAATCATTATCAGCCAAAGCTCCAACAGCCTGACCGCATCGAGCCTGGAGCAATTTTATGTGAGTTCGTCACGCGGGCGTGACGAAATTTCAATCTGGACGGACAGCAAGGCGGATTTGCTCGAGGCCGTGATGAAGTCAGACCAGCGAATGCTGGCGACAGAGTTTTCGGATGAAGGCGATACGAAAATAGAGATGAGAGAAAATGAACTGATTTTGAATCAGGTCGAGGAAATCGAACTGATTGGTTGCTACGAAAAAGGGGGACGATGAGGATTCAAGAATCTATTGGAGAAGGGACGAGACAAGTGATGGAGTTCGACATTGAAGTTGTCGGTCTGCGTGGCCGTGCAAAAATGATCACTTTCATCAAGCGTGATGAAACCAGATTTGCGGCGAGCTACTCGCATCTGTATGGCATTCACCTGATTGCCGGTGGCCTACGTTTGGAGTTCACAAGATGTAGCGTTGTGGTGCAGGGCGAGCGGCTTTCCCCGATTCATCACGCATTGGCCGATCACCGGGTAGCGTTCCTACGGGAATCTGCCGCTGAGTTTTCGCAAGATTCATCGTCTGAGAAGGCCTACATCAAAAAATTCATCATCACGGGTGTTGCCGGATCCACTTTGACCAGGCACTAGTATTGCACTACTGCTTTTCTGCCGTGAGTTGCTGGATAAGGTCAAATCCTCCTGTTTTGACATTGATCGGGAAATCTGCTTCATTAGCTTCTACACTTCGTGAGATAATTAGTTTAAAGTCATAATTTCCACTTTTTTTCCGCAGAACCGTAAAGTAGAGTTTTAATCGATCTGCTCGATCGCCGAGGTGTTGATATATAACATCACCGTTTACTAATTCGACTTTTCTATATTCAAGTTCTGGAAACGTAGAAATAAATGCGAATGCATCATCGTTGATCCGACCTTTAGGAACGCATTCAAGGGACATATTGATGCCAATGTGATGACTAAAAGTGTATTGTACGATCCAGACCAACTTTCTTATTAGCTTTTGGTCATCTCCTGCGAGACTGACGGTTCGCTCAACTGTTTCAATCGGGACTTTGCAGGCTGCGCCGACCATTGCTTGCGATGGAGGTTCTGGGGCAACTTGAGCTGCTGAAGCTAAACAACTGCAAAGAAAAAAGCTGAGAAAAGCGAATTTCATAAATTTGCGGGAACCTTGACGCTAAAGTATATTAGCGGTTATCAACTTTTCTTACGGATGAGGTTAGCACAATACCGAAGTCGTAAGCACGGATCACGGTCTTGATCAAAGGAATTATACCGGCTGTATTCTTCTGTTGTTTCACATCGATTTTAAGTTGGTATTTCAGCGTATTGCCTAGGCCTTTTTCCGCTGAAAAAGCGCCTGGAAGTTTGAGTAAGTTACCCGTTTCAATGATCTTTTCCGAACTTGGAACTTCGATAAAATTGATTTCGATCAGAACCGACCCATCTTGCGGATCTGGAGTGTAAGTCACTTCGATATTGTTTGTTGCATCTTTAGAGAAAATTGGCCCACTCAACCCCACTTCGCGTATCGGTTTGAGACGAGTGTTTCCTAGGGAGAACATCATTCTTGTGTATTCCTTTCTGAATTCAGGAAGCTCTTGAACGGTTTTCTCTTTTTCGACGGATGCTTTTCTCAACGGCGGAGTTGCGGTTTTCGCCGTTGTGGGAGAATGCCTTTTCCTGAAATCAGATGCGGTTACTACAATCCCTTCAATGAGTTGCTTGAGAGTTGCACCATCGCCAGAATCCGGGAATAGTCCCACGGCGGCGAGAATCCAAGTTGACTCATTAAAGTGGCCTAGTTGGAACCTAGAAGATTTCATAGTAGAGCTGACAAGTAGCGCATCTAAAAGCATTGATTCCGAGGGTTTCGTTGCTCCCTGATACACAACACACATGACTTGGCGTATTTTGTAATTTCCATAGTCAAACGGCTCAATATTGACATACACCAACTCCTTTGTGCCTTCGCTATTGGCGAATTCAAACGTGGGGGTTCCGTTGCTGCCAAAAGTATAAGATAAATTAGTAGCCTTGAGTAGTGCGGTAAGTTCAGGGGTAAGCGGCGGTCTTTTAGTTTGTGCTTCCTCAGCGCCAACCAATGAAACAAGCGTAAGGCACAAGATAGTAATTAATTTCATGAACTTTTAAATTGATAGTAATGAGATGCGTCTACGCTTTGCGAAACTGGAAGCAAGCGCAATCAGAGCCAATCCAAATACATGCGGTTCAGGAACGGCAAAGGTTGTGCTTTCCACGGTGAAAGCAGGGTTGGCGTTATCGGTTCCCGACATTGCGAACTGGTTGCTTCCTTGTGATTGAAGTGCCAGGACTGAGCTGTGGTCACCCGCCCAAATCCAGCCACCGCCTGTGCCAGACGGCGCACTCGGATTGTCACGGGAAATGGCAATCCAGTAATTGTTCGCAGTCAAAGAGACGCTCGACGATAAATTCATTTCGTAGCGGAAGATTTGGCGACCACCTACTGCAACCGATCCTGTCTCAAAGCGTTCGGCGATCAGGGAGGTTTGTGCGGTCCCGATGATTGAACCCGGTCCATTCCCACTGTCACTAAAAAAAGCCACGTCGAAAATGTCAGTGGTAACGGTGAGGTTATTTGCTCCACCTCCAAAGTAGAATCCGTAGAACGAAAATGCCTTCACTTCCGAACTTGCCCCGGAAAGCGTGAATTTTGCTGCGACATGATTCACCGGGCTTCCCTGGTAGTCGGAGAGGCTTCCGGAGGTAATCGAGGAGAGTGTGGCTCCTGTATAAAGAGTGGCAGAGTAGATGGATTGCACGGATGCGAGGCAAATGAATGTGGTAATTGGTAGAAGTTTCATGGGTGGTGGGGTTGGTCTATGTAGAGATTTCGTAGAAGGGTTGAGGGGCGGAATTTTTAGTTGAATGCAATGCTTGATCTACATTCCTGGGTAGGGTTTGGCTTGGCCTGCGGCGGCGGCATCGTTGTTTTTCTGCATCATCCAAGCTGAGGTTCCATCGTGTTCATGACCATTTGAGCTGCTACCTCCTCCTGATGAAGATGACAGTAAAGCGGCAATGAACACGCATCCAATTGCCAGCGCGGCAGCGTTCGCACGGTTGCGGGCTGCTCGCTCGGCTCTTGCGTCTGCATAGGCTTGGCTGATGTCGCTTTGTGAGCCGTAGCCAGCGGTTACGAACGAGCTGGCCAAGTCACGGTGATTCACGCGGGCGGCATTATAGGCGAGGCTTTTCCCGTCGAAGCCTGTGGGGGCACCCCGTTCAATCAATGCGAATGAAGCGTCTTTGTCGCCAGCCGCAATGGCATATTGAAGCGGATTATACCACTTGCCGTTCACCTCCTGGATTTCGAGCTTGCCGTGGTAGGGCTGCATGAGGCGCATCGTTTCGCGATGGTTTCCTGCTTTCACCGCATGGGCAAAGGCATCGTCGTTCAGATTGGAACAGCTCTGGAAAAAAAGTGAGCCGCAGATCAGAAGAGCCGTGGAGAGTGATTTGATGTTCATGGCCTTAGTTTCCTCTCCTCACGTCTTGAACGGACCCGTCACCGCCGAGTAGGTTGGGGCCATTTTCCCAGCCGTAAAGGCCCCCAGCGGCAGCGCCGATAGCCGCTCCCTCTCCGGCCCGGTCACTTTGGTTTCCTATGGCGGCTCCCCCGGCTGCTCCGAGTAATGCCCCGCCGATAGCGGCCGTAGGTTTTGCGTTGGTATTGGACATGGGAGCGCATGACGGAATGAGTGCGGTGAGAATCAGAATGGAATAGCAGTGGATAGGCTTCATTTTCAATTGTGGTGGTAGTGGTGAGATCATTGTTTGTGCTTCTTGGCGATGAAGTCGTCATCCAGTGCCGCTTCAAATTCAGATTGCGCGATTGTGAGGAGGTTGATGACCATCGAGGTCATGGCCTTTTCGATATTTGCCGCCTGCTCAGGTGTCTGGGCATCTTTGCGAACATGAGCAAAACGTTTTTGGAAGACGGCTGTGATCGCATGAGAATAACGCAATGCGTCCCTTTCCTCGGATGGAAGTTTCTGCCAGGCGATATCCTTCTCATCCAAGCTGAGCTTCTCAATGAGAGCCGCTTTGAGATTGTCCGAATTGATCTTCTCTGCGGATTTTCCCTCAAGGGACGCCAGAGTTTTCTTCTGATGCTCGTTTAGGATGGAAATGATGATCGTACCATGATTGCTGTTCTTGATGGACTGCTCCCTCTGTTCTGGCTTCAGGGCACCACGTTTCGTTCGCTGGCTGAGTTGCTCCTTACCTGCTTCGGATAACTTGTCGTAGGGTGCTTTGTAGAAAGCTTCCAAGTCGGGGAAATCCGCCTTGGCAAAGTAGTCCTTTTTCAGGAAAGATTTGTAGGCCGTTTTTTCCGATTCGGTCAGTTGATTTTCATCGGCGACAAGCTCACTTACAGATTTGTTCCATCCGCCAAGGATGGCGTGGCGCATATTCCGCCCCGACAGTTTGCACAGACTCTCAAAGTTCAGAACCGGAGCGATTTTGTTCCATCCGCCGAGCAGGTTATCAATATATTCATCAGTAAGGTAGGCGGGACGGCTGGAACCGCCTTTGCCTGTCGCGAGTTTGTATTTTGCATCGATCCTGGCGTGTTCCGCCATGACGTGGCGGATGTAGGGTTCGGGAGTGCCGAAATGTTCAAGGCTCCCGGCCATTTGGAGGAAAACATGCGTAAGGCTGCGCTGGGCGGGTTTGAAGCCGGTGGCAGGATTGAAATGAGGCGCGTAGGGTTCCTGTTCTTCAGCCCGGATACTCAAGTGACTGAGGCAAAACAACATCAGTGCGAGAAAAGCGTGCCGCAAGTAACGGATTATTAACGAATTGGGTGTAATCATGAACCAAAATGCTGGAATTTTGTTTCATGGAGAGTGCGATGCAAAAAGGGTCAAAAAGTGCCTACGATTCAGACGGTAGGCGGAAATACCTCACCAAAGCCGAGGGGGGAAGATTCATGCGTTGTGCCGCGAAACTTGACGCCACAAGGCGGCTTTTGTGCGAGACGATCCATTTCACCGGATGTCGAATTTCCGAGGCTCTTAGCCTCGCCAGCGATGATATCGACCCGGGGGAATCTGTGCTTCGCATCCGTTGCCTCAAGAAACGGGATAAAAGTGTTACGCGTCGAGTGCCTGTGCCGGATCGGCTCGCCAAAGAGCTGCGGTTACGGGCCGGAGAATCGAAAGCCGGACGCCTGTGGACGTTCTCACGAACCACCGGATGGCGCATCATAAAAGGCGTCATGAAAGACGCTGGAATCGAAGGCATTCACGCGACCACAAAAGGTCTCCGGCATGGGTTCGGTGTGCGTGGAGCACTGGGGAAGGTGCCGGTGAACGTCATCCAACGATGGATGGGACATTCTGACCCCAATACGACGGCAATTTACCTGGCAGTGCGTGACGACGAAGAACGAGAATTGATCAGACGAACGTGGTGAAATTCGCAGCGATCAAGCTTGATTCGGTTGGCGCTAGAGGGTAGTTTTTTGCAACACTTTTCCAGCAAAGTGGTTCAAGTTCTAATTTGATCCCTCCTGTCCGCCGGAGCATTGATCGACGAAGCAAAATTGGTGTCGCGGTAGTTCAATTCCGAGTGTCACCGAAGCCGCCTGTGGGGCTGACGGCAAAGGATACGGTCTGCCTTCCGGAGCTGTTTTCCGGCAATCGCCCAAAATGCAGCGATTATGCCCAAAGCGACCTTCCACGCCTGACTTTCCCATTGATCCGCAAAGAAATTCCGGAAAATTTCTTCCAATGGCTGAAGTGATGCTGAGTGGAATGAAAAGTTGGCGAGAGAAGCAGCGCCAATTTCCCGAATGAGCAGAAGGCTTCCGACGGAAAGGGCGAGGATCAGGATCAGATTGACCGGTTTAACAAGGAGCAAAAAGCGGTTGAGAAGAGTGTCCATGCCTGACGATGTTCAAATTTTTGGCGAGATGCGATTGGAAAACGCGGCTCGGATTCAATCTTGCCGCCAGTCAAAGCGGAAGGGTCATCTAGATGCATGATCGCAGGTTTCAAAACACTCTAAAATAGCGTCATCTGGGAGGACTTGGGCAAATCCTTGCAGATTTCCGTGCGGATGAAGTCATCTGGTGTCGTATCCGCGAAAGTCGCCATTGGTGCGAAAATCGAACGGTAGCCGGTTTCTGTCACCCCCGGCAGCGGGCCGTCGTGCTGGATTTCAAAATGGGCGGAGTAAGACGATAGAAAGAACGGTCGGCAACTCACGCGGAATGTCCAGGGTAACACGCGCATTTCTTCTGAACTCCAGCCGGCAAGGTTCAACTTGCCTTCGGATCTCGGCATGATGGCGTCGAAGCAAGCCGACATGCAGTGGAAGCCGAGAGGTTTGTAGTGCTCCCAGGAAAGCTGTTTCAGGCGGATCAGTTCCGGGTTTTCATCGCCGGGGTGATCGACCGCATTGCGAACGGCGATTGGGAAAAGTTCGGCAGCTTGGGTGCGCAGTTCATCAAGGGTCATCAAATACTCCGTTGTTGGTTACTCGATTCGCGTGCCATCACCTTTTCCACAAAACTGACGGTTGGTTGCGGCTCCAGTTCGGTCGCGAGGGCTTCCGGAGCGATATTGAGGTGACGGCCTAAAATGAAGTCGGCGGCTTTCTGGCCCTGCGACGCCGCACGGACGATCCAGCTTTTAGCGTCCTTGCTGCGAAGCGCATTGATCCAGCTTTGCAGGTAGGCTGCGGAATTCTCGATTTCCACTTCCATGATCCCCGCGCGGGCGTTCAAAAACGATGCGGTCATTTCGGCGACCAGTTCTTCCTCAGCATAAATCTTGCGGGCGGTGTCTCCGGTGGCGTCCATGCCTCTATTTTCTATCAGTGACTTTCGGGCGAGGCGTGAATGGTGTCCGGTTGCATGACCGAGTTCATGGAACAGCGTCGAGTAGTAGGCCTCTTCATTCGTGAAGTAGCCGATACTCGGCATTTGGATCGAATCCGAGTGTTTTCGATAGCAAGGCACGGCACTGCCTTCGCTGATCGGCGGTCGCTGCGGCATTGCCTCGACAATAGCGCGGGCGCGATCCGTTTTCTCGGTGGTGGTGAGTTCCTTCACGGCGATTGGCTCGGGGAAATCGATACCGTCGATTTGGGATGAGTGGAAAACCGTGTAGCCTTTCAGATAACCACGCTGCTTGGCAGGATCGCCTTCCTTTGCTTGATCGTCGTCCTTGCTGTAGTTGCCGTATTTGACGACGAGAAATCCGCGTTCGCCCTTCCGCACACAGCCGCCAAGCTCTTTGGCTTGCAGGAACGTCAGGAAATCTGGAGAGGTGAATCGCTGGCTGCCCAACAGCAATACGTTGATTCCCTGATATTCCTTTTGGCTGGAAAAGTTGCGGGGAAAGCCGGTCTTGGAAAAGTAGGGCGATTTCCAAGGCACAACGCCTTTCGCGAGTTGGTCGATGATTCGGTTGGTGATCTGTTCATATAGGTCTGACAATTTTCCTCCACTGGATGTTTGGTTAGTCTTGTTTTTGATGCGACGCTGTAACATAGGGAAGCCCCTCGATGCGCCTTGCCTCATGCGTGTCGTCGTTGGTCTTGATTCATTTGCCACAGGTATTTATGCGCCAAAGCATGAAACCTTGCCCGTTGGCGAAACCGGGGTGTGCGCTGTCAAGGGTGGGATCCCGGGTTGCAGCGCAGCGAAACTTGGGTGCCCTTTACAGCGCGAGGGGCAGCGCCCCTAAACAGACCAGTTCGTCCAAACTGGTCCGTCGGTTAAAAGCCCTGGCTCAAGTCAGACGATTCCGAGGACGTACAGTCCCGGAACGTGGCGGTATTTCCCGCCGGAAGTGCAGGGCAAGCGCCGGAGGAATGGTCTGGCTTGAGCTGCACGAATACGCGGGAGGCCTAAGCAGTTCATGGATGGGGACAGCCGAGGAACGAGTGGGGGCACCAGCCATGATCTGCGTGGCGCGGTGGGCGAGGGGTTCGGGGAGACATCCCCGGTAGAATGGGGAGCGGTGCACGCAGTAGCCGCTGGGGAAAGTCTTTTCCCCAAGTCGAAATTGAATCAAATCGGGTTGTCAACACACCCTGAGTGGCAATTTCGATAGGCGATTGATCTGGACACAACGCCTTCTGTATCAGCATTTTTGAGTGAGCGATGGAACATCCCCCCAATGAAAGTTTCTCCCCCGGTCTCGCAAAATTTCCCCAAAAAGGAACCAACGGAACAGTCATCTTTGCTGCTAAATCTGGTTTTCGCTTGGGCACGATGAAGAGTTTATCTTTATCCTGGATCGGTCTCATTCAGGCCTTCGTGATGCTCTCATCACAATCCGCCAATGCTGGCCCGGAAGCCAAAGACTCCATTTCGCAGCCAAAACCGCAGTCGTCACGTTCGATCCAGTGGAATTTTCGTGTTGGAGCAGCATATCGTCATCTTGGAGACATTGATTTCAACTCGGGGGCCTATTCTTCGCCAGGATTGCTGCCAAGCCTCCAGCCGGTTTTGGGCGCAGGTCGTGCCAGCGGTATTGACGGACTCGGTGTCGGATCGACTGACACCTTCGCTGATCGCGTCTATGTCGATGGCTTCGTCTTCGTTGACGGAGCCACCGCAGATCCAACGTCCTTTCTTCCAGGCACCACGGCCTATTGGGGCTACCAGTCCGACAATCAGGTAAGGAACGGCAGCCTCTATTACTCGGGCGGCGAATACTCGACTTCTTCCAGCCAAAGCAGCAATTCATCGACTCCGAGTGATTGGAGTAGCGGGATTGGCGGCGCGTCACCGGTTTTGGAGCTGGAAGGGCTGTTGCCGATAGATGACCACTGGAGCGTTGGCGGTGCAGTGGCCTTTTTATTCATCAGTGCGGATAGCTCACATTCCGCCACGTCGTTCCGGGCATTGCGATCCTTGAGCGAGTCCTCATTTGCCGTGAACGACAGATACGATTTGCAAGGAGTGATCCCCCCTTTGGCTCCGTATGCCGGCACTCTGATTTCACCCGGCACAGCCCCGCTGATCGATAACATTCCGACCGAGAGAATCATCACGCAGTCAGGTGATTCTGTTCAGAGTGCCAATTTTTTCAACGAAGTTTCTGAGTCCATCAAAATTCATCTCTACACATTGTCGCTTGGGCCGACGCTGCACTACGACACGGACAAATTTGACTTTTCAGGAGGATTGGGGCTGGCGGTGAATGTCGCCGATTGGAATTCCTCGTTCGACGAGAAGCTCAACCAAACCTCGGGTGGCAGCACCACGGAATTGAGAAAATGGCGCGACCGCAGCGGCAAAAATGAAGTTCTGCCCGGCTTTTACCTCCAAGGTTCCGCAGGCTATCAGCTCACCGAGGCTTGGCAGTTGTCGGTATTCGGGCGCTACGATTGGAGTGAGTCGCTTGAAGGCAATGTTGGTCCTTCCAGTTTTTCCGCCGAACTGAGCGGCTACACGCTCGGAGGTTCCGTCACCTTCACCTTCTGAAAACGCCATGAACCTCAGATCATTCATTCACGCCGTGGCGATAGTATGCGCTTGTTCCGCATTCGCGCAACCAACCACCTATCGAGTGGAATTTCCGCAAGCACACTACGATGTGGCAGGCTCGCAGGAATTCACTACCTTCGTTCGGATCAATCCGGTTCCTGCTGCGGGTTTGTTCAGTTACGGCCTCATCTGCACCGTGGAGGGGAGCAACGGACTAACGGGCATCGTCGCCATGACACCTCCTTCCGCTCTAGCATTTGATGGAGTCGTTGGCGCTGGCACAAGAGGAGTAACATCCCTTGCTGGAAAATATACCGGCAAGGGTAGCGTGGATATCCTGTTGCCTCAGAAGAGCAATCACTCCGATCCCAATCTTGGAAATCTGGCCATCGCCGGTTTGCCAGGCGGGAACTACACTCTCACTCTCGGACTCTACAACACTCTCGGCCCCACCGAGTCGGTTTTCGTAGACGGTCAAAGCCAATCACTTGATTCCCAACTGATTTTGGGAGGTGCCACTCTTAGCGTGATCGATGCTCCTACCGGCACCATCACCGCCTTTGGCTCGATGCGGCCGGACCGTCAAACGGGACTGCTGATCCAGCAATACGACGTGAAGAATACTGGAGGGATTGCTGCGGTGTTCCGTATTCTGGTCAAGAACCTCCCAGCCGCGACCAAAGTTTGGAATTCACACGGCACGTTCAACGGCTTTCCCTATGTTGACCTCCCTTCGATACTCGCGGTCGGAGCCACGACCAGAATCACCATCGAATACCGCTCGCAGGATCGCTCGACGATTCCCAACCCGACATTTGAATTGGTCGGTGCCACTCAAACGGCAATCACTCCGGACGGCGTGGCCACCAACCTCAAGCCACGCGCCACCCTGACCGGTGGTAATGCGCTGCTGGAATTCAATTCTGAGATCGGCATGTCCTATTACATCCAATATTCGGGCGACTTGAGTATTTGGAAAACCGCACTTCCCAAAGTGGATGGAACCGGCAACCGGGTTCAGTGGATCGACAATGGTTCACCGAAAACCGAATCCCATCCTTCAATTGTTGCCAGCCGATTTTACCGCATTCTTGCCACAAAGACATCCAAGCCATGAACCGACCTATTTCCTTTGGCAAAATTTCAACCGTTTGGTTGAGTCTCGGATTGTTACTTTGCTGCTGCATGACAGGGCTCAGTGCTGAATTAGTGGCAGAATATCGTCTGAATGGTTCGCTTTCCAGTTCGGCGGGATCGGCACGACCGCTTGAAAAGTCAGGTGCGGTCGCCTACGCAATCGAGGAAATCGCACCGGGTGTTTTCGACGAGGTTCTTCGTTTTGATCGCAATGAAGGGCTTGTTCTTTCGGGGGCAAAGAGCTTGATCGGCAATAACTATTCGATCTCAATCAATCTCAGATTCGAAAAACTCATCAGTTGGAACCGCATCGTTGATTTCAAGAACCGAACAACGGACATAGGATTCTATTCGTATTACAAAGTTCTCAATTTCTACCCGATCCAATACGCACCGAATCCTGTTTTTGTCGAGAATGAGTATGCTCATGTTGTGTTATCCAGGGATTCCGCGGGGAACTTCAAAGGTTACGTGAACGGCAGCCTTGAAATCTCTTTCCTCGACTCGTTTGGAAATGCGTTGGTGAGTGATGATGACAAATTGTCGTTTGTGCTTGATGATCTAATTATAGCGAATGAAGGCGCTCCCGGAGCGATTTCGAGCATCAAAATATGGAGCGGCGTCCTTACAGCGCAGGAAATCGCAGCCCTTGAAGCTCCATCCGAGATTCCCGCGCCCAAGCCAATTTCGGTCTTCGTGAACGCGGGTGACGTTCAGCGATCCCTAATTCAGGGGATAGGGCTGATCTTTGACCGTGATCCGAGCCAAGTTCTACAAGCTCAGTTTTTGAGGGTCAGGAATATCGGCACAGGCATCATTTACGATATGTCCAAAGCTACCTTGGTTTTTGATCCGAGAAGGTTTTCCGCGACTTGGATGCTGGACAAGAATCTTTCCGCATTATTGCCGGATGGGAATTATATCGCATGGCTGGAATCTGATCGTCTGCTGGAGGGTAATCTGTCAAAAAGGCTGGTGTCCAAAGGCGTTGCTCTCGATGATTTCACCTTCGGCTTTCACCAATTGGCCGGAGACTCCGATGGAGACCGGGACGTCGATTTCAAGGACGCAGCAATTTTGCGCGATACATGGCAGAAGTCAGTCGGGCAACAAGCTTTTCGCTCCCAATTGGATTTCGATTTGAACGATGCGGTTGCGGAACCGGACCGCACGCGGCTGAAATCGACCTATTTCACCGTCCTCGCCGAGAAGCCAGCACTTCATGCCTACCTCCGCACGGACGATGGCACTTCTCAGACTGATAACCAAAGCAGCATCTACGACGTTGGGATCGGAATCGTGGGACAATCTAAGTTCGTAAAACTTGAAGCAAGCCTGGATGGGCGATCCTATTCAGATGTAACCGCTCAGATTGCTCCTTTGAACAAAGCCACTTTTTCTCAATCAATCATGGATGGACTGGCTGGTGGAGTGGTTGGTGTTGGCGCTCACCGGTTGGATGTCAGGGCGATTGATGCCAACGGCAATAGTGTGGCTGAGGAGTCCATGAACTTTGAAAAGTTGGCGGTCACGAATCTCAATCCCTACTTCATTTCTCAACCCGTGACTGGAGCAATCATTCGTCTCGTAGATGCTCCAGCCGCAGTTGATCTGAGCAAGTGGAATGTAGTTCCGTATTTGATCGACGGGTTCGAAGCGCCAGATTGGGTGCTTGAGGAAAACAATTCAGTAGCACGACAGAAGATCAACGGCACCGCATCCATCCTGCTCAGTAATTTCGATGCTGCGAATACCGCTATCAACGGGAAATGGCGTGTCGATACGACCGCAGACGATGATCTGATGGGGTTCGTCTTCGGATTCCAGAGTGATCAACAGCTCTATCTGTTCGACTGGAAACAAGATACCCAATCGGTTCATATTCCCGGGCCTGTCGGTCTGGCCGAGAAGGGGATGACGGTGAGGCGGGTAAGGGCAGTCACTCGGTTGGAAGATTTATGGAATACTGCTGGAACGCCCAATGTGGATATTCTATATCACAATACCATTCCATGGGAGAATAATGTCGATTACGATTTCACTCTCAACTATTTCTCTCCGAACATAGGAATCACCATCAAGAAAGGTGATACAGTTGTCGCCGACATCAATCTGACAGATTCCACTTATGCCTCCGGCGGATTTGGGTTCTACAATTTTTCTCAGGAACAAATGGTTTATAAGGGCTTCACGCGATCACTGTTCCCAGACACGACCTATTCCTACCAAGTCGAGGCTATTGATCCAGACAATGATCCGGTGAGCTATTCGCTTGTTCAAGGTCCTGTCGGCCTCCAGATCGACTCCGCATCAGGACTGCTCACATGGGCACCCGCCACCGCTCAAAAGGGAGATCACCCCGTGACAGTTCGTGCGAGTGACGGGAAGGGCGGCACTGCGGACCAAACGTTCACGATTGGCATCGTCGCGACTGATTCACCGCCTTCTGCCACGCTCTCGACTACTGCACCCATAATCAATATTGGAGAGTCGTATTCAGTAAAATTGGCGACAGCCGATGATATTGGAGTCGCATCAACATTGGTGACGCTGAACGGAATTCCACTTTCCCTCGATTCAGCGGGTAATTTTTCGGGGATAGCCACCTCGAAGGGAAAACTGTTCTTCGCGGCCACAGTCACGGATACGAAGGGGCAAACAGCGGCTGCCCGTGCTGAAATCATCGTCGATGATCCTTCAAATCCCGATGTTCCTGGGGATGGAACCGTCGCCGGCCCGGCGGGTGAAATTGGAAGCGGTAGCGGTCCTTCTCCATTGGTCAAAATTTCGGCTCCGAATGGTGCAGCGGGCGAAGATCTCGGTAAATTCATAGGTACGGTGAATCCGAATGGAGGCACACTCGCCAACTGGCGGTTCGACTACGCCCCACTGGCAACGGTGAATATCAACAACTTGATTGATCCTGCCGTGTCCTGGGTTTCGATTGGCGCAGGGACGGATGCGAAGAGCAATGTGGCGTTGGCAAGTATCGATTCCACGCTGCTTGCGAATACCACCATCGTCTTCCGCCTTCTCGCCTACAATACGAATGGCAGGGGTGCCGTCACTACGGTGGTTTTCAATCCTCGCGACACGGCGACTCCCAAGATTGCGTTCACTGCGCCGGTCGTCGGGTCTGAAATTTCTTACCAGACGGAAATTCGCGCCACGATTGATCCAGATGGAGGAACGATTGACAGGTGGATTCTGGATTACGCGCAAGCGGCGGAAGTCAGTCTGGAGCTGTTGTCCGATCCTTCCGTAAAATGGACGGAAATGACGCGTGGAAATACAGCCAAGACCAATGCTGCCATCGGAACACTGGATGCCACCATGCTCCGAAATGACAGCTACGTCCTCCGCATCCGTGCGTGGAATACCAATGGACGTGGCTATCAGCTCGGAGGCATTTTCAACGTGACCGGCCAAAGCAAGCTAGGGAATTTCCGGGTCCAGTTCACCGACCTCTCAATTCCACTACAAGGAATTCCAATTCAAGTGACGCGGATCTACGACAGTCTGGAAACCGGCCGTTTCAATGATTTCGGCTATGGCTGGTCGCTGGCGCTGGGTGACGCGGACATCCGTGAAACGGTTCCCGACACGGGCGGCGATATTTTTACAGCGGCACCATTCAAAGTCGGCACGCGTGTCTATCTGACGACACCGGAAGGAAAGCGGGTGGGCTTCACCTTCAAGCTCCGCAATCCTCAATCGAGCTTCTTCTTTACGACTTGGGAGGCGTATTTCGAGCCGGATCGGGGAGTTTACGAAAAGCTATCGCTGGGGCCGGCGGACAACACCCGCGTTTCGCAGGTTTCAAATGGCTCGGTCGTTTACCCTTTGTTCCAATTTGGCTTCAACCCCAACGACTACCTGCTCACACTTCAAAATGGGACGGTTTACCACTATGACCAGAAACAGGGTTTGAAGGATGTTACCGATCTGAACGGCAACACCGCCACCTTCACCGATAGCGGAATTCGTCATAGCAGCGGCGTTGCCATCGACTTCGTGAGGGACGCGCAAGGTCGCATCACAGCGATCAAGGCTCCCAATGGCACTCAGGTGGGGTACGCCTACGACGCGAAAGGCGATCTGATCGACGTGACCAATCAACTCGGTGCGAAGACTTCGTTCGGCTATTATGCGACTCCTGCCCATTATCTTGAGAAAATCGCCAACCCGAACGATCTCGCTCAGGGCAAATTCACTCAGCGAATTATTTACGACGCCAATGGACGATTCTCGCAGGTTCAGGATGGGGCGGGAAATTTGTTCGCCAAGCAGGATTTCATTCCCGGCTCATTCACCGGCACCCGCACCGATGGCCGCGGGTTTGTGACCAATTTGACCTACGACAATCGCGGGAATCTCCTCAGCGAGCAAAGTCCCGAAGGCGGTATCACTCGCTACGAGTATTCCGATCCGGCGAATCCCGACAAGGAAACCGCGATCATCGATCCTCTGACCCATCGCCGCGAGTTCACCTACGATTCCCAAGGCAACAGGCTCACTGAAAAAGACCCGCTCGGGAATCTCACCATCTATGGATACAACTCGATTGGGAAAATCACTTCCTTGACCAAAAAGAACGCTGCGAACGTGACGTTGAGCACCGAGTCGGCGGAATACGATACGGACGGCAATCTGACCAAGCTCATCAACTGCACGGGTGATTCGAGAGTTTTTGCCTACGTCTCGGGTCGCTTGGTGGCCTCCACGGATTTCGAGGGCAACGCGACCCAATACGATTACACCAACGGCTGTCCCTGCGGTTCCCCATCGAAGATCATCTACCCGGACACGACGACCAAGCTTTTTGAATACAACGCTTACGGACAGGTCACCAAGGTCACGGATGAGACTTCCGCGATCACTCGTTTTATTTACGATTTGATGGGGCGTAAAACTCAGGAAATTGATCACGATGGAAAGGCCACCGTGTTCGTGTATGACGACAACAACAATCTCGTGAAGCGCACCGATCGCTTGGGGCGGATTTCAAAATTTGAATACAACGCCAAGAATTTGCTGGTGAAGGAAATCAAGGTTCTCACTGACAATGCCAATGATGCGGACGACGTGATTCTCTCCTACGAGTATGATGAGGACGACCGGCTTGAGGCGCTGGTCGATCCAGTGATGAACCGCACGGAATTCGCCTATGACCGTGATGGTCGCCTCTCGACCCGCATGGACGCCGCTGCCAAGTCCAGTCAGGTATTCTACGACCTCGCTGGAAACACCAAGGCCGTGGTGGACCGGAACGGTAGCAAGCGCAGCTTCGCCTACGATGATCGGAATCTGCCGACGAAGGAATTCTGGCACGCGCCAAATGACAGCATCGTGAGAACGATCTCGATTGGCTATGATGATCTGGGCCGCCGCACCTCAATTTCTGATCCAGACAGCACTTACGGCTTCAGCTACGATGCTTGCAGTCGTGTCCAGACGGAAACCAACGCCAACACACCATTGATGCCATCGGTCAGTTTCACCTACGGCTATGACAAAGATGGGCATCGCATTTCGGTGACTGACAATGCCGGTGTTTCCGTCGTCACGAGCTTCGACAGCCGGGGCAGGAGCGACAGCTTCAAATGGCAGGGCGGGGGAATTACAGCCGCCAGTGTGGACCTTGACCGCAACGGCCGCGGCCAGACGACCGCCATTAAGCGCTTCAATGATGGCAACCTTGGAAATATCGTCAGCCAAACCACCTACGATCAAATCGCGCCGCAGGGCTGGGTGAAGCAAGTCCAGCACAAGAACAACCTGGGCAACCTCTACAATTCAGGTTCGGATTTCACCTACGGCTATGATGCTGAAGGCCAAGTGACCAGCCAGGCAAGCCAAGGAAACTCGACCATCTACAGCTATGACCCGACCGGGCAGCTCACTGGAGCCAACCACACGGCGGCAACTTACCCCGACGAATCCTACCAATACGACAAGGCCGGAAACCGGATCAGCTCGCACCTGCACGCCAGCTACACGACAGGCACCGCGAATCGCCTGCAAAGCGATGGCCAGTTCAGCTATTCCTACGATGATGAGGGCAATACCACCACGAAGACGGAAATTGCCACCGGCAAAGTGACCTCCTACGTTTACGACCACCGTGGCCGGGTCACCAGCCTCACCGAAAGAGCATCGGCAGGTGGAGCGATCACCAGTCAGCAGACTTTCACCCACGACGTTCTGGATCGGCGCATTGGAATCGTGGCAAACGGCGTGGCAACCCGGATCAGCTACCTCGATGAAAATGCCTGGGCGGATTACAACGCGGCAAGAGTGGCAACGAAGCGCTATCTATTTGCGGATCGCATCGACGGCAACCTTGCCAACTGGACGGCAACGAACGGCACGCAATGGTATTTGACCGACAAGCTCGGCTCCATCCGCGCTCTCGCGACCTCGGGCGGCGTGTTGGGGGCCAATGTCGGCTATGATTCCTTCGGGAATAATCTTGCGGGGAGTGGCATCTTTGCCACAGAGCGGTTTGGATTCACGGGACGTGAGAATGTCGCTGGTGGCACAATGTTCTACCGTTCGCGGTTCTACAACTCAGGAGCAGGGCGGTTTATTGGCGAGGATCGAATTGATTTTAGGGGTAAAGATTGGAATCTCTATCGGTATACCACGAATAGCCCAAGCAACTTCATTGATCCGACTGGGGCTCTTGCTATAGAATACAGAGCCTTGATTTTTGGAGTAATTGGTGGCGCAGTAGGAAACGGAATATGTGAATTTATCGTAAATGGCGAAATTACAATAGATAATATAGCGGACGGAGCAAAAGCAGGTGGGATTGCTGGAGTTGCAGTTGCAATTATTATTCCATTAGCTCAGGTCGCTGGAACATTATTTGTTGCCAACGCAGCACTCATTGAAGGGACAGCAACGTATTTTGCTGGCGATTTTGCAGCCGCAGCAATTGGCGCAAAATTCGGAATATGTATTTTTGATTCTGTCTCAAGCAACAGTGACTAGAAGCTATCCAAAAACAACATTACTCGTTCTGTCGCCCCCTGTAGAATCAACGAATTTTGCATCTGATTTCCGGTTTTGGGATAGCTTCTAAAGAAAAGTAGTTTTGTTTTTCAGTAATATATGATAACAGTAAAAATCACGAGGTGGGTATGATGAGAATTCTAATATTTTTTGTGGCTCTTGTTCTAGGGGTGTTGGTGGCTATGTATGATATAGGGCCAATACGATCCTTGAGATAATTCTTTTGCGTCTAAGAGAGTATTAGACTTTGAGTCCTCGTTTCAGGAGAGGTGGATATCATAGTGGGGTGAATTGTGGCTTTTGCAAATCGACACTCACCTTGCGAACAGCCTCCAGCAATTCCTCCGGTGGTGCTGCGTGAAATGTGTATACTCCGTTTGCGGACAGTTTGAATCTCGCCGTCTCACCACCACATTCAAGTTCCCCGGCAATTTCCACGGGATCGCTTTTTTTGCCTTTGCGAAAGGCGATCGCCTCCTTTTGAACGTCGCGCGTTCCTGAGAACGTCGCCTTCACCGCAACGGTATCCGTGATTGCGATGCTGCCGGTCACAATTTTGGTGGAGCGCACAGAGCATCCGGCCTCTGCCAATGCCTCTAACCAATGGCGGCACGAAGAACAAGATTGATCGCTTGCTGGGATGTCTTAATTCTGCGATTGGCGAACTGGTTCGGACTCGGTAGGGGGGGGAGCGTGGCGGTTAGTTTTGTGGCCCTATCACCACCATCGATAGAGGAAATCAAAAGCGCCCCTCAAAATGCGGCACGACAGCAGCCAGGCCACTCGAATGAATGGAACTCGTGCTGGTGTCCATTCTTCCGGTTTACCATATCGGAATGTTGAATATAGAATTGCACCTAGAACCAGAATAAGAATTATCAACTGTAATTGCCCTCTTTAGCCGACACAATTCTAGCATTAGAGCTAACAACAGATCTAGTGCTGATCTTGAATACAATAGGATATTCAGAAAATTGGGCAGACTGTTGCAAATTAGCCACGTCGCCGCCACTGCTTTCTTCTAAACTCGCTCATGCACTTCGGAAAACCAATCGGAAACGGAAATCGCCACCGGCAAGGTGACTTCATACATTTATGATCACCGTGGCAGGGTCACCAGTCTCACCGAAAGAGCATCGGCAGGTGGAGCGATCATCAGCGCGCAGAACTTCACCCACGACGTTCTGGATCGGCGCATTAGAATCGTTGCGAACGGCGTGGCAACCCGAATCAGCTACCTCGATGAAAACGCCTGGGCGGATTACAACGCGGCGGAAGTCGCAACGAAGCGCTATCTGTTCGCGGATCGCATCGACGGCAATCTTGCCAACTGGACGGCCA
>JANPKJ010000138.1:0-12388 GCA_031425955.1 Akkermansiaceae bacterium | reverse complement strand
GTCCTTCGCGTCGGCATCCTTCTCGGCGGTGTCCACCACGCGCAGGGCGAGCTTGAAAACGAGGTCCACATCCTTGACGAGATCGCGGCAGGCGGCGGCGAGGGTTTCGAGGTCGCCGGAGAATTTTCGCTGGGCGGCGGGTTTGGCGGCGCAGGGCTTTTTCCAGTCCTTGGCGATGCGGGAGGTCCATGCGTCGAGCGAGGCGAAACAGGATTTGCCTGCGTCGTCGCGCTCCTTCACCAACTCCCGCACAGGCGAGTCCTTGGACAGGGATTTCAGGAAGGTGGCGGTGGGTTTCACCAAGGCGTCGTAGGTCTTGCGAAACGCGGTGGCGCATCCGGCGATGTCCGCCGCCTCGGCGAGCGTGCGTTCGAGGTATTGCTGGACGAGGGCGGTGAATTTTTCCGACTGGCCCCGGTAAAGCCAGACGATGGCGCTGAGGTTCTGGAGTTGCTCGGGCGAGAAGTCGTAAACCTTGCGGGTGACTTTCCGATAGACGTTGCGCGCGTCGAGCATCAGGCACTGGTCCTTGCGGCTGGCGGGTTTCCCTTTGTCGAAGAACCAGAGTTCGCAGGGGACGGTGCGTGTGTAGAAGAAGTTGGAACGGATAGAGACCATCGCATCCACATCGCCGGTCTCGATGAGCTTGCGCCGGACATCCATTTCCCCATGGCCGGCGCTGGACGCCTGGGAGGACATGACGAACCCGGCGCGGCCCTTGGGGCTGAGGTAACTGTGGAAATAGGAGATCCAGAGGTAGTTGCCGTTGGAGACTTTTTTGCCCTTGTTCACGCCAGGCAGGCCGAAGGGCAGGCGGCGGTCGCTCTCGATCTTGCCGGCATCCACTTGATCGACGTTGAACGGCGGATTCGCCATGGTGAAATCGACATTTCCCCACAGCGGGCGGCCATCGGGCAGGCGGTGGACGTCTTCGTAAAACGTGTTCGCCTCGCGGATGTCGCCTTCCAGCCCGTGGACGGCGAGGTTCATCTTGGCCAACCGGATGGTGGTCGCGGTTTTTTCCTGACCGTAAAAGGTAACCTTGTCCATCGTCCGCCCACCGCTTTCCTCAATGAAGTGGCTGGACTGCACGAACATCCCGGCGGAGCCGCAGGCGAGATCGGCGACGACGCCGTGGTTCGGCTCGATGACGTTGACGATGAGTTGGACGAGAGAGGGCGGCGTGAAGAACTCGCCATTGTCCTGGGCACCCTGGAGGGCGAATTTCATCAGGAAATATTCGTAGATCCGGCCGAAAACATCGCCGGAAGCTTGGCGCAGCGGCTCGCTATCGAAGGCGCGCAGCATGGATTCGAGAAGATCGTTGTCGAATTTTTCGTAATCCTTCGGGAGCTGGCCGGAGAGCGGCTCGAAGTCCTTCTCGATGGCATCCATCGCCGCGACCAGCGCGGTGCCGAGATCGGTGCCGGACGGGAGCCGCAGCAGCTCATCGTAGCGGGCGACTTTCGGCAGCATCAGCGCGCGGCGGCTGACGAAGTGGGCCTTGGTGATGGGCAGGCCTTTGGGGAGCTTGCCGCTGGCTTTTTCCCCGGCGATACGCTCCAGCACGGCGTTGTAACGATTCGTGGCGTGACGCAGGAAAATGATGCCCAGGATGGGCATGCAATACTCGCTGGAAGTGAGTTTCGAGTTTGCCCGGAGTTGGTCGGCAGCCTCCCAGAGCGAGGCCTCGATTTTCTGGATGTCTTGCAAGGAGTGTTCAGTCATGAATCGTTGCTGCAGGAGTAAGGAACTGGAGCGCGGAATTCATTCCGCCCGGGTTGTTCAGGCCTTCTCTGTCGTCGCCTTTTCCGCGCTGAGTTTGGGGTCCTTGTAGGTGGACTGTACATAAACCTCGCGCAGCAGCTTGTGCTCGATCTGGCAGGGACTGCTCGCCATGAGGTCGGCTCCCTTGTTGTTTTTCGGGAACGCGATGACCTCGCGGATGCTTTCCTCACCGGCGACTAACATGGCAATGCGGTCCAGACCAAGAGCGAGTCCACCGTGTGGTGGCGCGCCGAAACGGAAGGCGTCGAGAAGGTGGCCGAACTTGATTTGCTGCTCTTCCGGACCCACGCCCAGCACGCTGAACATTTTCGCCTGGAGGTCCTTCTCGTGGATCCGGATGGATCCGCCGCCGAGTTCGTAGCCGTTGAGCACGACGTCGTAGGCGACGGCGCGGACATTGGCGTAGTCGCCGGCATCGAGCTTCGCGATGTCCTCCGGATGCGGCCGGGTAAACGGGTGGTGGACGGCGGCCCAGTGCCCGGTTTCCTCGTCGTGGGCGAGCAGCGGGAAATCGACGACCCAGAGAAATTTGAATTTCGTAGGATCGCTGTTGAGCTCCATCATCACGGCGCATTCCGAACGGACGCGGCCGAGGATGGTGCTGACGCTGTCGCGCGAACCGGCGGCGAAGAAGACGATGTCGCCTTCCGCGAGATCGAGCTTGGAGACGACATTGGCCTTTTCCGGGTCGGTGAAGATTTTCCAGAGCGGGCTCTTGTATTCGCCGTTTTCGAGTTTGATGAAGGCGAGGTTTTTCACCGGGAGTCCGGCTTGCACCGCGATCTCGTTGAGGCGGTTCATCTGGCCGGTGGTGATAGTGGCGAAACCCTTGGCATTGATGGCGCGCACCACACCGCCGCCATCCAGCACGCCGCGGAAGATCTTGAACTCGGTAGTCGCGAAGACGTCGCCGAGGTCGGTGATTTTCATCTCGAAACGAGTGTCCGGCTTGTCGGAACCGTAGATGTCCATCGCATCGGCATAGGTCATTCGAGGAAAACTGGAGGGCACCTCGATGCCGAGGCCGGCCTTGAACATCGAGCCTAGCAGGCCCTCGACGAGATGAATGATGTCATCCTGGTTGACGAAGCTGGCTTCGATGTCGATCTGGGTGAACTCCGGCTGCCTATCAGCCCGCAGGTCTTCATCGCGGAAGCAGCGGGCGATCTGGAAATACTTCTCCATGCCGGCGACCATCAGCAATTGTTTGTATTGCTGCGGCGCTTGCGGCAGGGCGTAGAAACGGCCGGGGTTGAGGCGCGACGGAACGAGGAAATCGCGCGCACCCTCCGGCGTCGGGTTGGAGAGAATCGGCGTTTCGATTTCATAGAAACCGGAGTCGTCGAGGTAGCGGCGGGCGGCGGAGGTAATCACACTGCGCTGGCGGATGTTCTTGTTCATGCGCGGACGGCGCAGGTCGAGGTAGCGGTATTTCATCCGCAGGTCCTCGTTAGAGAGCTCCTTGTCGAGCTGGAACGGCAGCACGTCCGCCTTGTTGACGATGGTGAGCTCGGTGGCGACGATCTCGATGGCACCGGTGTCGAGTTTGTCGTTCGTGGTGTCCACTTCGTCCGTTTTCAATCGGGCTTCCACCTTGCCGGTGATTTGCACCACGTCCTCGACACGCAGTTTGTGGGATAGATCGGTGGCTTCCTGAGAGATTTCCGCGCGGAACACACACTGGGTCACGCCCTCGCGGTCCCGCAGGTCGATGAAGATCACGCCGCCTTGGTCGCGGGCGGAATTGACCCAGCCGATGAGCTGGACGGATTGGCCGATGTGGGATTCGCGGAGTTCGTTACAATGATGAGTGCGCATGTTGGATAGCAATTGAAGATTTGTTCAACCACAGATGGACGGGATGAACGCAGATGGAAGAGATGGGATCAGGAATTAAGATTTGGGGCTGATGGAGGAGTCAGTGTGACACGGCGAAATTGTAGCTTGGCGTATTTGAAATTGAGGATCAGCCCAACCTGAAGCCCTGAGGCACGGAGGTAGTTCAACATGCGCCCGACTTCGTGATCCGTGATGCGATCAATGGTTTTGGTATCAACCACGACCTTCCCAAAAACGATAAGATCGGGAATGTATTCTCCGACTTTGGCATCTCGATAGACGATTGGGTAGCGAGCTTGCTGATTAAAAGGAATCTCATGATATCTAAAATCGACGACAAGAGCCTCCTCGTAGGGCTTCTCATGGTATCCATGCCCCAGCGCATTAAGAACGGCAAACGCACATCCGATAATCCTCTCGGTCTCCACCACATGAATCCCATCTCTTCCATCTGCGTCCATCCTGTTAATCTGTGGTTAAATATCTTTATGCCAGCAGCGGCCCGTCGGGTTGGAGGAGGCGGTCGGTGAGCCAGTCGATGGCGGTTTCGGCGTGGCCGGATTCTTCGATGCGGCTGGCGAGGATCTTGAGTTTGAGCTCGGGATACTCTTCGCCGACGATGAGGGCGAAGCGAGCACCGCACTTTTCGGCGCTTTGGAACTGCTTGGCGACCTTGGGTGATCCGAGCGCCAAATCGACGGAAATCCCGGCGCGACGGAGGCTGGTGACGAGTTGGAGGGATTCGGCACGCTTCGTTTCATCCGCGACGACGACGTAGATGTCGCAGGCGGCGGCATTCCGTTGGAGCCAGACTTCCAGTTGCATGGCGGTGTGGGTCGTTTCCTCGATGAGGTTGCGGATGACGTAGTCGCCCATCGCGAATCCGGTGGCGGGCATGTCCACGGCTCCGTCGGAAATCGTGGAGATGAGCGTGTCGTAACGACCGCCACCGGCGACGGCTCGCATGGATTTTTTTGCATCGAAGACTTCGAAGACGATGCCCGTGTAATAGGCGAGGCCGCGGACGATGGAGAGATCGAGTTCGACGAAATCGGCGAAGCCCCGACCGGCGAGGTCCTCGCGGATCGCGAGATAGGCGGCGGAGGCGTTCGCGGGATCGGCGATGAAGGCGCGGACTCCTTCGGGAGTGAGCGAAAACGCAGCAAGTTTTTGCACCAGCACTTCGGGTTTCTCACGCTCAATCTTGTCGATGATGCCGAGGAAGTCCGGGATGCTTTCCTCCGGGATTCCGTTGGTTTCGGCGAAATCGATCCACGCTTGGCGATCCGACACGCGGACGACGAAATCGCCTGCAACGAAGCCAAAGGAAAGCATCGTCTCGACCGCCAACGCGATCAACTCCGCATCGGCCGCGGGGCCGGCTTCACCGAGGATGTCCACATTGAACTGGTGGAACTCGCGTCCCCTGCCCTTCTGCGGCTTTTCGTAGCGAAAGCACTGGCCGATCTCGAACCACTTGAGCGGCTTCGGAAAATCCCGCTGGTGCTGGGCGACGATCCGCGCCAACGAGGCGGTCACCTCCGGGCGCAGCGTGACATCGCGGCCACCTTGGTCCTCGAAGCGGAAAAGCTGGCTCGAAATCTCGCCGCCGGCCTTTTTCAAGTAGAGCGCGGTGTCTTCGACGATGGGAGTTTCGTATTCGACATAGCCGCAACGGCGGGCCACGCCGCGCCAGGTCTCGAACAAATAATTGCGGACCGCGCATTCACGGGGAGTGAAGTCGCGGAATCCTGGAAGTGCTTGGAAAGTGGGTCCTGCCATGGGCGGGCGGCGAGGATGCACGCCGTTTCCGGCAATTCAAGACGGGATTGCGGCGAGTATTGGGGTGGTTTAAAAAGCGGATCCTCCTTCAAGGTTCATTCTCCTGCTCGTGCAAATAACGCCGCGCTCCGTCGCGGACATTCAGAATGCGCACGCTGCTGGTGGCGACTGTGAAGATGATCCGATACTTCGACGGATAGACTTGAAACAACAACTGCCGCAACTCGTCGTTTCCCCATAATCCGTTTTCCGGGGCGAAGGGGCAGCGTTCGGGCAAATGGCTGAGCGTCTGGATGTGAGCCTTGATCGCGGCATACCACTCCGAAACTTTTTCCGAGGCTTCGTCGCTCAGCCACTCCAGAACTTCATCGAGGTCCTCGTAAGCGCTTGGAGCGAAAATGATGTCGTATTCCCCCATGGTTCAGAGGTATTTGGCTTCGAGCTTTTCGAAAACATCGGCCGCTTTGATCCCTTCCCCTCCCTTGTGGAAATACTCCATGGCTGCTTGAAGCTTGGCGTCCTGCCGCGCTTGTTCCGCAAGAGCTGCCATTTTTTCATAGGATTCCGCGTCTTGAACGACGATGGAAGCCTCACCGTTGACCGTCAGTAGCTGGGGCTCATGAGTGGATTTGAGGTGCTCGATGTGGGCCTTGGTGTTGCGCACGAAATCGGAAAGCGGCTTAATGGCGGTGGTTTTGAATATGGACATTAAATGTAAATTTCGTGTTTTGTATATGTCCACTTCAGTTCTCGTCAAGCCGGACCTTTGTTCAGGGAAGGGAGCAAAACTTCAGACCCACTGGCAAAGACTGTTCACGAGGCCCGCCAAGAGGGGAAAGAAACCTGCGAGTATTCGGGCAGGGCGGTGAGGAGCCCGCGGACAGGATGTCCGGGGCAAATAGCGTTCAGGATGAACGCGTTTCCTCACTGTTGATGCGGACTGCCCCTTATCGAATCACAAATACTTGTCCGTCACCGCGCCTTCGCTGGCGGTGGAGACGAGCTTGGCGAACTTCGCAAGGACGCCGCGGGTGTAGCGGGGCTCGGGCTGGGTCCAAGCGGCTTTGCGCTTGGCGATTTCCTCGTCGGAAATGTTCACGTCGATGCGGTTATTCACGGCGTCGATGGTGATTTCATCGCCGTCATGAAGGATGGCGATGGTGCCACCCACGAAGGCTTCCGGGGTGATGTGGCCGACGACGAATCCGTGACTGCCGCCGGAGAAGCGGCCGTCGGTGATGAGCGCGACGTCTTTGCCGAGGCCCATGCCCATGACGGCGCTGGTGGGTCCGAGCATTTCACGCATGCCAGGGCCGCCTTTCGGACCTTCCATGCGGATGACGATGACGTCGCCCTTGAGGATTTGCTTGGCGAGGATGGCTTTCATGCCGTCGCCTTCGGAGTCGAAGACGCGCGCCTTGCCGGTGAAGAGCTCGCCTTCCTTGCCGGAGATTTTCGCGACCGAGCCGCCTTCCGCCAGATTTCCGTAAAGTACGCGAAGGTGGCTGTCCTTTTTGATCGGATTCGATAGCGGGCGGATGATCTGCTGGCCTTCCGGATAGGGCGTGGTGAATTTCGCGATGTTCTCGCGCATCGTGCGGCCGGTCACCGTCATGCAATCGCCGTGGAGCAACCCGCCATCGAGCAGGATTTTCAGCAGCGGCATGGTGCCGCCGATGGCGACGAGGTCGGACATGGAGAACTTCCCGGACGGCTTGAGGTCGGCAAGCACGGGGACGTTTTTCCCGATGCGCTCGAAGTCGTCGATGGTGATCTCGATGCCGGCCGAGTGGGCGATGGCCGGGATGTGGAGCGCGGCATTGGTGGAGCCACCGAGCGCGATGAGCACGGTGATGGCGTTCTCGAATGCTTCCTTCGTGAGGATGTCGCGGGGCCGGATGCCGAGGTTGATCAGGTTGACGACGGCGGCTCCGGAATCAAAGCAATCGCGCATCTTGTCATCGGAAATCGCGTTCTGGGCGGAGCCGTTAGGCAGTGACATGCCGAGTGCTTCGATGGCGCTTGCCATGGTGTTCGCGGTGTACATGCCGCCGCAGGATCCGGCACCGGGGATGGCGTTGGCCTCGACGGTTTCGAGTTCCTCGTCGGAAAATTCTCCGTTGGCGTGTTTGCCGACGGCTTCGAACACGGACACGATGTCGAGGTCCTTTTTCTCACCTTTAATGGTCGCACAACCGGGAAGAATCGTGCCGCCATAGACGAATACCGCCGGACGGTTCATGCGGGCCATGGCCATGAGGCAGCCGGGCATGTTCTTGTCACAGCCGCCGATCGCGACGAAGCCGTCCATGCCTTCGCAACCGACCACCGTTTCGATGGAATCCGCGATCACCTCGCGGGAAACGAGCGAGTATTTCATCCCCTCGGTGCCCATGGAAATGCCGTCGGAAATGGTGATGGTATTGAAAATGATGCCTTTTCCACCGGCGGCGTCGGCACCTTTCGATGACTCGATAGCGAGCTTGTCGATGTGAATGTTACATGGCGTGACCTGGCTCCATGTGGAAGCGATGCCGATTTGCGGCTTGGAAAAGTCGTCTTTTTTAAATCCGACGGCATAGAGCATGGCACGGCTAGGCGCGCGGTCGGGGCCATCAAGCATGGGGCTGGAAAAAGGGCGGGTGGTATCGTTCATCGCGGGCGGAGCATCTTGTCGATGTGGGGGCGGCGTCAAGACATGGCGAACGCCCAAGGCAAATCCGATCCCGAAGGCAATCCATGAGCAGCGTCCACAACGTCAGATCGACTATGGCAGAGTCACCTGAACCCTAGCGAAAAGGGAAGAACCGGTCGAAAGTGAAGACGGTTCCGCCACCGTTACACGTTCCCACTCGGCGTCGATTGAAGTGACAACCTCCGCACCCGTCATGGCGACGAACCCAATCAATGAGCTGGAGCGTTGCGCTTTGTAAATCAAGCTGCTGCCCTTGCGACGCAGGAACTCGACGTACAAAACCGGTTGCGCTCCACTGGAATCCAGCACGATCCGCGGCAATCCCACCGTGCCTCCGGTGGCTAGAACGCTCAAATCCGGTCCGCGGCCATTCAGGTTGAAGGCGTATTTGATCAAATTTTCGATTCCATCGTGGTAGGGGATCGCGGTCGGCCCTGCGTTTTCCGCGAGCAAGTTCGCGCTGGTGGCCCATTCGCTGAAGGTGACTGCCGCTTCATCCGACCCGATGCTCGGCGTGAAGGCTCTGCGCGGATCGCCATCGTAATCCGTATTCAATCCAACGATGGAAATGCCGGTGGTGTTCACAAGCTGAGAGCCACCCGGTCCGAGGTGCAGGTCGCCGCTGGCGGCATTGGCAAAGAGGGATGTGGTGAAGCCAGTGCTACCAGCAATGCCTGCAACGGAGTTTGTATCGCCGGTAAAAATCTGCCACTCCGCGAACGTCCTTGGGGTAGGCGTGCCTCTGATGGAACTGAAGTCCATGAAACTCGCAGGGGCCGAGCCTGTACCGGCGTAGAGATTGTTGCTAGCCGTGTAGCTACCGCCGGAGACTTCACTACCTGCAGCAAAATGGCTACCCGTGCCACCGGTGCGGAGGTTGAACCAGATGTTGTTGCGCGAGGTGTGGATGCTGGCGTCCACGCGGTAGCTTGCCAACGAATTGCGCGTACCGTTTTCGATGCCTCCGATGAGGATCGTGTTATGGAACGCATTGACCACACCGCCAAAACTTCGGTCGAAGATGCCGTAAAGAATCACGCTGCCACTTGCGACGGGCATCAAGGTGATTTGGTTGTTCACCAGATTGAGGGTCGAGCCGGTACCGCCTTCCGCGGAGATGCCGATGACGATCTGCGTCGCGGCGTTCACGTTGAAGGCGGTGATACGATTGCCGGAGATTGTCGTGGTGCCGGCATTTCCGCGAAAATTGATTCCCATGATCGATGAGACATTGGTGACAGGGTTGTGGATGTAGTTACCCGTGATGAAGTTGGTGCCACCACTTGCGATTTCGATTCCAAACGGGGTGCTCCCAGTCGAAGCGTTCACCCTGTAGATGTTGTTGCCAGAGATCGTCCACGAATCGTTGCCTGTATTGAGGTTGATGCCAGATAAGTTGAAGTTGAACAGTTCGTTGTCAGAGATCGTGTTGCCCGAGTTCGCCACTGCGGTGGAGGTCCCGAAGGAACTTACCAAACATTGCGGCACTCCGGCGGCAGTGCTCAGATCGCGAACCTGGCAGCCGGTGATGAGGTTGTCGTCGTTGCCCGTCATCACACCGCCTAAGAAACTAATGACGCCACGCGCTCCTGTCTCTTTGCCTTCAAAGACGCAGCCGCGCACGATGTTGTTGCTCGCATCGTTGATGAAAAGGAGGGTGCTGGCAGAGAAGCCGATGCTGGCATTTCGAAAGGTGAGATACCTTCCCGTGCCGCCGGAACGCCCGTCGATGTTCACGTAATCGGTGCCGTTGAGGCGGATCAACCCCGCCGCCGAGCTGCCCGAGATAGTCCTCATCGTTGCGCTGCCGGGCTGGATGGTAATGTTGAAAGCTTGCGGGTATTCGTTCGAGTTGATGGAGTTCAAACCGACGCCGCCATCCTCAACGATATCGCTGGTGATGTTGACGACGAGGTTACCGGTGAGGGCTGAGTTGTTAAGCGCGGCGAAGAGACCGCCTGCGCCGGTTAGGCTGGGGTAATCGCCGCCGCTGCCCACGGTTTTCGTTCCGCTGAGACTGGCGACGATGTTGTAGCTGTTCACGGTGCCGTGCGCGTTTACGTTTTGCACGGGTGGACTCGCCGAAGCGTTCGCTCCTGCCGGACTGGAGCCCAGGTTGTTCGCGGCGTCCTGCGCGACGACGAAATACTGGATGGTGTCGCCGGGGGTGACGCCGCCGCCGGTGAGGAGCGTGTGATCAATGGTGAAATTGTAGGAACTGTCGCTGCCGGTGGCCGTCGCATGCTTCCAACCGTTGCCGGTGGAGTCGTTGGCCACACCGAAGACATCGGCGTCTGTGGACTTCTTGTAGTAGAGCCGAGCGCCGCTGGAGACTCCGACGCTGTCCGTGATGGTGGCCCACCCCGTGAGCACGCGACTTGCCGTAGAACTCACGGTGAGTGGGGGGTAGCTGATGCCCGGCGCGATAACATCGCTGCTCAGGGTGAAGTCCCCGGCATCCGCCCCAACGTCGGCGAACGGGCCGCCGCGCGACTGGCCGTCGAAATCATCCGTGACCGACCCGATGGACAGCGCACCGCTTTCCGCTGGATTGTTTGGCTGCAAGTGGAGGTCCACGGTGGCTGCAGTTCCGGTCGGATCGACGAACAGCGGGTCCACCACCGCACTGGTGGCGTCCTGTCCGGTCGCTGCCTGCCACTCGACGAGCGAGGCGCGGTTGGCGCTGTTGTACAATCCGATCACGCCGCCGGTGCCACTTGCGAGAAAGATGTTGCCCCCTGCTGTCAAGCCGGTGGGGTTCGCGGTGGTTCCGCCGTACGCCACGGAGTAGTGCTTGCCGGTGCCGCCGCTATTGGTGCGGGCATTCACGAAAATGTTGTTCCGGATGGTGCGCTCACTTGTCGCGAGGGTGCCTTGAAACGCGTAGGTGCTGCTCCCACCCGAGACCTGCGTGCCGCCCACGTAGACGGAATTGTGATAGAAATTCCTCCCCGCAGTGGTGCCGGATTCCAAAATCCCAAAGACGCTGGCAGACCCCGCGGCGCTGCCTCCCGCCGCATTGATCCCCACCCGGACCATGTTGTTTCGCGCGGTGAACGCCCCGTTGGCGATTTGTATCCCGATGATTCCTGATGCCTGAAACGGGGAGGATACGTTGAGGCTGTGGACCTGATTCCGGGCGAAGATGTTCGCGCCGCTGTTCGATGCGTTATATAGAATTCCCGCCACGGTCACTGACGCCAATGTCGTGGCATTGGAAAGCGAGTGGACCAGGTTTTGAGACATCAATTGGTTTGAATCCGTGGAAGTCTGACTGATACCCAACACCGAGGCAGACATGGTGTTGCCCGGGTTGCGACTCGTAGTGGAGAGGGAGCTGACGGTGTTTCCGGAAATGGTATTCGGTCCGGCGGTGGTCACGATACCGCGAACCTGTCCGGCGGCGTTGCTGCCAGCGTAGTTGTTGTTGAGATTGGCTACCGTGTTGCCTGTGATGATCGAGTTCTTGGTGCTGATGCTGAGAATCCCGGTGACCTGCTGGCCGATGCTGGAGACCGACGCGGTCAAGGAATCAAGACTGTAAGCGATGGAGGTGCTGCCGACAGAGTTGTTTTCGATCTTTGCAGGCCCGGCATTGACTTGGATACCGACGAGCGAGGCGGAGATGTTGGTGTTCGTGCCACTTACCGAAATGCCTTTGATAGTGTTGTTCGCGATGGTCACCGCGGCGCTGCTCGCCGAGCAGATGCCGAATGTGGTGCCGCCGTTTCCGGAAGTGCTCACGTAAACCGTGCCGTAGCCATGGTCACCGCCGATCGTGTTTCCTACCGCCGTACCGATGTCCGCAGCTCCCGCCTGCACGTAAATCCCGCTCCAAATGCCGGGGAGAGCGGTGCTGCTTCCATTGGTCCTCCAGGTAATGCCCCGGATGATGTTTCCCTGCACGCTGCTAGGCGCGGCGGTGCCGACATTGAGATGGATGCCGGTGAAACCATACGCAGACTGGGTTCCGGACGTCACCCAAGACGTCCCGTCGGCACCGGCTGCGCTGCCGCCGATGAAGTTGTCCTTGATCGAGAAGCTGTCGCCGGAAGTGCTGTTGAGGTAGATGGGGCGGACTATCGCTTGGAGCGTCGTGCGGGTCGCAGTTTGGTAAAAGCTGTTGCCAAGGATGTCCCAGCCGGTGTTGCCGTCGTCGAGTCTTATGCCCGCCGCATCACGTCCGGTAATGCCTTGGAAGTTGAAAACGTTGCATTGGGAGATGAGATTGGCGCTGTTGTTCTGCGCCGGAGTGTTGGTGGAGCCGAGTGAATAGATGGCGTT
>JANPKJ010000137.1:0-5456 GCA_031425955.1 Akkermansiaceae bacterium | reverse complement strand
CGGATCGACGAGAAAGACCAGCTCTTCAAAACCCGCCGCGAGAAGTTCAACGCGGTGATTTCCCGGATCGAGGCCGCACACGCCGCGGGCCAGCCGGTTCTGGTAGGCACCGCGTCCGTCGAGTCGTCGGAAACCCTCGCACGAATGCTCAAACGTTCTAAAATCCCCCACTCGGTGCTCAACGCGAAGTTCCACGAACAGGAGGCACAGATCGTCGCCCTCGCCGGCCAGCGCGGAGCCGTCACCGTTTCCACGAACATGGCCGGCCGCGGCACCGACATCAAACTCGGCGCGGGCGTCGCCGGGCTCGGCGGCTTGTTCGTGATCGCCACCGAGCGCCACCTGTCACGCCGGGTGGACCGCCAGCTCCGCGGCCGTTGCTCGCGCCAGGGCGATCCCGGCCGCTCGCAGTTCTTCATTTCCCTCGAAGACGACCTGATGCGCAACCACGCCTCACCCGAGCGCATGGCCGCCATGATCGAACAGTCGGAAAAGTCCAACAGGATTTCGTCGCTCGGCACGCTCGTCGAGGCCGCCCAGAAGATGGTCGAGCAGCGCGACTATAAAATTCGCAAGCGCGTACTCGATTTCGACGACGTGATGAACCTCCAGCGCGAGATCGTCTATGGCTACCGCAACGAAGTCCTAACTACCGAGGACACGCGCGCACTCGTCCATGACATCATCGGAGAAACCATCTCCACGCATGTCCACCAGCATCTCGCCGGGTGCGATCCCTACGATCCCGACCACGGCCCACTGCTCCACTGGATTCAGTCCACACTTCCCGTTGGCATTTCCGAGGAAGACCTATCCGCCATACGGGGTGAAACCATCGCCCCGATGCTGGAGGAAAAAGCCCGGGACGCCTACGAAACCAAGGCCGGCGGCCTGCCGGTCGAGATTCTCGAGCAGGAGGAACGGCGGATGGTGCTCGTCGCCATCGACCAGCTCTGGCAGGAACATCTCGAAGCCATGGACGAACTGCGCGAAGGCGTCTACCTCCGGGCCCAAGGTCAGAAGGACCCGCTGGTAGAATACAAGAACGAGGCCTACGAGCTCTTCGTCACCCTGATGGATTCCATCAGGCAGGAAGCCTTGCACAACCTGTTCCGTTCCGCCGCTGGCCTCGGCGCGTTCCTTGCGCAACTCCACCAGGCCTCGCCTGCGGAAAACACCATCAAACTCAATCTGCCACCGACCGCGTCTCCCGGTCGAAACTCGGTGTGCCCGTGTGGCTCGGGCAGGAAATTCAAGCAATGCTGCGGCCGGGGCGCGTGACCACCGTGCGCACTCTCTGTCCCCCGTGCCCCGCCGGAAGCCGAGGCCGCGGTCGCATTGGCCCGCCTCGTCCTCGCGGATACCCGCGTGGAGAGTTGAGAGTTGGCTGCGTCTAGCAGCGACTCCCCCCAAGTGGCTTCGGCGTCCCGCCGCAGGCCGTGTTTGTGGCGTCCCGCCGCAAGTCGAATCCCTTCCCCGACATCTTCCCTGCAATGTTCGCTGTTCAATTTCTTCACCCGAGCCGGAACCATCATCCGTCCGTCCGAAGCGCCTTTCCACTGCTGGCGGAAAATTTGATAGAACACATTCCTCCGGCGGTTATCATTGAGCCATGAAATGCAAACCTACGGTGTATCGCAGACGCATGACTCCGGGAACTGACACCGGATTATCCAGGTCGGTTCTGCCGCTTTTAGGCTGCGGGTTGCTCATTATCCCGTCATTCGTCCGGGCCACCCCACCCGAGTCAGCCTACCCACGCCTGGGAGATTGTGTCGCCAGTGACGCGCTCACGTGGCGGTCGATGGCCCGGAAATCCAACGAAGGAAACCCCTATGGGGATGGCGGTGTCCCGGTCTATCAAGCGGCAAGGCAGGCGGACATGAGGGTGCTCAGGGATTTCTTGGCGAAGAAGTGGCATGCAGGTAACTATCTCACGCAGCAGAACGACCGTGGCGATACGCTCCTTCACTGCGCGCTTGATCCCCGGGGCCACCCGGACACCATCCGCACCCCGGAGCGGGATGCAGCGAGATTGCAAACGGTCGAGCTGCTCATCCGGATGGGCGCCGACATCCAGGCCCTCAATGCCAAGCACGAAACACCGATCCAACTGGCCGTTCTGGAGGGGAATGAAGCGATCATCCGCGCATTGCTTAAGGAGGGGGCCCAAGTCAACGGCAGCTATGCGCCCGGTGATCACCCGATCCAGTTGGCGGTCGCCCGGGGCGACATTCCGGTCACCGCCCTGCTCCTCGATGCCGGGGCGGATCCCAATCCGGAGAAATACGAGGTCGACTTCGGAGGCGAGCCGCTGGAGCTCGCGCTTCGCAGGGCCGATGTCCCCATGACGGAATACCTGTTGGAGCGCATGGCGAAGAACGGGCAGAAACCGGGATGGACGATGATCCCGTTGTTGGACCCGCTGATGGAGAACCCCCTTCCCTTTCCGATTCCGGAATCACGTGCGAAGGAGGCGGCGGACCGTCTGACTCTGGCAGAAATGTTGCTCAAGGCCGGAGTCAGCCCGAACGAAGTACACGCCGCCGTCGTGGCCAATCACACCGGAATGACCCAGCTACTCCTCGACGCGGGCGGCGACCCGAATGTCCCGGATGAATCCATCACGTCGGCACCCGGCCGCATGCCCCTTCACGATGCCGCCTGCCACGCCAATCTGGAAATCGTGAACGCGCTCCTCGCCAAGGGAGCCAAGGTTTCCGCGGCTTGCAATGCCGGACGCCTCCAAGCCATCCACTATGCCATCTCTCCGCTCTCTTCCCGCACCCGTGGCGCTGGGAAGCCATGGCGCGCCAGCGACGCGCAGCGGGTGGAGGTCGTCAAGGCGCTGCTCAAGGCCGGTGCCGATCCCAAGGCTCTCGCCAACGCCCGATGGACGCCCCTGCATGCAGCCGCCTCCATGGGAAATTTGGAAATGGTCAGACTGCTGCTGGAGGCAGGCGCGGATCCCAATGCCGCGAACGAGCGTGGCATCCGGCCGCTCCATCTCGACGCTTTCCCGCACGGTCTGGCCATCGCCAGACTCCTGGTCGAGCACGGAGCATCCCTCCATCCGGCCCCCGCTCCGGAAATGGCTTTCATCCATTCCGCAGCCAGCCGTGGCGATATCGACCTCGTCGCATTCTACCTGGAAAAGGGCGTGCCGGTGGACGTGAGTTGAATACCTCCTTGCCCACGGAGCGAAGATCGATGCCCCCATCTTCACGGACATGCGGTCCCTCCATCTCGCGGCAGGTTACGGCTGGCCCCGGATGGTGAAATACCTGCTCGATCAAGGAGCCGACCCGAATGCCAAGTCCACTCATGGGGAAACTGCCCTCGACTGGGCCAAGGCCCAGCAGCAATCCGAATGCGCCGCCCTGCTGGAAAATGACAAGCCAGCTCCCGTCCCCGTCCCCGTCCCCGTCCCCGTCCCCGCCCCCGCCCCTGCCCCTGCCCCTTCCCGCTAACGATCCGAGGTTCCGCCAACATTCGATGTTGGATGTGCAAAAAAATCGAAACGCGGAGCCGCCGAGGCCGCAGAGAGAGGCGCGGAGATTTTCCAATCGTGGCTGCGAACGCCTCGCTCCGATCCTTCTCTTCCTCTTTTCTGATCACTCGGCACTTCTCCCAATCACCTGCAAGCGTTCGATCAAATAGAGGTAGGGATGCCCGTCCACTCCCGGCATGATCCGCATCTCATTCTGTCCTACTGCGCCTGTAAGCAGCGCCTGCGAGATCTTCAGCGTGAGACTGACCAACGCCGAAAGACCAAGAAGGCCAATCGACGGATGGGTTTGGCGTCAGGGGTTTTCGCTATCCATCCACACGTTGCCTTTTTTGATGGTTCCCTTCGGGAAAGCACGGGCGGAACCATCACACATCAACGCGTGACATTTACCGTAAGGATAGCGGAACCATCCTCCAGCCGATGCTTCATCGACGTCGGGACCCACCGGGATCAACTCGTTGCGCTGGGAGTTCGGCCCGGACGGCCCGACTGCGCCTTTCACCCGGAAAGCCGAGGCATTCGCCTGGCCAAGATTGTTCGGGTTCTGGCAGCCGTCGGCCATCAGAATCACCTCAGCCAAGCGGCTGACGCGCGACGAGTGGACGAGTTTGAGGGTTTTCGTGGCATCGGTTTTGTTAAGGGTGACATTCGGGCAGATCGCGTCGTTCAGCGAGAAAGTGATCGGATGGGAACTGTTGCGGACTTCCACATTGATGCGCTTGTTGAAGCCGATGAAGCGGCTGTCCGCTTTACGGAAATTTTCAAGTCCGTGCATGTAGGGGTCGAGCACTTGCGCGTAGCTCTGGTTCTTGTCGCCGTTCCAGCAAGGCGGGAAGAATCCGCCGTTATCGCCCATCCAGCCACCCACCGCCACGCCAATGTCGCGCAGTTGGACGAGCGTCGCGGCGGATTTCGCAGATTCGCGTATCCGCGTGGTGACCTGAAATGTGATACCGGCTAGAACGATCACAATGGTAATGACTATCAGTATTTCGATAAGGGTGATGCCCCTCGTTTTACAATGAGTTTGTGTTTTCATATCAATTTTTCTCCAAGGTTTACTGCGACAGATTATGGACGACTTTGAGCCGGATGAATCGATGGCCACCAATCGGACTCAAGGCGTGTGAGATCGCGGTTGCGTCTTCCGACGTGGGAGCCACTCGGGTCCATTCCGCAAGATCGGTCGAGATTTCAATCAGATAGCCGATCTGTGGATCGGCTGCGGCTGCGGCACCTTTTGCGAAGCGATAACTCAAACCTGCCGCACTGGGCACCGGTGCTGGCAATGCGGTGAACCCGCGAGGATCGCTGCCGATGGCATACTCAATCCCATCGCTGAGCCCATCGCCGTCGCTGTCGGAATCGAAGCGGACGCCGACCAGTCCGCGTTCATCCGCCCAACTGCGAAAACCCACCGCGACCCTCACTAAAGCGATGGCCGTGCCACTGCTGTGAGCGTAGTCGATCGTATAGCCGACCGGTGGGGTGGCGGCTGCAAACGCAGTCCCGGTCCGCGAGCTGTAGGTCGCGATGACATAACTCGGATCATCCAGAGGGGCTGCCGTCTCAAACCGGACATCGGCCTGGGCGATGTTCAAGCCAGCCGCGACCAACCGTCCACTGCCGCCGGTCCCGGTGGGGTTGATTCCAATGACTAACGGTTGAGCGGCGGCAATCGCGTAGGAGGTCTTGGCAGTCACATCCAGGACGGTACCCGCAGCAAGATGGACGGCGGCGCTGGATGAGATGGTCCCGCCCGCAGCGAGTGCCAGCTTGCCGCTGACGACCCGTGTGGCACCGATGTAGGTGTTGGCGCGGGTGAGCGACACTCCGCCGGTGCCATTGTTAGCGGCAGCATCCACGATGAGCGGGTGATCCGGTCCGCCGCCACTGATCACGCCCGCAAGGGTGATGGCTCCCGTGGAGCTGGCGCGGTTGGTCA
>JANPKJ010000136.1:0-101167 GCA_031425955.1 Akkermansiaceae bacterium | reverse complement strand
CGGCCTTGGCCTTTGGGGATGAGATAGCCTTTTTCGACAAGCTCCTTGAGGCGAAGTTTGAGCGTGCTGGGTTTTCCGCTGGTGAGTTGGACGAGTTGCCCGAGGGTGAGGATTTCGTGATCGGGAAGCAGGGCGACGATTTTCCGGGCGAGCGGGTGGAGGTCGGTGTCGCGGGATGCTTCGAGGTCGATCTTTTTGGCTAGGGCTTCCTTTTGTTTAACGAGGGAGCGTAGAAAGAAGATGAGCCAGGCTTCCCAGTCGGGTTTTTCGGACCGGAGGGTGGTTTGGGTGCGGCGGAGGGCGCGGTAGTAACCTTCCTTGGTGGACTCGATGATGCTTTCCAAAGAGCTGTAGGGCACGTGGGTGTAGCCAGCGCGGAGCAGCATGAGGGTGGTGAGCACTCGGGAAAGTCGGCCATTTCCATCCTGATAGGGATGGATGGCGAGAAAGACGACGATTAAGCTGCCGATCAGCAACAGCGGATGCAGCGAGTGCTCGCGGTCTGCCTTGGTGAACCAGGCGACGAGATCCTCCATCTCGCGAGGGGTATCGAAGGGCGCAGTGGTTTGGAAAACGATGCCGATTTCCTTCCCGTCCGGATCGAAGGCGGCTACGTGATTGGGCAGTGTCTTGTAGTGGCCGCGATGGCGCTCATCCTTCGTGCTGTAGCGAAGAAGGTCCTGATGGAGTTGGCCGATCATGTTCTCCGTGACCGGGATCTGCTCGAAGGCATCGAAAACCTGATCCATGACGTAGCCGTAACCGGCGACCTCCTGCTCATCCCGTGTCCTGAACTCCGTGATGTTCAGACGGCCTAGCAGATCTTCGACCTGGCGGTCGGTGAGCTTTGAGCCTTCGATGCGCGTGGAGGAACCCACGCTTTCGATCGTGGCAACACGCCGGAGCGAAGTCAGCTTTTCGGGTGAAAGACTGCGGATCTGACGCCACTGACCCTTGAATTCCTCCAGCTCTGATATGAGCCGGAGCATTTCGGGTGTGATGGTGAAAAACGGCGGCAACATAAGAATTTGGCTGATTCGTTGGCCGTTTATAGCCGTTTATGGCCGATTAGGCAATTCTTTTGAAAACAGCGGGCGGAGAAGAGGACGCTTTCCTTCTTCTAGAACGGGATGTTGTCGTCGTCATCGTCATCGATAAATTCCTTCGGAGTGGCTTTGGGTTTTACCTTCTTGCCACCCACTTTCGCGATGCGGACGAGGATGACGGTGTTTGCTCGTTTCACTTCAAAGAGATCGATCGCGGCGAAGAGATCCACGAGTTTTTTAAAACCATAGGTGCGGTGGTCGAACGGACCTTCGTTGTTGATCCGGTTGGTGATGTTGGAAAGATTGGCCCAGCCTTCCTCGTCGGCTGAGGCGCTGACTGCGTTGCGGAGCGTGTTGATGAGTCTGGTGTTGCCTTTGAGATTCTGGCCGGTCTGGAGAGCGGTCTCAGGTTTGGGCTGGCCGGGTTTTTGTTTGGCGGCCGTCGTGGATTTCGCGGGCTGTGGTTCTTCCAGATAGATGAAGCGGCTGCAGGCGGCGATGAAGGGTTCCGGCGTTTTCTGCTCTCCAAAGCCGAAGACTTCCTTGCCGTCCGCACGGAGGCGCTGGATGAGCGGGGTGAAATCGCTGTCCGAGGAAACGAGGCAGAAGGTGTTCAGCTTCTTGGTGTATAGCAGATCCATCGCGTCGATCACCAGGGCCATGTCGGTGGCGTTCTTGCCTTTGACGAGATCGAAGGACTGCATCGGTTGGATGGAGTTTTCGTGCAGGATTTTAACCCATCCGCTGAGTGAGGGCTTGGTCCAGTTGCCGTAGGCGCGGCGGATGTTGACGATGCCATGTGCGGCGAGTTCCGAGAGGACGAAATCGATTTTCGCGGCAGGCGCGTTGTCCGCGTCGATGAGGAGTGCAATGCTGTTGGTGTGTGCGGAGGTCATACTTCTGAGTGGCTGCGGGCGAGGATTTCAAATCAAAAGCGGAAGAACAAGGCGTAGCATTGGCTTTGCCGGTCAACGCGGTCGATCAAGCGGCCACTCTGAGATTCATCCGCGCTTCGATTTCCCAATTTCCACGGTGCCTTCCAATGGGAGGCGATTCAGGGGAAATGCATACCATTCCACAGGATCCGGGGAGACGGTTCCGAGGCCCGCGGCTCATCTTGCTGCGGGTTGAATGCCCGGAAAGGGATCGGTCGCGGGATGGGTCATTCCGGTCCATTCTCCCGAGTGTTTGCCATTCACCGCCATCCCATCCGATGATCAATTTCGATTCGCTGAAGGAAATTTTCCAAGGACTCACCTCGCTGTTCGCCGTGTCGCCACAATTGGCCTTCGCCCGGTTGGGTCTCATCGCATTGGGTTTCGTGCTGATTTTCCTGGGTCGCAAGGGGGTGTTGGAAGCGCTGATCATGATCCCAATGGGTCTCGGAATGGCTACCGTCAACGCGGCGGTGATGTTCTTCGATCCGCTCAAGCTGCACGGCGGCGTCGGTACCCTGTTCGTCGAGCCGCAGGCCGGCGCGACTCTTGATCCGATCCAGAATGCCGCCGATCTGATGATGATCCTGCAAATCGACTGGCTGCAGCCGATCTACACCTTCACCTTCAGCAACGGGCTCATCGCCTGTTTCGTGTTCATGGGAATCGGCTCGATGCTGGACATCGGCTTCATCCTCGCGCGGCCGTTCACCAGCATGATTCTGGCGCTGTTTGCGGAGTTGGGATCCTTCCTGACCATTCCCATCGCCACCTGGTTCGGGTTCACCCTCAAGGAGGCCGCGGCCATTGCCATCGTCGGCGGCGCGGACGGCCCGATGGTACTGTTTACTTCTTTGAAACTCGCCCCGCATCTGTTCGTGCCGATTGCGGTAGTAGCCTACCTTTATTTGGGACTGACTTACGGGGGGTATCCCTATCTGATCAAACTGATGGTGCCCAAGCGGCTGCGCAGCATCCCAATGGAGGCCCCGAAAAACCAGAAGAAGTTCTCGTCGTTCGAGAAAATGGTGGTGGCCACGGTGATGTGCGTGCTGCTTTCGTTTCTGCTTCCGGTGGCCGCTCCGCTGATTTTTTCGTTGTTCTTTGGGATCGTGGTGCGGGAGTCGGGCATCAAGGCCTTCCAGGATTTCATCGGTGGCCCTCTGCTCTATGGCTCGACCATGTTTCTCGGGATGATGCTCGGAATTCTGTGTGACGCGAACACGATCATGGACCCTAAGGTTCTGCCGCTGCTTCTGCTAGGTTGTCTCGCATTGCTTTTCTCGGGCATTGGCGGGCTTCTGGGTGGTTACTTCATGTATTTAGTATCCGGTGGAAAGGTGAATCCGGTCGTCGGCATTGCCGGGGTCAGTTGTGTCCCGACCACTGCCAAGGTCGCGCAGAAGGTCGTTTCCAAGGATAATCCTCACGCCGTCATCATGCCGGCGGCCCTAGGAGCGAACATCAGCGGCGTCATCACCACCGCCATTATCGCAGGCATTTTCTGCAGCTTGCTCGCCAAATACGCGGGCTAACCGAAATTTACGACATCAAGCAGTCATGGAAGCCCTCAAATTCACCCTAGCCGCTTATGGTCTCACCATCGTCTTCGCGATGATCATCGCCTGCTTCATCCCGGCGCTTGCCTGGGTGATCAAGAAGATGAATCTCGATCCTGCGGTGGAAGCACCCGACCTCAGCGTTCCTTCGTCCGACTCGATGGAGGAGGAGGAGTCCGTCGCCGTCGCCATCGCCGTCGCGCATCTCCAGCGCAAATGAAGGCCACTCACTTTTCCAAACCGGTTCCCATCACCACTGCCTACTGCCGATGAAAAAGATCGACTTCATGCTCACTGCCTTCCGTGACGGCTTCCAATCCGTATTCGGCGCGCGAGTGTTCTCCGAGGACTACCTGCCTTGTGTCGAGTTTGCCGCGAAAGAATGCGGCATCACCCACTTTGAGGCCGGCGGCGGAGCAATGTTCCAATCGCCGATTTTCTACTCGAATGAAAATTCGTTCGACATCATGGATGCCTTCCGCCGGGCGACCGGCCCTGACGCCGAGCTGCAAACGCTCTCCCGCGGCATCACCACCGTGGCTCTCAAGGCACAGCCACAGGACATCCTGAAACTCCACGCCGACCTCTTCAAAAAGCACGGTATTTCGACGATCCGCAACTGCGACGCGCTCAACGACGCGCAGAACCTCGTCGCATCCGGCCACTGCATCGTCGAAGCCGGATTGAAGCATGAGGTCTCCATCACCATGATGGAGTTGCCGCCCGGCTGCCGCGGCTCGCACACCGTGGAGTTCTACGAGAAAACGCTCCGCGACATCCTCGATTCCAAGCTGCCCTTCGACTCGGTTTGTTTCAAGGATTCCTCCGGCACCTCCTGCCCGCGGAAAGTCCATGACACGATCAAGATGGCGCGCCGCCTCCTCGGTGGAAACATGAAGATTGTCTTCCATTCGCACAACACCGCCGGCACCTGCGTGCTTTCGTACATGGCCGCCATCGAAGCAAGTGCGGACCAGATCGACCTGTCGCTCGCGCCCGTTTCAGGCGGAGCCAGCCAGCCGGACGTGCTCACGATGTGGCATGCCTTGAAGGGCACGGAATACGCGCTCGACATCGATGTTCCGAAGATCATCGAGCTCGAGGACATGTTCAAGGAAGCCATGAAGGCCTACTTCCTCCCGCCGGAGTCGATGCGCGTGGATCCGCTCATCCCCTTCTTCCCGATGCCCGGCGGCGCTCTAACGACCAATACCCAGATGCTGCGTGACCACGATCTGATGGGCCGCTATACCGAAGTCATCCAGGCCATGGGCGAAGTCGTGAAAAAGGGCGGACTCGGCTCCTCCGTCACACCGGTCAGCCAGTTCTATTTCCAACAGGCTTTCAACAACGTCATGTTCGGCCCCTGGAACCAGATCGCCAGAGGCTACGGGAAGATGGTTCTCGGATACTACGGCAAGACTCCGGTTCCGCCGGATGCCACGGTGTTCAAAATGGCGATGGATCAGCTCGGCCTGCCACCCGCTTTCGAACACATCAAGGCGCTTGAGGAAGACACCACCCGCGGGGTGGCTGCGGCGACTTCCACGCTCAAACACGAACACCTGCCTGTCACCGACGAGAACATCTTCATCATCGCCACCTGTCAGGAAAAAGGCGTGCTGTTCCTAAAGGGGCAGGGCCCGCTCGGCGTGCGCAAACGCCACCATACGCACGCGGCCCCGGATGCCATTCCCTTGCCCGCATTCAGCAGCGCCCCGTCCACCTGCACGGTTACCCTCAACGGCAATCCCTATCGGGTCGTGCTGGACGGCACCAACGCCCTGGTGAACGGTACGATGTATGACGTGGAAGTCAGCGAGCCGGGAGTGGAACACCAGCCCGCGCCGATGGTGCCAGCCGCCCAAATGGCAGCACCCGTCACCGCCGCGCCGGGCGTGAGACCTGTGGCGGCCACTCCGCTGGCAGCTCCGGTCCCGCCACCGAAGGCGGCACCCGCCGCCGCGGCCAAAGCGTTCGGGCAACCGATCATCACCCAGCTTCCCGGTCTGGTTCTGCGTGTCGAAAAGTCAGTCGGGCAGGCGGTGAAAATGGGCGACACGATCCTCATCGTGGAATCCATGAAAATGGACAATGCCATCGTTTCCCCAGCGAGCGGAACCCTGACGGTGCTTCGCGTGAAGCCCGGCGACCAGGTGCAGGCCGGCCAGGAACTCGCGAGTGTCGGCTAGGAGTCATGTCCGTCTATCAGGTCATCGGGTTCGCGGAGTTGGACTCCACCAACCTCTATGCCCTTGCAAATCTACGCGACCTTGCCGACCGGGAGGTGATCCAGGCCGCCGTGCAAACGATGGGCCATGGCCGACTGCACCGCCGGTGGATTTCCCATGTTCCGGGAAATCTCTGCCTCTCACTTGTCCTCAAGCCGGTCCACGTGCGGCCCGCGGAACTCCCGCTGGCCGGAATCTCGCAACTTCTCGCCGTGAGCGTCTGCCGCGCGGTCGGTGACGCCGCGACCCTCAAGTGGCCCAACGACGTCCTCTTGGGTGGCCGCAAAATCGCCGGCCTCCTCGCGGAAACCGTCACCCAGGGCGAATTCGTCGGTCTCGTCTTGGGCCTCGGAGTGAACCTGAACCTCGATGCGGACACCTTGGCCACCATCGACCAACCCGCGACATCGCTCTCCGAATGGACTGGCGCACCGGTGGATGTCACCGCATTCCGGAATGCCGTATTGGAGGATTTTTTCAGCCGTTACGACGAATTTCTAGCAACCGGATTCGAGATGATTCGCGGCGAGTATCTCGCCCGCAGCCCTTTCATCGGCACCCACGTCGAGATCCGCCGCGGCGAGGAAATCATTCGCGGCCGGGCCCACGGAGTCACCGCCACCGGAGCCCTCGAAGTCGTCATGGCGGACGGGCTGCTCCGCGTCGTCGAACTTGGAGAAATGTTTCAACTTCCCAATTAGGGGTTACTGGTATGGTTTTCGTTCGTCTGTCGTTAGCCTATGAATGGTGATCCAATACCCAAGACCCTCCACGTCATGCCCGGAGTTTCTCCAAACTCCGACCCCGTGGAAAGTAAGCTCGTCAAGCGCCGCAAGCTCACGCTCGACGACTACGAAAAGGGCGTGCTCACTGCGGACGTGGGCATCCTGTCACGGGCCATCACCCTCGTCGAAAGCAACCACCCCGCCCACGAAGCGCTCGCGCAGGAACTGCTCACAAGGATCCTCCCGAGGACCGGAAACTCGATCCGCGTCGGAATTACCGGAGTGCCAGGCGCGGGGAAAAGCACGCTCATCGAATCGCTCGGCTGCCAGCTTTGCGCGAAAGGCCACCGCGTCGCCGTACTGGCCGTGGACCCTAGCAGCAGCGTCACCGGCGGCAGCATTCTCGGCGACAAGACGCGCATGGAGAACCTCACCCGCGAGCGGAACGCCTACATCCGTCCCTCACCCTCCGGCGGATCGCTCGGCGGCGTCGGCCGTAAGAGCCGCGAGACCATGCTGCTGTGCGAGGCTGCTGGATACGACGTGATTCTGGTAGAAACCGTCGGTGTCGGGCAGAGCGAAATTACCGTGCGCTCGATGGTCGATTTTTTCATGCTCATCATGATCGCCGGTGCCGGAGACGAACTCCAAGGCATGAAAAAAGGCGTGATCGAAATCGCCGATCTTCTCGCCGTCAACAAGACGGATGGCGACAACGTCACTCGTGCCAATCGCGCCAGCACCGAATACAAGCGCGTTCTCCATTTCCTCCAGCCCGCCACCCCCGGGTGGCGCACCCGCTGCACGACCTGCTCCGCCCTGATTCCCGAAACCCTCAACGCGCTTTGGGAAACCGTCGAACAATTCGCCGGCACCACGCGTGAATCCGGAGTCTTCGCCGCCCGCCGCAAACACCAGTCGATCGAGTGGATGCACGCCATGATCGCGGAAGAACTCCGCCACCGGTTCTTCCGCAACGAGCGGGTAAAGCGACTCTTGCCGGAAATCGAAAAGCAGGTGGCCGACCAGACGCTCCCGGCCGCATCTGCCGTCCGGTGGATGATGGATGGATTCGAGGGGTGAAAACGCCACCCATCTGAATTATGTCCACGGCACCCGCAACGTCCTGTGCGGATCCTGCCAATTGAGCGGCATATTTTTTGCGATGGCGACAAATTGATTCGAAGTCCCCATAAGGTGACCGGATCCGGATCAATTCACTTGTTTCAAAATACATCACCATTCCCGATGAGCCCATCAGAAGACTCCCTCCAAGATCACACCTTCCGATTCATCATGATCACGGATCCGCCGTTCCTGTCTCCCGACACGACGGTGGGCGAGGCGGTTGAGCTGTTATTGAGGAACCGGGTGTTGTCGATGCCAGTGGTGGACGGCGAAAGGCATTTCCTCGGCCAGTTCACCAAAAAACACCTGATTTCAAAGCTCCTGCCGGTTCTAGCGACGCAAATCCACCCCCAGCACCAAGTGGAGCGGATGATTGAAGCCGGCTTGCTGCAAGACACACTGTCAGAAGTCCGCGAGCGCTATGCCGCAATCTCCGGTGAATGGGTCAGCGAACATTACGACCCGACCGTCACCGTGCTGCGTCCCGACCAGCCCTTGGTCAGCGCCCTCTATTACCTCTACGCCGGACGTAACGCGCTTCCGGTGGTCGAACCCGGCAGCCGGATCCTTGCGGGAGTCGTTTCCACTTGGGATCTGCTCGCCCGCGTCACCAGCTCCATCTAATTTACCACCCGATTCACCATGCCAACTTCCATTCTAGGACTTCCGCCCATGTGGGTTGCCGTCGGTATCCTCGCTTTCACCTATGCCGCCATCATGACGGAACGGCTGAACCGGGCGATCGTCGCCTTGTGCGGCGCGGTCCTGATTATTTCCACCGGAATCCTGAACCAGGAGAGTGCCATCGACGGCATCGATTTCAATACCATCGGTCTGCTAACCGGGATGATGGTGATCGTCTCGATTTCCCGGAAGAGCGGGATCTTCGAATACCTAGCGATCTGGGCGGCCAAGCTGGCCAAGGGCAGCCCGGCAGGCATTCTGGCATTGCTCGTGGTGGTCACTGCGGTGGTCTCCGCGCTGTTGGACAACGTCACCACAGTGCTCCTCGTCGTACCGGTGACGCTGGTGATCTGCGATCACCTCAAGGTGCCTCCCTATCCATTCCTTCTCTCTCAGGTCATCGCTTCCAACATCGGCGGTACTTCCACCCTGATCGGCGATCCTCCTAACATTATCATCGGCGCCGGGGCGAATCTCTCGTTCAATTCCTTCGTCGTCAACCTGGCTCCGGTCATCGCCGTCATCCTTCTGGTGCATGTGCTCGCCATCCACTTCTTCTGGGGAAGGAAATTGCGCACCACACCCGAGGCAAAGGCCCGCATCATGGCCTTGGACGAGCGCGCTGCCATTACCGACAAGGTTCTGTTGGTCAAATCGCTGGTCGTCATCGGCTCTGTGCTCGTGACCTTCATTTTCGCGCGATTCATCGGCCTCGATTCGGGAACCATTGGCATCGCGGGTGCGACCCTGATGCTGCTGCTCGACAACGTCGGGAAATCCTCGGAGCAGCAAACCGAGAGCGTGACCAAGGTTTTTAATGAAGTGGAATGGATCACTCTGTTTTTCTTCATCGGGTTGTTCGTGGTGGTGACCGGCGTCGAGCACACCGGCTTCTTGAAAATGCTGGCCGACCAGCTCGTCGCATTCACGGGAGGCGATCTCAAATCGACGGGAGTTGGCATTCTCTGGGGCTCCGCCATTTTGTCCGCGATTGTGGATAACATACCGTTTGTCGCCACCATGATCCCCATGATCAAGTCGATGGCACCCGCCTTTGGCGGACCTGACGGGCTGCTACCGCTGTGGTGGGCCTTGTCGCTTGGTGCGTGCCTGGGAGGAAACGGAACGTTGGTCGGGGCCAGCGCGAACCTGACGGTGGCCGGCATCGCCGAGCGTAACGGAGTGCCCTTCAGCTTCGTAACCTACACCAAGCATGCGTTCCCCATGATGATCGTCCACATCGCGATCGCCCACGTCTATTGGGTGATCCGCTATGTCCCTTGATGGTCGGAACCCATTCCAATCCTACCAACTTTCATCAGAGACACAGTGAGTGGCCAGAGAATGGAAGCCTGAGTGGCGGGACGCCCTTGATCGCTCCTGCCCCAACGACTTCGAGGAAATTTTCTAGAAATCCTGCATGGATTTTGCAGGATGCCGGCCACCTGTCCCTCCCCAGTCTCACTCATCCATGAAGAACCCAGCCCTCCACATTCTGGCAGAGCGATATCCCACCGTTTCATCCGCAGCATCCGAAGTCGCCGCCCTGCGTGCGAAAAAGGAACTGCCGAAGGGGGTGATCCACGTCATCTCCGACATCCACGGCGAGAACCAGAAGCTCCGCCACGTCATCAACAACGCCAGCGGCCGCCTGCGCCCGCTGGTCGTCAACATCTTCGGAAAAACCCTGAACCCGCAGGAGTTCCAGGAGTTCATGAACGTGCTCTATTACCCGGCCGAAGTGATCCGTCTCAAAAAACCGGAACTGCTCGCCGATCCGGCGCTCCGTGAGTCTTGGATGAAAACCACGCTCGAAAACCAGTTCACCGTCATCCGCGCGCTTATCCGAACCCGCCGCCGCAAGGACGTGAAGGCGCTCGCCCCCAAGGAACAACGCGAACTTTTCGAAGCCCTGCTCAACCACCCCGCCGGCGGCCACGATCCCGCGATGATCGACGTCCAACTGCGCGAACTCATCGCCCTGGACCTCGACTTCGACCTCGTCCGCAGCGCCTCGCGCTTCATCCGGAACCTCACCGTCGAAGAGCTCATCGTCGCCGGCGACCTCGGCGACCGCGGCCCGCGGCTCGACCGCGTGATCGACTACCTGATGCACCAGCCGAACGTCTCGCTGGTCTGGGGAAACCACGACGCCATCTGGATGGGTGCCTGCCTCGGTCAGCGCGCGCTCATCGCCACCGTGCTGCGGGTGTCCCTGCGCTACCTGCGCATGTTCCAGATCGAGGAAGGCTACGGTCTCCTCACCAAAGCCATCGAGGTGCTCGCGCTCAAGGTCTATCCGGACGATCCTGCCGAGCGCTTTCAGGCGAAGCGCAAGGGCAAGCGCGACGGCGGAGTCGTCGGCCGCATGCAGAAGGCCATCGCGATCCTTCAGTTCAAACTCGAAGGCCAGACGATCGAGCGCCACCCGGAGTGGAACATGGACGACCGCAACATTCTGCGAAAAATCAATTTCGAAAACCACACGCTGGAAGTGGACGGGAATTTCTATCCGCTCCGCGATACGTTCCTTCCCACCATCGATCCTGCCGATCCTAACAGACTCAGCGGGGATGAGGAGGAATGCATCCAGCGGCTCGAGGAAAGTTTCACCAACTCGCCCCGGCTGTGGGAACACATGCGCTGGATGGCCGACTACGGACAGATGGCGCTGGTGAGGGACCGCGCCGTGATCTTCCACGCCTGTCTCCCGGTGGACGACCAGGGCGAATACCTGCCGCTCCGGGTCGATGGCACGGACTGCGAGGGACCGGAGGTTTTCACCGCCTTCACCAAGATCATCAAGCGCGCCTTCCGCGCCGGTGCCCAAAGTGCGTCCGCCAGTGACAAGGACTGGTTTTATTATCTATGGGCGGGGCCGCTGTCACCGCTGTTCGGCAAGGACCGCATGGCCACTTTTGAAACCTATTTCATCGAAGACAAATCGACCCATAAGGAAAACGCAGGTCCGTGGTTCCGCTGGATCCATGACCCGGCGTTCTGTGAGAAAATCGCCCGCGACATGGGCGTGATGAAGGACGGCCTGCTCGTGAACGGCCACGTCCCGGTGAAGGTGGATCTGGGAGAAAACCCCCTCAAGCGCGGCGGCAATGCCGTCACCATCGACGGCGCGTTTTCCGAAGCCTACGGCGACCGCGGCTACACCCTCATCCTCGGTCCGGAAGGGGAGACGCTCGCCGAGCACCACACTTTTCCCGATCCGGAAACCGCCGTTAGAGATGGCGTCGACATCATCCCGAAGATGACTAAGCTCCGCCGCTACGAGCAATCCCGCAAGGTCGGCGACACCGAGCAGGGACGTGAAATCGATTCCATCATCGACCTGCTGCTGCAGCTCATCGAAGCCTATCGAATGGGACAGCTCCATGAAAAGACGCAGGCTTAGGCGGTCCATGAGATCCACTTTTGCGGATGTGAATCTGTGAGCAATGAACTCAGTGACCATTAACTGCTGTCACCCCCAGGTCACACCCGGACCCTCAAATCCCTCACGCTCCACAACACCCCGGCCGCCGCTTTTCCATTACCCTTCATCCTCCGGGCTCCGTCTTTCCGTCGCTCCGTAAACCGTTCCCGCGCTGCCGCGAACGCCTCATTGACAAATGCCTTACTCCCGATCACCGCACCGTCCGTGAAATACCTCACCCGGTAACGCAGCATCGCCGCGAACTTCAAGTCCGGCAAAACCGTCCCGTTCTCCTCCGCCTCGAGCGCCTCGGCAGCATTCATCGGCCGGCGAACCACGCCCTTCGCCACCACTGCCTTGCCGTTTTTCCTTTCCAGCGCCAATCCCATCGTCCGTCGATAGATCCGCGAAACCTCCTGCCACCGCTGCACCTCGAAACCTACGCCGGAATCACTCATGCACGCCCGGACCAGTCCCTCGCGCGACTTTTTCCCATTCCCCTTCGGTCCACCACCCACCGCTTCCCCGTAACTGCTCCAGCGATACTCCGCCGGATCTTCCACCATCCCGGCCCGCACCGGATTCAAATCAATGTAAGCCGCCATTGTCCTCGCCGCGGTGCCGCTTTCCACGATCACGCTCTTATAGCGCTCCTCCCACAACGTGCCACTGCGTTGATGCGCGCGGTTGAACCACCGGGTGAACCGTTGCAGCAAGGTCTTCATGAACTCCGAGAGATTGTGCATCCGGTAGGTGAATCGGGCATGAATCCCCGCCACCCACTCGTTCCGCCCCTGGCTTCTGGCTTCCACAAGTTCCTTCGCCACCACCGCCACAAATGCCTCGGAATTCGTTGCTGATAAACGCTTTAAAAGCTCCGCGTCAGTGATCCCGCCCACCGGCATCGGCGGCACCTCCAGCAGGAGGTGGAAGTGATTGGACATGATGCAATATGCCAACACCCGGCAGCCCGAAAAATTCTCCTGCATCCGCATGAACATCCGGAAATGCTCCCGCTCCGCATTCTCGAACACGAACCGCCGGTCCACCACCCGGGAAATACAATGGTAAATCGCCGGTTTCTCCAACGAATCCTTCCAAGGGGATAACCATCGCTTGCTCATACCCGCTTCTACCATCGCAGAATCACTCGGCAAGGAAATACTCTACTTTTTGTCTGAGATCTTGTAGGATCTTAATGGGAGGACGATGCGTTTCCGAGCCCTTGCGTTTCGCGATCTCCGTGCGATCCTTGTTATTGGGGAAATCCAATTGGCGCTTCATGGCTCGTCCCAATTCCCGGCCCTCAACGACATTCCCGACGCTTGGATTCAGGAAATTTCATATAATTGCATAAATCTTCTGGACACCGCAGAATTTGCGACTACGACTACAGGTAACGGTTGCATGAAATTGCAACCACCGGATTAACCCCCCGGACCGACCGGCAGCGAGCCTGCCGACATCTGAAATCCCCGGATTGACCAGCGACCCCAAAAACCAAAATAGAAACAACCCCAATGAACTCATTTATTAAAACCCTAGCCTTCTGCGCCGTGCTCGGCGCGTCTGGAGGCGCGAGCGCAACAGAAGTGCTCATCGACAACGGTGATTTTGAGACCTTGCCGCCAGGCACGGGCTTCGGATCCTTCGCTTCCCCGGGGACCGTTATTTCATATCAGACCTCGGGCGGAAATTCCGGTGGCTACGGCCAGATTGATAACACCGCGGGCTCCTGGGGTGGTGGCTTGGTCTCTCCTGCCGACAATACCTACCCGAACAACAGCGGCATACCACTCGGAGACTTGGGTCTCGTCGCGGGTCAGGCCTATGTCTTTAAAATGGACATGAAGAACTTTGCCGGTACGGGCAAGGGCGGATTGAAACTCGAGTCGTGGACTGACGCGGGCTTCATTAGCGCTACAGCCGACGTCCCCGCGACAGGGCAGTCCGGCACTTGGACCACCTACTCTTGGACCTATACAGTTGCACCGACTGCCACCCGCATCAAGGTCGTGCCACTTGCAACGCCTCCTACTGGGGTGACGACAGCCGATATCATCGGATTTGACAACATCAGGGTGGATAATGGAATTGTTCCACCCCCGCCGGTCATCCCCGGAATCCCGAATCCCGGGTTTGAAATCCCTGGTGGGGCGAATTGGAGTTTTTCCAGTGATGGTCCAGCCGTCAACTACCCTGCTACCGGCGGTAATCCGAATGGCTATGCCGTGATGACACAAGCACTCGGCGTCGGAAATTACGGTGTTCTTATTGCCAACAGTGATAGTGCGCTCACCATTGGGCCATCAGGCCAGTTGCCACTTATCGCTGGGACTACCGCCACCTTTGCCATGGACATGAGGATTGAGGCGGGCAGCGTTCAAAGCAACATCGGCGGATTCAAAGTTGACTTTGTTGGCGGGCCCGGAGGTAGTACCGGCGACATGCGCCCTGCAAAAAGCGGCTCCGGCACCGAGTGGGCGACCTATACCTTCTCCGTGCCGATTCCCCTCGGAGTTACCGGAGTCAAGCTCGTGCCACTCTGGGGACCCAACTCGAAGGTAGGTTATGACAACATCCGCATCGTGGACACCTTCGCCGCATCCATTGCGAACGGCTTCAATGTCAGCTGGGTCGCCAACCCCGACTATTCTTATCAGCCACAGTCGTCCTCCACGGGGGGAGATCCGTGGGTTAACATCGGCTCGCCCATCTCCGGCGGTGCAGGGAATTCCATTTATCAGGCGGTCAAAGCTCCGTTCTATCGCGCTCAGGAAATCACTCCTACGATCCTTGATAACAACGTGTTCAACCCCGGCTTTGAGGTTGTCGATTCAAATCCCAACGGAAACACCATCGGAGTCGATGGAGCCGATGGATGGAAGCTTGCCCAAGGAGTCCCACCCGGAAACACCGTGGATATCGTCTCCTCACTCGGATCGGTCTTCCCGCGCAGTGGCTTGGCGATGCTGGCCTTCGATGCGGCCGTGCCTACCAGCAGCTCGGAAGTTCGAAGCACATCCTTCACCTTGCTGCCCAACACCGGTTATACATTCTCCTTTTACGTCTCGGTTCCTCTTAAAACGGGCGGTGCGAATCCACAGTATTCGTTCTTCTACAGTGACGGATTCGGACCCATCAACACCGGTAACCCGTTCACCGTTTTTCCAACGAATGGCGGCTCCACCTGGACGAAAGTCACGAGTTCGATCACGACTCCGGTCAGTCCGGCGGGCGACCCATTTGTCAATGTGACGGTCGGGTGGTTGCTACCGCTTGGGGCTGACTCCGGTATTCATTGGAAAATGTTGTTCGACGACGTGTCGATCGACACCGGAGTGGTGGTTACCGCAAGCACGACCACCCCGATCACCGCCACCACAGCACCCGCCGTGGAAATCAGCTGGCCCACGGCGCAAGTGCCCACCAACACTCCTGGCAGAACCTATCAGGTCAAGTCCTCCACCGACTTGGTCAACTGGGAAGACTTCGGCGGTCCGGTGACTGGCAATGGCTCAGCCTTCTCGGTGACCGATGCATTGACACCACCACGCAAGTTCTTCCGGGTCTCGGAAGTGACTCCGTAACTCAAACATGAATCTCAAGCGGCCGGTGGAAACACCGGCCGTCTTGTCTTTGTGACCGGCCAACGGTCTGTGTTCGGATCCTGCGGATCATCTGGACTCGCCGAACAACCGCGAATCAAAAAAATTGCATAAAATTTATTGCCTCGGCGAAAACCGGGGAAAGATTCTTTTTTGAAAGGCATATACGGCGAAAACCCAACCCGAAGTCTTGATCCATGACTCATGCAGTGATTCTGCAGAGTCCGCGTGGTTGATTCAAAAAACCAAAATCCCAATGAAAAACCCCATCATCAAAACCCTCGCGCCTTGTCTTGGCGCCCTTTGGCTTGGCTGGCCCACAATCTCTCTTGCGGAGACCGTCACCGTAGATAGCAACATGGCGAACGGCTTTATGGCCGTGTTCGCCCTCGACGGTTTGGGCGGGCCAAACTATGGGGCTTACCAGTTTGGAAGCGCTTGGGCTCTTCCGGATGTGAAATCAACCGTCGGCGCATCGAGCCTTGTTCTGGAGGCGAACTACAACACCTACGCGAACAATACCGGCGATGCATACTGGCGGGACAACGGCGGTGCAGGTCCAGGCGGCAACAAGTGGATGGCCGCATCGACTTTCACCAAAGTGTCCGCATCGTGGTTCACCGAGGGGCTTTGCAACTTTCAAGCCGAGGTTACCAATTATACCTTCACCACGGGTTACAGCGTCAGGGCTTTCATCAAGGGGATTAATCCCGGCACACCCGCTGTGACTTTTACCGAGTTTTCGGATCCTCTCGAGCAGGGCTCTGTGGTGAATCTGACTTTCAACACCATCGGGTGGGCTGAAATTGAATACGGGTTTGAGGTCCAAGGCATCAATGCGAATCCGGCGTTTTCACCGGGATCGGCGACGGTCGTGGCATACAGCGATCCGCCGGTGGAGCCAGTGGTTGGGATTCCCAACCCGGGATTCGAAATCCCGGATGGCGGGAAATGGGCCTTCGACCAAGCAAATGGCCATACCGTGGCCTACCCAACTGAGGGTGGAAACCCAGGCGGCTATGCGGAGATCGACGCCACAGCAGCCACCAACACCTTCTTTGGTGTTTTGGTTTCGAACGGACGTCTGCCGCTTCCTCTCTCCGCTTTGTCCCTCGTTCCGGGGCAGAAGTGTACCTTCGCGATGGATATGAAGATTCTCTCCGGTACCAACATCGGAGGATTTAAGGTCGATTTCGTCCCCAGCGGCTCCACAGGCGATATGTATCCGACGCGCAAAGGAGATGGAACCACGTGGTCCACCTATTCGTTTGCAGCGACCATCCCTGCGAATGCGACCGGGCTCAAGCTCGTGCCTCTCTGGCGGCAGGGTTCCATCGTAGGCTACGACAACATCCGCTTGGCCGGTCCCTTCGCGGCGAGTGCGGCCAAGGTCGCGTCCAATATGGAGATCAGCTGGCCCACGGTCACCGGGCGGACCTATCAAGTGAAGAAGTCTCCCGACCTCGTGAACTGGGCACCCTTCGGTGCGGTTTCCAATGGCAATGGCTCCACCTTTACCGTGACGGATCCTATCGCCCCACCCGGCAAGTCGTTTTACCAAGTGCTTGAAATAACCCCGTAGGTGGCCGAATCCCGCAGGTGTTCTGCCGCCGGTTGTCCGCCCGCCGGCCTTTCAAAACGGTGGGCGGTTCAATAAAATGCATAGGATCACCCATATCAGACTCGCCTTGCTGCTGTCGGTCGCTGGCTGCGTGGTGGAGGTCACGGCGCAGGCGATTCCCGGCAGGACCTTGCTCTGGGCGGATGAATTCTCCCAGGTGGACGGCACCAAGCCGGACTCCGCCAAGTGGGGATACGACATCGGCGGCACGGGGTGGGGGAACAACGAGTTGCAATACTACTCCGACCGCACCCAGAACGCCCGGATCGAGGGTGGCCAGCTGGTCATCGAGGCCCGCAAGGAGAATTTAAACCAAAAAAACTACACCTCCGCCCGCCTGCTGACCAGGGATAAGGTTTCCTGGACCTACGGGCGCATCGAAGCGCGGATCAAGATTCCGAAAGGCCAAGGCATCTGGCCCGCCTTCTGGATGCTGGGCGCGAACATCGGCAACGTCGGTTGGCCGCTCTGCGGCGAGATCGACATCATGGAAAACATCGGCTCGCTGCCGTCGACCCTCTACGGAACCCTCCACGGACCCGGCTACTCCGGCGGCGGCGGGATTTCCGGAAATACCGTGCTGGCCGGTGCCGCGCTGGGCGACGATTTCCATGTGTATGCCATCGAGTGGGAGGAAAACCGGATCCGCTGGTTTCTCGACGGGCAGCAGTTTTTCACGCTCACCCCGGCCAATCTTCCGGGTGGCAGCGCGTGGGTCTTCAATGCCCCGCAGTTCCTCATCCTCAACGTGGCCGTCGGCGGAAACTGGCCGGGTAATCCCGGAACCTCCACCGTTTTCCCGCAGCGCATGACTGTCGATTACGTCCGGGTCTACGCGCCGGCGACCGTGGCCACGCCGCCAACCACCCTCACGGTGGATCCCGCCGAGACGTGGCTCGGCTACATGCATGTTTCGGACCTGCCGGCCAGCGGGGGAGCCTACCGCTCCGGCGGAGTCTGGGAAGTGCCCGATCTCCGCACCAGCTTCAGCGGATCCACCCTCACGCTGAGTCCGAATACCATCAACGATCCAGCTCCGTATTGGTACATCGGCGGCGGTGCTCCCGGCAGACCCGGAAACAAGATCATGAGCGCCAACATGTATGTGGAAAAAACCGGCAGCCTCTCCGGGAAAACCATCACCTTCACCGGCACCGTCACCGCCAACACGTTGACCAGTGCCCACCGCGCGATCGCCTTCATCAAGGACTTCTCCGCCGACTATTCGTCGTTCACCTCGACCACCGCGCCCCTCGTGAACGGCACCTTTTCCCTCAGCCACGTCACCGCTGCTGGATCCGGCCGCCACGTGCAGTATGGCTTCGAAACGACCGGAGTGAACGTCTGGTCTACCGACGTCGCTCCCTTTGGATCCATCCAAATCGCCCCCTTCGTCGCGACTGCGTTTTCCACCTGGATGTCAGGCCTCGACTTCAGTGCATTCACCAATCCCGATCTCACTCCCGCGGGCGACCCGGATGGTGACGGACGTTCAAATTTCCAGGAATTCGCCCTCAACGACAATCCCCGCTCCGCCGCCGTTTCCGGCAAAGTGCGATCCCACATCGAAAACCTTGCCGATGGACAGGCGCTGGTCCTCACGCTGCCCGTGCGGGGAAATCCGGTCTTCAGCGGGTCGCCCGGGAAATCCGCGACCGTCGACCAGGTGGCCTATCACATCGAGGGCTCGAACGGGCTCGCCGTCTTCGATCAAGCCGTCACGGAAATCCCGCCGAGCGCCACCGGCCTGCCGACGCTCGACGCCGGCTGGAACTACCGGAGCTTTCGCCTGTCCGGCCCCATCGGTGGCCCCGCGGCGCGCGGCCCCGCCGGATACCTCCGGGTGCGGATGGTGGAGGTTCTGTGAACGGTTTGATAGCCCGTCGGTTTCTTCGACGTAACGGCGGCACAATGAAAAATCTGATTTCCCTGTTTGCCGCGATCGCCGCGTTGGTGGCCCCCGTCGCCGCCGCCGAGCCCGAAGCCGGATTTGTTTCCCTGTTCGACGGGAAATCGCTGGATGGCTGGAAAACCAACGAAACGCCGGATTCCTTCTCGGTCGAAGACGGCGCGATCAAGGCATTCGGCAAACGCTGCCACCTGTTTTATGAAGGACCGGTCAATGGCGCGAAGTTCAAGGACTTCGAGTTGCGGATGGACGTGATGACGCGCCCGAACTCGAACGGCGGGGTCTTCTTCCACACCGCGTTCCAAAAAGACGGCTGGCCAAGCGGCTACGAAGTGCAGGTCAACAACACCCAGAAGGACCCGCAGAAATCCGGCACGCTTTATAATACCGTGAAAAACCTCGAACCCTTCGCCGACGACACTTGGATGAAATACGTCGTCACCGTCAAGGATGGCACGGTCAAGGTCGTCGTGAATGACAAGGAACTGGTGAACTATAAGTCCGAGCCCGCCACCACCAAGCTCAAGCCGGAAGGCGGCACCATCGCCATTCAGTCCCACGACCCGGGCAGCACCACGCTCTACAAGAACATCCGGATCAAGGTTTTGGAGTGACGGCTGGAGCGGCGCGTTTGATCACGACGCGGCGGTTCCGCTGTTTGTTTTCCTCGCTGGTGTTCGGCGGATCGAAGGATTTGCCCTTGCCGACAGGCGTGACCTTGATGCCGAGACTGGAATTGATGTATTCCGCCGCGGTTCGCGCACGTTCTAACGATACCTTCCGGCACACCTCGTCGCTGCCGACCGAGTCCGCCCAGCCTTCCGCGACCAGGCCGGAGCGGGCGATGTCGGGATACATTTTCAGCCAGGAAGCGAGTTTCCGGTCGATGGTGTTGCTGGATTCCGGAGTGAGCGTCCATTGGTTGAACTCGAAAAGCAGCTGCGGGCAGATCTCGTCGTTGGTGAGCTTGGGCTGGAGTTTGATTTTCCCGGCCGCCACCTTGCTTTCGATTTCTCGCAGCCGGCGGAGGTAGTCAGCGATGGATTCTCCCTCTCTGCGGCGGATCTCCGCGGCGCTGTCCAGCAGGGAGGTTTCCACGACGAAGCCGCTGCTCTCGACCACGGCCTGGCCGCGCCATGTCTGGCTCATGGCGGCGAATTCGCGGGCGATGGGCCAGTTGCGACGAGCCTGGACGCTTGCGCCTTGGGGTTCGTCCGACGGAACGTAGAAATACACATACCGGCAAAGCGTGGCGGGGTATTGGCCGCGGCGGACGGATTCCTCACTCGGCGGGAAATGGGAAGAGGACTTCGAGTAGCCCACCTTGAGGACTTTGGCAGGAACGGCATTGGTCATCGGCACGAAACCGATCCCGGCGGAGTCTGCGGCGACGATTTTCGCGAGCAGGGCGTTTTCCGCGTGGCGCTTGGCGAGTCCGGAAATGGAGCGGCCAAGCAGGACGGAATCGGAGAAATACTTGTAAGTCCCGGAGCGCTCGGGACGCGCGTGGAGCGTGATGGGCCGGTCCGGGCCGCCGAGCTCGGACCAATTGCTGATCTCACCGAGGAAAACGCGGCGGACTTCATCGACCGTAATTTTTTCCACGGCGTTGTCCTTGCTGGTGACGATGGCAAGGGCGTCGAGTCCGAGGGCGAACTGCGACCCGGGCTGGGCGAGATTTCCGCAGACGGGCATGAGGTCGCGTTGTTCGGTGCCGCTGATGGGCCGGGAGGACATGCCGACGTCGCAAGCGCCGAGATTGAGGTCTCGGAAGGCATCGCTGGAGCCGGTGGGGCGGATGGAAATGGTTTCCCAGATGCCGTCGGAGTCCACATCGCACATGACGTCGTGGGCGAGCGCCTTTTCGCCCTCCGGGGTATCGAGTTCGGTCGTGTGGTCTTCGATGGGCGCGGGTTTTTTGGAATCCCGGGTGACGATCGAGAAGTAGTTGAAGGCGAGATTGACCGCGCAGACGGCACCGACGGTGTTCGAGCCGGACACGCGCAGGACGACGCGCGTTTTGCGGTCGCCGGGGGTGGCGGTGGCAGCGGCGGGTTCTGCTTCTGCGGTCTTCTCGGCCTTGGTGATGTGGTCGTGGGTGCCTTCGATTTTCACGAGGTTGCCCTTGTCGGCAATGATCGATTGGCCGGCTTCGCTGAGGGCGAATTTCACGAATGGCTGCATCTCGGGATTGTCCGAGAACTCGCGGGTGTAGAGATAGACAAAGCGCGAGAGCGGATAAATTCCCATCCGCACGGCGGCGCGGTCGGGGAAGACGGCAGAGTCCGGCTCCATCTCCATGCCGGGGGAGTCGTCGAATACCTGCAGCCGCTTGAGTCCCGGCTGGGTGGCGTAACTCTCGCCGATGAAGCCGATGGCCCCGGGGACTTCGGCGACACGTTTGGCAAGTTCGCGGCTACTGACGAAGGCGGGGACTTGTTTCTCGTCGGCCATCGCCGCGGCATCGGGGCGGATCATTTGTTTGAAGAAATCGAGCGTGCCGCTGGGTTCTTTCCGGCGTAGCGGTATGATTGGTAAGCTTTGGTCCGCGCCGCCGAAGGTTTTCCATTCGGCGAGCTCCTTCCAATCGCTTTTCCTGCGCGAGTAGATCGCCTTGATCTCGCTGAAGGAGATCCGGCCGAGCGGATTGCTTTCATGGGTGACGATGGCCAGGCCGTCCATGGCGACCGGATGCTCGCAGCCGGTTCCCGGTTCGTTGCCGCGCCAGAAGAAGTCGCTGCCGAGTTTTTCCTTGACGGCGTCCGCCTCGCTTTGGGTCACCCGGCGGGAACTCATTCCGATGTCGCAGGGTCCGCTGAGACGGGGAAATTGCCCGAGAAAGCTCTTGAAGCTGTCGCCGGAGCCAGTGGCGTGGATTTCGATGAAAACCGGGCCGGTGCCGGGGACGGTTCCGGTGACGTGGATCAGCTCGCCGTGCGCTGAGATTTTCGCATCGGTGGTTTTTTTTTCCTGCTCCAGGTAAGCTTTTGCCAGTTCCGGGACGGCGTGCTCGCCAAGCGTGTTGGAACCGACAAAAACCAGCAGCCGCTTGCCGGGCGGTGGACTCGCGGCGGTCGCAGGGAGCGTCCCGGAAACCATGGCGAGGGCGATCAGGCGAAATGCGGAATTCAGGATTTTTCGCATGGTTGTTCCCAGCGAGACCTCGGGGAGCAACGGCGGGAAGCCTTTTGATGTAACGATTTTGTGACCGACGGGGTTGAATATGGACAAATCTGACTTGAAAGGGCGGGGCTGCGGGGTTGGATTCGGGAGTGAGCTCCTTTTCATCGCGATCCTTGCACGACCTCGGATTTTCCGAGCTCGCGGACGCCTTGGCGGCGGACGGAGTGATCCTGCACCACGCCAAGGTTCTGTGGCGGGCGATCCATCGCGAGGGCGAGCTGGACCTCGCCTCCCGTGACTTCCTGCCGCCGCTCAAGCGCTGGGTCGCAGCGTCGGTGGGGGAGGGGAAGGCGTTTTTCCTCGATGCGCCGGAAGTCGTGGATGAAATCCGCAGCTCGGACGGACTCACCCGGAAATTTCTCCTGCGGCTGCGCGACGGCCAGACGATCGAGACCGTGCTGATGGGTTACGACGGCCGCCAAACGGTTTGTGTGAGCACCCAGGCGGGCTGTGCGATGGGCTGCGTTTTCTGCGCGACCGGGCAAATGGGCTTCGTCCGGCATCTGCGCTCCGGGGAAATCGTCGCCCAGGTCCTCCATGCCCGGCGGGTTCTGAAGTCCATCGATCCGAAAAAACGCCTGCGCAACATGGTGCTCATGGGCATGGGCGAGCCTCTCCACAACTACGACTCCGTCATCCACGCGCTCGGCTCGATTTCCGACGACCGCGGCGCGGGCATCGGCCCGTCGAAAATCGCGATCAGTACCGTTGGTGTCGTGCCAGGCATCCTGCGTTTGGCGGAGGAAGGGCAGCCCTATCGACTGGCAGTGAGCCTGCATGGCTCGACCGAGGAAGAGCGCGCCGCCCTGGTCCCCGCCAGCAAGCGTTGGTCGCTGGTGATGCTCATCGACGCCTGCCGGAAATACGGCGAGATCACCGGCAAGCGGATCTTCTTCGAGTGGACGTTGATTGCCGGAAAAAACGACTCGCCCGAAACCGCCCGGCGGTTGGTCGAGCTCCTACGGGGTATCGATGCCCATGTGAATCTCATCCCGCTCAACCCCACCGGAGGCTTCGCGGGCACCCAAAGCGACTCCGGCCAAGAGTTCCAGAAAATCCTGATTGCAGGTGGATTTCCCTGCACCTTCCGCCAGCGCCGAGGCATCGACGTGGCCGCGGGGTGCGGGATGTTGAAGGCTGAAAAGCGCGTGAGAACCGCGTAGCTGCCAGGTTTTCGGCAATTGTGACAGGAATGTCACATGACCGCCCTTGAGGCAAAGTGACCCGGCGGCGAATGCTGCGCTCCGACCTTGCGCCGGGCCTTTGGCATGCCGATTTTCCAACCAACCTCCGTCCTCTCCGATCCCCTCCGCATCCTGCGGACGGCATCTGTCTGCCTGGTGCTCGGCGGAGTTTGCCCGATTCGTGCAGCCGAGGAAGCTGTCACCTTCTACATCCGCGAATACCGGATCGATGGGGCTCAGCGTCTCAAAAAACTCGAAGTCGAGGAAGCCGTGTATCCCTATCTCGGTCCGGCCCGCACTCCGGACGACGTCGAACAGGCGCGCGCCGCCCTGGAAAAAACCTACCACGATAGGGGCTACCAGACCGTCTCGGTGGTCGTCCCTCAACAGGACCCGCGCCGCGGGATCATCCGGCTGGAGGTCGTCGAGAACAAGGTCGGCCGCCTCCGGGTGAACGGTGCCCGCTGGTTTCTCCCCAGCCAGATCAAGCGCGAGGCACCGTCACTGGCGGAGGGCAACACCCCCGAAATGAAGCAGGTCGCCAAGGAAATCACCGGCCTCAACCGCCTTGCGGATCGCCGCGTTACTCCGGTCCTGCGCCAAGGCGTGGAGCCCGGCACCGTGGACATCGACCTGAACGTCGAGGACAAGCGCCCACTCCATGGCTCGCTCGAACTCAACAATCGCTACAGCGCCAACACCACGCCGCTGCGGCTCAACGGTTCCCTCAGCTACGGCAACCTCTTCCAATTGGGCCACACCGGTGGCCTGAGCGCGCAGATAGCCCCGGAAAACACGGACGACGCGCTCGTTTACTCCGGCTACTACCTCGCCCGCGTCACCGACGGCCTCAGCCTCATGGCGCAGGCCACCAAGCAGGACAGCAACGTCTCCACCCTCGGCGGCGGCGCGGTTGCCGGCCGCGGCAACATCGCCGGCCTGCGTGCGCTTTTCGACCTGCCGACGACCGCGAAGTTCTATCAAAACGTCACCCTCGGCATCGATTGGAAGGACCTCGAGGAGGACATCGTCATCGGCAATGACGTCATTGCCGCCCCCATTGAGTACTACCCGCTCAGCGCCAACTACGCCGCCACCTGGATGGGCGACAAGGGCTTCACCGCGCTCAACGCCTCGCTCAATTTCAGCCTGCGCGGCGCCGGCTCCGACGAGGAGGACTACGCGAACAAACGCTTCAACGCGGACGGCAGCTACATCTATCTGCGCACCGACCTCGCCCACACCCGCGACCTCGACGACGGCTGGCAGGTGTTCGGAAAGATCCAGGGCCAGCTCTCCAGCCAGCCGCTCGTCAACACCGAGCAGTTCGCCGGCGGCGGCTTGGACACCGCCCGCGGCTACCTCGAAGCCACGGTGCTCGGCGACAACGGCGTCTTCGGCACCGTCGAGTTGCTAGGTCCTTCGCTGATAGGCTCCTCCGCGAAATCCCCCGCCACCGAGACCGGCGGCAAGCAGGACGAGTGGCGTTTCTACGCCTTCTCCGACATCGGCATGGTGAAACTCTACGACGCACTTCCCGGCCAGGACTCGACCTACAGCCTCGCGAGCTTCGGCATCGGCAGTCGCGCGAATCTTTACAAGCACTACAACGCCTCGATCGACGTCGCCGTCCCCCTCATCGAAGAGGCGGACACCGACAGGGGCGAGGTCCGCGTCACCTTTCGCGGCTGGGCCGACTTCTAACCAACCATTTCTCCCAATGACAAACCGTCCCCGAATCAAGCTCCTCGCCGGCCTCGCGCTCCTGCTCGCCAGCCCCCTGCATGCAGAGGAATCTGCCTGGTGGAATCCCGACTGGACCCAGCGCCAACCGCTCACCCTCGATGCCGCCGCAGCTTCAGTGACCGACGTCACCGGCAGCGTCACCGTGCTCGTCCGCCTTCACGACGGGAATTTTCAATTCGCCAATGCCCGCGAAGACGGCAGCGATCTGCGCTTCCTCGCTGCCGATGACAAGACCGTGCTGCCGCACCAGATCGAAAGTTACGACAGTTTGCTCAACGAAGCCTTCGTCTGGGTCAAGCTGCCCGACGTTAAGCCCGGCTCCAAGGAAATCTTCCACGTTTACTTCGGCAACACGGATGCCGCCATGCCCGCCGTTGAGAAGCCATCAGACGCCTATGATGCTGACACCGTATTGGCCTACCATTTCGCCGGCCGCGGCGTCGCCCCTGCCGACACCACTTCGAACGGCAACAACGCGGAAACCGCCGCCACCACCGCCGAGGGCTCGCTCATCGGCAACGGCCTGCGTCTGATCGGCACCCCGGTCGTCATCCCGAACACTCCGACGCTCGAATGGAAAGCCGGCCAGCCTTTGACCGTCTCGGTCTGGATCAAGCCTGGAGCCCTCCAGGAAAACGCCGTCATTCTCAGCCGGGCGGACGGCCAGAACTCCTTCCGCCTGCTTTTGGACCAAGGCGTTCCAGTCGTCCAGATCGGTTCCGCCCGCAGCCAGCCCGGCACGCCCGTCGCCCCCGCTGTCTGGAGCCACCTTGTCCTCGTGGCCGACGGCAAGACTGCAAAGCTCTTCCTCAACGGCGCGCCCTACGCCAGTCTCGACGCGGCCCTCCCCGCGCTTACCACGCCGATCTCTCTCGGCGGTCTCGTCGTTGAAGCCGCCGGAACTAGCCCGTTCACCGGTGAGCTCGATGAGCTGAATATTTCAAAAGTCGCCCGCTCCGCCAGCTGGGTCGGCCTCGCCGCCACCAACCAAGGCAGCACCGATGCCGCGCTTCGCACCCTCGCCCTCGGCGCGGTCGAAGGCGGCGAAGGGGGCGGCGAGCATAGCGGCGCGATGGCGCACATCATGCTCTTCGGCGACATCGCCAACAACATGATGTTCGACGGCTGGATCGCCATCGGCGTCTGCGTCGTCATGATCGTCATCGGCTGGACCGTCGCCGTGAAAAAGTTCCTCTATCTGAACTCGATCGAAAAAGGCACCCAGTTGTTCCTGAATCAGTGGAAATCCCTCTCCACCGACCTCACTGCGCTCGACACCGAGGACAAATCCAGCGTCAGCAGCCTCGGCGGCAATGTCGAAGAATCCGACCAGGCGCTGATCGAGAAATCCCCGCTCTTTCATATCTATCAGATTGGGGCTGACGAAATCCGCCACCGTCTCGACAAGGACAACAACCGTGTCCAGGGCCTCTCCGGTCGTTCCATCCAGGCCATCCGCTCCAGCCTCGACGCCGGCCTCGTCCACGAGAGCCACCGCCTGACCGACGGTCTCGTCTATCTCACCATCAGCATCGCCGGTGGCCCGTATGTCGGGCTGCTCGGCACCGTCGTCGGCGTGATGATCACCTTCGCCATCATCGCCAAGTCCGGCGAGGTCAACGTCAACTCCATCGCTCCCGGTATCGCCTCCGCGCTGCTTGCCACCGTCGTCGGTCTCGTTGTCGCCATTCCCGCGCTGTTCATTTATTCCTACTTGAACGGCCGCATCAAGAACTCGCTCGCCCTCATGCAGGTCTTCATCGACGAGTTCGTCGCCAAGATGGCCGAGTTCTACCGGCCTCCCACCGTCGAAGCCGATTCCAACGCCGGCTCCGGCCATTAAATCTCAAATTTGAAATTTCAAATCTCAAATCCCCATGGCTTCCAGCGAAAGTAACTACGATGACATCAACGTCACCCCGATGGTCGACCTCTATCTGGTGCTTCTGCTCATTTTCATCATCATGACCACCGCCGGTGTGCAGGGCGTGAAGGTGAACTTGCCGAGCGCCAGCAAGAGCGCCTCCAAAAAAATGGAGGAACCCAAAACCCAGGCCATCACCATCGACACCTCCGGCAAGATAAAGCTCAACACCGTCGGCGTCACCCTTGATGAGCTCGACTCCAAGCTCAAAGCGCTCGTCGCCGCCAATCCCGAGGTCCCCGTCGTCGTCCGTGGCGACGGCCAGAACCAATATCAAGGCATCATGGACGTGCTCGACGTGCTCGGCCGCAACAACATCAGCCAGATCGGCCTCGCCACCCAACCGCCGAAAGGCGCGAAGTAAATGCCGCCCATGACCCGGAAACCGCCTGCCTCCCCGCCGCAGAACAAGCAGCGTCTCGTCATCGGGATTCTGCTCGCTGTCGTTCTGTTGGGCGGGATCGTCTCGTTCATGACCAACGGAGGGAAAAGCAAAAAGCCCGCCGCGAGGAAATCCGAGATCGTTCAGATCACCCTGCCGCCGCCACCCCCTCCGCCGCCACCCCCGCCGAAGATCGAGCCACCCAAGCAGGAAGAGCCGCCCAAGGAGGAGGAAATGGTCGAGCAGGAACCCGTCCCCGACGACGAACCCCCGCCGGAGGATTCGCCACCGGAAACTCCCTCCGAAGACCTCAGCACCGGCATCGCTGGAAATGGTCCCAACATGGGCCTCAGCAGCGGCAACGGCAACGGGAAAATCGGCGGCACCGGACGCAAGGGCGGCGGCAGCAAATACGGTTGGTATGCCGCCAAGGTCCAGAGCTCCATCGCCGAGGCCCTGCGCCGCCATCCGTCCACGCGCAACGCGAAAATGGTCCTCCAAGTCCGTGTCTGGCCCGATTCCAACGGCCGCATCACCCGCGCCCAACTCGTCGGCTCCTCGGGAAACCCCGCCGTCGACCAAGCCATTAAAAACCAGATCCTCACCGGCCTCCAGCTTCCGCAGGCCCCGCCCGCGGACATGCCCGTCCCCATCGTCCTCCGCATCACCGCCAGCAAGGCGGCGCTCTAATCTTCCTTTTTCCCATGTCTCCCGCCCGTCCATTCCTCATCGCCGCCTTCCTCGGAGCCACCAGCCTGCTCCACGCCGAGGAAGTCACCACCGAGACCACTCCGGTCGAGTCGCCACCACCCACCGAGGCACCCGCCGCCGGAGTTTCCTCCTCGCCTACACCCGGTGTGCTGGATCCTGACGCCCAAGCCCCGCAGCCTGGCGATCTCCCCGCCGAGCCCGCCCCCGCAGTGGCACCCGCCGCTCCCACCTCCAACGTCACCGTCAACCTCATCAACCGCCTCGTTGACAAAAAAGTCCTCACCCGCGAGGAGGCCGATGAAATGATCAAACAGGCCGAGGCCGATGCTGTCGCCGTCCAACAGGCCGCCGCCGCACAGGCCGACATCGCCGCCCTGCCGCCCCCGCCCAGCGAGGACGAAATGCGTGTCACCTACATCCCCGAGGTCGTCAAAAACAACATGCGCGACCAGATCAAACAGGAGCTCATGGCCGCCGCCCGCGAGGAAAAGTGGAGCGAGAAAAAATACCCCGAGTGGACCGAGCGCTTCCGCCCCTTCGGCGACATCCGCCTGCGCTTCCAGGGCGACTACTTCCCCAGCGGAAACGCCAACGCCGGCCAGTTCCCCAACTTCAACGCCATCAACACCGGATCACCCTACGACGTCTCCCGCAGCAACCCGAACTTTGCCCCGCAATACAACGTCGACGAAGACCGCGAACGCGTCCGCCTGCGCGCCCGCTTCGGCACCGACATCATGCTCGGCAACGGCTTCAACAGCGGTATCCGCATCGCCACCGGCGACAGCAACTCGCCCACCTCCACCAACCAGACCCTCGGAGGAAATGGCGGCAACTTCTCCAAATACGCCATCTGGCTCGACCGCGCCTTCCTCAGCTACGACGCCGGCCCCAACGCAGGCGTTGCCGGTGGCGACGGCCAGGAACTCACCTTCCTCGCCGGCCGCTTCGACAATCCCTTCTTCTCCACCGACATCCACTGGGACAACGACCTTGGCTTCGACGGCATCGCCCTGCGCGGCAAAGTTAGAATCAACGACCATGTCTCCACCTTCTTCAGCGCCGGCTATTTCCCAGTCTACAACACCGACTTCAACTTCGCCTCCAACCAGCCGAGCAAGTTCCCCAGCACCGACAAATGGCTCACCGGAGCCCAGATCGGCATCGACTGGAAAGTAGCCGAAGACTGGAAAGCCAAGTTCGCCGTCGCCTACTACAGCTTTGATAAAATTCAGGGCAAAGTCTCCGACCCCTTCATCCCGCTCAATACCAGCGACGCCGGCAATACCGACACCACCCGCCCCGGCTTCGCCCAGCGCGGCAACACCTACCTCGCCCTGCGCGACATTGACAACTCCACCGAAGCCAACGACTTCGGCAATCTCTATCAATACCAATACTTCGGCCTCGCCTCCGAGTTCGAGAACCTGACGCTGACCGGAAAACTCGAATACGACGGCTTCGATCCGGTCACCCTCGCACTCGTCGGTGAAGTCACCAAGAACCTCGCCTTCGACGTCAACGAAGCCACCGCCATCGGCAACCGCGGCCCGGACGACGTTTACGACGGCGGTGACCTCGCTTGGTACCTCGCCTTCCAGGTCGGCATGCCCGCACTCGAGAAGTTCGGCGACTGGCAGACCGCCGTCGGCTACCGCTACGTTGAATCCGACGCCGTCGTCGACGGCTTCACCGACTCCGACTTCGGAGGCGGCGGCACCAACGTCCAGGGCTTCACCATCGGCGGCAGTATGGCCCTCTCGCCGCTCGTCCGCATCGGCCTCACCTGGATGAGCTCCAATGAAATCGCCGGCCCGCCACTCAGCTCTGACACACTCCAGTTCGACATCAACGCCAAATTCTAACGATATGAAGTTTTTCAATACCTTTCTGTTACTGGGAATTCTCGCGACAGCGGTGACCGCCGCCGAGGAGGTAGACCCCACCATCAAACTCCGCGAGCAGCTCCGCGGCGTCATGCTCCAGCTGCGCACCGCCCAGACGGACGCCGCCAACGCCCAGGCCGAGAAGGCCATCGCCGAGAAAAAAGCCGAAGACCAAGCCGCGAAAATCACCGAACTCGACAAACGCTACGCCGCCCTCGTCAAACAGAACGCCGCGGACAAGGCCATTTCTGACGAGACCATCGCCAAACTCAACAACAAGCTCGCCGAGCGCGAGAAACGCCTCGCGGAGATCACCGCCAACCGCGACGAGTGGAAGGTCGGCTACCAGAAAGCCGCCGCCGTCGCACGCACCAAGGAAGACGACCGCGCCACGCTCGCCTCCGAAGTCATCGTCAACAAACGCAGCATCGCCGACCTCCAGACCAAGAACGTCAGCCTGTTCAACACCGCCAACGAAATCCTCGACCGCTACGAAAGCTACGCCCTCGGCAAAGCCCTCGGAGCCCGCGAGCCCTTCATCGGCACCACCCGCGTGAAGATCGAGAACCAGGTCCAGGGCTACAAGGACAGGATCCTCGACAACCGCATCACTGCGCCCGCAAAACCATAGCTGGAGCCCAATCCTGTCAGATCAAAATGTTAATCGCAGATGAACTCAGATGAACTCAGATGAACGCAGATAAAGAACACAGATACGGACTGGATTTGATTTCTGTTGATCTGCGTTCATCCTGTCCATCTGCGGTTGAATCTTCTGATTCTTGATGGCTGGAGTGACAACATTGGGCATCCTGCCCCGACACCATTTCAAGATATGAAATCCTTCATTCTCATTCTCTTGCTAGTTAGCGTCTCACTTCACGCGGACACCGCGCCCGTGTTAGGCAAGGCCGGGGACATCGAAATCACCGGCAGCGAGATCCGTGAAATCGTCGCCGGCCTCGAAGCCGAGCAGCAGACCGCACTCGCCAAAGATCCCGCCGCCCTCGGCCAGTTCGTCCGTGCCCTGCTCGTCCAGCGCCTCGTCCTCGAGCAGGCGCTCGACAAAAAGTGGGATCAGGACCCTGCCGTGATCGCCAAGCTCGTGCGCGCCCGCGAGTCCGCCCTCACCGAGAGTTTCCTCCAGACCGCCTCCCTGCCAGAACCCGGCTATCCCAACGAAGCCGAACTCATCGAAGCCTACGAAGCCTCCAAGTCCAAGCTCCTCCTTCCCCGCGGCTACAAGCTCGCCCAGATTTACATCGCCAAGGACAAGGCCAAGCTCGACAACATCCAAAAACAACTCAAAGCCAAAAACGCCGACTTCGCCGCCCTCGCCCGCACCACCAGCGAGGAGGCCACCAGCGCCGCCCAAGGTGGTGAAATCGGCTGGCTCACCGAAGACCAGATCCAGCCGGAAATCCGCGCCAAACTGCCCGACCTCACGAAGGGATCCGTCACCGATCCGGTCAAACTCCAGGACGGCTGGCACATCCTCAAACTGCTCGATCTGCGCGAGCCACGCACCCCTGAGTTGGATGAAATCCGTGACAGTTTTGTCACACAGCTGCGTGCCGATCGTTCCCGCATCAAGCGTCAGGAGTATCTCGCCGGATTGGTCAAAGAGCACCCGCTTGCAATCAACGAAATCGAGCTTACGAAAGCGGCCGCCAAGCCCTAAGGCTGGATATTCTCCATTCGCACATTCGTCCCATGAAGCCCAAACGATTCCGTTTCCGCAGCACACCACTTTTCGGCACACCGCTCTCCTATGGCGCGCCGGTGTTCGCCGGTCTTGTTGTGTTTCTAACCGGGTTGAATTCGGATGCCCGCGACATTCTCCGCCCCAACGCTTCCGCTACCGGAACCTCTCCTGCCGCCGCTGGCAGTGGCGCGGCCCTCACCCGCGCCGCCACCGAGGCCGCGCGCGCCAACTCCCGGGACATTCTGAAACGGAACGGCGAGACACTCAACGCCATGCGTGCCATGCAGGCCGCCGCCCGCGCCGCCGCCCAGAACGGCCCCGACAATCTTGCCCCGAACCTGCCCGTCGTCCCTAACGGCCTCCGCCCCGGCGGCCTCAATCCCGCCGCGGACGCTGCCACCAATCCGGCAAGTTGGTCCGGTGCCAGCCAACCGGTCGAAACCGTCTCCGGCGAGAATGTCAACGTCACCATCCGCCAGACCACCCAGCAGGCACTACTGCACTGGCAGACGCTCAACGTCGGCAAAAAAACCACGCTCACCTTCGACCAATCCGCCGCCGGCGCGAATGCCGGCCAGTGGATCGCCTTCAACAAGGTCAATGACCCGTCAGGCAACCCCACCCAGATCCTCGGCAACATCAAGGCCGACGGCCAAGTCTATCTGATCAACCGCAACGGCGTCATCTTCGGCGGCAGCAGCCAGGTCAACGCCCGCGGCCTCACTGTCTCGTCCCTGCCCATCAACAACAACCTGGTTGGCCGCGGCCTCCTCAACAATCCGGACGCCCAGTTTCTGTTCACCGGGCTGAACCTTCCCGCCGGTATCAACGGCACCCCCGCCTTCACACCTGAAGCCCCGCCAGCCTCCGGCCGCTATGGCGACGTGACGGTCCAGAAGGGTGCGATCCTTAACAGCCCCACCGATTCCGCCAATGTCGGTGGCCGCATCACGCTGGTCGGTGCGAACGTGCGCAATGAAGGCACCATCATCACCCCGGATGGCCAGGCCATCCTCGCCTCCGGCCTGCAGGTCGGCTTCGACGGCCATTCGTCCGCAGACCCAACCCTGCGCGGTCTCGACGTCTTCGTCGGCGCGGTCTCGGACCCCGTCGCGGGTTTGTATACCGGCACCACCACCCAGAGCGGCGTCATCGAGGCCCCCCGCGGTGCCATTACCATCGCCGGCCGGGAAGTCCGTCAGAACGGCGCGCTCGCCAGCACCACCTCGGTCTCCTTCAACGGTCGTGTGGACATCCAGGCGAATTACAATGCGGTCTCCAACCGCACCACCGCCACCTCCAACGGGGCCTTGTTCCTCTTTAAAAACGCCGGAGCCGTGGAACTCGGGCCCGCCAGCACGATCGGCATCCTGCCTGAATACGACAGCGCGGAAACCACCATCGGCACGGAACTCGCCCTTCGCTCCCAAATTAACATCACCGGCAAAACCATCCACATGGGTGTGGATTCGAACATTGCAGCGCCCAATGCTCTGGTCACCCTTGCCGCGGGCTCGTGGAATTTCCTCACCGTCGGCTCCACCTCCCAGTCTTCCTTCATTCGGGACGGCGGCCAGGTTTACCTCGACCGCGGTGCCGGCATCGATGTGGCCGGATCGATCGCGGTCGCCGTGCCAGTGAGTCAAAACATCATCTCGGTGGACCTCCGCTCCGCGGAGCTTGCGGACTCGCCGCTCCAGCGCGACGGCGTTCTGCGAAACGCCACTGTCCAGGTGGACATCCGTAAATCCGGGGATGGCTGGATCGGAACTCCTCTCGCCGATGTGAGCGGATTCGCCAATCTCATCCAGCGCTCTGTCGGCCAGCTTACCGTCGGCGGTGGCTCGGTGACTATAACTGCTGGCGATTCAGTGGTCACTCAGGCCGGCTCCAAGATCGATGTGTCCGGAGGCTCGACTTTGTTCGAAGGGGGTCTCGTCCAAACCACCAAGCTGATCAGCGCCGGGCGCTTGGTAAACATCGACAGCGCCTCGCGCGATGTGGTGTACGATGGCATTTTCGATGGGACATTCACTCAATCGAATTCCAAATTCGGTGTCAGCAACGTGTTCTCCGGCGTCGTAGCGCCCGGCGGCTCCCGCTATGAAGCCAGCTACACTGAGGGTGCCGGCGGAGGTAGCATTACCATTTCAGCCCCGTCCATGGCCCTCGATGGTGCCTTGAGCGGGATCACCATCTCCGGCGAACGCCAACGTAAGGCACCTCCCTTAAAGAGTTCGCTCGCCTTTTCATTCAGCGCGATTGACACCTCCTACCGCTCGCTGCCGCTTTACTCTCCTTCCCCGCCGCGCGTCACGTTCACCCCGACACCATCCCAGATTCCGGTTGGATCGTTCGCGTTGGATTCCAACGGCGATCCTGTCGCCCTGCCGGAGGGACGCGTTAAAGAGGTCCAATTATCTTCCAACCTGATGTCCGTCGGCGGTTTTGGGATCCTTGAAGTGGACAACCAGGACGGCAACATCGTGGTCCCGGAAAACACCGCCATCGAGGTGCCAATCGGCGGGCGGATCGCGTTCGCGGCATCTAACATCGAAATTGGTGGCAGCGTGATGGCTCCGCAGGGTGACATTTCTTTCAGTGCCTACAACATCAGTCGGGACATCCTCAACCGGCTCAACAATACCTCCGGCAACAGTCTGCCTGCCGCCGCGCCTGACCGCGGTCTGTTCACGCTGGGTTCCGGGGGGCGGGTCAGCACGGCTGGCCTGTTCATCAACGACCGGCTCACAGGTTCCTCTGCATTTTCGACTCCGCTCCTAACCGCCAGCGGCTCCATTACCATCAGTTCCTACACCGCAGCGCTTTCGACTGGCGGACTATTGGATGTTTCGGGCGGAGTTTACGCGAACGCGGCGGGGAAGGTCACCTATGGAAAAGGTGGAAGCCTGGCAATCAACTCAGGCAGGGATTTGTCCATCTCCGCGGTACTGGGCGGGAAGCTTTCATTGCAATCCACCTTCGCCGGCTATTCCGGAACCACTGCGGGAAGTCTTTCCATCCAGGCACCCGCCATCCAGATCGGTGGAGTGTCTGACAATCCTGGGGTCACGCTTTTCCAGGAAGAGTTTTTCAATCAAGGCGGCTTCGGAAAATTCTCGTTGTCCGGTATCGGTCTCGCCGGAGGCGGCGGGCAGTTCGTCACCGGTTTGCTTGTGGATTCCACTACCCGGCTTCGCCCGGTCGCTACCAGTTGGAACGCATGCCTTACCGCCGACGGCTTGGTGGTTCGTAACATTTTGCGCGAGGAGGGGCTCCGCACGCCGGTCTCCCTCTCTCTTCGGGCCTCCGGTGCGCTCGACCCCTACTCCAGTTCCCTGCTCGGCCGCGGTGATGTGATCATGGAAGCCGGAGCCGTGATCGAAACCGATGCCAAGGGTGGTGTGGCGTTTGACGGTGAGACTGTCATCTTGATGGGTTCGGTCATCAGTCCGGGCGGAACGGTGACCGTGTCGGGGGCGGCGAGGTTTCCTTCCATCGACCCCAACTCACTGCTTCCCACCGTGCTTGTTGGAAGCCCGGCCCGCATCTCGACGGCTGGCAAAGTGGTTTTGAACCAGAACCCGCGCAACTTGCGGCAGGGACAGGTTGTTGCGGGAGGAGCGATCAGTCTCTCGGGTAACATCGTCGCTGAAACAGGTGCGCTCTTCGACGTCTCGGGAACACGAGGCGTGCTGGATCTCAATCCGTCCTCCTCCTCTCTGGCCCAAGCCAGCCCGGCGACCATCGGCGGAGTGAAACAAGTGCCTGTGACCATTGATTCCAACGGTGGCAGGATCTCGCTCAGCGGTTCCAGAATGCTCTATTCCGACGCTTCCATGGTGGGGAATGCGGGTGGAGCTTCGGCTGTCGGTGGCTCCCTCAGCATTTCCTCGGGCCGATTCTCCTTGGTAGGAGCGCCCACCAACACCGCCGAATCGACCCTGACGGTCCGCCAGGGCGGACAGTTGGTGCCCACCGGATTTGTCGATGGCGTTCCAGGAAAGCAGCTGGTAGACGCCAGCGGCAACGCCCTTTCCGGCATCGGCAATTTCACCGTCTCTACCATCGAGGGTGGCGGGTTCGACTCGCTCAACCTGACAGGTAATCTGGATTTCAAGGGTGACGTAGCCATCACCCTGCCGGGTTCTCTCAGACTCGCCAGCGGTGGGGTGATTTATGGCAATGGTCAGGTCCGGCTTTCCGCAGGTTCGATCGCCGCGGGCCAGTCGTTCAGGCCACCGGCTCTGCTCACCCAGGATGTCATCCTCTTCACGCAGACAGATGCTTCCGGGAACACGACCCGCTACCAGTTTTCACCAACCTATGGCACCGGCTCGCTCACGCTCAGCGCTGGCCTCGTCGATCTTGGCGACCTTTCACTGGACGGCATCGGCTCGACATGGATCGATGCCCGCAACGGCGACATCCGTGGCAATGGCACTTTCCAGATGGCAGGCGACCTGACGCTCCAAGCCGGGCAAATCTACCCAACCACTCAGCGGCTGTTCAGTGTTTTCGCCTATAACCCCTCGGTCTCACAACCCGGATCCATCACCATTCTCCCTGGCACCAGTCGCAACCTGCCCTACTCGGCTGGTGGCACACTCTCGATCCAGGCCTCCCGGATCATCCAGGCGGGAACCCTGCGTGCTCCTTCAGGCATCATCAGTCTGGGCTGGAATGGCAGTGGGACGGCTCCCTTCAACCCCATCGCCGGTAACACGACCGCAACGCCTGTTACTTCTCTGCTGACCCTCGCCGCCGGAGGAGTTACCTCGGTTTCCAACATCGATCCCATCACGGGTCAGGCCCTTTCCCTTCCTTATGGCATTAGCTTGGATGGCACCTCATGGATCGATCCCGCCGGCAATGACATCACGGTGACCGGCACGCCCGTGAAATCCGTCAAACTTGCGGCAACCAACCTGGTCACCGAGCAAGGTTCCTTAGTCGACATCCGCGGCGGCGGCGACCTCTACGCCTACCGCTGGGTCTCGGGCAACGGCGGCACCGAGGATATCCTAGATTCTTCAGGCAGTTTCGCGGTCATTCCGGGCCACGGCTTCAACTACAGCCCTTACTCACCATTCAATAGCGATTCCTCCGCCACCAACCTCGAGGGTCAGGCCGGCTATGTGAATTCCACGCTCAAGGCAGGTGACCAAATCACCGTGGCCGCCAGTAAATCTCTTGCAGCCGGCACTTACACCTTGCTGCCCGCGCGCTATGCCCTGCTTCCCGGCGCGGTTCTGGTCACCCCGAAATCCAAGGTCCCTGCGAACTCGTCCGTCGACACCGTCAACGGCGCATCGGTGGTCTCAGGCTATCGTGCCAACAACCTGAGTCCGGCACGCACAGGTGCCACTGTGATCAGCGGCTTTGAAATTGCCCCGTCCCCGGTCGTCCGCCAACGCGCGGAATACATCGATCTGCTCGCCAACACCGCCTTGCGCGAGGCGGCGGTCTCGCGTGAACTCACCGTCCCTCGCCTGCCGGTGGACGCCGGTTACCTGTCGTTCACCTCCACCGCCAGCATGTCCTTGCGTGGCAGCGTCTCCTCGCTCTCCTCCGCCGGACGCGGCGGACTCATCGACATCAACAGTTCTTCAGACATCCTGATCAACACCAGCGGCACGGGCGGCAGCGGCGGCCTGGTCCTCAATGCCGGAATTCTCAACAGCTTCGGCGCGGAAAGCCTGCTCATCGGCGGACTCCGCAGCTTCAACGCGAATGGGGCCTCGGTCGCCGCGAATTCCTCCAATGTCACGTTGGACAACGCCGGAGCCGCGCTCATCGGCAAGGACATCATCCTCGTCTCCCGCGGAAAACTCACCCTTGCCGAAAATTCGGAAATCATTTCGCCGGAAGACACTCTGGCCCTCGACTCCTTTACGCTGGGCGATTCCGCCATTCCGGGAAGCGGCAACGGCACTCTCGTCCGGGTCAGTGCCAACGCTTCGGGCCGGGTCTCCCGTGCGGGGATTTCCACGTCCACTCTGCCGCAGTTGGACGTTCTCTCAGGCAGTGTGCTCACCGGCGGCAGCATCCTGCTCGATTCCACCGCCGGAACAAGCCTCGCGGAGTCCGCCCGCCTTCTCGCTGACGACGTCTCGCTCAACAGCGGCCGGATCAGCATCGTTCTCAGCAACCCTGGCGCCCTCAACCCCGCCAGCGGACTGGTGCTCGGCGGCGATGCGCTCGCCAACCTGCAAAGCAACACCAAACGGCTCGCGCTCCTGAGCTACTCCTCGATCGACACCTACGGCACCGGCACCATCGGGTCCCGCAGTTTCGAAAGCCTCTCGCTCCAGGCCGCCGCCATCCGCGGCTTCAACACTGGCGCTGGTGCGGTCAACTTCTCGGCGGCGTCCATCGCGCTTGGCAACCGCGCGGCCAGTGCTCCACTGCCTGCTCTCTCCGGCCCGCTTTCCGGCTCCCTGACCTTTGACGCCGACCGTATCATTCTCGGGGCCAACGCGCTCCGGCTCGAAGGGTTCGAGCAGACCGATCTGGTCGCTTCCGGCATCCTAACGGAGTCCACCGGTTCGCTGGATTCCACCAGCGACCTCCACCTCATCACTCCCCTGTTGACCGGAGCCGGCGCCTCCAACTATCAAATCCGGGCCATCCGGTCGCTCCAAGTCTCCCGCCCCGCCACCAGCCTTCCAGTCTCCCTCGCTTCCGGGTTCGGTGCCGAACTTTCGCTTCAAGGCGCGACCACTTCGATCAACAGTGACATCGTCCTTCCCAGCGGCAAGCTCACCCTGCGCTCCACCTCGGGTGATCTGGTGATCGCAGGAACTGCCTCGGCAAACCTTCTGCTCACCGGAACTTCAAAAACCTTTGTCGACACCATCCGCTACACCAGCGGTGGCACGGTCAACCTGTTCTCGGACACCGGTTCGGTGAGACTTGGCGCTGCGGCCGCCATCGATGTTTCCGCTCCCGTCGGCGGCGGCAATGCCGGAACCATCGCCGTGACCGCCCCGCAGGGGATCTTCGTGCTGGACGGCTCCATCGCGGGCAACTCAGGAACCGGCGGGGAAACCGGCAGCTTCACCTTGGATGCCGCTTCCGTCGCGGGTGGCAGCCTCGCCAGCCTCGACGCCATCCTCAACGCCGGAAACTTCACCCTCTCCAGGGACTACCGGATCCGCAGTGGCAATGTCCTGATTGATGGCCCAGCCACGGCCAGCACTTATCGGGTGGCCGCCGATTCCGGTAACATCGTGGTCTCCAACACCATCGACGCCTCTGGTGTCACAGGCGGGACCATCGACCTCAAGGCCAACGGCAGCCTCACCCTGCTTGGTGGCTCGAGACTCGACGCCTCGGCACTAGAATTCGATTCCGCCGGCAAGGGTGGCTCCGTCGTCATGGAAGCTGGAAACCAGCGCAACGGCGTCATCAATGCTGCGGCCTCCCTCGACCTCAGGACCGGCTCGATCATCGATCTTTCCGTGGCCGCCGCCGCAGCAAACAGCGAATCGCTCGGGATGTTCACAGGCACCCTCCACCTGCGCGCCCCGCGCAATGCGGCCAACAACGACCTGGCCGTCGCGGCGATCGGCAGCACCATCACCGGAGCCTCCCACATTCTTGTCGAGGGGGTGAAGCTCTACGGACTTACCGGAGTCGGAACCATCACCTCCATTGTTCAGAATTCCATCAGGACCGATGGCGAATCCTTCCTTGGCGCGGCAGGAACCACCACCGCCGGCTACACCGCCATGCTGGGCCGCTTGACCGCCTTGAATCCTGGTCTCGATCTGGTTCTGGCTCCCGGGGCGGAAATCTACAACCTGAATGGCAGCCTAACGCTCGGTGCCAGCAATTCCACGGCTTCGAGCGATTGGAATCTTTCCACCTTCCGCTTCGGACCGAGGAGCGCGGCAGGCGTGCTGACGCTTCGAGCTTCAGACAACCTCACTTTCTTCAACGCGCTCAGTGACGGTTTTTCCGGAGGTTCCAGCCTCTGGCTCTCCCCGCTCAATCCCTACAACCCGCTCCTTCCTTCCAACGTGCAGTCCTGGTCGCTGCGCATGGCGGCCGGGGCCGATGTGTCCGCCGCCAGCTTCCGCGAGGTCCGGACCTTGGAGTCGCTATCGAGTACCGCCGGCATATTCGAACTCGGCAAGAATGCCGGAGCGGCCACCGCTACGGGCGGAGCCACTGCACAGACATCCTCCATCATCGGAAATCTCTACCAGGTCGTCCGCACGGGCTCCGGCAATATCGACATCCACGCCGGCCGCGACCTGCGCCTGCTCAATCCCTTCGCCTCGATCTACACCGCCGGCACCAGCGTCGCCGACCCGACCACGGTGAGCGCCGCGAACGATTTCGTGCTTCCTATCCTCAACCGGAATGTCAACCAGGGCAACTTGGGCTCCGCCCAGCAAAACTATCTCGCCCAATTCAGCATGGCAGGGGGAAATGTGACCCTCTCCGCCGCAGGCAATATCGAGCGCAAGACCCGCAACAATTCCGGCTTGATCGACGACTCGTCCAGACAACTTCCGAACAACTGGCTCTATCGCCGGGGATTGGTGGATAAGAATGGCGAGTTCGGCAGCATCCGGATCGGCTCTGGAATCAGTGCGATCAGCGATCCGGCCGCCTCGACCGCCTGGTGGGTGGACTTCAGCAACTTCTTCCAGAGTGTCGGTGCACTGGGAGGCGGTAACATCGTTCTGACCGCAGGGCAGGACGTCATGAACGTGGACGCGGTGATCCCCACCAATGCCCGCTCCGCACGCGGCACTGCTTCGGCAAGCGAGATAATCGAACTCGGTGGCGGAGACCTGCGCGTCACTTCAGGCAGGGAGATCAGCGGAGGGATCTATTACGTCGAGCGGGGCCACGGCACACTCAACGCTGGCGGTGCGATCACCACCAACGCGACCCGTTCGCCTTCGTTCGGGCTCGTTGGAAACCTTGGCAATCCAGCTGCCGCACAACTTGATTCCCGGACTTGGATGCCCACCACCCTTTTCGTGGGCAAATCCTCGTTCGATCTGATTGCTGGCTCCGATCTGCTTCTTGGTCCGGTCAGCAATCCCTTCCTGCTCCCTCAAGGAATCGGCAACAGATTCTGGTATAAAACTCATTTTTCGACGGTCTCCCCGGACAGTAGCCTGACAGCCCTCTCGCTGGGCGGCAATGTGACCTACCGCAACGCGGTCACCCTTCTCACGCAGACTCAGGCCACACCCATCCTCAGGACTTGGCACGAGACCCAATTGTTGTTCACCGGTTCTCCGGGCTCCACCGCCTGGTTCCAGCCCTGGCTGCGTCTTGCGGAAACCAGCGTTGCCGATTTCTCGCCCGTGTGGGGGCTCTCCGCTGCCAGCATCTACCTCACTTCCTTCTCCGGCGATCTCAACCTCGCGGGTAACCTCACCCTTTTTCCATCGCCCTCCGGGCAACTCGAATTGCTCGCCGCTGGATCGATCAACGCCCTGCAGCCGACGGGCCTTTCGCGCCAGGCCACTGGCCAGTTTTTTCAGAACTGGTCGGCTTCGAGCATCAATCTCTCGGATGCGGATCCGGCATCCGTTCCCGGTCGCCTCAACACATTGACCAGCGGCAGTCCGTCAGCGACCGGAGCCATCGTTTCCAGCAACACGGTGCCCGGTTTCATGAGCAGCCTGTCGGCGCTGTTCGTCGAAAGCGGATCCGTAACCGGTTCAAACGCCGTGCTGCAGACCCGTCAGGCCCGTCATACCTCGGGAGGGCTTCGCGGCGGTGATTCCCAACCTCTTCGTATTTATGCATTGGATGGCGATTTGTCCGGTCTCACGCTCTTCTCTGGCAAGCAGGCGAGGATTTCGGCGTCCAGTGACATCTCCGACGTCGCCTTCTATATTCAGAACAACGGGGCAGCGGACATGACCGCGATTACCGCCGGAAGAGACATCACCGCGTATGACTCCTCCAGCAACCTGCGCGTGGCGTCACTCTCTTCCGGCAACCGGATCTCCTCCGGCCAATCTCCCCTCGCCGGTGACATCCAGATCTCCGGCCCGGGAACCCTGCAAGTCCTCGCCGGCCGCGACCTCGACCTTGGCATCGGCTCGAACAATCCGGACGGCACCGGCACCGGCATCACCTCCATTGGAAATCTCCGCAATCCCTATTTGCCCGAAAAGGGAGCTGGTATCATGGTCGGGGCCGGCATCGGTTCCGCCGCCAGCCTCTCCACCAGCAGCCTCGCTTTCCAGGCCTTCGTCGCCAAATACGTCAACACCGACCAAGGCCGGTCCTACCTCGCGGAAATCGCTCCGGGCGTGGACTTTGACTCGCAGTCCGAGGAAGAGCAGGCCCGCCTCGCGCTCGAGGTGTTCTATCGGATCCTCCGCGACACCGGCCGGGACTACAACGATTCAAACAGCCCGGGATACCGCAGCTATGACACCGGTTTCGATGCCATCGCCACCCTCTTCCCTGAGTCCGTAGGCTGGAATGGCCAGATTCTCACCCAAAGCCGGAACATCCGCACTCGCAGTGGCGGCGACATCCGTATCTTCGCCCCCGGAGGCGGGCTTTCCATGGCGGACACCACCATTGGCAACCCGCTCACACCACCCGGGCTCGTCACCGAGTCCGGCGGCTCCATTTCGCTCTTCACGGATGAGAGTGTGGACATCGGCATCGGCCGGATTTTCACCCTCAGGGGCGGCGACGTTTCCATCTGGTCGTCCAAGGGCGACATTGCAGCCGGTTCCTCCTCGCGAACCGTCTCGGCCGCGCCGCCCACCCGCGTCATCATCGATCCGCAAAGCGCCTCCGTGCAGACCGACCTCGCCGGCCTCGCCACCGGCGGTGGCATCGGCGTGCTCGCCACTGTCGAGGGAGTCGCCCCGGGAGACGTGGACCTGATTGCGCCTACTGGCATTATCGATGCGGGCGACGCCGGCATCCGCGTAAGTGGTAACATCAACCTCGCCGCCGTGAGCGTGGTCAATGCCGGAAACATCGCCGCGGGTGGCTCCAGCACTGGCACGCCCACTGCAACTTCTTCAGCGCCTAGTGTCACCGCCGTGACCAGTGCCTCCAATGCGGCAGCAGCCACCACTTCAAACGCAGTCAATGCCGGAGAGAACCAAAAACCTGCGGACACCAACGTGCAGTCCAACGAAACACCCTCGCTCTACACCGTGGAAGTCATCGGCTACGGCGGTGGAGGAGCCCCCGAAGAGGATGACAAGGAAGAAGAGGAACGCCTGAGAAAAGCCGCCGAAGAAGCCGAAGCTCGTTAAGGAGTGGGGACAATCCTGTCCCCACTATCCATTTCATTTTCCTCTCCAAAGGTTCACTTGAAAAACCGCGCCTTCAGTCGCTGCAAGTTGCGCCTTGCCGTCCCCGGTGCCCGCTGGATCGCCTCGTCCAGATGAGGCCCGGCGGTCGCGGGATCTCCAGCCTTCAGGGAGAGTTCTGCCAGCATCGCGTGCGCCCTCCACAGGTCCGGCGTTTCCCCCAGTCGCGTCGCTTCCATCAGACAATCGCGGGCCTTACCCGGCTGGCGCAGATTCACCAGCAGGGTTCCCTTGGCGACCCGTAGCCGGGCCTGTTCCGCAGTCGGCAAACCACCGGGCGCTTCGAGCGCTCTCGTGTAATACTCCACGCCCCGTTTTCCATAGGCCGGATTGAGCGCCGGACTGGCGGTGGTCTGCATCTGATAGGAATACTGCTCACCGAAAATGACCGGAGCCACGGTCGCGGCGATTCCATCGGCGCGTGCCAGAAGCCCGTCTGCCGCGGCCTTGTCTCCTAACAATTCTCTCTCGACCAGCGAGGCTTCGAACCACGCCACCTCGGTGTTAGGGGCGTATCGCACAGCCGCCGCGAAGGCCGCGCGGGCCCGTCGCGCGGTGGACTGCCGTTCCGCGCCCACCGGCATTTCAAACGCCTGTCGCATCAGCACATTTCCGAGGAAATAATGCAAGACGTTCCGGTTGTTCAGGCTCAGGCCATCCTGTAGAATCTTCTCGGCACCACGCATCGCCTGCAGGCATGCCGCAGAATCCTGCGAGCGCTCGGCCACTGCCATCGCGGCTTTGGAACCATGGATCCGGCTGAAGCTATCCCGCGGGTTGTGTTGTAACACCCGCTCGTGGATCTCGGCCGCCGCCAGAGGCTGCGATGCCCCCAAGCGGCCGACCAAAGCTCCGGATGCCTGGCTGGAAAGAACCGGAAGCTGCGTCACCCGGATCATTTGGACGCAGGCCGCCGTGGCAATCACCGCCGCCACCCACACGGGAAAACCCGGCCGCCGCCGGGGCACTCGCCCGCCCGCTCCATGCACGAAAATCGCTACCAGCAGTGCCAACATCAGCAGGAACAGGAGATTCCAGATTGCTAGATTTTCCAACAAGACCGCCTTGCGAATGACTTCAGCCAGCGGCGTGGTAGCCGTGGGAATTCCACCTACCTCAGCCAGTTTCCCGATTTTCCAGGCCGACCAGGCGGCAGCGACCCCCAATGATACCACTCCCGCAACGGCGAACATTCGCCACCTGCTGCCGCGTTCCCCCGGCAGTCCTTGGCCGTTGGCAAGCAGCAGAAGCGCTCCGAGCCAGGTTGGCACAAGCAGACGTGCAGCAAGATCGCGCGTCAGCCCGTGTTGCAGGATCCCCACAGCACTTCCTGCTTCCGGCGAAAAGTCAGTGATGAACGCATGGCACAGCGCGGCGAGCATGCCGCCGGCCAGCACACCCCGCCACAAGGCTGTGGGGAGCCATGGTGCTTCCCGGGCACGCTTACTCGCCTTCAGCTCATCCCCAGATAGTACCCCACTCCCGCCCAAGGCCACGATGCTCCCGGCGCAGATCCATGCCAGAGCGGAGGTGTTTGCCGTCGGAAAGGCAAAACACATGTCGATCCAATGCGCCGTTAGGGCTGCGAGGAGTGCGATCATCAACGAGGCGGCAGGCCCACATTCGTGGGCTGCCGCAGCTTGCCCACCGCGCCATTCCGTGATCAGTGGCCATAGAATCAAGCCCCCGGCGAATCCCACCGGAAACCCCAGACCGAAATACCCGGTCCCAAAATAGAGTTCCATGGCGAGCCCCGAGAACAGCCCAAGCAGGACTCCCGCAGCCGCCAGCCGCCAATGTCGGGACCGGATCCCGCACAGCCCCAGGCCTGAGAGGCCGCGGGAAAAGACCGCTGCCTGCAGCAGCAAAGTCGCCGCCAGACCCAGAAGTCCCACGGATTGCACGGTGTCCCAGAACGAGTTATGGAGTCGGCTTTCGATGCCGACTCCCGGCGCGGCTCCGCCGATAAACACCTGTTGCGGGAACATGGTGGGAAGGGTTTCCGGCCCATAACCCACCAGCGGCCGGATGCGCCACCAGCCGTCAGTCTGCCCGTCCGGAAAAACCATTGGACTGCCACGCAGCGTCATTGCAGGGGACTTCTCCCAGACGGCTCTCCGGAATTCATCCCCGGTGCCGGTCCCGACCGGCACGATCATCGCTAAACGCTCCACCACGGGAATTTGGCGAACCGCTGGGATTTCCCGGGCGAGCAGGGCCAGTCCCGCCAAGCCGAGAATCACCGAACCGGTCAGGGCGAGCGCCGCGAGTGCCGACCGGAAGCGTCCCATGCAGATGGCATACAAAACGGCCGCACACGCCCCAGCGGCGAGCAGGCCCAGAAACGGACCCCGCTTGCCGGTCGCGATCAGCGCCGCGATCTGAATGCTCAGGAGCAGCCCGAAGCACACCACGGCCGTACGGGAACCCGCCGTTTGCCGCTGTCGTACATCGCTCAGTGCGGATGCAAGTTTCCAAGCGCACAGCGGGATCGCAAACAGCAACGAGCCGGCCGCGAATATCGGATGACCGGCGAATGAGGGAGGGCCGATATCTCCGGTTTCATGAGCCAGCGGATCCCATCCGAAGCGTTGATAGATGGTATACAGCGCCAGCGGCAGACTGGCTGCCAGAATGACAGCGACGAGCCGCTGGACTTGCTCCGGCCTCCGCAGGCAGGTCGCCACCCCCGCGAACAAACACAACTGGCAGAAGAGCGCCAGGCTCCCTTGCAGAAAAGCATCTCCGCCGGACAAGCTGTCCCGCCAGTTCAGCGACTCGATCGTGCTGATGCCATGGGCGACCAGCAGGATTGCTGTCGCAGCCGCCCAAAAGGGCACACCGGGCCACCTGCGGCCCTGTCGTTCGACCAGTCGCACGAACAAGGCTCCCGCCGCCAACAGCCCTAGGGAATTCAGCAGTCCCATCTTGATCGGCAGGAACCGGTCTGTCGCCAGCGGATCCATCAGCAACGGCAGCACCCCGGCAGCCAACAGCCAGCACGCTTCGATCAGGCTGCCGCAAAAGGCAGCAGTCGTCGATTCGTTAGCCAATTTTTCCGGCTCCGTCGGTTGCTCCGTTCCGGCGGTTTCCGTGGCTTCATTCTCGGATGCAGCGAACATACAACGATTGGTCGTTATGGGGGAGGGGGGCTTCGCCACGCGGCAAACTCAAACCCGGTATATCCGGGAATCACGCCCGGACAAGACCCGAAAACGCGGGCGACAGACCGGCGCGGCTACGCCAACGACATGGCACAAGGATTTTGAGGTAGCAAGCCGCATCCTTGTCGTCCCGCGACCAACGTGAATGGGTTCCACCCCCGAGTGACCGGTCTCGAATCCTGGAGGGTGGGTTGGGAGCATCCGGGTGCTCTCGGGTAGCAGCGTCATGCACATGAATCCCTTGCGGAATCGGGATTGGACCGATCTTCGGATCCGCAATGCCACCGCTCAAAAAATCTCACCCAATCAACAATTATTTGGGTTCGGAAATCGATCTGGAAATCTTAATTTACTCTATTTAAGACATTGAAATGCAATGAATTGCAGGCGTGACAGCATTGTCACAATATAGAGGTGTGAAGATCGCGGATGCCAGCCATTTTCTCGCCGTCTCGGGACCAGCGGACTTTGAAAAACCAGTTTTCGTCGATGCCCTGTGGACACCCAACCAAACACCAAAAACAAAAGCATGAAATTTATTCAAAAAGCGATGCTGCTCGGAGCGGGAATGGCTGCGGCCAGTTCCTCTGCGATGGCGGCCTTCACATTCACCAACGGGGATCTGATCCTCGGTTTCCAGGCCACTGCCGGCCAAGGCAATACCACAAACGTCTTCTTCAATCTTGGTTCCGGCACCGGTCTGAGGGATAATCCCGCTCAAGGCCAGCTTGGTAACATCGGTGCCACTCTGACGAGTGCCTTCGGCAGCAACTGGTATTCCCGTTCAGACGTCTGGTTCGGCGTGATGGGCAACCTGAATAATGGCAACCCAGGCGGAGGTAACCCAACCGCTCCAGTGAACGGCGATCCAAGCCGCACGGTTTACCTTTCCCAGCCAGCCAGCGCACAGGGTAGCGGGTCTCTCTACGCTCCAGCCACGTTCACATCTGGGCTCCTTGGAACCGCTACCAACAACTTCAACGGTTTGGAAGCCATTCTGCCGGCCGCTACTTCCCAAGCCGACAACGCCACAGTGCTCGTCCAAGCGACCAAGCCTGTTGAGTGGAATAACAGCTGGACCGCTTGGAATCCTACTCCAGGAGCGGCTTTTGGCGTCTTCACCGGCGGCATCCAGCAGAACTTCGGCAAGGTCGGTTCCACGACCTTCGCGGACGTGCAGCGCATCCTAGCCACCAACACCGGTGCCAACCCCACAGGTGTGGTCGGTGGTGGTACCTACGAATTCACGGTTGCGATCGGATCAAATGGTTCCATCTCGGCAGTTCCAGAAGTTTCCTCGACCCTCCTCCTCGGTGCCATCGGCCTTTCAGCCGCATTCCAGCGCCGCCGTCTCCGCCTTGCTTGATTCCACTGAAAACAAAACACCAGAACACATACAAAAATTATGAAACTTAAATCTACACTCATGTTTGGCATGCTGGCGCTCGCCGCTGGAAATGCTTCCGCCGCCACCAAAGTATTCAACATCAGCGGTGCGACGGCTTTCCGCGCATCAATGAACAATGCGATCATCGCGGTTCTCGGCGGTGAAGGCGTCACCAAATACGCCTACACAGGGACACAAGGCATCGCTGGGTCCAACCGCTCGATTTTCGTTGGCGCGATGGCTGCCTTCCCTGGAGACACCATCATCGTTCGTACCGAACAGAACGGTTCCACCACAGGCATCAACCGAGTCGAGGACAACACCGCGATTACTTATCTTAGTGATGTTGTGCGATTGGACGGTTCCGCAGGCACTGGCAACCCCGTGACCACCGCAGGCTACAATCTCGGAGCATCCGGCAATGATGCTCCTGAAACCGTAACAGCGATCCCCCAGTGGGCGTTCTCCGACGTGGACAAACTCCTCTCCCAACGCCCGAACGCCAGTCTCAACGGCCTCCCTGTTGGCGTTGTTCCGTTCATGTTCCTTGCAGGTGAAGGTGCCCCCGCCGCTCTCAACAACATGACCGACCAGATCCATAGGACTCTCTGGTCCACCGGCGAACTTCCCATCTCATTCTTCACGGGTGACACCAACGATGCCACCACTGTGATCGCCACCGGCCGAAACAACGGTTCCGGGACCCGTGCCACGATCCTTGCGGAATCTCAGTACGGTGCTTTCACAAACGTGGTCCAGTTCGGTGCCACGTTCACCGGAACACGCACGGATTCCTTCCCCACCGCCAAGCTCCTTCAACTCACGACGTTTGGTAACAACGGCGCTGGGTCCAACTCCGATGTGCGCGAACTTCTGACCCGCCGCTCTGACGATCTCAAAAACACGCAGGGCAATCCATTTGATGCTGTCTTTGTCAGCTATCTGACAATTTCCGACGCTCTTTCGGCGATCACTGAAGGTGCTCAAGCAATGACATACAACGGCGTCGCATACTCCTCAGCCAACGTCAAAAACGGTTTGTACAGTCTCTGGGGCTATCAGCAGTTTTACCGTGACGATGATGCATCAGCGGATGAAGCGACCTTCGACGGTGTATTCCGCCCTCTGGTCCCGGCTACCCTTGACGGCATCGATGGAATCAAGATTTCTGACATGACTGTCACCCGCGCTGGTGGCGATGGCGGCCCGATCAGCCCGAATGATTGACGTGTCATTTTCGGTCGCTTTACTCAATCCATAAGGCAGACCTGACAATTACCCGGCCGGGTGGCGTCACCTTTCAGGAGGCGCTACCCGGCTTATTCTCAGCAATGAACAAGAATCTTACATTCGTCGGCACCGTTTCCGTAACCATTTTGGTCTGCGCGTGCCTATTGTGGATGCTTTCGGTGTTACACACCAACAACAACAACCCAGCGCGTTCCAAGGCTTCGGGAAACCTAGCGAGTGAACCATCGCCGTCGTCTGTGGTTGGCTTACAGAATCGCCTTACGACACTTGCGGCTCCGGGATTCCCCAATACCAGCAGTCGAAGGCCCGAGTCCAAGGCCGACTCCGATGCTTCATGCGGATTGGAATCACTCCCGCCGGGTCCGCAACCTTCCATCCAATCAGGGGACCTGAACAAAGGTTTCGTCCGGAATTCTGATACCGCCAGCTTGGTGAGTCATTCTCCGAAGTCGAGCGCCACCAAGCATTTCGCTGCATCGCTTGGTCATTACACGAACCTCCCTCGGGACTCGACCCCCTTCTTGAGCGCAGTACAGTCGCCGGAACCACAGCTCTCCCGTGAACGCGCTTCCGAGGCTCATCAACCTGTCATTTTTACCGATCCAGGCTCGCTCCTTCCGGCCGATCCAGCACGGGATGCCGCCCTTCAGTCCCAAGCAGAAGAACTTGTAGAACAAATCAATGCAGCCGGGCTGGACCACGACAGTCCCGAATACCTGGAGCATTGGAACCGCTTGACGGAGCAGAGCGACCAACTTTTGCGCCAGCGATACGGCGGAAGGGTGTGGACAGCCCATCACATTCAAGCACACCATCTCTCAGCTGCATCTGGTAACCAAACGCCCTGACGGGTCCGTCCATCTTCGTTTTCGCGCCTGAATCCCAATCTACTCTGCATCCTTATCCAAGATCCAAACTCCCGACCTAGAGACAAAACCATGAAACGACAATCCATCCCTAAACTTACCTTCCTGACTACTATCGCGGCCGCTATCGGCGTTGCAAATGCTGCTGTCTTCAATTTCACCGACGGCAACCTGATCCTCGGGTTCCAAGCCACCGCCGGCCAAGGTGTCAGCGAAAACGTCTTTGTAGATCTCGGTTCACCGATCACCCTGCGGAACAACGGCGACGCAGGCGTCCTCGCCAATGTCAGTGCGGTGATTTCGAGCGTATACGGAAATGACTGGTATACCCGCACTGACCTTTATTTCGGAGTTGTTGCCAACCTCAATGGTGGAAATCCCGGTGGAGGCAACCCAACACCCCCAGTCAATGGAGACCCATCCCGCACTTTTTACGTGTCCCGAGCTGCAAACAGCCCCGGATCCGCCGCTCTGATCACAGCCGCCACCTACACCAGTTCGAGCCTTGGCACCGCAGGGTCAAGTCTCCGTGGCTTGGAACAGGTGCTCATCCCCACCACAGATGGAACAGGCTGGAACTTTACGAACGGTGATCTTCTCGACGACGGAGTTCCTCTGAATGGAACCGCCGGTGTATTGAACCAGACCACCCCGCAGCATCAAACCGCATGGAACAACAGTTGGACGGCTTGGAATCCCACTCCCGGCGCCGCGTTCGGCACTTTCACCGGCGGCATCCAGCAAAACTTTGGCAAAGCCACATCCGAGACTTACGTGGATCTTCAGCGTATCCTCGCCACGAATACCGGTGCGAGCCCCACTGGTGTGGTCGGCGGCGGCACTTACGAGACCACAATCGCCATTTCCTCCACGGGTGCGGTAACCGCTTCAACGCCTGCTGTGGCCTCCGCCTTCACCACTTGGATCAATACATTCAACCCACCGCTTACGAATTCCAATGACCGCTTGGAGGCAGCGGATCCCGACAATGACGGCTTTGAAAACGTTTTGGAGTTCGTTCTCAACGGAAATCCCTCGGTTTCCAGTCAGGCGATCACACCTACGCTGAATGCCACGGGCACCGACTTCGTGTTCAGCTTCACCCGCCGCGCGGATTCCGCCAGCGAGGTGGCGCAGGTTTTTGAATACAGTGTCGATCTGAGCGATTGGACCACCAATCCTCCCGTGACGATTCCCACGGCACCGGGCACCTCGGGGTTTGCCACGGTCGGAGCTTCCACTGGAACGGCTCCGAACCAGGTCCAAGCCGTCACAGTCACCATTCCCAAGGGAGCGAACACCAAACTCTTCGGACGCCTTCGTGCGGTCAAGTGAGGCCGGTCTTCCGCATCGCCTTCTGAACTGATCCGACTCCCTCTCCGCTCGCCGGGGAGGGGGTTTTCTGCGCCGTAAGCCGAATCCTTCCAGAGCATCCAGTGACCGAAATCCAGGAACCCGCACCTGCATCCACGCCGAATCTGACGCGGGCGGTAGCCCGTCTTTCCCTGGAGCCATGGATCCCAGGGCTGGTGCTGTTAGCGACGCTGTGGGGGCTGTTGTTCTACAGCGCCAGCTACGGTTGGCAGCACGGGCAATACTACGACTACGGCTGGTATGTGCCGCCGGTGGCGATCTGGTTTTTTTATCGAAAATGGCGCTCCTGGGGCACGCAGGTCCGAGCGCCCCTGCCGCTTTGGCTGCTGGTTGGTGGACTAATTCTCCTGAGTCTGCCGCTGGCCGCCACGAGGACTCTGCTGCGCACCGATCCCTCATGGGCCACACCGCTGTGGGGCCTCGCCGTGAGTGTCTGTGCCGTCACCCTGCTCGTGGTCTGGCGTTTGGCCGGTAAATCCGCGATTCCGGGCTTGATTCCCGTGCTGCTTTTCGCACTGACCGCCGTACCCTTGCCGGGGCCGGTCGAGCTTTACCTCGTGCATTGGCTTACAGAGGCTGTGCTGGTCACCTGCACTTGGGTTTTCGGGCTCCTCGGTCAGGCGGTTTCGATCAACGGCAACCAACTGGAGTTGGCGGGCCAGGTGGTGGGAGTGACAGAGGGGTGCAGCGGCATCCGCTCGACGCAGAGTTTTTTAATGGTTTCCCTGTTCCTCGGCGAGTGGATGAGACTTCGCGTCCTGCCGCGGTTAGGAATGGTGGCAATCGCGCTCGCCACCGCCTACGCCACCAATGTGGGCCGCGCGAGCTTCCTTGCCTGGACGCGTTTTGATCGCGGCCAGGAGGCGTTTGACCGGGTCCACGACACTGCCGGGAGCATTGCCTACATCATTGGGGCGGGGGTGATGATTTGGGTGTCCACCCGCATGAACTCCGACACTCCAAGCGGCCGTAAACTGAAAAGAACCCAAGTGGAGAAGACCGCATGAAAACGAGAACCCTGCTGCTATGTACCGCCGCGGTGCTGTCCGTGCTCGCCGCTGAGGCGTTCTCCTACTTCTGGATGCATCCGCCGCGGCCGGACGGACCGGTGCTGGTCCCAAATCTAACTCCACCGGTGGCCGACCGCAGCTTCGAGCCACGCCAGGAGGACTACGAAAAAGCGCGTGAGGGCCTGATGTGCAGCGGCGGCTGGATTGGCAGACTGGGCGGAAACGATGCGCCAATGGTACACTTGTCATGGGTGGAATGGGATCGCGCTGGCGTGGCCAACACGCTGGAGGCGTTCCGCCACCTGCCGGAGGAATGCATGGGAAGCATCGGCATGGTGCAGGAGAAGGTCTATCCGACGCGCGAGGCCGGCAACGGCGAGCAGCGGCTGGTGTTCGATTCCTCCCAGTTCCGATCGCAGCACGGCGGGCCGGCGATGTATGTGTTCAAGTCGGTGTGGGTCTCGGGAACGGGGGCCATGAGCCAGCGGGCTGACTTTTTCGGGTTCGATTTGGGAACGATCAATCGCTCGCGGCTGGGCTTGCGCGTGGCTTCCACGTTGCACCGTTTCAAACCGGATCACACCCGCGTGCTGATGGCGGGCGTGACCGGTCTGCCCTCCGAGGAACTCGCGTGGCGGCACTTTTCGCGAGAAATCCTGCCGCAGATCCAATGGAATGCGGTCTCGTCGCCCGCGCAACCAATGAAGTGACGCTTCGACTTTGACCGCAATCCTTGCCAGCCGTGCCGGGGATGCCTGGCTTGGCCTCCTGAACGAGGTTCTGGAAATCGAAGGTATCGGCTCGCGCCCGACCTCTAACTACCCTGAATTACCTCCGGATCCGCACTCCGTGTGGGTCAGCGGACAAGACGTCCACGGGAAATAGCGTTCAGAGGAAACGCACTCCGTCCGCCGTCGTCACTGCCTGTCTGCCGGCTCGGTGGTTTCCGGATTCTTGGCTTCCGCAGCTTCCCTGGCGGCACGCTCTGCAAGCTTTCCGCGGATCTCCTGGAGCTCGGCCTTTCTCTTCGCCTGCCGGGCTTCCTCGGCAAGCCTGGCTTTTGCCGCTCGCTCGGCCTTCTCGGCATCTTTAACTTCCTCGCTTTTCCCGGCGTCCTTGGCCTCCAAGGCTTCGCGGATTTCTTTGAGTTCCTTGGCTTTCTGCACCTGCCTGGCTTCTTCAGCCAGTCTGGCCTTCTCGGTTTTCCCGGCGTTCTGCGTTTCCTTGACCGCGTTGGATTCTCCCGGCAGCTCCAACAGTTCCCGGAAAACCCTCGTCTCGCTTGGCAACAGGCTGTCCCAGTCAAAGCCGTCCATGTAGATATCCGCCTCCTCCTTACGGCCGGTCCTGGTCAAGGCGGTCGCCCGGACCACCCGGTAAGCGGGAGGCTGGTTGAACCAGTCGATGTTGCTGTCGCCGGTCAGTTCAGCCGCCAGTTCGTGATGTCCCTCCAACAGATTGGCCAAAGCGATCGTGCAGTTCAGCGCATGGGTAGGGAGATTCCCCTGATCCTGCAATAGCCTGTCCCGAACCGGTGAAAGTTCGGTGATGAGCGTCGCCGGGGGCACGTTTCCGAGCAGGCAGCCGAGATACGAGTGTTGAATCGCCACGTCCAGATTGCCGGGTTCCATGGCGCGGTAAACCCTCAGCATGTCAAAAAGCTGGCTCTCTTTCTTGGCCAGTGCGGTCGCTCGAATGACTGGGTCGATCGAATGAAAAAATGGCAAAGGGCTGGCGGAGCCACGTTGGATCGCCTTCACCCAGACATCCACGGCGTAGTCGCTCATTCCACGATTCGACGCGTGCCGTGCGAGACGAATCAGCGAGTCGCTTTTGGACCGTAATTCAGCCGCCGCCATCGCTTTTTGTTCGAACTCAGTACTTGCCCTCTCGTCGTCTTGTTGTGCGGCGATGAACGCCCGATCACACCATACCTCAGGCAGGGAAGCACCCTCCGGTGGATTTTCGAGAAGCTTCTTCCACGGGTCGAGCTTGCCCAACCGCTCAAGCACTTCGGCCATCAATTTGAACGCCCCGGGATCGCCTTTTGGCAGAGTCGTCTTCAGAAGTTCCTCCGCCTTGTCGAAACGCTGGAGGGCTGAATACAATCCGGCAACCGGAACTGGGTGCGAGGTGCCGTAAGAGCTCGCCACTCGGGTCAGGACCGCGTCCTTGGACTCTGGATGGGCCGCTATTTCGCAACGTGCCAAGCGCATCCGGTCCTCCACCGTCGGCTCGCCGCCACGGGCTCCGATCCACTTGCCCAAGGCGGTGAAAAAATAGGGAATCAATGCGTTTTGGGGAATTTCGTCCATCAATTCCAGCAACATCGGACCATCATCCGGGTCGGAGGCAATGCGGTCCAGAAGGCGCGCTTGAAGCTCGCGGAAGGAGACGTCCGTGGCGCGCTTGGCAAGCCGGGAAAGACGGATGCGCTCCACCCGCGGGTCGGTTTGGCTCGTCTGCCTGGTGAGTTCCACGTCCACCAATTGACCCAGGTTCTCGGTCATGAGGCGCTCCAGCCAAGGCACCAGGAAATCCGGATCCTTCCTTTCGTCATCGCGGAGTGACAGCCAACTCATGCCCGCAATTCCCATCGGGCTCTGCTCGCACAACACGTTCCACGCGAAGAACCGGTCCGATTTATCCTCGGTTTTTTGAGCAAGAAATTCTCGGGCCGCTCCCGTCAATCTGGAATCAGCGGCTCCAGCCGCCGCCCGCATGAAGATTGGCAGCGCTTCGCTTTTTTGAGGGTTGTTCCGCAAGACTTCGAGTGAGAGGTCGCGAGCCACCACACTCCGGCCTTCTACCAGTGCCCGTTTGGCGGACGTCAGATCAGCCTCGTAGTTTCTGATTTTCTGGGCGCGCATCGCAGGCCTGTAGAAAGGAATTCCGAGTATCGCCAGTACGACGGCGACCATCAGCACCTTCCACAAGAGAGGCAGATCTCCCCAAAACATACCGAGACGCCCAAACAGAGTGACTTTGGTAGCCGGCGGGTCGGTGGCGGAAGGATCGCGGGAAAACAGCTTCATGTCAGTGCGCGTCTGAAGGATGGACGGTGGTCGATTGGCGCGCCGGCAGGATTTCCCTGGTAAAAGACCATCCAGCCGTAGCTCGCGCAAAAAAACACCTGCGCCCAATGTGCGGAGATCAACACGATCCATGGGACCCAGCTCTGGAAATGCGAACGGCGTGCTGGAAAGGTCATCTTGTGGCGGGACTCTTTCCACGGGGGCTTCCCCGGATCAAACGTGCAAATGTGTCGTCTTTGTCACAGTGATGCGAAGCATGAAGCTGAAAGCCTCAGGGCTTCGTCACAAAGTCCGCGAGCTTGAGCTTGCCCAGCCAGCGCCGGAGCATACGGGTAGATGCAGCGCCTCCTAGGGTGGGCTCGGTGTTGCTCTTGTACCACATGGCTCCGGCGATGGCTTCGGGGTGTTTTGGATCACCGATCACAATGGGAAAGCCACTCCAACCCCCGATCGAACGCCCCGGCGAGACCCTCACCCAGGAGTTGACGGCTTCGTCCTGACGGATGCGGACAGGGATCCAGCCACCTTCACCGGTAAACAGGAGTGCCTCGGCCTCGGTGCCCTGCCACAGTTCGAAAAGCGGACCTTTGTAGCCTGAAACCACCAGAAACGAACCGTCGTGTTTCGCAGCCTCCGGCATGGATCCGGAGCGGATGACGCCAGCGATGTGATATTTCGGATTCGGGTCGCCCGGGGCGTAAAGCCAATCGCCGGCCGTGCTGACGTGGTCGCTGGTGAGCCAGGCGGTGAGCTCGCCCTGCCGCGCGACCGGGTAGTGGCGCAGGGGCCGGCTGGTGGTATCATCCGGGGGGTGGGAGAGAAAGTAGGACGGTGCGGTTTGACTGCCGCAGGAGACCAGCAGGAAACCTAGCATTGCACCGATCGCCAGTCTTGTGAGGTGGGACATTTCCTTGAAGCTACCCAAATGGACCGGCATGCCAAGAAAATGCAGGCCGATCGTCCGGGTGGATTTCCCCGACATCCCGGCGGCCGACTGACAGGAATTGTTCTGGCAGGAATCCCCAGTCGAATTCGCGGCGGGAGCGGAACGAACTCGGGCCTGATCGCCTGCTTGGCCGCGTTGTCCGAATTCCTCGTGATGGCGGGTGCGATTTCGTTTGTTCTCCCGAAAAATCGATACCGTTGGTCCGGCTGGCGCATGTTGCCACGAAAAGCCGGTTTACACATCGATAATCATCACTACGATATTCCTCGTCATGACAAATGTCGTCAAATTCACCCGGGCTCTCGCCGATCCCACGCGCTGGCGCATCGTGCGGCTGGTGATGCGGGAGGCCCTGCGGCTCAGCGAGCGTCAAGGCAGCAGCAGCCCCGGCCCGAAGACATTGTCAGCTAGAAAACGCGCGAACCCATGAACCTCACCGGAGTGCGCGTCGGGCGGTTGCTGATTTCAATAAAACACATCACCTAACATCAATGGCAATACGCATCGGCATCAACGGCTTCGGCCGCATCGGACGGCTCGCACTCCGCGCGGGCTGGGACTTTCCGGAAATCGAATTCGTCCACCTCAACGAGACCGGCGGCGACGGCATCGTTTCCGCGCATCTCATCGAGTTCGACTCGGTCCATGGCAAATGGAGCCGCGGCATTTCAGGCATGGCGGATCAGGTGACCATCGCGGGCAAAACCCTCGGCCACACCAGCGAGGAGGATTTCTCCAAGGTCTCGTGGCGCGATCTCGGTGTGGACATCGTGCTCGAAGCCAGCGGGAAATTCCGCACGCCGGAGCAACTCGACGCCTATTTCAAAGCGGGCGTGAAAAAAGTCATCGTCGCCGCTCCCGTGAAATCCGGCGCGCTCAACATCGTGATGGGTGTGAACGACCATCTCTACGAACCGGACAAACACCATCTTCTAACCGCCGCTTCCTGCACCACGAACTGCCTCGCCCCGGTGGTTAAGACCATACACGAAGGCATCGGCATCAAGCATGGCATGATCACGACGATTCACGACATGACCAACACCCAGTCCATCCTCGACACCCATCACAAGGACTTGAGACGTGCGCGGGCTTCCAGCCTTTCGTTGATACCAACGTCCACCGGTTCGGCCACCGCGATCGGGATGATTTTCCCCGAGCTGCTAGGCAAGCTGGACGGCGTGGCGATCCGGGTGCCGTTGTTGAACGCATCGCTTACGGACTGCGTATTCGAGGTCGCGCGCCCGACCACGGTCGAGGAGGTGAACGCGCTGTTGAAACAAGCATCGCTGGGTTCCTTGGCCGGAATTCTGGGATTTGAGGAAAGACCGTTGGTTTCGATCGACTTCAAGGACGATCCCCGCTCCTCGATCATCGACGCGCCGTCGACGATGGTGACCGGCGGGACGCAGGTGAAGATTCTCGCCTGGTATGACAACGAGTGGGGTTATGCCTGCCGCTACGCCGAGCTCGCTGGAAAAGTCGCAGCCCTATTATGAAGGATGCGGGCAAGCGGAATTACGCTGTTGTCACGATGGCGTACTGGGCTGACACCCTCGCCGACGGTGCGATCCGGATGCTCGTGTTGTTCTATTTTTACCAACTGGGATACAGCGCGTTCCAAGTTGCTTCGTTGTTTCTGCTATATGAGCTTTTCGGGATCATCACGAATCTGGGAGGCGGCCTGATCGCGTCGCGGTTCGGATTGAAGACGACGTTGTTCATGGGGCTTGGGACCCAGTTGGCCGCACTTTCGATGCTCACCTTCATGCCTGCGTCGGGACTGACGGTCGTCTGGGTGATGGCCTCTCAGGCACTCTCCGGAATCGCGAAGGACCTGACCAAGATGAGCAGCAAAAGCGCCGTCAAGCTCGTGGCCGGTGACACCGAGGGACGGCTCTATCGGTGGGTCGCGCTGCTCACCGGGAGCAAAAACGCGCTGAAAGGCGTGGGATTTTTTATGGGAAGCCTGTTGCTTTCCATCGTCGGCTTCCAGGCGTCGGTGGGCGTGTTGATGGGAGTGGTGGGAGTGGCATTGGTCCTGGCGGCGGTGCTCATGAAGGGCGGGTTGGGTGACACGAAATCGAAGCCGAAGTTCAGCCACCTGCTCTCGAAAAACCGGGCGGTGAACCTGCTGTCGGTCGCAAGGTTGTTTTTGTTTGGAGCTCGGGATGTGTGGTTCGTGGTGGCGCTCCCCGTTTTCCTTTCGTCGGTGCTCGGTTGGAGGTTCTGGCAGGCGGGCGGCTTCATGGCACTGTGGGTGATCGGCTACGGAATCGTGCAGGCCTCCGCGCCGGTCATCCTACGAGGGAAGGATCCGACCGGCAAAACGGCGCGCCGTCTTGCGCTGGTGCTGGCTTTCATCCCGGCCGCCATCATCGCTGGATTGCATCTGAATGCGGATCCCGCCGCCGTGGTGGTCGCGGGACTTCTTACTTTCGGTGTCGTGTTCGCGCTGAACTCCGCAGTGCATTCGTTCCTCATCCTGGATTACGCCGACCATGACAAGGTGGCGATGAACGTGGGCATCTACTACATGGCAAACGCCTGCGGCCGGCTAACGGGCACGGTTCTATCAGGCCTTCTTTATCAAATAGGAAGCGCGAGCGGAACGAACTCGGGCTTGATCGCCTGTCTGGCGGCGTCGTCCGGGTTCCTCGTGATGGCGGGCGCGATTTCGTTTTTTCTCCCCAAAATCAAGACCATTGGTCCGGTCGCAGCATGATTCGGGAAAAACCGTTTTACTCATCGGGAATCCCCATTACGTATTGATTCGTTATGACAACCATCGTGCAGTTTACCCGGGCCCTGTCCGATCCCACACGCTGCCGCATCGTGCGGCTGGTGATGAAGCAGGCTCTGTGCGTCTGCGAACTGGCGGACATTCTGGACATGCCGCAGTCCTCGGTTTCCAGCCACGTCCAGGTGATCCGGAAAGCGGGCCTGCTCGAAAGCGAGAAATGCGAGAAATGGACCTATTTTCGCATCGACGCCAAGTATCTCAAATTACTGGAAACGATGGAAAAGTTTTTCGCCGGCACCGAAGAGGACGAGTGGAGCGGGGACGCCGAAAAGGCCGCGCTGAGGCTGGGTGAGCGTGAAGGCAGTTGCTGCCCCGGGCCGAAAAAGCTGGTTTCGAAGAACCGTTCCAAATCCAAAACCGCGATCCCGTCATGAAACTATCAGAACTAAGGACGCTTCTCAACCAGCACTCGGATCGATTCTTCCGCATCCACCTGCCCGGCGGGGAAGCGGTGCCCGTTTCCTTTCACGTCACCGAAGTCGGCCGCGTGCAGAAGACCTTCCTGGATTGTGGAAGAAAACTCCGCGAGTCCATTACCTGCCATGCCGGTAATGCCCCCTGCTGCGGGGGCTCCGGCTGTGTCTAACAGGACGCAAAAATGTCCGACGCCGTCTCCAAAAACATGTCGTTCACCGACCGCTACCTCACGGTCTAGATCTTCGCGGCCATGGGACTGGGAGTCGCACTCGCCCATTTTGTCATCACCGACCCGGAGGCGTTTTTCGCGCCGATGACAGTAGGCACCACCAATCTGCCCATCGCCATCGGCCTCATCCTCATGATGTATCCCCCGCTTGCGAAGGTGAAATACGCCCAGCTCCCCAAGGTCTTCGGCAACACCCGCATTCTGGCCTTGGCGCTGGTACAGAACTGGATCGTCGCCCCGCTGCTCATGGTGCTGCTCGCGTTTGGCTTTATGCGCGACCATCCGGATTACATGGTCGGCCTCATCCTTGTCGGCATCGCTCCCTGCATCGCCATGGTTCTCGTTTGGAACGACCTGGCCAAAGGTAACCGCGAATACGCGGCCGGTCTTGTCGCGCTCAACAGCATTCTGCAAATCCTGTTATACAGCACTTACGCATGGTTCTTCATCACCGTGCTGCCGCCGTATTTCGGACTGGAGGGGAAAATCGTGTCCGTCACCATGTTGGACATTTTCCGGAGTGTGCTGATCTATCTGGGAATCCCGTTCGCCGCCGGCATTCTCAGTCGCGTGATCCTGGTGCCGCTGAAAGGCGAGGCTTGGTATGATGAGGTCTTCATCCCGCGCATCTCGAAGCTCACGCTCGCCGCGCTGCTATTCACCATCGTCGTGATGTTCACGTTCAAAGGAAACTCCCTCATCGCCCTGCCGCTGGATGTCGCGCGCATCGCCATCCCGCTCACGATTTATTTCGCGGTCATGTTCTTCGCGAGTTTCTTCCTGGCCAAGCGCATCGGCGCGGACTACCCGCGCTCGACGACACTCGCTTTCACCGCTGCGGGAAACAACTTCGACCTCGCCATCGCCGTGGCCATCGCGGTCTTTGGCATCAAGTCCGGCGTCGCCTTCGCCGCGGTGGTTGGTCCACTGATCGAAGTGCCCGTTCTGCTCGGACTCGTCCGTGTTTCCTTCTGGCTGAGACAAAGGTATTTTCCGGCGTCAGCGTCGTGAAGATTTCCATGTATCAATCCGCAGTTCTTGCCAGCGCGGCCGGGATGCCTAGCTTCGGCTGTGTGAACGAAAATTTTCCGGTTTCCCCGCCGCGCGCTTGGGCGGAGATCGATCTTGGCGCGCTGAAGCGGAATCTGGCCGTCGCCCGCGAGGCGTTCGGCGGTGGCGGGCTGATGGCGGTGGTGAAGGCGGGGGCGTATGGTCACGGGTTGGAGGAAATTGCCAGGGCGCTGGCAGCGGAGGACATCGCGTTTTTCGGGGTGGCGAATGTCGGCGAGGCGCGGCGTGTCCGGAACGCGGGCGTGGAAACGCGGATCTATCTGCTTGGCGCGACCTGGTCGGACGAGCGCGAGGAAATCGTCGCCAGCGGCTGGACGCCATGCATTTCCTCGATCGAGGAGGCGGAGCAGTTCGACCAACTCGCGGCCGCGCGGGGCGTGCGGCTCAAGGTACATCTGGCGGTGGACACCGGTATGGGGCGCGGGGGATTCGTGGCGGAGAATCTGCCGGAAAAACTGGCCCAGCTGGAGCGCATGGAGAATTTGGAAGTCGAAGGCATTGGCTCGCATTTGCCGTCGGCGGATGAAGACGAGGAGTTCACGTTGCGGCAGTTCGCGCAATTCCACGCGATCATCCGCGACCTCGGCGGGGATTCGCGATTCAAGTGGCGTCATCTCTCCAACAGCGCGGGGCTGCTAGGCTATCAACATGGCTGCTGCAATCTCTCGCGCCCCGGCCTGATGCTCTACGGGGTCTCACCGTTGCCGGGATTCCAGGAAAAACTTGCCACCGTGATGAGCCTGAAATCGCGGGTGACGCTCGTCCGCACGCTGCCGGCCGGGCACGGGGTTTCCTACGGGCGGCAATTCGTTACCACCAAGCCCACGCGGGTCGCCACCGTCGGCATCGGCTACGGCGACGGCTACCCGCGGCAGGTTTCGGGAAGAGGCGCGGACGTGTGGATCCGCGGCCGCCGCCTGCCGATTATCGGCCGGGTGACCATGGACCAGTTGATGGTCGACGCGACCGGAGCCGAAGACGTGATCGAGGGCGACGAGGTGGAAATCTTCGGCCCGCACATCCCGGTCGCGGAAATTGCAGAGAAGGCGGAAACCATCGTCTGGGAGATTTTCACCGGCATCACACCGCGGGTGATGCGGTGTTACAAATCGTGACGCACAGATCGCCATCGACTCCCGGGCGGCAGAGGTTCATCGTCCAACCATGGCAAAGATCGGCGAGCGCGCATCCCTCCAAATCCTTCACGAAAAATCCTTCGGGCTCTTTCTCGACGGCGGCGAGGTGGGCGAAATCCTGCTGCCTCACCGCGAAATTCCCCGGGGTTGCAGCATTGGCGAATTTCTCGATGTCTTTCTCTACAACGATTCCGAGGACCGTCCGGTCGCCACGCTCCAGTCACCCAAGGTGATGCCCGGCCAGTTCGGCCGCTTGAAGTGCGTAGCTGTCACCGGCGTCGGCGCGTTTCTCGACTGGGGACTGCCGAAGGATTTGCTCGTCCCGTTCCGCGAGCAGAAAGTCCGGATGGAGGTGGGGAAAAACTACATCGTCCACGTCCACGTCGACGAGCAGACGCACCGCGTCATCGCCACCACCCGCATCGCGCGGCACATGGACCTGACGTCGCCGGATTTCCGGTTGGAGCAGGAAGTCGACCTGATCATCTTCGGGAAAACCGATCTCGGTTACAAAGCGATCATCAATGGCACCCACAGCGGCCTGCTTTTTGCCAACGAGGTTTTCCAACCACTCCAGCCCGGCGAGGCACTCAAAGGCTACATCACCGCCATTCGCCCCGACGGGAAAATCAACGTCAGCCTGCACCCTGCCGGCCGGGTAAAGGTGGACGACTTGGAAGGTCAAATTTTGAAAGAGCTCGAAGCCCGCGGCGGATTCTGGTCCATCGGCGATCACAGCCCGGCGGCGGAAATCAATGACGAGCTGGGTGTCAGCAAGCGGACGTTCAAGCAGGCGACCGGGGCGCTGTTCAAGAAGGGGAGAATAGTGATCGAGAAGAACGGGATCCGGCGGATCCCGGGTTAAGGGGAAGGGAGGTCTCCTCCCTTCTTGGCCTGGACGAAACGTCCAAGCCCCCTAGCAACACTTCCTGATAATCCAAATGGAGTCTTGGCATGACGAGCCTGAAAGGTAGAGTGACTTCAGCAATTTCTATCCAAAATGCGGCTTCCCCCTATCCGGTCCTCCATGTTGGCAAGTGTGCTGATGGTCCTCGTGCCCATGACGGCAAGCGCCGGCGAACTCACGTCTGAAAGGACCTGGAGAAGCCCGGATGGAAAAACGCTTCGAGGAACCTGGGTCCGCACGATCAACGACGGAAAACAAATTGAGGTTCTCACCAGTGCCGGAAAACTCGTCGCTATTGCGGTTTCCAATCTGGGCGAGGTGGATCGTCAGCTGGTCGCTGTGGGAAAGACGCGCGATGAAGAGGCTGCCGCAGCGGCGGGAAAACCCGGTGATCTAGCGGCATTCAGGCAGTTCCCGGCTCTTGATCGCGACAAGCTGCCGGTGATTTCCCAGGAGGATTTTGGCAACAAGGCCAGCGACTGCGTGCCCAGTTCGTTTTGCAATTTTCTCTTGTGGTGGGACCAGGCCGGCGTGCTGGAAATCCCGAAACAAGGAGATTTCGACGCCAAGGCGGAGTGGATTCATACCCGCCTTTCCCGTTATTGCGTCACCCGCAACAACTCCGGAACCTACGTGGACAATGCGACCAAGGGCTTTAAGGAATATTTCGAGAAAAACATCGCCGAGCTCGCGACGCTGAAGGTCCGGACCGACTATGACCTCCGTCCCGAAAATCTCGCACGCTACACCGTCGGCGAGAATGCCACGATGCTGCAGGTAACCATCCGCGAAGCCCCGCGCCATGATTCCGGTCACTGGGTGGCATTGGTCTCAGCCGCTGCGGATGGAACGGTTGTTTTCCACACCTGGGGAGCCCGTTTTGAAGGGAAAATCGAGGTGCTCGAAAAAAACCTGCAAACGGTCCGACTGGGAACCCAAACAGTGGCTGCAACGACGTATGAAATCAAAATCCACAACGTCCACGATCTCCCGGAATGGTTCCGGAACGGCGACAGGAAATTCATTCTGGATCCCGCCCAGTGGGATTCCATCTACATCCTCAAGCCCTATGTTTATCGGGAAAAAGGCAAACCGGCCAAAGCGCCGCCGGATTCCCTGCTAGACGCTCCGCCCGCCCGGTGAGATTGAATCAATCTCGGTAATTTTCAGGCTCCCTTCCGCTTCTTCACGGCCTTTTTCTGCTCGAAGCTGACCAACTTCGGGTCGAACGCTTCCGGATCGTAGCCGGGATGCGCCCACTCGATTTCTCCGTGCAGCGCCTGCATGTATTGGAAGGTGCCGCCGAAATCCTCGGGCGGACAGGCGCGGGCGCCTTCGAGCACTTCCGGGCCGCCCTCGCCGCCGGTCCATTTTTCGAAGACGATCTCGTGGATCCATTCATCGGCGAAGTCGTAGCGGTAGAGGATGCGGATCGGCAGGCGGCGTTTTCCGAGGAATTCCTTCACCGTCAGCACTGCTTCATCCTGAAATTCGCCGGCAGTCTGGTCTTCCAGGCCGATCGGGCCGATGACGTCGACGAGGCGCTTGCCCTTGCCGTGGCGGAATTCGTGCGGGCTTTTGTTGTCCCAGCCCATCACCGATTGCACGGCATCGCTGAACTGGATGAAGGTGATTTCCGAGGAAATGGAAAACCGCCGCCAAATCTGCGGCTGGATCCCATAAAGAAACACCTTCACCACCACCCGGTTTTCATCCTTCGCTTTCGCCATGCCCGGAGCTTGTGAACGCTGCCGGGAAAAAATCAAATGGGAATTGAGTGGGATTTAGGGCGGGTGGAGGAACTGCTTACTTCTTTTTCCGGCTTGGCGAGTTTCACCTCGGTGATTGCGCCTTTCATCGTATGTGGGACAATCAGACAATCCCAAAACTTGGCAATCGAAAGTCTATTAAAGACCTTGCCGTGTCCAACCGTCTGACATAACCGTGTGCATGTAATTAGAAACCGCTTTTGCGTTTTTATCAGCTTGGTTGCCCTCCCCTCAATTTCGTTTCGCGGCCCTCAAACCGCTTTCGAATCACTTCAACTCCGTTTCGCCCCCCTCAAATCTGTTTCCCCGGTCTATGTCACCGTTTTTTCCCTCTCAAACTCGTTTCCCACCTCTTCGACACTGTTTTCTAATTCTGAAAGCCGTTTCCCCTCCCTTAAAACCATTCCCGCCTCTTTTCGCCACGTTTTCGTCATCTCAAAACCGTTTTCCCCCTCTCAGCCAGAAAATCACACCACCACCTACCATGACCAACGGACAAATCAACAAAGCCAACGCCTACCAAGCCACCAACCTCGTCCTCACCGACCCGGTTTTCCAAGCCATCTGGAGCGGCCTCCCCGCATTCGCCCGCGGCCAGGTCAGCCTCGCAGGCAGCATCAACGTGCTCGCCGCCCTCGCCCAAGCCCAAGGCACGCCGCTCACCGGCATCACCCTCGACAAGGAGCGCCTCAAGCTCTCCCTTGTCGGTCGCATCCTCATCGTCGCCGGGGCAGCCGGATCCTTCGCCTTCGAGGCCGGAAATCAAACCGTCGCCGCCAAGTTCGAAGCTAAGGAAGGAGCCCTCAAAAACATGCGGGAATCCCTCCTCGACGACGCCGCCCAAGTCATTCACGACGAAGCGGAAAAACTCGTCACGGCCAATCCCGCCAAAATGCTCGAGTTTAACCTCACCCCGGCGATGCTCACCGATTTGCAAAGCGCCATCACCGCCTACAGCGAAACCCTCGGCACACCCCGCGCCGCCATCTCAGGCCGCACCGGCGTCACCGCCGCCATCGCAGCGGAAATCGAACGTGCCGACGCCAACCTCGAGAACATCCTCGACCGCCTCATCCTCCAGTTCACCGCCGCCAATCCGGCATTCACTACCGCCTACGCCAGCGCCCGCAAAATCGTCAACGCCGGCGGCGGTCAGGCCACACAGCCAGCTCCCACCCCGCCGACGCCTTGATCGGCTAATGATCCGCTATCGACAGAAACAGCTCCATCTCCAGCAGATGGAGCTGTTTTGTTATACTCCGGCAGCGCCAGCCACGCTCCGTATTTGACGCGCCCCCGCCCCATCCCCAATCTCCCGCCACATGGCCGATCCCAAAATCGAAAAACTCTCCGCCTTCGTCCAGTGGGCACAGACCCACATCACCGGAGACGAAAAAGGCCAGGCACAAATCTTCCTCGACCGCCTCTTCCAAGCCTTCGGCCACGCCGGGTCTCTCGACGTCGGCGGCGAACCTGAGTTCCGCGTCCGCAAGGCCAGTGACGACGGCGGCGGCACCGCCTTCGCCGACTACGTCTGGAAGCCCGTCGTTCTCATCGAGATGAAAAAGCGCGGCACTGTGCTTTCCAAACACTACCGGCAAGCCTTCGACTACTGGACCCGCCTCGTCCCCGGTCGCCCGCGTTACGTCGTCCTCTGCAATTTCGATGAATTCGAGGTCTATGACTTCGAGACCCAGATGGATTCCCCCGTCGGCAGCGCCAAGCTCGCCGATCTGGCAGAACACTACGGCCCGCTCGCCTTCCTCTTACCCGGCCAACCGAAACCCACCTTCGATAACGACCGCGTCGCCGTCACCCGCCAAGCCGCCGATTGTCTGGCAGAATGCTTCCGCCGCTTCCGCAAGCGCGGCGTGGACCAGCCCACCGCCCAGCGTTTCATCCTGCAAATCCTCGTCGCCCTCTTCGCCGAGGACATCGACCTGTTACCCAAATACTTCGTCACCCAGCTCCTCGACGAAATCAAATCCCCCGCAGACAGCTACGACCTGCTAGGCGGACTCTTCGAGGCCATGAATACCACGCCGTCACCCACCGGCGGACGGTTTAAAGGCGTCGCCTATTTCAATGGCGGACTCTTCTCCCAGCCAGCCCGCATCGAGCTACAAGACCCGGAACTGTTACTTCTCCGCCGGGCCGCCAAGTTCAACTGGAAAAAAGTCCAACCCGAAATCTTCGGCACACTCTTCGAGCACTCTCTGGATGACGGCTCCGTGGAAGGCACCCGCGACGAGCGCCGCGCCTCCGGTGCCCACTTCACCCACCCGGTGGACATCATGAAAATCATCGGCCCGACCATCGTCGAGCCATGGAGCCGCCAGATCGAAGGAGCCAAGACCCTCAAGCGCCTCTCCGAGCTACGCGAGCGCCTCCACAACTTCCGCGTTCTCGATCCCGCCTGCGGTTGCGGAAATTTCCTCTACATCGCCTACCGCGAGTTAAAGCGATTAGAAGCCCGCATCATCGAGCGCATCAACACCGAGTTCGTTAGTAAGGCGGAACCCGGTCAAATCGCCATGAGCTACCTCACCGCGCAGAACTTCTACGGCATGGATATCAACCCCTTCGCCGTGGAACTCGCCAAGGTGACCATGATGATTGCCCGCAAGCTCGCTATCGACGAGCTGCACATCGCCGAGCGCGCCCTCCCGCTCGACAATCTCGACCAGAACTTCATCGCCATCGATGCACTCGTCAGCAATGGCCAGCGCACCCCATGGCCGGAAGTCGATGTGATCATCGGAAATCCGCCGTTCATCGGCTCACGGTTTTTGGCCAAACAACTTGGCTACGAATATGTCAGAAAGGTTCATTTACTTTATCCGGAAGTGCCCAAAATGGCTGACTTCTGCGTCTATTGGTTTCGCAGGGCCCACGACCATCTGAAAGCGTGCACCTCCGAAGATCCATTCGCGGGCCGGGCGGGCCTCGTCAGCACCCAGAACGTTCGTAACAACGCATCACGTGTCGGCGGACTCGATCACATCGCCAAGGACGGCACCATTGTCGAAGCAGTCGATAACCAACCTTGGAGCGGTGAGGCAAACGTCCATGTCGCAATCGCGAACTGGGTGAAAAGCCAAAACCCCGCGCTGCTCCCCAAAACGCGGCGTCTATGGTTCAAGACGGAACCTTCCGCCGCCACCAAGAAGCATTGGAAGGCACAGGGGAAGATCGCATCCAAAGAATACGAACTCGCTTTCCGCGATGTGCCGTCAATCAACTCCGCTCTCTCGGATGAGGCGGATGTCAGCAGTGCCCACATTCTTTCGATAAACAGCGAACCAAAGAGGGTCTTCACCGGCCAGAATCCCTGTCATGAAGGGTTCACTCTCACCCCGCAAGAAGCTGCCGCCATTCTTGCCAAACATCCCGATCACCGGGACGTTCTCTTTCCTTACATGACGGGCCGGGATCTTGTGGAATCAAACGGCCCCACCCGCTGGATCATCGACCTCGGGCAGCGGGACATGCTTGCGGCAGCACCATACGCCGCCGCCTTCGCGATCCTGCAAGAGCGAGTCATGCCGGATGTTCTCGCGAAATCGGAGGCGGAAAAGCTGGCCACTGGCCTTGATACGACCCGTTGGACACGCATGGCCCAACGCTGGTGGCAGTTCCGGGATTGGATGCCGGGCACTGTTGCCGCCGTGAACTCCCGAGCCCGCTACATCGTTTGCCCGCGCGTGACCAAGCGGCCCACGTTTGCCTTCGTCAGCCGGAAAATCCGTCCTGATATGCAGCTCATGGTTTTCGCATTCGATGACGACTACAGCTACGGCATCCTCCAATCATCAGCCCACTGGTCATGGTTGGTTGCGAATTCATCAAAGCTGACAGAACGCCTTCGCTACACATCCGAATCGGTCTTCGATACGCTTCCATGGCCACAGGCACCTAACGAGAAAATGATGTTGGCCATCGCAGTCGCCGGGCGTGAAATCCGCAGCATCCGTGCCGAGAACTTGCCGAAGCTCAAGGGCGGGCTGCGCGCACTCTATCGCACCCTCGAACTCCCCGGCACCAATCCGCTCAAGGACGCCCACGCCGCGCTGGATGCCGCCGTGCTCGCCGCCTACGGCTTCACCCCCAAGGCCGACCTGCTCGCCCAACTCCTCGACCTCAACCAACAAGTCGCCGCCCGCCTCGCCGCCGGAGAATCCGTCACCGCCCCCGGCCTGCCCCTGCCGCCAGAGAAACGCGGGGAGTTCATTACCGAGGATTGTATCCAGTCTCCGAAGATCTAGCTTAAATCCCGACTCGGATAGGTTTTAGGCACTTTGAAAACCACAAAAAACTCGAAAGTATATGGAACCAATCGCCGGAATCTCACTTTTCACAACGGTTGTGGGCCTGATTTGCAACTGGAAACAGGAGCATACCGCCCATGAAAGCGATCAATTCAATAGCTTCATGGTGTGGCTCGCGAACCACAATTTTCAGAATCTTCGGGAAAGAATATTTGAGTCCGATGAACTCCAGCGAGATCTCCACTCCTTGTTGGCTTCCGACTCTGCTTCAATGTCGAAGAAGTTGGATGTGGTCTGTGAAGCAGTATCTGCGATTGCCGGGAAAATCGATGGATTGGCTGAAGTTGGCTCCCAATTCGGCACAGCGTCAGACAGCCTGTCAAACCAAGCGTGCGAACTGCTTTGCAGGCTTGATGAGATCGAGGCGGGCCAGATGCTCTATAAAAATTCTTCCTACGGTGTGAGAATCGTTTTTTTGCCTGTTGGAAGCGGTAAGTTCGAGCCCGAAGAGCCGAGATTCATCCCGACTGATATCGATTTTCTCAAGTGTATGGGCTGGATTGCCCTGGTGCGATATGCCTCGGGAGGTGATCCGATCCTTCAGATCACCCGAACGGGTTCGAAAGCCGCGAAGCTGCTTCAATCCGCCTAATAGATCCATTCTCTCCTTCAGACTTTTTCCTCTGCCATTTTGATCAGCTCGCTCAACAAAATTCCCAGCCCATCGGCGAGGGCTTTGACGATGTGGATCGACGGCATTCGCTCACCTCTTTCAAACAAGATTACCCCGGTTCTACCCACTCCGGCAATCTCTGAGAGACGCGTGCGTGACAAGCCCGCAGCAAGGCGTTCCCTCTCGAAAACAGCCCCCAAACGTCTGCCGAATGCCACTGGGTCTTCTCCCTTCACAAGCCCTTCAGATATCAGTGCAGGTGAAGAGGCAAAAACGTCCTAATTAGAACGTTTGTATTGACGGATCGTCATGGAGTCGCTTTTTTTAAATGCCAGCTAGATCCATAAACCTTTCCGATGAAGAACTTCCACCCCATCCGTCTTTCCATTAATTGGTTCGTAATCGTCGCTTCTTCGCTCACCGCTACAACTGCGACTGCGGACGAGGCATTCGGGGTCAAGTCCGTCACCTCTTACATCGATACCGGAATCATGTTGACGTGGGCAAGTGAGCCCGGCGCACTCTATGAAATCCAATTTTCGGAAAATCTGGCTTCCGAATCTTGGAAGGTCTTGTATTCCGACATGCCTTCCATGGGGATTAGCACCTTTTGGACGGACGCCGGCGACTACGCGGCCACTCCGGAAATTCTCCGGCCCGAATTGACTCCGCGGCGTTTCTATCGCGTGTCCAAGGTGGGACAAAACTCGGGCGTCGGCCCGACATTGACCTTCAGTGACGTCACTTCCGGTGCAATACTTTCCGGAGTTGCCACGGTGACTGTAACAGGTTCTGACAGCAATGGTGTTGGTGATATCCGTCTTTCTATCGATGGTGCGGAGTACGATAGCCGTAGCGTCAATCCGGCCGTATTCACGGTCAACACCACAGAGTGGCGAAACGGGACACATCGATTCTCCGCCTCGGCGGTTGATAGACCAGTGGCCGGATTCGAAACCACTCCGTCCGTCGGCGGGAGCGATCCGAATTATTCGGCCACTCCAGGTTTGGAAGTGAGCTTTCAAAACTACGTTTCTCATTTCAAATTTTCCGAAGACCTCTTCGAGCCGGAGGCCGGAGAAACGCAGGTGATCAGCGCTCAGTTCGAAATGGACTCGACCTGGACCCTAGAGATCCGGGACGAAACGGATTCTCTGGTGCGGTCTGCAACAGGTACGGGCAGCACCATGTCATTTCCATGGGACGGGAATGGCGAGGCGAGTGCGAGTCTTCCCCAAGGTTACTACGCCTTCTCCGTTAGTGCACTGGCAACTGTATCAAGCGGTAACAATTTTCGACAGCTTCAAGCGCCAGAAGAATCAGGGGTGGCTACGACACCGCAAAGGCTATCCCGGACGATCAAGGGAGTGCCCGGCACGGTGGGTATTGCATGGCAAGGGCATCATCCTGCTCCCCCTGGTGCGACATTCATGCGTCCGCTTAACGGGTTGCCAGGGCAGGGCCGCGTCACGTTCGTTCCCAATATTCCGCCTCCTTTTGGTCCTCTAAAAAGAGTCGGGGTGATCGCGAAAGGCTTCGCGTCCGAAATGAAGAAAGGCGGATGGAAGACCGGATTCGAACTCGGCGACAACGCGTTGGAAGCGAAGGCCCTCCGCAAACCCGCCAAAGGCGGCACCAGCAAATTCAACGAAGTGAACATCGGTCTGTTGGTTGGTCACGGAATTCGCGGTGAGTCCATTGACATGGTGGCGACGAACACGGGCGCATTTCAAACTTACTTCCCGGTCCATAAGACGAGTGAGATCGACTACGACTGGGTCCGGCTTTCCGAGTGCGATTTCGGCAGCCCGAACCTGCGTTGGATGGGAATTTACGCCTGCAATATGCTGCATGAGAACAGCTATGACAGTATGTATGCGAAGGGCGTCCTTCCGATCAATGACAAGCTGCACATCCTACTTGGAGCCAATACGTCAGTGTTCATGTACGATACATTCGGCAGGAAGTGGGCTTCCTTCATGCTAGGCAGAGAAAATGGGATCCGAGAAACGGTCATTGAATCATGGTTCTCAGCCGGCATCTTGATCCATGAAGAAGTAGAACCGGATATACCTATTTCTTTTCGGATTGCAGGATGGCCATCATGTTTCGGTGACAAGCTTACCGAATATAATGACCCATCCTCTGACAATGTCTACGACATCGAATTTCGAGACAGAGTGATATGGACCCCGCCATGAAGACTACACACACCTCATTCCTGACTTTTTTGGTTCTCTCCGTTTTTTGTCACGGGTTGAGCGGCGATGAACCAGATTTCGGTGCACCATTCGAACCCGCCAACACGGGTTGCGAAATTTTGTGGTCCGAGAAAGTCGGAAACTTTCCTGAGAAAGCCCCCCACTATGCGGCGGGAGGCCACAAGTTCCCTGAAAAAGTCGTTCAGTATTTCAAGAAGATAGGCGGCTTCACCGATAAGAGCCGTGTGACACCGTCGGAAAACCTTCCATCAAGAAAAGACAGCGAAGTTTACAAAACAGAAACAAGAGACTTGAATCTCTCCCCGATGACAGGTTGCATGGTTTTTCGCTCCCGGCCAAATGCAGAGATCTCAGACTTGGCCGAGGCACCCACACCAGAGGCGGGGAAGGAAATGGCGAGGAAGTTGCTGCTGGAGCTTGGATTTGATCTATCGTTGCTATCCTTTGAACGCGTGCGTTACACCAGCGGTACTCGCACTCGATATGATCGCAGCCTGGGAAAGACCGTGACGCGGCGGGATCACACAGGAGTGTTTATTCCAAGGCTATACGAGGGCGTTGCGTCAAGTAGATCGGGAATCCAAGTGAACTATGGCTTGAGTGGCGAGCTGCTCGAATTTTCAGTCTGCTGGCGGGATGTGAAAGCCGCCGGGCAACGCCGGATTCCCAGCCGGGAGGAGATTGCCAAGACTATTCAGGAGGGAGGCTCGACCATTCGGACGGACCGCGCGCAAAATGCTAACCGACTTACAATAGACCGTGCAGTCATCCACTACATCGAATCTGAACCATTCCGCGTTGCAACCTCCGTGGAACCGATTCTCCGCCTTAGCGGCAAGGCTGAAGTAAACGGGGCGCAGGAGGATTTTTCCATGTATTTGAGGCTGCCTTAGAGGCCGTCTCAGAAAGGATTTGTGAGATTCGTGATGCCAGAATCCTCTTAATTCCAAGTATATGCTCGTTCTGATGGGCGGTCTGAAGATCCGCACTCCAATTTTCCAGACCGCCGCTCAGTTCTCCTTCCCTGGAGTCGAGATCGAGGAGGTGCTGTCGTCGCCGGGGAGAATCTCGTTGGCGAGGCGCTTGGCACCGGCGTCGGCGAGGTCGCTTTGCGGATAGATGCTGCGCGCCTTGAGATACCACGAGAGTGCGGATCCGATCTGCTTCGGATTGCGCTTTTCGAACTGCGTCGCCTTGTCGAGGGCGAGGGTGAAATCGGCGACCTTCGGGGCGAGCAGTTCTAACTCGCGGCCGAGTTTCGGATCGTCCGGGAATTGTTCGCGCAGGTTGGCGAGTTGCTCCCAGGCGGCGTAGTTCTGACCGCTCTTGCTGAATTCCGACGCCTTTTCGAGGGCGATTTCGATCTTCTTGAGATTGGTCATGATCTGCTTGAAGGCGTCTTCGCGGGTCGCGTCGCCTTGGATGACCGGGGCGATTTCATACTGGCGGCGGGCGATCTCACGGAAATTTCCTTCGCTCAACAAGCGGTCGAAATCATTGCGCGCGGTCACCAAGCCGCTGGAGGCGCTTACCAAGGTGCGGAACTCCTTGAGCTTCGGATTGGTCGGCCAGATCTCGGCGGCGGCTTTGATTTTCTCCGCGGCCTTGTCGCTTTCCTTGGCGAGTAGGTGGGCCTTGGCCTCTTCGATCGCGAGGTCCGAGGCGAGTGTGTAGCCGGCGATGGCGCTGTCCACCTTGGACGACGGGAAATCCTTGGCGGCACTCTTCAGGCGGGCGGCAAGTTCCATGGTCTTGGTGTAATCGCGCGCTTGAAGCGTGCCGTAGAGCTCGTGCAAATCGCGGACGTACTCGGCGACGCGGCGTTTTTTCTCCAACGACAAGGTGGCGACCGGTGAGAGATACTCGCCGAGCGCGTAGGCTTCCATCAGGCGCTGGGAGGCGTTGTGGAGTTCGTTGCGGGAGAGCATGAGGTCGAACGCCTCGATGTATTTCCCGGTCTCGCGGATCGCTTCGTTGGAAAGCGAGTCGAGGGAGCCGACCGTCGGACTGACTCCGACGGATTCGGAAAACAGCTTGGAAACGTCCGAATCCTTGTCCACGCGGAGGGTGGCGTCGCCGTCCTTCCAAATCTGGTTGTAAAAGCGGGCGGCCATCAGCACGTGCTCATAGCGGCGCTGGACGAACCATTGAATCATGCTCACCTGGTATTGAGCCTTGGTCCGGAGGGTTCCGGCCTCGGTGCGCACGATGTTCGCTTTTTTCAACGCCTCGATTTCCGCGATGCGGCGGAGGGTGTCCTTGTATCTCAGTGAGTTCGTGCCAGATCCTGGATTTTGGGCACCTTGCGAACCCTTGCCTTTGTCTTTCGGGTCCTTGGTATCGCCCATCTCGACGTCGCGCTCGTGGCGGGCCTTCCAATCGCCTTCCGCGATGATCGCCTTTTTTTCGTCCTCGATGGAGAGGTTGAGTTTTTTCAGGCCGTTCACGTCCTGTTTGGCAAGCATCGCCATATAGATGGACTCGGCAAGCGAACCGCAAAGGTTGGCGTCGCCGGGGTAGGCGGATGCACCGGGAAGTTGTTTGAAAGCGGCGTAAAGATCGGGGCCGCCGGCCTTGAAGGGGGAAATGGTCGCCAGAATCTCGGCAATGGTTTCCCGGTATTTGGTCGCCGCCTCGTCGCTCTCCGGCGGCTGGCTCAGGTATTTCTCGAAACGCGCTTTGAGCACGCGGTTGTCGCCAAGCGGGATGGCCACGCCGCCGACGGTGATGGTCTCGGCGGACGGGTCGAGCAACGGGATTTCCTGGCCTAGCGGACTGGCGGCAGGTTGCTTTTTCTCGGCCGGCGGCGCGCTGTCAGTCGGCGTCGAGGCGGGCGCAGGTTTGTTCTCAGCCGGCGGGGTGTAAACCTGGCCATGGGCGAGACCTGCGAGACAGAACGGGAGCAAAAACCGGGTTTTCATGGGACGGAGAGAGGTGACGTTAGAGACGGTTGACGCCGGTGGCCACGGGGATGCCACCTTGGCGGAATTTCACGCGGAAGGCGTATTTCTGCTTGGTGTCGATGTTGAGCTTGTTGAATTCCTGCGGAATCTCGATGCCGACGAACTCGTCGTCCGACCCGCTGTCCACGCGCACGCTGACCAACTGGCCGCGGTTGGTGGTCCACTGGAGTTTTTCCTCGATCTGGCCCTCGATGACATACTCGTTGCCACGCAGGCTGTTGCCGTTGTCGAGCAGTTCGCTCACGCTGAGCTTGGCCACGTCGCCGAAAGTCGCGGATTTTTTCCCGATGAACGACTTGCCCGCAATGATGGCCACCACGATGGCGGCAATGGCACCGATGATGATTCCGGGATGGAGATGGGAGCTAGCGCGGCGGGCCATGGTGGTAAAAGCTGAAACTCTGAAAGCTGAAGTTAGGAAAGCGGACTGATTCGGCGGATGGGATACGGCTGACAAGGTGGCAAGGGATCTGGAAAAATCGAGTGGAATCCGTGGCTCTGAGATTTCAGCTTTTCAGCGCTTCCGCATTTCAGATTTGCCTCCTCAATCCCATTGCGGCCTGCGGACACCGGCCCAGGCGGCGATGAGCGCCACTCCGATGTGCGCGCCAAGGGCATAGAGGCAGGCGCTCTGCGGAGACAGGCTGGTATCGATCACCGATTTCACGGCGTCATGTACCTGCGTCTGCAACGCCTCGACCGAACCGGACCAAGCCCAGTAAGCGGAAATAAAGGGGCGGGTGAAGGCCTCGATGTTTTCCGGCAGCGCGAGCACGGCACCGGACAAAGGTAGCTGGAAACCCACGAGATAGATCGAAAGCAGGGAGGCTTGTTCGGCCGTCCGCATGAGCGAGGAAATGGCGAGGCAGATCGCGGTCATCGCTGCATTCACTAGCAGCAGGAAGCCCGCGTGCTCCATGAAATTTCCGCGGAAAGTGCCGAAAAAATTCACGAAAAACGCCATCCACAGCGATTGTCCGATCACGAGACAGGCGAGGAACGCCACCTTCGAGGCGAGATACGCCGACGGCCGGAGCCCGCCGAATTTCTCCTTTTCGTAGATCGGCCGCTCACCGGCAATTTCCCGCGCGGAGTTGTTCGAGCCCATCAGCGAGAGCAGGACGACCTGGAACATGATGATCCCGGAAATCGCCGAACCAACCTTGGCCTGGTCCGCGCGCACGCTTTGCTGCTCCTGGATTTCCGCGAAGACGTCGGTCTGCCGCGTGTCGGAATAGCGGCGGATGTTGCCGGACGCCTTGTCGCTGAAAATCGTGACGAGGATGGGAAAGCAAACAATGATCGCCAGTTGCAGGAACACCTGTCCCCGGTCTCTGAAGAAAATCCGCCAACGGCGGGACAACAGTGTCGCGAATTGGCTGAAAAACCCCGGAAGCTCCGGCGCATCCGGACCGGAATCCGCCTCGGCGCCCTCCAGCGTGGCGGGTTCCGGCGGGACGTGAAGCTCCCCGCTGGCCACGAGCCGCGAGCGGTTTTTACGGATCATCCGCAGGTAGGCTTCGCGGTGTTTTTGCCACGAATCGTGCCAGCGATTGGACGGCTGTGTCGCCAACCGCGGGTAGACCTCCTCCGTGTCGGTGACGGAAAAATAATGGGTCAACTGGTCGGGCGGGCCGTGAAAAGCCACCTTCCCTTCGTGCAGGACGAGCACGGAATCATACAATTCCAGATGCGCCAGCGAGTGCGTCACGGACATCACGATCCGGCCGTCCTTGCGCGACAGGTCGTGAAGCAACCGCACGATTTCCCGCTCCGAGCGCGGATCGAGGCCCGAGGTCACTTCGTCGCAAAGCAGCAGCTTGGGATCTGAAACCAACTCCATCGCCAGCCCGAGCCGGCGTTTTTGTCCGCCCGAGAGCACCTTCACCTGCCGGTCGCTGATCGGGCTGAGTCCGGTTTCCTCCAGCACTTGGTCGATCCGGTGGTCGAGCGCCTCGGTGTCGCGGCAGCGGACGCGCAGGCGGGTGGCGGCTTCCACCGACTCGTCCACGGTGAGCGGCTCGTAGGCGATGGAAAACTGTGGCACATAGCCGATTTCCGATGGTGAGAAATCTCCCTCTTTCGACAAATCCCGCCCATCCCAGAAGAGTGCGCCTCCTGATTCCGGATTCAAGCCCGCGATGGTTTTCAGCAAAGTGGTTTTCCCGCAGCCCGACGGGCCGACGATGGCCATGAAATGTCCTTTTGGAACAGTGAGCGACACGCGGTCCACCAGGGGAACTTCCTCGCCGTCTTTGCGGATGGTGAAACTGACTTCTTTGAGTTCGAGCACTGAATCAATGGGTGTGGAAAATAGCTAACGCCGGTGGGTCGGATTCTCTATCGTCAGCCGGGAAAATAAAAAGCTCAGCCTCAGTCGATCGGGACGATGCGCAGCTTTCCGGCAGCGGGCCGGTGAAGCGAAGCTGCCAGTGTCGGTGCCATGTTTCCGGGCGTCGGCAGGGCGGGAGCGTCGTTGTCCAAGGCATTTCGCAGCGCGCCTTCCACCAGCTGGCCGCAATGGATCTTCATCGGCGGCAGCGGGCCGAGATCGCCGGTGAGTTCCTGCACGGTGAGATGCTTCGCCTCCTCCGCCGTTTTTCCGCGCAGCAGTTCGGTGGCCATCGAGGCCACTGCGATCGCCGTCTGGCAGCCGAACGCTTGGAACGACGCCCGGTCGATCACGCGCTTGCCGTCCTTTTCGGTGAATTTCAGCCACATCCGCAGCATGTCGCCGCATTCGGGCGAGCCGACGGTGCCCATGGCGTCGGCATCCTGGATTTCCCCCTGGTTCTGGGGATTGGCGAGGGCTTCCTGGACTTTGCTTTCGAACGAACTCATGTGGGTGCAGACGCTATGGCGGGATCCCGGGCATTTCAAGCGTGGGTCTCCCCGATGCAAGGCCCCGGCACTCATCGGCGTATGTGGGACATGTGGAAACTCTGTGGATTGTGGCTGGCGACTCTGGTCCTGGCAGCGGGGGATTTGGCGGAGAAACCTCATCCCAGACTCTGGTTCCCGAAATCCGCGGAAGCGGCGGTCCGTGAGAAAATCGCCAAAGATCCGCTCGCCGCAAGCCTGCAGGCCATCGTGATGACCGAGGCCGGCAAGGTGCTGACCGCCCGCACTTGCCGCTACGACATCCCGGATGGCAAGCGCCTGCTCGCCGAGTCCCGCCTCGCGCTTCATAATATCCTCCACACGGCCTGGGCCTGGCGCATGACCGGCGATGAGAAATTCCGCCTGCGAACCATCGCCGAATTGGACGCCGCCTGCGCCCTGAAAGACTGGAACCCCAGCCATTTCCTCGACACCGCCGAAATGGCCACCGCCGTGGCCACCGGCTACGATTGGCTTTACCCGTCCCTCACCCCGGATCAGCGGTCGAGGTGCGAGAAGGCCATCATCGAAAAGGCCCTCCTGCCCGCCAAAGCCGTTTATGACAAGGGCAACTGGTGGTCCAACCCCGGCAACAACTGGTCGCAAGTTTGCGGTTCCGGCATCGCCTTGGCCGCCGCCGCCATCGCCGGAAATGACGGTGGACTGTCGGAAAACCTCTTCGACCGCGGGCTAAAGCTCGTCGAAAGGTGCGCGGATTTCTACGCCCCGGACGGTATGTATCCCGAGGGTCCGGGCTATTGGCACTACGGCACCGACTACCACGTCATGCTGCTCGCCGCCAGCAAGACTCTGGATCGTAGCGTCGAAGACAATCCCCTCATGAACAAGGCGGGAAACTCGATCATGCACCTCACCAGCCCGACCCGCTATGCGTTCAACTTCGCGGATGGGGGCTCCCGCTTGGAGAGCCCATCGCCCGCCCAATGCTGGTTGGCGGAGTATTTCAAAGACACGAGCCAAGCACGCCATGTCCGCGATTTGTTCACCCGCGCCATGGCCGAGGACAAACGCCCGGGTTGTTCCCCGCTCTCCCTGTTGTGGCTGCCGCAAGCTCCGGCGGCAGACCAGGTAATGCCGCTCGCCGCTGTTTTCCAAGGCGAGCAAGCCATCGCCACCTTCCGCACCGGCTGGAGTCCCGAAGATGCGTTTTTTGCGATCAAGGGCGGCACCCCGGCCGCCAGTCACGGCCACATGGACGTGGGATCATTTGTCTATGACGCGCATGGCGTCCGTTGGATCCACGACCTCGGAAATGAAAATTACAACCTGCCCGGCTATTTCGGCGGCAAACGCTGGACTTATTTCCGGCTCCAGAATCGCTCGCACAATACGCTAGAAATCAACGGTAAACTCCAGCATGCCGATGCTAAACCCTGCTCTATCATTTCCCACAAGCTCACCGTAAATCCACTCACCGCCGCCTTCGACCTGTCCGCCGCCTACGACGGATCCGCGGAAAAGGTCGTGCGCAGCGTCACCTTCGACACCCGGTCCGGCACGGTCATCCTCAAAGACGAAGCCACCAATCCTGCCGGCCCCGTCGTTTGGCGGGCCTTCACCGATGCGCAGGCCGAGGTCAAAGGCGACCGGGTCATCCTCCGGAAAGACGGCAGCCAGATCACCCTCCGCCGTGTCAGTGCGGCGGGAAAATGGACCGTCGCGGATGCCAAACCACCCACGCCCGAGGAAAATCCAAACACCAAATTCCAGGCAGTCGTGCTGACCATCCCGCAGGCCGGACAGGTGTCGGCGGTTGTGGAAATCCAGCCGTGATTCACTTCGCGGTGAACTTCCGCCCGCGGCCGGTTTCCCAGGAATTGCGGACGCTGTTGTAAAGTGAGGTGAGCTCCGACTCACTGAGAATCCGGTATTCGATGGTCTTGGCGTGGCTGGTCACCGGGTATTTTTTCACCACCATGTTCTGCACGTCTGTCCCTGCGCGGTCGGCGGCCTTTTCGATCAGTTCACGCGCACGATCCGCGGCCTCCGACACCGAGTTCCCCGGCGCAGCATCCGTGATCGGCGAGATGTAATAGAACCGGGCCAGTGCCTGGCCGGCGGTATCCACCGTGACTTCATCCACGATCACCGCGCCATCCAGCACGTATTTGTGGCGGCTCACCGAGGCGATGCGGTCCAGCGCGACCATGAAATGTCCGCCGCCCAGCGTCGCCTGCCAGAAACGGGTCGGCCCGGCGGAATCCCCAGGTTTTTCCGGTTCCGGGGCAGGAGGGGTCTGGGCGGTCACAGGCAAGGTGCAGGCGAGTAGTCCGGCGAGCAAAAGCAGAAAAGGTTTTTTAAACATGCGCAAAACCTGACACGCCGTTTCCCGCTTGGCCAGCCTCCAAAACTCCATACTTCAATCCGCCGACTGACGGCTCCGGATGCGCAGCAGGGCGGCCAACATCTTCCAGGTATCGAGCAGGGGATTGACCTTTCCGCCTTTTTTCTCAACCCACGTCACTGGCACTTCCAGCCACTTTGTCCCGTCGTCCTTGAGGGTGCATAACAGCTCGGAGTCGAAGGCTAGGCCATTCTCGCGCAGGCTGCCGGCGATGCGGCGGTAAGCCGGGCCGTGCAGCACCTTCGCCCCGCACTGCGGATCCTCGCACCGCAGGCCAAGAATCAAATGGGTCGCCACCAGGAAGCCGCGGTGAAACAGCCCGCGCCACGGGCTTTCCTCCAGTCGGGTCGTCGCCGTGCGCTTGCGGATTCCTAATGCCGAGGTGCCGGAATCCACTGCCGTCCGGATGAGTCGCAGCAACTCGGCCGGATCGACACTGCCGTCCGCATCCACGAACGCGAGCCAAGTCGCGTCCGGCGACAAGGCCCACGCCTCCCTAACGACCGAGCCTTTTCCTGAATGCCGCGCGGCGAAATGGAGGTCCACCCGCGGAAAAACCGCGGAAAACCGGGCGGTCAACTCTTTGAGCGGTTGATGCTGCTCCGGGCCGGACCCGTCGTCCGCGATCACCCAGCGGATCGGCAGCGGCGACTCCGCGAGCGCCTTCGCAAGCTCCGCCCCGAAGCCCGCCAGCCGCGAGGAATCATTCCAGACCGGAGTGACCAGAAGGATTTCATCGGCGGAAACGGGCATGGATTTGAATGCACCAAATTAGCATTGCGGGCCAATCGTTTCTTTCGTCGTATTTCATTATTTGACGAAAGTCGCCCTCATCATCGCCTGTTGGATCGCCGTGATCGGAGCCGGGGTTTTCCTCCGTTTCGAGCACCTTTCCAAGCGCCCGTTCCATGCGGACGAAGCCACCGGCGCGCGCATCACCTCCGCCCGAATGGAGTCCGGCGACTATCGGTTCGATCCGTTCCACTATCATGGCCCCACGCTCAGCAGCCTCGCTGGTCCGCTCTGCAAGCTGAACGGCGAGCACCGCTGGAGCGAAATGAGCAAGACTCCGCCGCGCGTCCTAACTGCCTTCGCCGGGACTCTGTTGATTCTCGTCCCGCTGTTATGGCGTAGGCGTTTCGGCGACGGGACGATGCTGCTGGCCGCCGCGCTGTTCGCGACCTCGCCACTGCTGGTGTATTACAGCCGGATGTTCATTCACGAATCGCTGCTCGTGCTGTTCGGGATGCTGGCGTTGGTCTCGCTGACGCGTGCGCCGCGTTACGGGATTCCCGGAGTTTTCATTGGCCTGATGTTTGCCACCAAGGAAAGTTTCGCCATCACCATGCTCACATGGACGGGTGCCGCCGTGCTGGTAGCGCTGGAAAACAGGAAACAACTCGACCGTGCCTGGTGGGCTTCCGCGTGGCGCGACTATCGGATTCCGGTCGCCGCATCGATGTTCACCGCCGCGCTGGTCTCCGGATTCTTCTACACCGACGGCTTCCGCCAGCCCGGCGGAGCCATCGACGCGGTGCGCACGTTCTTCGTCTATGAAACCGTGGACGGGCATGACAAACCGTTCGGATGGTATCTCGGGTTGTTAGCCGTGCCGCTGAAATCCGGCGGCGTCTGGTGGTTTGGAACACCGGTGGTCATCCTCGCGCTGCTAGGTCTTATTTCCTCGTTCCGCCGCCAGGACGGTCGTTTCATCATCCGCTTCCTCGCCTACGCGGCGCTCGGGCACTTCGCGATTTACAGTCTCATCGCCTACAAGACGCCGTGGCTCGCCTGCCTGCCGTGGGCGCATGTCTGCCTGCTCGCCGGAATCGGCGTGGCGGGATTTTCGAGTCACCGGACATGGATGAAAACCGCGCTCTGCCTACTAGTCAGTGCGGCGCTTGCCACCCAGTTCCATCAATCCCGCCAGGCCACCGGACGCTTCGCATCGGATGACCGGAATCCCTTCGCCTACGTCCCCACCCGCAACGACATGGAAAACCTCGAGCCATGGCTCAAGCAGCTCCAACAGGTCGCACCCGGCGGCACGCTGGAACCGATCGGCGTGGTCGGTGCCGACTACTGGCCGCTGCCATGGTATCTGCGATCGTCCGGGAAAATCGGCTACTGGCCGGAGCCATCCACCGACCTAACTCAACTGCCGCTGGTCTTCGCCATGCCCGAGGTCGAAGCGACCGTCATCGACCAGCTCCAACCGACCCACACCCCGCTGCCCCGCGGACTGCGCGCCGGAGTGCCGGTGGTTTTGTTCGTGAGAAACGACATCTGGAACTCGTGGAAGGACAAAGGAAAATGAACCCGCTCCCGCCATCCTATCTGTTCACCCACGAAGCGATGAACACGACCTTCCAGCTGCGTTTGTGCGCTGCCGAGGCCTCGTTCGCGGTGGACATGGCCCGCGAGTGTTTCGACCACCTGGATTTCCTTGAATCCCGCCTCAGCCGCTTCGTCGACGACAGCGACGTCTCGCGCATCAACCATCTCGTGGCCGGGCAAACCCTCTACATCAACGAATCCACCCACCTCTGCCTGCTAGCCGCGCTCGACGCCTACGCCCGCACCGGCGGCCTGTTCGACATCACGCTCGGCCGCCGCATCGAACACCGGAAATCGGGCGATGACGGCGAAGGCCCGCCGCTGCTGGGACGGCTCACGATCCATCCGGACATCGCCGCCGTCACTTGTGACGAACCCGGCCGCGAGATCGACCTCGGCGGCATCGGCAAGGGCTTTGCGCTCGATCAACTCAGGGAAATCCTCCTCGACTGGGGCGCGGATGGCGGTTTGCTAACCGCTGGAGCGAGTTCGTTGTTGGCATTCGGCCCGGACGCGTGGCCGGTCGAGCTCACCGGTGCCCGGGAGACGGTGCGCATCGCCCTTTTCAACCAATCCCTCAGTGCATCCGGCACCGGCATCCAGGGCAGCCACATCATCCACCCCGGCGGCGACGACGCCATGCCGACGCGATCCTGTGACCGCGTCTGGGTGGTCGCTCCCCAAGCCGCGCTCGCGGAAATCTGGTCCACCGCGCTGATGCTGTTGGAAGCGGAAGTGATCGTGGATTTCATCGTCGGAGACGAAACCGTGATTGCGGTCTACTTCGACCGCGATGGCAAGATTTCGCCCGTGGTTCAATCCGGCGCATGAACCAACAACACGATCTCGCCCTTCGGCGGATGCGCCTGGAAATGCGCCAGCACCTCGGCGGCGGTTCCCCGGTGATAGGTCTCGAACTTCTTCGTCAGCTCGCGGGCCACGCAGGCGCGGGCAAGGGGATTCACCTCGGTTAGGATTTCCAACGTGGAGACAATCCGGTGTGGTGACTCGAAGAAGATACCGGTTTCTCCCGACTCCAACGCTGCGGTGAGCGCGCTTCGGCGCTTGCCCGACTTCACGGATAGAAATCCGCCGAAGCGGAACGCGTGGCAGGGAAATCCTGAACCAATCAGTGCCGTGATCACGGCCGACGGCCCAGGCAGCACTTCAAGCGGCGTGCCGGTTTCAATGCACGCTTGCACCAGCCGATAACCAGGATCCGAAATCCCAGGCATTCCCGCGTCGCTGATAACTGCGATGGTTTCACCCGCTCTGGCAGCCGCGATGAGGTCCGGAGCACGGCGTGCTTCATTGTGCTCGTGGAGTGAGATGAGGGGTTTGCCGGAAATTCCGTGATGCGCTAACAATTGCCCCGAATGGCGGGTGTCCTCACAGGCGATTCGGTCCGCGGCGCGGAGGATTTCCAAGGCGCGGAGCGTGATGTCGCCCATATTGCCGATGGGCGTCGGGACGAGGATGACGCGGCCGGTGATTTCGGGTGATGCTTCCATGATTCAGGCGGGATCAATCCCGCGCTCCAGTTGTTGGCGCTCCCCGTCGGCTATCAATTTCGGTCGCCCTTCGTGATCCACACACACGTTCGTCATGCTGCCGAAAGCGGCGATTTCTCCGGCAGCGTTCAGCACCTCGAAATTCCAAGCGACGGACGAAGCTCCAATTCTGGAGATTTCTAGCAGGATCTCATAACGATCACCACATTGAAAAGGCCGCTTGTAGTCGCAAGACACTTTCACCCGCGGCCACCCGCCTTGCGAACGATCAAAAACAAGTATCCCACGCGAACGCAAAAATGCATGCTCCGCCGCTTCCACGTATTTGAAAATGTTCGGGAAATGCATCCAGCCGCTTGCATCGGTATCGCCGAATGCGATTTCGCCCGCCTGCCGATAGACCGGATTTTCCATGGGCTGGCTCACTCGAACTTGCTGACGAGCACCGACGCGTTGTGACCGCCGAATCCAAAGCTGTTGCTGAGGGCGACATTCACAGGCATCTCGCGGGCGATGTTAGGCACGACGTCCAGATCGCACTCGGGATCCTGTTCCTCCACGTTGATCGTCGGCGGAATGACGCTGTCCTTGATGGCCATGATGCTTGCGATGAGTTCCACGCCGCCGGCCGCGCCGAGCATGTGGCCGGTCATTGACTTGGTGGAGCTGACCATCAAGCCGTTCGTCGCGTAGTCGCCGAATGCGAGTTTGATCGCCTTCGTTTCCGCGACGTCGCCGAGTCCGGTCGACGTGGCGTGGGCGTTGAGATAGTCCACGTCTTCAGGATTCTTTTTCCCGTGTTTGAGTGCCATGCCGATGGCATAGGCGGGGCCGCTGCCATCCGGTGAAGGCGCGCTGAGATGATAAGCGTCCGCACTGACGCCGTAGCCGATGAGTTCCGCGTAAATTTTCGCGCCGCGCTTGAGGGCGTGTTCGAGTTCCTCGATGACGACCACGCCGGCACCTTCACCCATGACAAATCCGTCACGGTTTTTGTCGAAGGGGCGTGAAGCACGCTCGGGTTCGTCGTTGCGGGTGCTCAGCGCTTTCATGCTGCTGAATCCGGCGTAGCCCATCGGCAGGATCGCGGCTTCCGCGCCGCCGCAGACGAAGGCGTCCGCGTCGCCGAACTTGATGATGCGCCATGCTTCGCCGATGTTGTGGTTCGACGTCGCGCAGGCGGTGACGATGACCATGTTAGGCCCGTGAAGGCCGTATTCCATGGAAATGATGCCGCTGGCGATGTTGGAAATCATCATCGGGATGGTGAACGCGGAAACCCGCTTGGGACCCTTGGCCATGTAGGTCGAGTGCTCGCGCTCCAGTGTCGAGAGACCGCCGATGCCGCTGCCGACCATCACGCCGAAACGCCTTGAATCGATGGTGGAGACATCGATTCCGCAATCCTCCATCGCCATCTTCGAGGCGGCGACCGCGAGTTGCACGTAGCGGTCCGAGCGCCGGGCATCCTTGGGCACGTTGAAATAATCGTCCGCATTAAAGTCCTTCACCTCGCCGCCGATTTTACAATCGAACGCCGTCGTGTCGAATTGAGTGATGGTTCCGATGCCACTGCGCCCCTCTTTGAGACCGTCCCAAGTGGTCGCCAGGTCCTTGCCAAGTGGGGTGATACATCCAATGCCGGTGATGACGACGCGTCGTTCGCTCATAATTAGTGAGGCAGCTTGGCGTCTCGGGCCCGACCACGCAAGCCTCATCATCAGCTAGGCTATTTAACTCGATATGAATGAGTTACTTATCCTTCACGGCGGTCCCCGTAGGGCTGAGGACGAGGTCGTCCGCGTTATGCGGAACCCGGTCGGGGCCGGCCGAGCGCAGCTCCAGCTGCCGCCACGCCTCGGGATGGACGATCAGCTGACTGCCCCAACGGTCGACCAGCAGGCCCTCTTTGGAAAAAACCGGATGTTCTGCGGAAACGAAAACCTCGCGGTTTGCATTTTCGCCGCGGAGCGCGGCGGAGAGGTCCTCGTTGCCACCGATGGGAAAACGGGCTGTGTCTTTGATCACCGAGAAATAGCCCGTAGCCACGCGGTGGATCTTGCGCAGGTCTTCGATGGGCGGCGTGGACGGATCGCCATAACCCGCGAGCAGGGATTCGGCCGCCGTCGGTTCCGCTGGCGGGGAAGGTTTGATTTCGCTCTTCGCCGGTGGCGGGGGAGGAGGTTTGACAGGGAAATCGAGTCGGTTCGACACCCAGATGACCATCGCCATCAGGGAGAAAAGCAGAATGACGACGACGATGGGCAGCGATCGGCGCATGGCGGATTCAAAGCATGAACCCGACCGGTCCGACAACGTTAAATCTGCCAAAGGTGGCACCGGCAAACGCCAGCGATGCGGCTGCCACCTGTTTCAAAGCACTTGCCGACCTCCTCCACCCACGATGGGCAGACTCTCATCCCTCGATTCTATGTTAGCCCGAGAGCGATGACTCGATTCTATCGGTTACACCCGGACTCTTAGATCCCTCATGCTCCAGAGCTCACCCGCTGCGGGCGCGCCATTTCCACGCAACTTCCTTGCTCCATCTTTGCGCTTCTCCGTAAAACGTTCGCGCCCTGCCGCGAAGGCCTCGTTCACAAACGCCTTGCTCCCGATCACCGCGCCGTCCGTGAAATACCTCACCCGACAGCGCAACATCGCCGCCAGCTTCAAGTCCGGAAGAATCGTCCCATTGTCCGCCGCTTCCATCGCCTCCATCGTTGCAGCGGCGGCATGCAACCGTCGCTGGGAGCCCACCACCTCCTTCCCACTCTTTCTCTCCAGCGCCAGCCCCATCAGCCGCCGGTAAAAACGCGAAACTTCGTGCCACCGCTCCGAATCGAATCCCACGCCCTGGTCACAAAGATACGCTCTCACCAGGCCCTCACGCGCCTTCTTCCCATTCCCCTTCGGCCCGCCGCCTACGGCCTCCCCGTAGCTGCTCCACCGGTATTCCGCCGGATCGGCCACCATGTCCGCCCGCACCGGATTCAGGTCAATGTAAGCCGCCATCGTCCGCGCGGCGGTGCCGCTTTCCACGATCACGCTCTTGTAGCGCTCCTCCCACAGTGTGCCGCTGCGCTGGTGCGTCCGGTTGAACCACCGCGTGAAGCGCTGCAGCAAAGTCTTCATGAACTCCGAGAGATTGTGCATCCGGTAGGTGAAACGTGCATGAATCTCCGCCACCCACTCGTCCCGTCCCTCCGCCCGCGCTTCCGCAAGCTCCTTCGCCACCACTGCAACAAAAGCTTCACTATTCGTGGCAGAAAGCCGCTTCAACAACTCCTCGTCCGAGATCCCGCCCACCGGCATCGGCGGAACCTCCAGCAGAAGGTGGAAGTGATTGGACATGATGCAGTAAGACAACACCCGGCAGCCCGAAAAATTCTCCTGCATCCGCATGAACATCCGGAAATGCTCCCGCTCCCCGTGCTCGAACACAAACCTCCGGTCTACGACTCGGGAAATGCAGTGGTAGATCGTAGGTTTCACCAACGAATCCTTCCACGGAGATAGCCAACGCCTGCTGCTCATGGCTTCTTCTACCCCCTCCATTGACACCCACCAGAAAAAAATCTACTGTTTGTCTGGGATCTTGAGTTGTCTGGGATCTTGAAATGGGGGATTTTGAATTGGAAGAGCCGCGCGTCGTCAAGGACTGCGGTCATCCCGGGCACTGAGGAGCGCCTATTTCGGGGCGCGAAATTTGGCAGCCAGCCCTGGTTGAAGCGCATTTCCTGACTGGATCCTGCAGTTTGTTTTCTTGCGGAAAAGGAAGCCACAAACCCTATCCAGTCATACTTGGCATATCGAGTCTTGCCGATTCGACTGCCTGCCGGTATCGTCATGTCAATCCTACCCACTCATGACGAGCCCCCTCTGTGTGTCGATTTCACGCCTTCTGGCAACCGCAGTTCTTCTCGCCTCCTCATTGGCCCATGCACAAACCACCTGGGTGGACCGCACTGCGAACCTTACTGGTGGAAACAACATCAACACCGGCATCGCCTACAACGGCAGCCGCTTCCTCATGGTCACCAGCAGCCCCAGCACTTACTGGAGCAGTGCGGCCGGCACCGCTAACTGGAGCTTTTCTTCGTTCTCGTTCCCCGCCAGCGTCAATGGACTCACCATTACGCACGGCAACGGGGCCACCTTAGTGGCCGCCAGCAACAACGTGCTCATGCGCACCACCGCAAGCAACCCGGTCGGCACCGACTGGACCAGCCAACGCCCCCTCACTCGCCCCAACGCCTCTAACCCCACTCTCTACCGCGCTCGTTTCATCAATTCACAGTTCGTCGTTGGCACGGCGTTCTATGCCGACACCGACCCCCTTAGCTACTCCGAGGTCATCACCAGTTCGGACGGTCTCACCTGGACTCCGCGTAAGTTTACATACAGCTCCCTCGGTAACAACCTCTACAACCTCCGCGATGTCGCCTTCAAACCCGGTGCCTCTGCCGGCACTGGTACCTATATTTTCGCGACCGGCACCAACACCGTGCTTGTTGCGAGCGAAACCCTGTCCGCTGCCACGCGGGTAAATTTCAGCGCAAACGGCAGCGACACAGCGTTTACCGTCACCTACGGCGGCGGACTCTTCGTCATTGTTACGAGCAATGCCAAAATCTTCACCAGCGCCACCGGAGGAACCGGCACGTGGACCCAACGCACCATTCCCGTCGCCCCCTCCCTCTTCAACGATGTCTTCCACGACGGCACCACCTTTGTTGCCGTCGGGGACACCGTGAGTGGAAGCTCCCCCGCCCGTCCCGCCATCTTGAACAGCACCGACGGAATCATTTGGACCGAAGCCACCACCGTGCCCGCCACTAACCAGCCCCTCCGTTGCGTCTTCAAGGGCGATGGCTTATGGCTCACCGGTGGCAACACACGCACCCTATTCACCAGTGGCAGCTCGTCCGTTTCCGCACCCTCCTTCAGTTCGCAGCCCACCCCTTTCTTCGGTTCCACCGGCGGCACCATCACTCTAAGCGCCACCGCCACCGGCACACCCGCCGCCACCGTGCGGTGGTATCGCGGCACCACCGCCCTTACCGACGACACCCGCATCTCTGGAGCCCTGAGTGGCACCCTCACCATCACCGGGGCCACTTTTGCGGATGCCGGGACTTATTTCATGCGCGCCACCAATACTGTCGGCTCGACCGACAGTTCATCCGCCCTCGTCTCCCTCAACGCCACCGCCGGCGGCGCCGTATTCAGCCCGTATGGGCAGAGCAACACCCTCGGAGGCTCCCTCATCTTTGGCACCTCCCCGCCCCAGGCCGCCATCGGCGGCATTCCCGCCCGTTTCACCGCCGGCGCAGGAGTCACCAGCCTGCCCAACACCACCCTGAGCGGCACCAGCTATACCCTGTTGGGCGGCGTCAGCTCCGACGGCACGCGGCTCCTCCTCAACCCCGCCTCCGGCAACAAACCGCCGGTTGTCTATAGCCTCGCCACCTCCACCGCTACGCCGCTGGCCAACGTGACGCTCCCCCTTGGCACGATCACCTCCATCGATTCCATCAGTGGCGGCGGCCTCTCTAACGGCGGCGACGTCACCGGATCGATCAATGATCAAGGCGGTAATCTCCACGCCTTCCACTACTCCGCCACTACCCAGACCTACACCCTCCTTGGCCTCGTCCCCAACGCCACCAACGACCGCGCTACCAGCACTGGAGGCATCTCCTCAGACGGCACCACCATCTCCGGTTACGAGCGTATTAGTTTCTTTAATGGTCCTTTCGTCTGGACTACCACCGGGGGCTTCACCCTGCTGCCCCAGCCGGCCAACGGTAGCGTCGTCAACGGCGACATCCGCGAAATCTCGCCCAACGGCCGATTCATCGTCGGCCAGGGCCTCGTCTCCCCGGCCTTTGGCAGCGGCACCACCGCCATGCGCTGGGATCGCGGTTCCCCCGCCGGTGCCCCGGTCGGCTTCGCGCTTCCCGGCAACCCTGATTCCACCTATGCCGACCCCCGCACCGTTAACAACGACGGCGCGGCCGCTGGCTCGGCTGGAACCAGCTTTTTAAACGCACGCGCCGCCATCTGGCTCCCCACCGGAGCCCTCATTAAACTGCCCGATTACCTCGCCACCACTTACGGCCTCACCACCCCGGGCTACGTCCTCAATCAAGTCACTTCGATCTCCAGCGACCTCCGCACCATCGTGGGCACAGCCACCAACTCAGCCAGCCTCTCGGAAGGTTGGATACTCACCCTTCCGGCCCCGCTCTCCGCTCCCACCGTGCCTAACATCGCCATCCGCCGCTTTAGCGATTTCACCAGCGGCGACACCACCTCATTTGGCTCCTATCAAATCGGTGCCCCCTTATACCTTCAACAAACTCTTTATGTCCGAAATGACGGCACCGCGCCGCTGACCGGACTCTCCGCCACGATCACCGGACCCGACGCCGCAGATTTCACCTACGTGCTCGATTCCGGCCTCACCGATCCCCTGCCCGACCCGCTTGGCCTGAACGAATTCGTCACCGTTTCCGCGCGTTTCGTGCCCCTCTCCGGCACCGCCGGTCCCCGCACTGCCACCCTGACCGTCACCAGCGACGACCCCGACACCCCGTCCTTCGTGGTCAATCTTTCCGGTACCGCCACCGCCCCGTCTGCCTTCGTCGGCTACCTGATCGCGGCCAACGTCCCCGCCAACCAGCGCGCCGCCACCGACGACCCCGATTCAGACGGCGTGGCCAACCTCCTCGAATTCGCCCTCGGACTGGGCCCGCTTACCCCCGATTCCGGAAGCCTCCCCGTTGCCGCAGTCAGCGGAGACAACCTCACCCTTACGTATGTCCGCGCCGAGCCCGCCGCAGTCACCTACGCGGTCGAGAGCACCAGTGATTTGACCACCAACTCCTGGACTGTCACCGGCGTCACCCAAGGTAGCCCCGACGTCGATGGCGTCACCACCGCCAGCATTCCCATCACCAGCGGCGCACATTTCGTTCGCTTGAGAGTCACTCTCAATCCATGAACCCATCCCCGGCGGTCACTCTCATTGCCAAACCCCACCACTCATGGGAGCGCGGTGTCAGCGAGAACACCAATGGCGCTCCCTACCGCAATTAACGTATTCAAATAGTCTATTTGTAATACATCGGGTCGGAGTAAACGGATCAATCACGCCCGAAGCTGTCGATTGCATAAATACTCGTAAAATCCCATTCAAGACTATCTGTAGGGCGCATGGGATCAGGCGATGAATCCGACTGGATTCGCGGTGCTGGCCGGATCGTAAAAGCTGCGGATGTTCGGCAGGACGGTGCCCATGTCGCCGGAAGTCACTCCGAACCAACGCAACAGTTCGCAGAAATAGGCGTCGGCGGAAAGCGTCGGAAACATCCGCCCGCCGCGGCCGATGTCGTTCGCTCCGTCGATGACGAGCGACGGGAACGCGCCGCGGATCTGGCCTCCGACGACTGGTCCGCCCATGACCAACTGGTTTCCAGCCCACGCGTGGTCGGTGCCCTGGCCGTTGGACCGCAGCGTGCGGCCGAAGTCGGAGCAGGTGAAGGTCATCACGTCGTCTTCGAGCAGAAGCGCTTCGAGGCATTTCTGGAAGGCGTAGAGCACGCCGTCGAGCGTGAGCAGCATGTTGCGCTGGTTGGTGAGTAGCTCGGTGTGGTGGTCCCAGCCGCCGAACTCGATGAAGATCGTCTGGCGGCTCAGTCCGAGCGATTCGCGGATGGCGATGGTTTTGACCGCTGCTTTGAATTGTTCGGACAGCCAGTGATTGGGAAATCCGGCGTTGGCGATGGCGGCGTTGACGTCCAGATTGTTGACCTTGCCCGGGGTCACGAACTTCGTCTGGAAAAGCGCCCCGCGCTCGATGCTGTTGGACGTAATGCGGCCGTGGGTGCGCTGGAAGAGATTCTGATAGTGCTGCTCGATGGGGCTGGCGACGGTGGAGCGCATCACCTGCTCCTTCGCCTTGTTGACGGGTGAGTTCTTGCCGGTGCCGGTATGCGAGAGTGCTCCGGCACTGGTGATGACTAACTGGCCCTCGCTCCGGCCGATTTGAAACGCGGCGTTTCCGGAGAGCGAGAAATTCATGGGCATGTAGTAGGCGCTGGTCTGGTCGGCATTCTCCGCCGCGCGGATCACGTCGGCGGCGCGGCCGCCCCAGCCTGATAGGACCTGCATCCCCTGCGGCACCGAGGTTTGCCACTGCTCGATCTGGTCGCGATGGGAGAAGAGGGCTTTGGGGATTTTGACCGTTCCATTCAGATAGGCCGCCTTGTTGGCGATCGGCTCGATGAGTGTGCCGACGTTGGCGAGGAAGGAGACTCGCTTTTTTCCGGCGAAGGCACCGGTGCCGTTGAACATCTCCGCAAGGCGGGTGCAGGCGGGGTGCAGACCGTATTGGCGGCCGTTGTCGTCGAAACTCAGCGGGATGAGATTCTTGGACGGAACGGGATCATTGATCGGCAGCGCCAGTCCCGAACGCGCGGCGGCATACTCGGCGTGCCGCGTCGGATCGCGGGGCACGAGCAGATTGAAGGTGTCGCAGCCGCCGGATAGAAACAGGCAGACCAGTGCCTTGCGCTCGCCCGGCAGACCTGCCTGGGCGGCGGCGTGGTTGGCCATGGTTAGGTTGAGGAGCGTCGAGAGGACCGAAGTCGAACCGATGCCGGCACAACTGACTTCTCCGAGAAACTGGCGGCGGGTGCGAATCATGATGGTTCGGGGTTCTATTTTTGCACCACGCCTTCCGGGCTGGTCATGGCGGTCCACACGGCGAGGGCGACGCGGTCTTTATGACTGAGGGCAGGATTTTGCAGCGCCGCGAGCAGGATGCCGCGGGTGTGGACGGTCATGCTGCCGGCACAGACTAGCAGATCGACGTGGTCGACGAGGGCGGCGGGATTTTCCGCGAGAAGCAGGGTGTCGCTGTAGTCCAGCGGGAACTGGTAGTCATAGGCCGCCTTGAAGCCGTCGTGCAGGTAATCCCAGAGCAGGTTGGGGAAGGAAACGGCGGAATACGTGTTGATGATCTGGAAGCCGGGGCTGACGAGACCGGCGTTGCGGATCTCACCGGGTGCCTGATAGACGGGCGTGTAGAAATTGAAGACGCTCGGTGAGTTCATCGGCTCCTGGATGCTCGGGCCGTAGAAATTCTCGTTCCAGTTCCACCAGACGAATTTCGGGTGGGCTTGCGGGAGATTGAAAAGGCGACCCAAGTGCATCGTGCGGATCACGGGTTCGCGGACTTTTGCATATGAGGGCGACAGTGGCTGGTTGCGCGCTTCCGGGTCCAACAGGATGGTCTTGACGACGGCGGCTAGATTTCCGCGGACTCCGAGTCCGTCGTCCACGAAAATGTCCTGCGCGCGCCGGATGTAGCCCGGGGTGGGATTGTCGGTGACGAGGAACTGGATGAGCTGGCGACAGACAAACGGTGGTGTGTTAGGGTGGCGGAAAAGCGCCTCTACGGCGTCACGCACGTCTTGGGTGGCATGGGTTTCCGAAAATTCGCGGGCCGGAATCATCACTCCGTTAGGCAGGCGCTTCGCTTCGAAATCGTGGCGCTCGGGATACATCACCATCGGCAGGGTGAAATGATCGTCCGCCCAACCACCGCCGCCCCAGCCGTATGGCGAGGCGAAGTAGAGGCCGGTGAAGACGCGGGCGAGTTCGGTGACGTCGCCGTTGTCGTAGGTGGGGATGGGGTCACCTGCGGGGGTGAGTTTCCGGCTGCCGTCGGGGTTGAGCTCCCACAGCCCGATGGTGAAGAGCTGCATGATTTCCCGGGCGTAGTTCTCGTCCGGATAACGCGGGATTGATGGGTCCGCCTTTTGATTTCCGGCGTGGCTGAGATACCAGCCCATGGACGGATGGAAGGTGACGTCGCGGAGCAGGTCGCCGTAGTTTCCGAGTGCGTGGCGGACGAGCGTGTCGTAGTAGTTCGTCATCGCCTCGGGTTTCTCCTCCAGGTTCGCGTCGCGGCGTGAAACCACCAGGATCTGCGAGAGGGCGAAGGCGACCCGCTGGCGTAGTTGGTCCTGCCCGCCGATCGCGTTTCTGGCAAACGGCGTGGTGATGTTGTTGCCGAAGACGAAGCGGTCGAGCTCGTTGAAATTGTAAGTCCGGTCGATCCGCGGGCCCGCGCCGTCGGCTTTGATTTCGCGGATATAGGGTTGGAGCAGTGAGGGCGGCAGGTTGGTCTGATCGTCGATCCAGCCTTCGAATCCAAGGTCGCTGACTTGCTGGATCGCGGCAGATGTAGGGCCGAACGAGGCTTGCATCAGGAAGCGCGAGGCGTTCACTGGCGAGGGCTTGCCGGGCGAGGCGCTGCGAAGCGTGGCGGCTGCCGGAGCGGATCCTTGAAGCCGGTCCAACAAAGCAATGGCGTCTCCGCCGAGGGTTTGGTTGTTGGACGTCACGAGGGGCTGGCCGAGCGAGCTTGAGCTGAGCGATGAGGAGCCGAGCACGTTCTTTTCGGCCCAGTCCTCAACGCCGTCGTTGTCGGTGTCCAGCGGGCGGACGCCGGTTCGATAGAAACGCGTGTCTTCGGTCGATGAGAACTCGGCGGAAAGGGTGAGCTGCCTGCGCCCGCCGATGACACCCGATGCGGGGAGTCCGGTGGCGGTGACCCAGCCGCCGAGGGCGTCGCTGGTTTCGATTTGCCAGACCTTGTCGGGGAGGTCGGTCCAAGAGAGCACGAAGTCATTGCCGGTGCGCCAGGCTTTCAGATCGAGGCGGGAGGAGGCGTCGTCCGGATCGGTGCCCGCTTTGCTTTCGTCGAGGTTGCTCATGCCGTCGCCGTCGTCGTCGGCGGTCGGCAGGCGGTTTTTACCGCCGCTCCAGAGGACCCAGGAATCGGATAGGCCGTCGTCGTCGAGGTCGTCGATTTTTCCGCTGAAGTTGAACCACGTCGGAAAGCTCGCGGCGGAGAGCGGATTGAAGCCGCGATCAAGTTCCACTCCGTCCGAGACGAGGTCATCGTCGCTGTCCGCATCGCGCGGATGGGTGCCTGCTAGAAATTCCCGGAGGTTGGAGAGGCCGTCGAGGTCGAAGTCCTGCGCCGCATCGGCAAGACTGGCTGGATTGAATTGATAGGTGGATTCCCAGGTGTCCGGCATGCCGTCGTTGTCGCTGTCTGCTGGGCCGAGCGGGTTCGGCGAAATGGCCACGCGGACGCCAGTTTCCTTTTGGAGATCGACGCGGCCGGTGGTTCCGCTCTGGTTTTTCCAGACCGTGGTTCCTGCTAGCAACGAAGCATCCGCGGCGACGGCGGTGTTGTCCGTGTAGGACGCGAGAGTCACCGGCGCGGCGGGATTGGTGAGGTTGAAGATGCGGAAATTCAGCGTCCAGAGATTTGTGCCGGCGTTCGGCTGGGTGGCGGAAAACTCCAGACGCAGCGGCAGCGAATCATCAGCCGCGCCGTAGCCGCTGAAACCGAATGCCTTGGTGCGGTCCACCGGCGAGGCGTTCCAATCGCTGTCCCAGAAGCCGGCTTTGACATCTCCACTCCGATGGAACGCCCCCTCGATCGCGCGGAAACGGTGCACCAGTTTTCCGTTGATGTAGCGGACCCCCATCCCGATCTGGCGGATCCATCCGCTCTGGTTGATGTCCGCCACCGCCTCGAAAAGCATGGCGTCGTCACCCTCGATCGCTCCTAACATCGATTGCTCGTGGTTCCACAGGGCACGGACGTTGTCGATGCGCCACAGCCACGTGCGCGTCCCAGCGTTCCACACCGGAACGGGAGGCGGCATGCTTGCGGCGGACTTCGGATCGGAGCCGTAAGTGCGCTCGGCGGCGTCGGAAAATCCGTCGTCGTCGCTGTCCGCATCGTTGGGAAACGAGATGAAATAGGCTGGATTGAGCTCCTCGCCGTCCGTGAGAGTATCGCTGTCGGAATCCGGATTGAGCGGTGAGGTGCCTTGAGCGGCTTCCGCGCCATCGGCGATGCCGTCGCGGTCGGTGTCACGATGGCGGGGATCCGTTCCGGCGGCGATTTCCGCGGCGTTGTTCATTCCGTCCGAATCCGCATCGGCGGTGGCATCTTGAACGGCGGGGTTGAATCGGTTTTCAATCTCGAGCGCGTCGGACATCCCGTCGCTATCAGAATCGGTCCCGCTGTTGATGATCTGGATGCCGTGGATTCCGACCGGATCATTGTCCACCGCTTGCAAGGTGACGGACCGCGAGGCTCCGGTGAGATTTCGATAACGCACGAAATTCCCTGGCTTGATCGCCCCGAGGGAGCTCGCGGTGGCCTCCTTCCAGGCAAGGAACGGCGGATTCGAGGCAGCCACGAAATAGCGGTTCGTGGCGGCGTCACTGTCCAGCTGCAGCACACCGCGGGCATTCGGATAGGTATAGCCAACGTAGACAAGGAGGTCGTAGGTGGTTTAGGGAATCCCAGTCAAGCTGACCGATGCGGAGGTATTGATGGAAGCCGTGCGCTGGGTGCGGATCATGCCGTTGAGCAGGCGTTCGTCGCCGGTTCCCTTGTGCAGTCCGTCGCCGGAAAAATGATACGACCAGGACGCCGCCGCGGTGGTGGCGATGCCGCGGTGGTTTTTCAGGTTGTTTTTTGCTCCGGTTAGGATGGTTCCGTCGGGCACCCACTGGGGGAGCGGGCCGGTGGCGTTCCAGTTGGCAAAACGAAAGAATCCGGCGGGTTCGCCAGCGCCGGGCATGGCGGAGTCCATACGCTCGGTGATGAATTGCAGGCCGATGACTCCCGGGAAATTGAACGGGACCGACGAGGCGTTGGTAGGCACGCTGCCTTGTTCGAGCTCGATGTTGTCGGGGTAGGTGTCGTTGTCCGTGTCGGCGAGCAGGGGGCTGGTGTTGATTTCGCCGCCGTCTGCCAGACCATCGCCGTCGGTGTCGGATTTCAAGGGATCGGTTCCCCGGACCATCTCCTGTGAATCGGATAGGCCGTCGTTGTCGCTGTCGCGGTCGGTCGGGTTGGTGCCGGCTAGAAATTCGGCGAGATTGTTGAAATCGTCGCCATCCGGATTGAGCAGGGCGTCCCCGGTGTTGGCGTCACTCAGCCCGTAGGTTTCCTCGAACCATCGTGCGATTCCGTCGTCATCGCCATCCGCCAGCGCGTCCGGGTCCGCCTCCAGCCGGATGAAATCCATCCCGAGGTAGCCGCCCGCCGCGCCGCCGGTGCGCTCGATTTGCAGCACGTTCGCGCCGTTGACCGCGGAGACTGAAGAAGCGGTGACGGTAAATGTGAGCGTGCGGTTCCAAGTGATTCCGTTTTGAATCCCTAACGCCTGGCCGTTGAGAGTGACGGTGATGTCGTGGTTGGCAAATCCGGGAATCGACTGGTTGATCCAAGCTCCGCCGCCGGTGAGGTCCACGGTGATGCGCAAGCGCGCCGCTGCGGAAGCTTGGGCGGCAGACAGGGGGAAATGAATCCGCACTCGGGGATCGCCGCTGGTCACCGCGCGTTCCATGAAAGCGATGTTCTCATCCGCGGCCACCGAGTTCACCGGTGGCGGGTAGGTGCTGGCGAGGTAGTAATCGTCGTCCTTGAGACTGGCTGAGCCGGGGGCGTTGTTCTGGCCGAAGCTTTCCTGGGAAAACGGCTCGAGCGAACCGTCATCCGAGCCGAGCTGCCACACTGCCGCAAAGGGCGCAGCGGAAGTGATTCCCAGCGCCAGGCTGATCGTGATGGTGAAGTGACCCGCGCCTCGGAACATGGGGTGAGACAAATAAACTGATTTAGGTAACAATCAAATCAACGTTTCCTAAAAAAGGTCCCAATTCCGGCCACAGCCGCGATCATCCACACCGATGGCTCCGGAACCGCCTCAATGTCATCGACCATGAACGAACCCGACACCTGCGCTCCCCGGAAATCCACTTGTGACGAGTGAAGGATCCGGACCTGGTTGACCGCGGCCATGGTTGCGGCGGCATCGCTGCCCTCGACGTTGAGCAGCGAGGACGGACGGATATCAAATTCCAGATGAACCCATCCGGTGAACGCCGCCACCGGAGAGGCGGGCGTCACGAACCAGCCGCCGGGCCCGTTGAATGCGAGGCGGAATAACAGCGTGTTGGTGCCGGTGTTCCTCATGTCCGCGGCGATCCCGGTGATGCCCGCTGCCGTGTAATTTCCCGTCCACGAGCTGGTGTTGAAGATGAGCAGTTTTCCGCCGGGACCGCTGCCTCCATTCGAGGTGACCCGCAGCGAGCTGTCGCCGCCACCCAGCGGGCCGGCATCCGGGACGACGACGGGTGGATTGGGATTCGGAATGCCGCCGGACCAATCATGGACACCGGAAAAATCCTCGATCTGGTTGAGCGTCACCGCGGCTCCCAGCGGGAGAGTTAGGCAAGCGGTCGCCAACGCGGCTGAAACAATTCCCTTCATTTTCCGTGACGATGGCAGCGCGAATGATTTGCTCCAGAGAAAATTCCCGCTGAGACTGCACGCCCGCCTCATGAAAATCACCCGCACCCTCGCGACCTGCAAAACTCCGGATGGAGCCCAGCTCACCCTCCACGAGCATGACGGCCAGCATTTCCTCAAAGTCGCTGGACTGCAGTTGATGAGCACCACCGCTTCCTCGTCGGAAGAGCAAATGGCGGAACTCTCCTGTGCCCATCTTCCCGCCAGGCCGCGCATCCTCATCGGCGGGCTTGGCTTTGGATTCACGCTCAAGCGGGTGCTCGCCCTAACCGGCCCGGACGCCGTCGTCGATGTTGCGGAACTCCTGCCCGAGGTGGTCGCCTGGAACCGCGAATTTCTTCACGAAGTGAATGGCAAGCTGCTCGACGACCCGCGCGTGCGGATCCATGTGGGCGATGTTTACGACCTGATCGACCGCTGTGGAATCGACCGCTATCACGCGATTCTGTTGGACGTGGACAACGGCCCTGACCCGTTCGTGCAAAAAGGCAACGAGCGGCTCTACGCGCAAAAAGGCATCACCCGCATCAAGAACGCGTTGGAGCGGGAAGGGCGCGTGATTTTCTGGTCGGCGCATCCGGACAAGTCGTTCGCGCAATCGCTCAAAGGCACCTTCAAGCACGTGGAATGCATCAGCGCCAAGGCTTACCCGAAGGCAAAACGCTTTACCCACACGCTCTTCGTCGCAGACCGCGAGTGACCTCAGGGCTTGTGTTTGATCAGCCGGAAACGGTCGTGATAGGTGCCGCCGCTGAATTTACGGCAACAGTCGTAACACGCCACCGCCCGGGTGATCGGCTTCACGCGGTGGATCACCGAGAAGCAGTTGGAGCAGATGTAGGCGTGGTTGCGCTTCATCTTGCGGCGCTTGAAGGGCAGGTTGTGGTAAGGTAGCTCACCGGCGATTCCCAAGTCCACGCAAGCGGTCTGCCACTCCGGCCCGTGCGGATCGATGCGGCGGCGGCCGCAGCGTTCGTAGGCGACGAGGTGGGCGAGCTCGTGTTTCAGCGTGCGCCAGAGTTCCTCCGGTTCGCATTCCCTCAGTTTTGGATTCAGTTCGATCGAACGGTCCGGCCACCATGCGCGTCCTGCGGTCGTCTGCATCCGCGAGTTCCAGGAGACGCGGACTTTGCGGGCGAGTTCGTTGAGGCCGAGGGTCTTGGAGGCTTCGGAGCACCATGCTGTTAGTCCGCCGTCGTCCGTCGCGGTCTTCGTTTTAGGCGCTTCCGGCGTCCTCAAAACCCGCAGCCAACTGCTCCAGCGGAATTCAAGTTGCGGTGTGCTCCGACCCATTGAAAAAACCGTTACCAGCTTTCCCCATGCATGGCAATAGGGGCGTCGCTAAAATCCGCTTTAATTAGATGATGGCAACTGCGGCACACCCGAAGGTGATGGGGTCTGAGTGCGTGAGGTCTGGTTCCCATCCATGATTTCCCGACTTGTGCTGAGATCAGGGCGCTCGCAAAGGAAGACCCGCGCGTTTGATCCATGCGCGGCGGCCATAAACTCCGGCCTTGGCGGGATCGAAGGGTTTGAAGCCCAGCGCGAAGGCGGGGGCGATCCTTCGGTTGGTTTCCGGTTCGCATTGCCTCTGAGGATCAAGAGTTGGGGAATCCGCGGTGCGATGACTTTCTTTCCGAAAGGGGCGCCGCAGTCAGCGGTCGATTCACCGGGCCGGCACCGGACGGATGGATGGATCACTTTCCGGCATTCTCGGGAATGTTTTGACCGTGGCGCGCGGCCCAGTTCTCCGCGGCTTCGGGGGTGTCCTTCATCCAGCGCTTGAGGCACTTGTGGATCAGTTTTTCCCGCACGGCGGCGTCCGGAATTTTTGTGGCGATGTCCATGGCGGACTCGGGACGATTTTCCAACAGGCTTTCCGCAGCGAGCGAGCGGAGATCATCGGCGGCCACGCCTTGGGGTTGTTGGTCCACCCAGGAGATCAGATTTTCCGGAGAAACTTCCGCCCAAGCGCGGACGGAGTCATCCAGTGCCTTGCCCCGCTCCGGTGAATCCGGCAGGGACAGGGTCCATGCCATGGATTTTTCGGGTTCGGTGGCGGCCCATCGTGAGGCGATCGACGGGATGGCGAGTTCGCGGGTTTCCCCTGCCGGGAAGCAAGCCGCCCACCCGGCGGCAGTCGCGGGTTCGCTGCCGGCCCACGGCGAAAGCAAGGTCGCGGCGGAGTTACCTCGGGAGACCTGCCGGGAGCGATCCGGGCAGGAGTCAGCAGAGGCCATAGTAGTTGAGGAAACGAGCCGGGGGCGCGCTGCCCCTTTAAACAACGATACCGGAGGAGTGCCTGCGCTCCGCTCCGGCCATGCCGGTGTGCATTTTTCTCTTCCGGAAAATGAAGGTGATGATGGCGGCACGCCGCCAAGCGCATTCAACCGATGAAGGACCGAACCAATGAGGAGTGGATCGACCCCGCCACGGACAAGCCAACCGACGACGCCAGACGGCCAGGCGAGCTTGAGTGCTGTGGCGGCGGGAAGAATGGAGTCCCTCAAGAACGAATCATGATCGAGGAAATCCTTGAGCTGGAGTGCCCGAAGGGCCGCGCTAGCGGTATGCTTAAAATGCGAAGCCATCCCGCACGGACGGAGCGCAGCGGAGTCAAAACCTCTCGGCAGCGTGGAAACGCGTGAAGAGAAACAAAGGTGCTCCGGGGATCGACGGCATGACCTTATACCATTTTCCATAGATAACATGACATTCATTGAACCGCAGAGCCGCAAAGGTCGCGAAGGTACGCAGAGAAGATCAGGAATTCTATTCTTTAATATCACTTTGCGTCCCTTCGCGACCTCTGCGGCTTTGCGGCTTTGCGGCTTTGCGGCTTTGCGGCTTTGCGGTAAATCTTTTTCTTTATTCATCGAACAGGAAAGTCACATTATTTTTTAGAAATGGTATTAGAGGACTTTCCTGCTTTCAAGCAGGAACACTGGCCCAGGATTGCCATTGCGATTAGAGAAGGAAACTACCGGCCCGCGCCCGTTCGTCGGGCGTGGATTATCCTCCCTGCGGAACGCTCTGCGGGATCGCTTCGCAAGGGAGTGAAAGCGCTCCGCGCAAGGCAGTCCGAAACCCGACGGGACCCAGCGTCCCTTAGGAATACCGACGGTGCTGGATCGCGTGATCCAGCAGGCCGCCGCACAAGTGCTGGGGCCGCTTTTCGAGGCGGACTTCAGCGAACACAGCCATGGATACCGTCCCGGCCGCTCAGCCCTACAGGCGGTGGTCGTAATG
>JANPKJ010000135.1:0-45941 GCA_031425955.1 Akkermansiaceae bacterium | reverse complement strand
GGGGACTCCGCTCACCGGCATCACCCTCGACAAGGAGCGTCTCAAGCTCTCCCTTGTCAGCCGCATCCTCATCGTTTCCGGAGCCGCCGGTTCCTTCGCCTATGAGGCCGGGAATCAAACCGTCGCCGCCAAGTTCGACGTCAAGGAAGGAGCTCTCAAAAACATGCGGGAATCCCTCCTCGATGACGCCGCCCAACTCATCCACGACGAAGCGGAAAAACTCGTCACCGCCAACCCGGCCAAAATGCTCGAGTTCAACCTCACCCCCGCGATGCTCACCGATTTGCAAAGTGCCATCACTGGTTACAGCGAAACCCTTGGCACACCCCGCGCCGCCATCTCCGGCCGCACCGGCGTCACCGCCGCTATCGCGGCGGAAATCGAACGCGCCGACGCCAACCTCGAAAACATCCTCGACCGCCTCATCCTCCAGTTCGCCGCCGCGAATCCGGAATTCACCACCGCCTACGCCAGCGCCCGCAAGGTCATCGATGCCGGCGGCGGTCGAGCCACCCCGCCCGCCCCACGCCACCAACGCCGTGACACGGGCATTCCTGCCTGTACTTCCTCTCCGCCTCTTACCGAAACAGCTCCATCTCCAGCAGATGGAGCTGTTTTGTTATCTTCCGGCAGCACCATCCGCGCTCCGTATTTGACGCGCCCCCGAGCCATCCCCAATCTCCCGCCGCATGTCCGACCCCCGAATTTAAAAACTCTCCGCCTTCGTCCAGTGGTCCCAAGCCCACATCACCTGCGACGAAAAAGAACAAACGTAAATTTTCCCCGCCCGCCACTCCTAAGGCTTCGGCAACGCCGGATCACTCGACCTCTCCCTCCACATCCGTCACCAGAGACTTCAATTTCAGCAAGGTCGGCTAATCGATCGATCTGGAACACCGCAGAACCTTCTGACACTACCGTGCAACCGCGACTTCGATAAGATTTGCAGGAGGAGCTTCCTCTATGGTCGGCGGATTGTAGTAAAAAATCTCACTCTTCGGATTTGCCCAGGTCACATATTCGATATCCAGAGCGAACCAGTGGTTCAACCTGCGGTCATTCATTTGAATGAAGGTCAGCACCCCGGCAAAGGCGATGCGCGGGAAGACCGCAACATTCATGAACCACTCGTCGAATCCGTAATCCGGCCAGTTACTGCCGAACGCATCCACGGTTTCGCCACCGTCCACGGAACAATGCCGGGCCAACGTACCACGCCACGTGTGCCAGAGCATGGCGGGCATGAGAATCGAGGTAGGAATCGGCATCGAGGAGCCGAACTGACAAGCCATCACCGTCCGGTAGTGGGCGGAGTCGTATTCAGCCTCGCCCCAGATGTAAGGAATCCGCCAATGCCCGAGACCGTGCTCTACGACCAGTTCCGTGCGTTCGATGTCATGAATCACCTCTCCAGCCCGGTCTGAGTCCGTGATGGTCACCAGTCCGTCGTGTTCCAGCGCGAGGAAACGCCACATTGCTCCAGGATTGTGCCGCACGGAGCTGCTCTTCATCAGATGCACCTCGCAATTCAGCTCCACGAAGTCCGCGATCAGGAACTCCAAATCCGCCGCTAGGTAAACGCGGAAGATAATCTCCGGCCGGGATTGAGCCAGCGCCTCCGCTCCGTCCAACAAGGGTTGAACATAATGTTCCCAAGGCGCGAACCGCTTGACCAGTCCCAGTTTATTCGCATTTTTGAGCAGTTCCCTTGACAGTTGTGGCAAGTCAGGGTCATTGGCACGAGTGTTTTTCCAGAACAAACTGGCAGCGACCACCTGCTGTTTCCCGTCCGCTACTGTGCGGGAATTAGCAACCTTTTCCACCCGGAAAAAATCCTCGAATGTCTTTTTCTCTTCGGAAAGTGCCTGTGTCAAATATTCCTCAACTTGCTCGTCCGTGAGGACAGGGAAAACGTCGGTCCAGCTCATGAATTTCTGTGTTTTATGACGGGAAGTGACGATTCCGGAGTCAAATCCGGTGAAACGTTCATACTGTGCTAGAAAAAGCTTGCCCTTCCCCCCCCAGTCGAACAAGAATAAAATGCATTTGAGAAACTCAATTAAAAAACACCATAAATCCACAAGAATCTTTCGGAAATCCCATTCCCCGCCGTCAATTTATGAAGAAGACAGTAATGACTGTGGGGGCAATAACTGTTTTGGGGCAGGGTATAAGCTTAGCGCAGAATTCGAGTTCTCCCAAAGTCATCGGCACCAATCCAACTGATCCAGGTGTTAAAAATTTTTCGACCTATTGGTGGTATAAAGCTAAGGTGACTTACTCACAGAACAATCCTGGCGGATCTGTTACGGTCTATGTTGCTCCGGCTGGAGCCGAAAAAGGGGCAGGATTTCCCGAACAGGTGGGAGGTTGTGTGGAGATCGCTGGCTCTGTCGATTCCATGGGTAACTTTACCGGCACCAAAGATTCCCGTGTAGGATTTATTAGCACTGTTGCGATTGGGTACTTACCGAATTTACCTACACCAGTAACACCAGTAGATGTAAAAATTAAGATCACGGCCTTCACTGAAACGCCAAGCGAAATATCAATGTCAGGTGTTGTGTGGGCCGAATCTTCACCTACTGTTGGAGGTACAACAAAATCAAGCGAAGATGCATGGATGGTCAAGGTGGCCAAAATATAGAGCAATGAAAATAGCAAAATTTTGTAGTCTAATGACAGAAAGGAAATTGTGGGTGATCCCATTAATTTCGTTCTGTATTTTGATCTATGCAGTGATTTTCTTTGGCAACCATCAAATTGGTCCGCTTGATACGAAGGAAAATGATCAATCAAACCCCTCTTTCAAAAAGGGGGATTCTTCCACTCTTCAAGACCATCGTCAAATCAGTAAAGCCGACCGGGATGCACGGATGATGATGGATCGCGAGAAAATTGCCAAAGGTCCGGCGGTCTTTGGGGAAACCGGCATGCTAACTACTGGCATGGCCGAGACTCTTGGCCTTTCGAAAGATGAAGCTCAAAAAATCAATGGGCTGATTTTCAAGACCAATAAGTCTTTTGAAATCGCATTGGCAAAAAACTCAAAATATAATGAGAACGAATCCATCCCAGAAAACAATATATCAGTTTACGATATTCCGGCATTGGAAGATCGAGGAGAAACTTTGCTATCAGAATTAAAAAACAATCTAGTATCCGAACTTGGGGTGACACTCGGAACAAAACTTTACGACCTGTTAAGAAATAGTCCAAATGCGGACAAAATGTTTGGGGGATATGGAAAATATGATATAAAACTCAAATTTCAACCTCCAGACCCCTCCAAAAGGAGTGAGATCGCAGCCTATTTCACTTACTCCGATCCCGTTAGTGGGAAGTGGCTTTCTAAGAATGAAATGACTCTCGAAAAGTTCCAAGAAATGTTTGGATCCACGTTTGAGTTCGACCCTGCGTCTGACAAATAGGATCAGAGTTTAAGTTGTCATCCAAACATTGGCGGCGACTTCTCGGGAGGTGCTGGAGTGGCCGGGGTGCCGGAGGCCTCCTTCTTCGACACCTTCCATGGCCGCAAGCTCCAAGCGAAAAAGCCATCTCCGCAGTCGCTGCAGCCGGGCTGCAAGTTCGCCGCATCCGTGCTGCAAACCTTCCGCAGCTCAAGGGCGGGCTACGCGCGCTCTATCGCACCCTCGAACTCCCCGGCACCAATCCGCTCAAGGACGCCCACGCCGCGCTGGATGCCGCCGTGCTCGCCGCCTACGGCTTCAACCCCAAGGCCGACCTCCTCGCCCAACTCCTCGCCCTCAACCAACAAGTCGCCGCCCGCCTCGCCGCCGCAGAACCCGTCACCGCCCCCGGCCTGCCCCTGCCGCCAGAAAAACGCGCCGCCTACATCACAGACGACTGCATCCAGCCACCGGAGCATTAGCACCGCCCGCTTTGATTTTCCATTCGAATCAGCCAGTCGTGACAAGCCCGACCTGTTTTGTCTTCAGATCAACTTCAGCTTCCATATAGATGTCCGGGCCGGGTGGATTGTCCCTGTTGGGATCTTTGGATAGGGGTACCGGCCAAGTGACCGTGGCTTTTGTATCACTGTATTTGATGATATAATCGTTTGGATTAGGGACATAGATTCCACCTAACTTATCCTGTGCATGGCGATAAATAGTATTCGCCCACTGGTCGTCTTGGACATTACCAGTATTAATTATTATTGATTTCAAGCGGTTTCGTTGTTCGCGAGTTGGGACCGCGTAAATTGGGGTTTCATTCACTACCTGGTCTTTCTGCACAGGAATTTTGATTTTATTGTAAAGAGAAAGGCGTAGCGAAAATATCACAATCAGCAGAAGAATCACACTTACGACAACGGTAGATAAAAAAAGTTTCATGGAGTGGGCCTCCTTTCGGGTGGTGAAATGTGATAAACTTGGTTTGGGCTTTCCAGAGGATGACCTGCGGGAATTTGTCCACCCGCCAGAGTCGCTGTGTAGTCTTGAGCGTATCCGGGGATGTTTCGACGTTCGTCAGCAGACCAGTTAAAATCGGACTGAGATGGACCAACCCTGCGAACGGTTCCCGGCACCCCGTACAGCGTCGGGGTATGGGTGTGATACCATGCGACCGTGTAGACCGGGCGATCCGTCGGTGTGGGATTTGGAATACTGTCTGGCGGGCGATCTTGGGCGGCTGTATCCCAGTTAGCTCCATCCCCATTGGGCACGGGTGTTCCAATCGACTCGGCGGTGGTTCCGTAGGTTCCGGTGGCGGTGTCGACCGTGATGTAGTATCCCTGCTCGCGGCGGCTTGTCGGAGTTGTCGCATCAAGCGTTTCCTGCCAAGCCTGATCCATCCGCGCCCGGACGCCGTCTTTGCCAAGAATTTCCTCACCGGACGGAAAGCGGCACTCGATCTGGATCGCGTGGGTCACAAAGAGCTCACCAAGAACCGCGACATACGCCTTGACTTCGAATTTCCCCGCTACCCTGGCTTTTTCCGTATAGGTGTTGGCGGAACCTGTTTGCATGACAGTCCAAGCGGTTCCAGATTCCCTGCGCATCTCGAATTGGTAGTTGGTAACCCATGAGTCTGGAATATAATCGGGAACTGCCACAGTCCATGAGTAGTCATCCAGCAGGGTGACCACCTTTTTCTTAGTGGCGACCTCAAGCGGAAAAGAATACACGCTTACACTTTCACTCGCGCCAGTGTTTCCCGTGGGATTCGTGGTGAACGCAGGTTCAAGATCCGCTACTGTGGTTGAGAAGGTTTCTCCTGGCTGCAGTGTCGCTTGCTTGAGTTCCCTGGTGTATGCCGGTGCTCCCCCATCGATGTTCCGCTGAGTGATGAATAGAATTTTACTTCTGACAACCGTCGCCTCACCCGTATTGCGGCGCAACCAAAACCGCTGGTGTGCCAGGTTTGCGTGATAACACGGCGGGTTGGGCAGCAAGCTCGCGTAGTTGTCATGCCTCTTCGGGCGGATGAGCGCCTGCGGTGGTGCGTCCGGGAAAGGTATCTCAAGGTTCAGTCTGCTGTGAAGCACAGTCCAGTCGATCGGTGCCGTCAACTGCGAGCTATTTCCTCCCCCGGGCTGCCAAGATCCCTGATATGTGACGGATCCATGGACACCTCCATATTCGGGAGGGTAGTCGTCAAAGTCATACTGCACCTTGCGTTCGATACTGCTCCATACCGCTGGGGATGTCGCGGAAGAAAGCGGGTCAGTACCATGGTTCACTTCCTCAGAGTCCGTTGCACCGTCTCCGTCCGAATCCGGTTCCCGAGGGAAGGTGCCGTGTTTTAATTCATCGGCGTCACGAAGTCCGTCCTGATCGGAATCGTCCGTCCAGAAATCAGACCCGAATAGATACTCCTCGTAGTTGTTTAAACCGTCTCCATCCGTATCGCTGTCATCGACAGCAACGCGCCAGAAAAGTTTGTCCGGAACGCCGCCACCGGCTTGCGTGGGCGCAACTGTCGTTTCAATATCGTTACCGTAGCCAAAAAACGGGTCGCCAACGGAAATCCAGTTTCCCGCGTTGAGATCAACTGAGAAAAGAAGGTTATATTGTTTTCCGACAATCGTTGGCCAAGTGATGGTGACGGCCTCGGGGCTGACGAGCTCGGGATCGCCGTTCAAATCGGTCCCGTAGACGGCTGGGATGTGGGTAATGGCGGGGCGGACAAAGCCAGTGGGCGGGTTTTGGTCTGAAGGGTCAGTACCGGCGGCGGCTTCCTGGGCGTTGGTCCAACCGTCGCCGTCGGGATCGGCTAGAGGATCGAAGTTGCCGGGGAAGAGGTTGCCGTCGTTGTGGGCTTTTTCCCAAAGGTCGCTTAGGCCGTTGTTGTTGGTGTCTACAATCGCGTGGGCGGTGGGAGAGATCAGAAACCAGAGGCAAGAGACAAGGGGAACTGAAAGGAAATGATTCATCGTGCGCCCTCCTTCGCGGTGGCGGTGGGTTTGCGCTCGGTGCGCCAATAGTTGAGGGTGATGTCTTTGGGTTGGGGCGGATGGGCTTTGAGGTAAGCTTCGCGTTCAATGCGGGCGCGTTCGCGGCCTTCGAAGGCGGATTTCAGGCGGGCGTGTTCGCTGTTGTTGAGATCGTGCAGGGCTTGGATGGGGGCGAGATCTTCGGCGGCGAGAGGAGCACCGATGATTTCAAAGCTTGCCTTGCCTTCCGGGAAGGTGGGAAGGGTGGTCGCGCCGTAGGCTTTCAACCTCACGGCCTGCATGTCGCTCATGGTTTCAAGGTCCACGTAGCCCCAGCCCATCAGCAGGGCGTGGGTGGTGCCGGTGGCATCTGCGAAGGCATGGATGCCGGAAATGAGGCCGAAATCGGCGGAGGACCAATAGGTGATGGTTTCTCTTTTCCCTTCAGGCCAGCAACGGACGAGCGTGCGCGGCGGGGAATCCTTGGAGCGGAAAACTGTCGCACTGAGGAATGCCATTTTCGTGCGAGGATGGCTTGTCCGATAGGCGGCGACTTTTTCTCGGAAGGCGGCTTCGGCTTCCGGCGTGAGCGGCTCGACCGGTGGTGGGGGCGGCGGGAGAGCGATAGGATTGATTTCCCGGAGGGTAATGGTTCGCCCGCCTTGCTGGATGGATTTGCTTTCCAGCACGTCCTTTGCAGGAACGATGAACTTGGGCCTCGGCGGCTCGGGTGGTGGCGGGGTACCGTCCGGAATGCTGCCTAGAATGCGTGCGGCGGAGGGATACGCTACGAATTCACCGCGTGCGGCGGTTTTTTCGCCTTGGGAAAAGACGAGTGCAGAGCTGGCCATCACGGCCAGAAAAACGAACGGGATAGTTTTCATAGGGAGGGAAAGTGATTTGTGTTATGAGGGCCAGTGATTTTCAGTCAAGGGAATTGGCGTTACATCTTGTTCAGAAATGTCCTCAATAGTGGAGGCTTTTTCATGACTTGCCCCGGCCAGCTTTTGCTACATGCAGGTTGGTAAATGGGCTGAAACGGTCGCGAAATCCTTTGCGGTGGAACTGGTCAAACTGAGAAAAGCAAGAGGGATTTCAATGAATGAGCTATCGGTGAGGACTGGTTTGGCTCGGTCCTTCATCACCTATATGGAGAAGGGGGAGCGCATTCCCTCGCTGGAGACTTTGGCGAGAATAGGATTTGCATTAGGGATTTCTCCTGGTGAACTCGTGAAAAGAGTTGAAAAATCCGCGGGTCCGGTTCCGCGCTTCAGAAAGCAGATTTGAGATTCCTATTTTCCGATGCAGAAGCTGCTGAAAATCACGCCTAGCAGGTCCTCGGTATCCACCTTGCCCGGGATTTCTCCGAGCGCGTCCAGGGCCTCGCGTAGATCGATCGCGGCGAGTTCCGGGTCCGCCGCGTCGTCGAGCAGTTCCAGCGCGGCGACCAGCGAGGTGCGGGCGAGTTGAAGGCTGGCCTGATGGCGGGCGTTGATGGCCACGGCGTGTTCGCCCCAGTCGGCTTCGCTGAAATGCAGCGAATCGCGGATGGCGGCGGACAGGAAATCGAATCCCTCGCCGCTGTTACAGGAAAGTCGGACTGCTTCGACAGCGTTCCACGACGGATGCTCGCCGAGATCCGTCTTGTTGAGCACTTGCAAGTGCTTTGCAAAGGTCGCGGGAAGCACTGCATCGACGGGCCTTGGCTGGCTGGCGTCCGCGATTTCCAACAGCAGGTCGGCCGCCTCGATCTGGCGGACGGTGCGCTGGATGCCTTCCGCCTCGATCCGGTCGGAGGCTTCGCGCACACCGGCGGTGTCCACCAGTCGCAGCGGGATGCCGTGCAGGTTGATCACCTCCTCGATCGTGTCGCGGGTGGTGCCGGCGATGTCGCTGACGATCGCCCGCTCGAATCCTAACAGTCGATTGAGCAGGCTGGATTTCCCCACATTCGGTTCGCCGAAAATCACGGTCCGCACGCCCTCGCGCAGCACCCGCCCTTGGTCGGCGGTGGCGAGCAGCGAATCCACCACGCGGAGCACCACCGCCACCCGGCCACGAAGCTGAGCGCCGGTCTGAGGGTCGATGTCTTCCTCCGGAAAATCAATCCACGCTTCGAGGTGGGCGAGGGTTTCCAAAAGCTGGTCGCGGGCCTCGGTGGTGCGTTTTCCGAGGGTGCCTTCCAACTGGCTGCGCGCCGCGCGCAGCGACAGCCGGGTTTGGGCAGAAATCAAATCCATCACACCCTCCGCTTGGGTCAGGTCGAGCTTGCCATTGAGAAATGCACGTTGTGTGAACTCTCCCGGACCTGCCGGAATCGCCCCACAAGCGAGAAACCGCCCGAGCACTTCACGGGTAACCAGGATCCCGCCGTGGCCGGTGAATTCCACACAATCCTCGCCGGTGTAGCTGTTCGGCCCTCGAAAAACCGTCATCAACCCGTCGTCAAGGATTTCTCCACCGGCCTCCCGGATGTGGCAGTAGCGGACCGTGCGGGGCAACAGCGAGGAGGCCAGGCCGCCGGTGGCCTCGTCCGCCACCCGGATCGCCTCGGGCCCGGAAATCCTGACCAGCGAGACCGCCCCGACACCGACCGGGCTGGCGATGGCCGCGATGGTCGTGCGGGATGGATGAGGGGTGGTTTCCATCCGGGAGCCTATTTCATCGATGCCGTGGAAGGCGTTTCCTGGCCGCCGAGTCCGAGGAATTCCCAGCAAACAAACCGGCTGATTTCCAACTCCGGTGAAGCGGCTTCTCCGGTCCATTTCAGCTCCACCGTGGCGGTGCGGGTGATCGGGCGGCTCTCCTTGGTGCCGCGCCAGTTGATGAGCGAAAGGGTGCGGCCGATCTCGGAATCCACCTTCACGTTTACCCGTGCGGTGTCGCCGGTATTCGCCGGATCCGCCACCCGGTAGGTGCGGGTGCCAGCGACCGCGCGGCCCTTGTCCGGCACGTCTTCGATGATGAAGACCCGGAAAATCCCGGTCTGGCCGACTTCGGGAAGTTCCACGAAATTCTGAAGCGTCCGGTATTTCGTCTGCGCGAAGATTTCCCAATCCAGCTTGAGCCCTTTGTCCGTGCGTTTGAAGAAGGCGTGTACTCGTACCGGTTCCATGGCGAAGTTTCCGACCCGGGCCAGCGTGCTGAGAAGCAGGTCCGCCTCGTCCACTCCATATTGCACTTCCAGACTGGCGAGCGGTCGGAAAAATTCCTTCATTTCAAACTGCGGCGGCTGGTCGTAGATCATCATGAAAAGCCCGCGTTTCCGGTCTTCTTCAGACAATTCGTAGATGGAAAACGCCTCTGCCGGTGAGTCAGAGTCGACGATGACGCCGCCGCCGTAGAATTCCTCGATTCTCGGGGCAAGCTCCTCACCCTTCAGGATAAATGGAACTTTGCCTTTCGTGTCGGTGGCCGCCATGTAGCCGCGCAGCAGTTCGTATGCTTCTTTCTGCCATCCGATGCGGATGTAGTTCGCATCGTTCATCGCGGTGTCAGCGGTTTTGGCTTTGACGACGGGTGGCGCGACCGGGTTATTGATTACCTTGGAGACGAAATAGAAAATGCCGCCGCCGGCCAGCCCGAGGATCAGCAGCACCAGCATTACGGGGATCAGGCCGCTACGGCGTTTGCCCTCCTTGGGAGCGGATTTTTTCTTCGGAACGTTGTGTTCCGAAACATGCTCGGGATGGGGAAGTTCGATTTTTGGAATCTCCTCCTTGGCCAGCGGATGCGGAGTCGCCTGGATTTTCTGGGGCGGCGGTGGGGGCTTTTTGTCGAAGACCACCGGAGGAACCGACGGGATCGCAGGCGGCGGTGGGGCGGCCTCTTCCGGAGGGGACTTGAATGTCGGGGTTGGCTCCGGTGCCGGCGAAGTGATAACCCCGCTGCAATGGGGGCACGGACCCGTCGTCGGCGGCAGGTCGAGTGGGATCAGGATTTTCCCATCGCAATGCACGCAGCGAAATTCCCTTCGGTCGGCGGCAATCATGGGATCTGACATATAAGGAATTCCATCTGGGAAAAGATTAAGAAACCATAAGCGACCTGTCAAACGCAGCTCCGGAAACCTCAAACCGCCACCGTCAGCACGGAATCCAGCACCTCCAGGCAGCGGCGGTTTTCCGCATCGGTGCCGATGGAAATGCGCACCCACTCGGGCAGCTTGTAGCTGCTCATGGCGCGGACGATCACCCCTTGTTTCAACATGTCGCGGAACACCCGGTCGCCTTCGCCGGTCTTGACCAGTAGGAAATTCGCGTGGCTCGGAACGTATTCCAGCCCGCGGACGGCGAGTTCCTTTTCGTAGAATTCCATCCCGGCGCGGTTCACCGCACGTGTCTTTTCGATGTGATCGGTGTCGGCCAACGCGGCGAGCGCACCGGCTTGGGCGATGGAATTCACGTTGAATGGCTGCCGCGCCTTTTGCAGCAGGCTGGCGACGTTTTTCGAGGCGAGCCCGTAGCCGACGCGCAATGCCGCCAAACCGTGGATTTTGGAAAACGTCCGCAGCACGCAGACGTTACGCCCCTCGCGGACATACTTGAGCGTGTCCGGCGGCGAGTCGGGGAACTCGAAATACGCCTCGTCGAAAACGACGATCACATGCTCCGGCACCCTCGCCATGAAGCGGTCGATCGCAGCCTGGCCGACCATGGTGCCGGTCGGGTTGTTCGGATTGGCGATGAAGATGAGACGCGTCTTGTCGGTGATCGCGTCGGCCATCGCGTCGAGGTCGTGGATGAAGTCCGGGTCCGGCACTTCCACGTATTTCGCGCCGAAAAGCGTGGCCATCAGCTTGTAAACCACGAACGCGTGTTCCGCGGCGATGAGCTCGGTCTCGCGGTTGAGGAAGGTGTGGCAGAGCAGTTCGATGATTTCATTCGAGCCGTTGCCGAGCACCACGTTGGATAGATCCATGTCGAATGATTCGGCGATGGCGGAGCGCAGTCGGTAGCCGCCGCCGTCCGGATAGATGTGGGCGGTTTCCAGCGCCTCGCGCATGGCGGCTTTCGCCAGCGGGGAGGGGCCTAGCGGATTTTCATTCGAGGCGACCTTGACGATCTGTGAGGGATCCAGCCCGATCTCGCGGGCGGTTTCATCGATGGGTTTTCCAGGCTCATAGGCCACGAGGTCACAGACAAATCGGTTCGCGTATTGGTCAATCATTTCGGTGATTTCTAAACTGGGATTGCAGCGGGTCAAACGGACTTCTCAACGGTTGCCTGCGAGCAATGTCTGGAAGCGGCCGAGCGCGCTGTCATAAGCTCCGCCCAGAGTGGGATCGGGTAGCAGTGAGGAGCCGGGCGAGGCCTGGCAGAAGACTTCCTGCAGCGCCGGCAGGTCGTGTCCGTCTGCGGTGGCCGCGATGAGTGCCGCGCCGAGAGCGGCGGAGTTCGAGACATCGAGGCGCTCGACCGGTGCTTGGAAAATGTCGGCCACGAGTTGGGCGATGCCGTCGTTTTTCGAGGCGCCGCCGGTGAGGCGGATGCGCTCGGTTTTCACCTCCATCCACTGCGAGTGGAGGCGCATGTTGAGGAATTGTCCTTCCAGCAGCGCGCGGACTTGAAGTGCGGCATCACCGGCTTCAAACGCCTCGGAGCCTTGCAGTACTGGCCCGGTGAAATCATGCCGCGGCGTGATTTCCGGGCCGAAAAACGGCAGCATCAGGTTGCTTCCCGCCGAGCCGATGGTAGCGGCCAGCGCGTCCCGGTCGAACGCCGACCAATCGAGTCCGAGCTTGTCGCGCAATGCCTCGCGGGCGAGAGAGCCGTTGCGGAAACAAATCAGCGACATGAAGCCACCGGCGGGATTTCCGAAAACGTGGCCGAAGCCGTTCGGGTCGGTTTTCGGTCCCGGCATGGCGGCGAAAAACGTGTCGCTGGTGCCCAGCGAGATGACCACATTTCCCGGAGTGGTCGCGCCCATGCCGACAAGCGACGCAGGGTTGTCCCCAGTGGCAAGCGCCGTGCGACACTCTTCTGCAAAACCGAATTTCACGGCGAAATACGGGGAAATCGTGCCCTGCACCGCCGTCGCGGCGGCGGGTGGAAGGAGTTTCGCGCCCAAGTTCGGAGCGGTCGCGGCCAGCAGTTCAGTGTCCCAGCCGAGCTTCGACAGATTGAGCAGATTCATCCCCGCAGCGTCGCCGAAGTCCATCGGCACGGATTTTCCGGCGAGCACCGAGGCCAGGAACGAACTCACCAGATGGATGTGCGCCGTCCGCTCGTAAGCCTCCGGATCCGTCTTGAAAAACCGCCGGATCTGCGGGCCGGTGAAGCGCTCGATGGCGACCGATCCGCTGCGGCTGCAGACTTCCTCGGATCCGCCCACGGCGGCGGTGATTTCCGCGCATTCGGCCCCTGTCGAGGTGTCCATCCAGATCGGCGAGGTCGCCCGCGTCAGGGCGGGGGCGATCTGCGCTGCCAGCGGCAGTGCGCTGTCGAGCGCGGCGAGGCGGTCGTTGAAACTGGAATCCAGATAGACGGAGCCATGCTGTTGGCCGGATCCGGCGATCAACCGCACTTTGGAGAGGTCGGTTGCGGCGGCAAGCCGGGCAAGCAGCAGATCCAGCGCTTCCAGCCACATCAGCGGGTTCGCATGCACTTCTCCGCCCGCGCCGCCGGGGATGAATCCGCTTGGCGAGCCATAATGCGGGAGGTCCGCGCCGAAATTCACGGAAATCTGGCAGTGGATCCCACCCGACGCGGGATCGATGATAACGGCGGTGAGGGACTGGGTGGAGGAATCAAGACCGAGAAACATGCGGGGAGTCTTGAGGGTGATAGCGGTTTTTCCAAGCAGTTTTAAGCGAGATCCGAGAAACCCGGGCAGCGGGAGGGGCGACTCAGGGTTTCGTCAGGCTGCCGCGGCGGGGATCGCCTTGGCGCTGTGATGGAAGCACGGGACAACGTGTTTTTGTCGGGTGGGGGTTTTGGCATGGCGTTTGCTTTCACGGCTTTCAAGCCCTGATGATTTGGATTCATCAGGTCGAATCAATCAATCATCAGATCAACCCTGACCAACATGACCAGTCGACATCTCAACAAACTGCGGGCACTAACAGCGGCCGCAATCGCGCTTATCGCCCTTCCCCTGTGTACGCCTGCGTCGGCTCAGGACGCTGCGGCTCCACCTCCCGCCGCTGAGGCGGCCGCCACGCCTCCTGAGGCCACGGTTGAGCAGCGGATCGCCGATTTGGAAAGTTATTTCGGGAACGTCGGAGTTGGAGGGTCGGGCGATAGTGCTTGGACTTCCAAAGTCGCCGCAACTCCTGGACCGGGTCACAACGGTTGGCTGATGACTTGTGCGGCTTTGGTTCTCTTCATGACCCTCCCCGGGCTTGCTCTCTTCTACGGTGGTCTCGTGCGGAAGAAAAACGTCCTTAGTGTACTGGCCCAGTGTCTTGGTTGCGCCGGCATGGTGACAGTCATCTGGTGGGCCGTCGGTTACAGTCTGGTCTTCGGCAAGAGCTTTAATTCACCCTTTATTGGAGGAACGGAATTCTTTTTCCTCAAAGGGGTAACCAGTGCACCGAACACGGACTACTGTTACTGGGTTTCCCAGAACGTGTTTGCGATGTATCAGTTGATGTTTGCGATCATCACACCCGCTCTGATCGTGGGTGCGATCGCTGAGCGTATGAAATTCTCTGCCATCATGGCTTTCATCTTCATCTGGATGTTCGTTGTTTACATCCCCATGGCTCACATGATCTGGGGCGTGACTGGATTGATGAATGGCGTCTGGAATGGCGACGCGTCGATCAAGGCAATCGACTTCGCGGGTGGCACCGTGGTCCACATGACCTCCGGTTGGTCCGCTCTGATCCTTTGCATCATTCTTGGCAAGCGCATGGGCTTCGGTAAGGAAAAGATGTCTCCCCACAGCATGGTTCTTTGCATGGTCGGCACCGGGATGCTCTGGGTCGGTTGGTATGGATTCAATGCGGGTTCTGCTCTTGCTGCTGACGGTGTTTCAGCCAACGCATTCATGACCACGACACTCGCCGCGGGTTGTGCCGGATTCGTCTGGGGAATCATGGAGAAAGTGCTCAAGGGACATGCGTCCATCCTTGGAATCTGCTCGGGTATCGTTTCTGGCCTGGTCGTTATCACCCCTGCCGCTGGATTTGTGGATGCTACCGGTGCCATGTTGATCGGTCTCCTCGCTGCCATCGTCCCTTACATCTTCGTGATGTATGTCAAAGGAGCCCTCGGCTACGACGACGCGCTTGATACCTTCGGCGTCCACGCGGTCGGCGGAACGTTGGGTGCCATCCTTACCGGTATCCTCGCCACCAGCTCCGTGAACGGCAACCTCACCTCGGTGAACACCTATGCTGCAACAAACGGCCTCGACAAACTGGTCGCCAACGGCGGTCTCCTCCTCGAACAATTCAAGGCCATCGGCATCACCTTGGTGATCTCGATTGTTGGAACCATCGTCATCGCCTTTGTGGTGAAAGCCGTCATCGGCCTCCGTCCATCTCCGGAATCCGAAAATGCGGGTCTCGATCTCACCGATCACAGCGAAGAAGGCTACGACTTCTGAAGCCCCTGATTTGAACTACGTCCTTCGGGCGGGCCGGCAACGGTCCGCCCGTTTTCGTTTGCAGCATCGGCTCCGGCAGGTTCCTCTTGCGGCGTGAAGCGGCGGACCCTGCGATACTCCCTGATGTTCTTACTTCTGGTCTCCACCGCGTTCGCGGCCTGGAGCTGGTTCCGGCCGTATTCCTGGAATCCGGATCCCGCCGCCCGCTGCCAAGTGGTGGAAACCCTCGTGACCTCCGATCATGGGTATTTTTGGGTGAACGTGCACTTGAAGGTAAATCCAGGGCAAACGCACGACCTGCAACAACCCGTGCGTCTCGAAACCGCGCGCGGCACCTTGCTGGCACCTGCGGACACGACGCTCGTCGGGAACGACACCCAAGCTACTAGCGAGATCTGGCTGAAATTCTGGCTGGAACCCGCGGATCTCGACGGAAAACTCGCCCTCCAGATCAATGGCGGCAAGCTCCCTGTAAAATCGGATCCGGGATTACCGGATCTTGGAAACTCGAACTATCAGAATTTTACCACCCAACACTGGTGAGCGATGACCTGGCTGCTGATTGACAACTCGAACACGCGGACCAAGTTCGCCCTCGGAGATGCAAACTCCCTGCTGACATGGCGGGCGGTCCTGCCCACCCCGGAAGTATCGCTTGAGTCCCTCGCGACTCTGTTGCACTGCGTGGCCTTCGATGCAGTGATCGTCTGCTCCGTGGTCCCCACCAAGGCGGCGGTGATGAAAACCTGGTTCGATGGGAAATGGCCGCTTCACTTCCTCGACTATCAGAGTCCGCTGGGGATGGGCATCGACTATCCAGAACCCGCCCAGATCGGGGCGGACCGCCTCGCGAACTCCGCGGGTGTGCTCTCCCGCCACGGCGTGCCCGCCATCATCATCGATTTCGGGACGGCCGTGACCTTCGACGTCATTTCCTCCGCGCCCGCCTATTGTGGCGGCGTGATTGCTCCCGGATTGGGGGCGATGTCGGGCTATCTGACACGTAAAACCGCCCTTTTGCCGGTGATCGAGCTGGTCGAACCGCCTTCCGCGATCGGCAAGTCCACGGTGCACGCGATGCAGGCGGGGGCTGTTTTCGGATACCGCGGACTGGTTCGGGAAATCATCGCCCGCATCTGCGCCGAGCTGCCCGGCAAGCCGAAAATCATCGCCACCGGAGGCGACGCCGCGCTCATCGCTGCTGGCGTCTGGGAGATCGATGCGGTAGACCCGGACATCACTCTCGACGGCCTTCGCCAAGTCGCGGCAAGGTTGTTTTTGTGACGAAAAAAACGTGCCATTCAGAATCGTTCCTTTAGGTGTTGTCCCGCAATGAGTGACAGCCACCTGACCATCGGCATCGACTTCGGCGGAACTTCCGTGAGGATCGCCGTCGTTTACCTGAGCCACATCATCGACAGCGCGCCGGTGATCACTACCCAGGACTTCGAAGGTCCGGAACAACTCATCGATGACATGGTCCGCGTCGTCGAAGATCTCTGCGCCCGCCATCCCGGAGTCGCCGCGCTCGGCGTGGGCATGCCCGGATTTGTCAATTTTGAAAAAGGCTTCATCTACAACCTAACCAATGTCAGGGGCTGGGAGGGGGTTCAACTCAAGCGCATCCTCCAGGAACGGACCGGGCTGCCGGTGGTGGTGGAGAATGACGCGAACTGCATGGCCTACGCCGAGTGGAAATGCGGTGCCGGCCGCGGACTCCAGCACGTGGTATTCATTTCCATGGGAACCGGTGTCGGCGGTGCCATCATCGCCAACGGCCAGATGATCCGCGGCTCGTTCCACGGGGCGGGGGAGATCGGGCAGACCTCCATCGACTATCAGGGGCGCCCCGGGCATTACGGTAACCTCGGAGCCTTGGAAGATTACGTTGGCAACAACGAGATCACCGCTGCCGCCCGCGAGGCGTATGCGGAGGCTGGGATCCAGAAGTCCATGGAGGAATGCACGCCCGCCGCCCTCGCCAGCGAAGCGCACCTCGGCGATCCCATCGCCCTTGCCCAGTGGGAGCGCATCGGCAGGATGCTGGCCACCGCCGCCATGAACTGCTGCTGGCTGCTCAATCCGGAGGCCATCGTCATCGGCGGTGGCGTGGCTCGGGCCGGCGAACTTCTGTTCCGGCCTTTCAATAAGCACCTGTTCGCCCAACTTTCCGGTCCTTTCAAGGACCGCCTGATGGTCATTCCCGCCGCTTTCGGGCACGAAGCGGGCACCATCGGAGCCGCCGCCCTGGCGCGGGACAGTCTCGTCGCGATTGGTTGATTTTCTTACTGCTTGGGTTTACCTGTGGGGCGCTATGGAAAAATCATCCCTCATCAATCGCCGGCATTTCGTGAAACTCGGCACCCTCGCCGCCACCGCTGCCGCCCTCCCGACCACTGCCCGCGCCGCTGCGGCGGAAACCCACACGTTGGCCGCATTGCCCTACGCCGCGGATGCTTTGGAGCCTCACATCGACAAGCTGACGATGGAAATCCACCACGGCAAGCACCACGCGGCCTACATCAAGAACCTCAACACCGCCCTCGCCACCGCGGCGGACCTCGCGAAACAACCACTAGAAGAACTTCTCGCCACGCTTCCATCCGTCACTGACGAATCACTCCGCACCACCCTCCGCAACAACGGCGGCGGGCACTGGAACCACGATTTTTTCTGGAAGACCCTCGCTCCAGCCGAAAAATCCGGCAAGCCCTCCGCCGAGCTAGCAGCCGCCATCGACAGCGCGTTTGGTTCGATGGATGCCTTCAAGAAATCCTTCGGCGAAGCCGCCACCAAGCGCTTCGGCTCCGGCTGGGCCTGGTTGATCGTGAAGGACGGCAAGCTCAAGATCACCAGCACCGCCAACCAGGACAATCCGGCGATGAAGGGCATCGTCCCCGACGCCGACCTCGGCACGCCGCTGCTAGGCCTCGACGTCTGGGAGCACGCCTACTACCTCCACTATCAGAACCGCCGCCCCGACTACATCACCGCATGGTGGAATATCGTGGACTGGTCCGCCGTTTCAGCGCGGTTCGCGGCGGTGAAGTGACCCAGCCTACTTCGAGGGGATTTTCATTCTGAAAAGCTCCTCGAGGTATCCGGCGGAGAGCAACTCGGGAGTGATCACTGGCTCGTTTCCGGGAACCATCAGCACGTTCACCGGGATCGCCGAGCGGCCGAGTTCCTCGAGTTTCGCGTCGATCTTCGGGTCGGGATTGGTCTTGTCCGCCCTCAGCGCGACGATTCCTTTTTCCTTCATCAGGCGGATCACGTCGTCGGTGTAGGCGCGTTTTTTGTTTACCTGGCAGGTGGCGCACCACTGGGCGGTGAAGTCGATGAACACCGGTCTCCCTTCTTCCAACAGCGCGTCAACACGTTCCTGCGACCACGTTTCCCACACCAGCGCGGATTTCTGAGGCGGCTTGGCGAGCAGGAATCCTCCGGCGGCGAACAACAAGGTCAGTGCCATGGCGGTGAAGCGGGTACTCTGCGGGCGGTGAGGCAGATTCCAGCGCCCGTAGATCCATGCCGCGATGGCGATGGCGCTGAGTCCGAAGATGGGATTCAGCAGATTATCCAGGCCGATCTGCCCCGCATAGACCCAGAGCAGGTAACCGGCGGTGGCGAACAGAAAAAACGACATCGCCTGCTTGAAACTCTCCATCCACGCGCCGGGACGCGGCAGGAAACCGATGAGGCGCGGGAAAATCGATAGAACCAGATAGGGCAGCGCCAGCCCGATCGCCATCGTAGCGAAGGCCGAGAAGAACTGGACGGCGGGAAGCGCGATGGCCGCACCGATGGCGACTCCGAGAAACGGCGCGGAGCAGGGAGTGGCGACGATGGTGGCGAGGACTCCTGAGAAAAACGAGCCGCCGAGGCCTTGCTTGGCTTGCAGCGAGCCGCCGACGGAAGTGGCGGAGGTGCCGAGTTCGAACAGACCGAACATATTGAGGGCGAGCACGAACATGAGCAGCATGAGAACGAGCACCACCCACGGATTCTGAAGTTGATAACCCCAGCCGATGGATCCGGCCCCGCCACCCGCGGCGGACCGGACGGCGAACAGGATGCCGCTGAGCACGCCGAACGAGGCGAGCACTCCGAGCGTGAAGGTCACGCCGTGCAGCGCGATTTTTTTCCGGTCCTCGCCGGCCTGCTGGACGAAACCCATGATTTTCAGTCCGATGACCGGGAAAACGCAGGGCATCAGGTTGAGGATCAGCCCGCCTAGCAGCATGCCGCCGAGCACCGGGAGTAATCTCGAAAACGGCAGCGACTTGGCGGGCGGGCTGGTGATGGCGGTGTCCGGAATCTCGAGGGAGGTCGTTCCGGTGAGGGTGCCTGAGAGGGATTTGCCTTGGGTGACTGGATTGTCGAGGGCGTCGTTTTTGATGCGCTTCAGAGTGACGATCCAGTCGTCGCCCTCGCGCTGGATGCTGCCGCCGGCGCTGGCGGGCTGGAGAAAGGGTTGGTTCGGGATGAAATCGGTGGGCGTGCCTTTGATGTTGGAAATAAGGAGCTGGACGTCGCCGCCTTCCGAATGCGCCGTGATTTCCAATGACGGATCGCTAACAGGCAGATTCTGGCGCGCCTTCGCGAACAAGGCGGCTTGTGCCGGGTTTTTTTCCGCCTGCGCGGCGACGGGCAGGGTCAGGGTGAAGGAGCCAGCTTCGTTGATGCAGCTTTCCTTGCAGATCTGCCAGGTGGCGTCGGCGGTGAGGGTGACACTTCCGCCGGTCGGCAGGGAGTTCGGCGGGCTGATCTCGATGAGAAACATCGGGCTGCCGTGATAGACGAAGCTTTTCCCGAAGTAGCCGTCCTTCACCTCGGGGACCGGCCATTGGATGGATCCGGCGGTGAATCCTTCCGGCAGTTTCCAGACAATGGCGGGCGGGAGCTCAACCCCGCCGGAATTCTGATAGTAGCTGTGCCAGTCCTGCGGATGGTCGAGCTTGAGGGCGACGGTGAAGGGCTTGCCGGGAGCGATGGTTTTTTCCTCGGAAATCAGGCTGGCGACCGAAGAGTTTGCGCCGGACTGGGCCTTCACTGGGGAGCTGCTTGCGATGAGGGCGGCAAGAAAAAGGAGGAGGCGGGTCATGGACGGATTCATAAGGTAAGTTCGGTTTTTAGAGGCACGAGCGTCAATGTTCATCCCAAAATAAACGTGAACCCCGGAAACCAGGCGCCGGAGTGGGGTGGATGGGGCTGAAATTGATCCGAGCAAGGCATTCGGCGGTAAAGGGGATGTAGATTCTTGTCCTTAATTTTCCTTCTTGGATGCATTTGGCGGTAAGCGCGACTTTTTTCGAAATTATCTAAATTTGTTCTTGCGGCGGGTCGGGTCGGGTGATAATTCTCCTGCGTCGCAAGACAAGGCGGTCCGACTGAGATGCCTCCCGGGTTAATGGGTTTTTCCTAGGAGTGATGATCAGTCGGGCCGCTTCTTTTTTGCCCGGATTTCAGGCTCAACAGTTCTGGTGACTTGTTGAAGATTCGATTTCCTCAGTTCCGCTTGGTCTGTTACATCGCGCTTATGAAATTGATTCGGTTTGGTGAGGAGGGGCGAGAGGAACCGGGAATCCTGCTGCCGGACGGGCGCAGAATCGATGCAAGCAGCGAATTCAACGACTACGACGAGGGCTTTTTCGCAATGGGCGGAATCGAATCACTGGGCGAATGGGTGGCGGACGGATGTCCGGGCGGCGTCGAGGTGGATCCCTTGGTGAGATTGGGCCCGCCGGTGGAGCGGCCGTCGAAGTTGGTGTGCATCGGGAAAAATTATTTGGACCACGCCAAGGAGTTGGATGAGGGGATTCCGACGGAGCCGGCGATTTTCATGAAAGCGACGAGCGCTTGGAGCGGGCCCACGGATGACGTGATCATCCCGCGCGGGTCGACGAAATTGGACTACGAGGTCGAGCTCGCGGTGGTGATCGGGCGGACCGCCTCGTATGTGGATGAGCGGGAATCCTTGCATTTCGTCGCGGGTTACTCGACGTTCTGCGATTTTTCCGAGCGGGCGTTCCAGAAGGAAATGGGCGGACAATGGACCAAGGGAAAGAGCGCCGACAGCTTCGCGCCGATGGGGCCATGGCTGGTGACGGCGGATGAAGTCATGGATCCGCAGAAATTGCGGCTGTGGTGCAAGGTAAACGGTGAGCTACGGCAGAACAGCTGGACGGGCGACATGCTGTGTTCGGTGAGGCAGCTGGTGAGCTACGTCAGCCGTTTCATGACCCTGCTGCCCGGCGATGTGATCGCGACGGGCACTCCGGGAGGGGTTGCAATGGGCATGAGCCCGCCACGCTATTTGGAGGCTGGAGATTTCGTGGAATGTGGTGTAGAGGGGCTGGGCGAACTGGCACAGCGGGTGGTCGCCCACCGATAAAATGAGCAAATCCCTTTTCAGACTCCGGCGGGAACTGTTGCCGTGGCCGAAGCCGCCCGGGGGGCCGCATTTTTCTGCCTGTCATTTATGCGACACGCTGCACGAGGCCGAGCCCTTGCCGGAAGGTCGGGCCGCGAGGTGTCGCTGTTGCGGTGCGGTGCTCTATCAAAACCGCCCGGCCTCGCTGGCGCGGGTGACGGCGTTTTCGAGTGCGGCGCTCATCCTGATGGTGGTGGTGAGTCGGTTTCCGTTTCTCACCATGGATGCCGCCGGGCTGCGGACGACGCTGGATCTGGTTTCGGCGGCGAGGTCCTTGATCGCCGAGGGCAGCCCGCTGTTGGGGATCGCGCTGGCGCTTTTCACCATCGTGACGCCGTTGTCGCTGGCATCCGGACTGATCTACGTGTGCGCACCGCTGACGGTCGGGAAAATCGCGCCGGGAGCAATCCACGTGGCCAAGTGGCTCAACCGTGCGGAACCTTGGAACATGATCGAGGTCTTTCTTTTGGGTGTTTTGGTCAGCTTGTTGAAACTCGACAAACTCGCGGAAGTGCATTTCGGCCTCGGATTCTGGGCATTCGCGGCGGTCATGGTGTGCATGGCGGCGGCGATTTCGGGAATCGACCGGGACGAGTTGTGGGACCGCCTGGAGGTGGCTCGGCGATGAGCAAAAAGTTTCCACGCGCGACGGCGCAAGGTCTGGCGGGCTGCCACACCTGCGGCAAGGTTTCCCCGGTGGCGATGGGACGCTGTCCCCGCTGCGACACACCGCTGCATCTGCGGAAGCCGGACAGCGTGAACCGGACGATGGCCTTTATGCTGGCGGCGGCGGCGCTCTATGTGCCGGCGAATTTCCTACCGATGATGACCATGGTCGAACTGGGCGACGTCACCGAAAACACCATCGTTGGCGGCATCATCTATTTCTGGAAAAGCGGTGCCTACCCGATCGCTTTGGTGATTCTGACGGCCTCCATCATCATTCCGTTGTTGAAAATCGTCGCGCTGAGCTGGCTTTGCCTGGCGGCGTCCGGAAAGCTTCACCCGTCGCCGGCGGTATTGGGGCGGATCTATTGGTTGACCGAGCTGTTCGGGCGCTGGTCGATGATTGATATTTTCGTCGTGGGCATTCTAGTGGCGCTCGTCCAGATCGGGAACTACATGACGGTCACGCCCGGCCCCGGCGCGCTTGCATTTGCCGGCGTGGTCGTGCTTACCATGTTCGCAGCGATGAGCTTCGATCCCCGGCTGCTGTGGGATCGGTTTGAAACGCTGGGAATCGATTCATCACCCTTTAAGAAAACAGACCCTTGAGCGAAACGGATACGACACCACCTCCTGCCGTGACACCCGAATACAGGCAGGCGCAGCGCTGGAACATCGTTTGGGTGGTTCCCATCCTCGCGCTACTGATCGGCGGCTGGATGATTTACCGGAGCGTCACGTCCCAAGGTCCGATCGCCCACGTCCGCTTCGAAACCGCAGATGGAATCGCGGCGGGAAAAACCGAGGTGCGTTGCCGCTCCGTCCGGGTTGGCTTCGTCAAGGATGTGAAACTGGCGGACGACCTGAAATCCGTGGTCATCATGTTCGAGCTTACCCCCGATTCAGACGGATTGTTGAGAACGGGCACAAATTTCTGGGTCGTGCGACCGCGGGTCTCCGCGACGGATGTTTCCGGCTTGGGCACCCTGATCACCGGAGCCTATCTCGAACTGGACCCCGGACCGGCAGACGGGGCCGAGGTCAATCATTTCAACGGCCTTGAAACCCCGCCAGCCACCAACCAGAACATCCCCGGCCTGCGGCTGACGCTCGTCGCTGAAGAAGCCGGTTCGCTAACGGCCGGCTCGCCGATCTTCTATCGCGGTTTCGAAGTCGGGCGGGTGGAAAGCAGGAACCTCGATATCGTGGGCCAGCGGGTGACCTATGATGCGTTCATCCAAGAGAAATATACTTCGTTGATCCGGAAAAACACCCGCTTCTGGAACACCAGCGGCATTGATATCAGCGCCGGCGCGGACGGCTTCAAGGTGCGGACCCCGTCCTTCCAGGCGATGCTGTCCGGAGGTGCCACCTTTGGCGTGCAGGATGGAATCGAACCAGCCCCCGCAGCGGTGGATGGCACGAAATTCACCCTGTTTGAAAACGAGGATGCGGCGAACAGCTCCACCTTCAATCCGACGATGAAGTTCGTCCTGCTTTTCGACCAATCCGTGCGAGGACTGGTGAAATCCGCGCCCGTCGAATTCCGCGGGATACCGATCGGCCGGGTCGCGGATATTTCCTTCGACTACCTGAAGCTTGAAAATGATTTGCGCATTCCGGTGCTGGTGGAAATCGATCCTTCGCTGCTGCGTCAAAGAGCCTCCGACGGCATCATCCAGGCGGATGAGGAGTTCCTCGCAGGGGAAATCAACCGGGGCCTGCGGGCGTCCCTGAAAATCGGCAGTATTCTCACCGGCGCGCTGTTTGTGGATTTCGACTACTACAAAAATCCAGCACCCGCCGAGTTTTCCAGAGTGGGGGATTTCCCCTCGATTCCGACGATTTCTTCCGGCTTTGCCCAGTTGGAAACCAAGTTCTCCGCCATCCTCGATAAAATTCAGGCCCTGCCGATCGATGATACCATGAAAAAAATCGGCGCCGCAGCCGATGAGGCGGCGATCACCGTGGCTGAAAGCCGGAAGGCGCTGAAGGAGATTCAAGACACCACCATTTCCCTGCGCAAAACGCTCGATTCCGCGGAGTTCGCCGGTCTGCCGGGCGATATGAGGAACACCCTCGCCGCGCTTGAAAAATCCGTCGCCAGCGTCGGCCCGGAAGGCGCAATCCAAGGCGACCTGCTCCGCACGCTCGATGAGCTTCGCTCCGCGCTGAGATCGATGAACGCGATGGCCACCTCCATCGATGAAAAGCCCAACTCGATCATCTTTGGCCGGGATTCCTCTGGCAATCCGATTCCCAAAGCCCCCAAAGGCAAACGCTGATCCCATTTCCCATGAACCGATTTCTCATCCTCATCGTCGCCTCGCTGCTGGCCGCATGCAGCCAGCCGAACAAGTCCTTCTACGTGCTCACCGCCAGCGGTCCCGTGCCCTCCGGCGGCGGAGTCGGCATTGGCGTGGGCCCGGTGTCGCTCGCCGAATACATCGACCGCCCGAACCTCGTCACCCAAGAAGCGCCAAACCAACTCGCCGTAGCGGAAGACCATCGCTGGGCGGGAGATCTTTCCGCAGGCATCGCCCGCGTCGTCGCGGCGAATCTGGGACGCGATCTGAAATCCGGCAACGTCCGCACCTATCCGTGGCTGCGGGATGAGGAAATCCGCTATCAGGTGACGCTCGACGTCCGGCAGCTGCACAGCGAGTCGGACGGCTACGCGGTCATCGAGGCCGGTTGGCGGGTCTATCAACTGCCGGAGCGGCGGCTGGTCGCTTCCAGAACCTACACCGACCGCGAACCGCTTGAATCGGACGGCTACAACGCCAGCGTGGCGGCGCAGTCACGGCTCATCGGCAGACTCTCGGACACCATCGCCGCCAGCATCCGGTGATACAGGCATTCCTGCCTGTTCTTCCTCCTCCGCCGGTGCAGTGGCGGCATCGACCTCACCTTCCTTCTCTGGAGTAGTTTCCTCAACTTCCACTGACGCAGGAGTGCGCCCGTTGTTTTCCAACAGAATGAAAACCTCCTTTTGGACCGCCTCCACCTCGCTGAGCGGGATGTCCGGATCCTTGACGATGAAGACCTCGCCGGTCTTGCGGTGTTCGTAAACGCGCAGGATGCCGGACGGCGTTCGCTGGCTGTCGGTTTCCCGCAGCAGCTTTTGGCGCTCCAGCATCACGGCGAGGATGTAGCGGGTGTTTTCGGTGTGGTCCTCGTCCTCCTCGACCAGGCGTTGGAGGATTTCCTCCGCGCTGAGTTTTTCCGCAGCGATCGCGGCCTCGTTGTTCGGCGCAGCGGTGTAGGTGGTCCGCCAGAAGGAAAACGGCTTTTCTTCCGTCTCCTGATGGGCTGTCCACCCATCCACGCAGTAATCGCGGCGTAGGTAGCCGCTCGATTCGGGATCGGGAAAAAGCGCGGTGACGATCACTTCGCCGTCGACGAAGGTGCGTTGGGTGGCGGCGCATTCGCGCCCGCGGGAACGGACATGCCAGTTTTCAGCAATTGCCATGAGGATGGGATGAATTAGTCGCCTCCAGGGAACAAGCGGCGGAGCACAAGGTAGATCGGTTGACCGGAGATCCGTCGATGGAAAAGATACAACGCGAGCAAGGTGAAAATCACGTTCGGCAGCCAAGCGGCGTGCGCCGGATGCAAGGTCCCGGAAGCACCGAGTGCTACGGAAATACTCGTGAGCAGCAGCATCAGGCCGGACAGGATGACCGCGAGAAACACGCCACCGCCCGCGCCGCGCCGGGAGAAATAGATGCCGAGCGGCGTGGCAAGCAGCACGGTGATCAAGCAGCCCAGCGGCAATGCCCAGCGGTAGTGCCACTGAGTCAGGTAAGGAGCGGGATCGGCGAAATAGCCGATTCGTTCGTTCGTCTGCAACCAGCTGTTGAGATCCGGGATGCCCAGATTTTCAGCGCTAAGGCCGGGCTTGATCAGTTGCCAAGGGGTTTCCGACCAGGAATCGACGACCAGCGGTTCGGTGTGGGTTTCGAAAATGACAGGCTCGTTGGGCTTGAAATTGCCGACTACTGGCTCCTCGAAGGTCCACTTGCGCGAATAACGGTCCCAGGAAGCACTCTTCGCTTTGAGCCGGCTTTGCAACGTCATGTCCAGCCGTGTGGTGGTGATTTCCACATCCCCGAGCGGTTTGCCGGTCTGATAGTCCTTGGGAAAGGAGCCGATGAGCCACAACCGTCGGTTTTCCGGATCCCGGAAAAGCACGTTCGACGCGGCGGCGGCCGGTTTGCCTCCGGCTTCCGCGAGCAGAATTTCCGCGTTTCCTTCGGCGGCGGGTGCCCACTGGTAGTTCAATCCCGCACACAACAGGCTGAAAAGCACCCCGAGCACGATCAAGGGCATGGCGATTCTCACCAGGCTGCGTCCGGCTTGGATCATCGCGATGATTTCCCGGTAGGAGGAAAGTTTTCCGAGGGAGTAAAGCAGTGCAAGAAGCAGCGCGTAAGGAATCATCACCGACAAAACCGCCGGCGAGCGGGTGATGTAGAAATTCACGATCGACCAAAACACGCCATCCGATCCCTTGAAATCCGAAATCTTGTCTCCCAGGTCGACCAGCAGCCAGATCATCACCAATCCCGTGAGGGAGATGAAGAAAATCCCGATGAACTGGCGGACGATGTAGCGGTCCAGCGTGCCGCTGAAGGAATACAACAGCGATGCGAAGGCAGGCAGAAAACAAAGCGCCGCCATGATCAGCGGTCGGACTTGGTGGGCCGGAACGTCGGAGTCCGGGAAGCCGATAAGCTGCTGGTTCACCGCCTCCATTTCCGCGGGAATCAGCAACGCGCAAAGCCCGGCACCCACAGCGGCAAGCACAAGGGGGAGGGAAAATCGCCAGAATTGGGTGCGCAAGAAAGTCATGGGCCGGCCGAACCTCGCAAACACTGGCCGCGGCGGGGCGGGGGTGTCGAGTGCGATGTGTGTCGGGCGGAGCGCGGGTTTTCAACCAGCTCTTCAGGATGCGCAACCATTCACTGCAAAAGGGGCTTTTCCGAGCATGGCGGCCCGGCGCTTCAGCCTCAATTCCCCGCTGGTAGGCCGCCTTTACCGACATTCAATCGGTTCCGGCGTTTCTCCTTGCCCCAAGACCGCCGGCCACCTTAATTCACGTCGTCCACCTCGGTGGACGGGGACTTCAAAATTCTCGCAACAAGCGGTCGGCATCGACCGCAACGATGCCGCCAAACCGACCCAAGGGCCGGGGGGGCGGTGGCGTATGTCCAGGCCACCTTTCGGGGATGGCTAAAGGCCATTGCGGTCGTCTTGTTGCGACTTTTGAACTCCCCGTCCACCAGGAAAGGCAACAATTTCTCTTTCCTATGAACTCATCCTGCCCCCTTTTCTATTTGGCGATTTTTAGCTGCGCCCTATCAGTCTCCGCCGGGGGTGAAAATGCAGCCGTATTGATACAGCCCGCATCGGTTGTCCCGCCCGTCGCCACCTACATCCCCCACACTCTGGAAGTCCCCGCCTTCACCCCGCCCGCACCTCCAGTGGAGAAAAAAGTCCCTGCGATGCGGGTGGATTCATCCGTCACCGTCCCCACCAAAGGCTCCCGCACGCTGACCATCATCCGGGGCGAAGCATCCGCACTGCCGGACCTGCCGTTGCCGCCCGTATCCAAGCCACAGGTATCACGGGAATTGACGCCTGAGGAAATCGAACAAGCAAAGATCTGGCGCAGACACCAACTCAACCTCGGAGCCACTATTTACAATCATCAGTTCAGCATGGTTCGCTGGCAGCACCCCGACACCGGCGAGTCTTACGAGGTGCTTTGCGGCTTCGACGTGGGACTGCTCGCGGGCACCGGCGGATTCATCCATCGAGGCGAACCATACACGCTGATGCTGATGCACTCCGACTTCGATACCTCCGGAATCCGCCGGGTTTCCAGAAACTGGCTGCCGGATTTCTCAGGAGTCCCGGCGAATTCCATCGTCGTGATCAAGGAAAACCCCCGCGATCCTGTCGGGATGGCCCCCGTCAACGTGGTCCGCGACGTCATCACCAGCGAGAAATCCCGACTCGTTCCCTATCAAGCGGCACGCCGGAAGTATCAGCAGGCAGCCGCCGAGTGGGAGAAAGCCCACCCGCCGGTCCCCCGGGACGAAACGTTCTGGTTCAAACCCCATCGGGGGAGTCGATATCTCGCTAATCCGAAACCCGAAGCCGGCGCGAGATAGATTTTCACTCCTCCCACTCATGAAATTCTACTTGCTGATCCTGCTGTTTCTCCTGCTCCCGTTAGCCTCCCTTCCGGCCCAGGACAACGGCATTCCCCAAACTTCCGATCTTCTGATCGTTCCCGCCGGGGATAAATTCCTGCGCTGGCATGGCCGTGCGAATTGTAGTTATTTCGTCCAGGTTTCCGATGCGACCAACCCGCTCGTAAAATGGCTGTGGGCTCCCGTCATCGAATCCGGAAACGACGAGGAAATCAGCTATGAAGTCGATGGCACTGCCGAAAAAGGCTTTTTTCGCCTCAAATACACCGACCAAGTCCCCGGCCCGGGCGAAACCCTCGAAAGCGCCGATTTTGACGGCGATTTCATCAACAACTGGGATGAGATCACCACCCATTCGACTGATCCTCTCAATCCTGACTCGGACGGGGATGGCATGGACGACTTTTACGAAGTCTGGTATTATGGCACCAATCCAAATAACCCAGATTCGGACGGTGACGGATTGAGTGATGGCGATGAAGCGTTCGTTTACTGGACCGATCCATCCAAAGCGGACAGCGACAACGACGGTTTATCCGATGGGGCCGAAATCAATCTGCACGGCACAGATCCGAATGACTCTGATTCGGACAATGACGGTATGTCAGATGGGTACGAAATCACGCACTTCCTCAATCCATTGGTTACAGCTGATCCTGCCGGTGACATTGATTTGGACGGGATGCCAAACGGATGGGAATATCTTAACGGCTTGAAAGTAGCGATCAACGACGCTTCCGGGGACCTTGATAGTGATGGACTAGTCAATACACAAGAGTATCTCAAGGGAACCAAAGCAAACAATTTCGATACTGACGGCGATTTGCTAAGTGACGGTTGGGAAGTGCAATGGCAACTCAATCCACTGTCAGCACAAGGAGATGACGGAGCTTCGGGCAATCCAGAATTGGAAAACGATGGCTTAACGAATTTCCAGGAACAAGTGTATGGGACAAATCCAAAATCCTGGGACAGCGACGGTGATGGCGTCTCAGACGGTGATGAAGTGGCTCAGGGAAGTGACCCAAATGATCCCACCGATGGTGGGAATCCACCGTCTCAAGACGAAAAAATGACGGTGAAAATCATCATCGGCGACCCTAGTGGCAGTCACTCGGAGCGCTGGGCAGTGAAGGTAAAGGATTTGAAAACTGGAAACATCATCCTCAATCACCAGTCTGAGGAATTTGGCGAACTTAGCCCTGAATCCAGTTCCGTGTTCAAGATGTTCCGCCGGGACCGGCCCTATGAACTGAATCTGGTACACATCGGCACCGACCCGGATAAGCTGGAAGACGATCCCGATTTTTATCCGGATTACGATTGGGCGCTGGAAGTGAGTATTGATGACGGACAAGGCCACTTCATTGACGTTAAAGATCCAGCGCAAAAGAATCATGTGGTTCTCGACTCGTGGGATCTTTCTGAGATGAAAATCTCTGATTCCGTGAACCTTCTCGTTAATAGGGATGAGCTAGAATACCCTTGGGAGGGTGATCCTGATCGTACCGCGCAATATGAAAGCCAGATCGTACCAAACCGGGTGGTTCTACTGCCGGTGCAAACTGTCGTAGGCGAACCTGGCACTCCGACAGAGGCACTAGGTGATTATCTGACGGCGGAGTCCACTCCCGCACCGTCCGTCGAGGCATCCGTGACATCGGCGACGCTGCAAGGAGAAATCTTGAGCGTGCGTTTGCAAGGAACGGTCCGGGATGCGGTTTCGCGATTTGCTACTAACGCCGCCGAACGACCCCAGACACTCCATTTCTATCATGAAGATTCATTGATCCACTCAATTGCCATCGATGACACCGTTGGTGACGGCTTTACGTTTGACGAGACGGTGGAAATCACCGGGGCAAAGCCAATGACCTACGTGATCCGCGCGGAAACCTCCGCCAACGTCGCAGGTGCCAAAGGATACGATGAATCTGCTGTATCCCTCACTTGGGAAGAGGATTCGTCGGCGTTTCCCCCGCTAGCGGACCCGCTGTCGATAGCGTTCTCCACCGCACCCGGTAGCGGAGCGGTGGATCACGCGACCGTATTCGTCGGCAATGGCATGCCGCAGGCCGGGGATACGCCATTGACCGAGTCGGCAGCGGATTCCTGGACCTTCAACGGCAATCTCCAGCTACCTGCAAGCCCCGCAGCGATTAGCGCTCCGTGCAATTTGAAATTTTCCCTGCCTCCAAATCTCTCAGCAACCCAGGCGGATTCAGTAGTGGTGCGCTTGCAATACACCGCTCCGGGATTTGCAAAAAACTCGCACTACGGTCGCTGGCAGGAAACCGGGCCGAACACGCTCGTTTTCCGCCCGACCGGCTGGGTCTTCGGCAACAGGTTTCTCAAGGTTTCCCGGACTTCCGATCTCAAGGGCAGTGCGCCCTCCTCGTTCGAACCTGTCACGCTGCGCTTTCCCTCACTTCCCGATTCCTATGCACAAGCAGGCTTGCAGGTGCTATCGGGCGGAGTGGCCTATGATCTCGTCAAGGAGGGGGACGCATACTATCCCGAAGACCCCGATGAATCAGGTGAAGTGAAGCTATTCCTCCCATCCGCAACGCCAGTTCCCACACGCCTTTCGGCGGCTGGTTACGACGAAAACGAAGGTGAATTGAAATTCAGTGTTCGCATCCCGGATATGTCCGACTGGGACGCTCCTGGGATCTTGGTTGTTCCCGGTACCGAGGAACCCGTGGTGCCACCCGCCGTCATGGGAGTGCCATCTCCGCTCCAGCAGTTGCAGAGTTCACCGTCGCAAAACGGACTCAACGCTGCGACAGTTCCACCGTGGGTGCCTGGTCAGCCTTTGCTCAAGGAGCACGTTATCTGGGCTTATCGATTCCTTCATGCTGACAGCACTTTTGCCATCGAGCTTCTGAATGGTTTCCTGCGAGGCGATCATCAAATCGAAACGGGTGACGTTTCAGGCGACCTAGACCTTGATGTGCAACTCAACGACCCCAATACGGATATCGACAATATCTGGACCATCCAAATCGAAGAGGATTTCAATCCGGTTTTTGCCGCGAATCTGCTTTTTGAGGGCCTCAAACAAGCCTCCGTCCATAAAGAGGTTTACGACCATTACGTCTTTGAAGATCCCGTCGACGAAGACATCGCGTTTAAAACGGCGATGGACGCCGCTGTGCAACAAACGCAGGAAACCGCCATTGCAGCCACGGAGCTTTATCTTTCCGGCCTTGGAATCGTCAATGAGGGACTGGACTGGATCATCGTCGTAAATGACGTGAGCGAGGGGCATTACGAATCCCTCGCCGCCGCACTGCCATTCGTTCCTGCGGGCCTCGTCAAATCAGGAGGGCATCTGTTTTTGCGCAAGGCCGCAGGCGAGGTTCTTGATACGCTAGATACCGCCGGGGTTGCCAAGCTGAAGGAGGTGGCGGTTACCAGAAAACTCGCAACAATTGGGACTGTCTTCGATGATGAAGGCTACTCCCTTTTTCTTCGCAAGGTATTGTCTAGCGACTCTGGACCTATAGCAGTTCCGACTCGGCGTGCCACTTTGAAAGATCGGATGGCGGCGGTCTCTCCAAGACCGGGAGGTGTATTCGGTTGGCTGAAATACGAGGCCCATCATGATTTGCCTTGGGAGATGAAAAGATGGTTCGCAGACCATGGCATTGATGTCAACGATGCGGCGTATGGTCGCTGGGCGAATAAGTCTGACCACAAGGCATGGCATCAGGGTGCTGGAGGCGGACAATTTAATGCATGGTGGCATGAAGTTGAAGCCGCTGAAGAATTGGATATTTTGAACGGAGGTGTCCCGCTCACCAAACTCCAGATCATTGAAAAACTTGAAGAATGTAGAAGTATCTTCACGCAAAATGTGATACCATGAATGCTAAAAAACGATGAAGTTTTATAAATTTACTTATGACCACATTGGTGGAAAAACTTATCCTTGGGCAAGCGGATTCGGTCCATTAAAGGAAATGCCTTTCTTTGACAGCCTTCCAAAAGTTCTAATTGAACGCAACTTGCGATTTTGGGAGGTGAATCCAATGCCTCCTGGAATAGAAATTGATCCAGGTGGCAAGTCGTGGTCTGATATGATCGGATGTGGCGCAGGAAGCTATGTTAATTTTGTAAGTGAAAAATTGTTACGGGATTTGAATGAGAGTGGTATTTCAATATTAAGAACTACTGAAATGCCAATTGCCCGGATTATGGCAAAAGCATTGCAAAGAATTCCGGCTCCGAAATATTATGTTTTAGAGGCAGCTCCCGGTATTGAGGTTTGGAGCGAAAGTGTCAGCGTACAGGATCAGATTGCCGCCAGAAAGGAAGTGCCTAGCCGCTTCCTGTCTCCTTACCGTTGGAATTGCAGGGCCGACAGTTGGAACGGAATGGATATCTTCAGTCCCTTCAGTCCAACCGGCAACACGCTGACCACCTCCTTGTACTGCACAGACCGCATCAAAGAAATAGCCGAACTAAAAGGCTGGACGAATGTCGAATTCGTGCCTTTAGAAATTGTGGATTGAATTCTAGAACGAAGAAATTCATGCTCACCACTCAATGATCTCATTTAAAGGAAACCATATGAAGGTTATTCTTCTACTTGGCGTTGCAGTCGCCTGCTGCCAATTTGCTTTGGCCGAAAATCCAAAAGAAGTTCTGGCAGCATTTCAACAAGCCTGCCTGAAGCACGAACCCGAGAAAGCTCGGGCCTTGATCGCCATGTTCCCGGATTTGCCGCCTCAGGTAGTGGCATTCATGGAGGGAAAGGTGACGAAGCACATCAAGCGCATTGAATCGGGTGATGGGCCGTTCAAGATTCTGGATGAGAAAGTGGATGGCGACTACGCCATTGTCGTGATTAAAGAGGAAAGCCAGGATAAAACCGACGATTACGACCCGGTTTTTCTTATTCAACAGGGGGGGCAATGGAAAATCTTCCCAAAATTTTCAACCTGGAAGATCGATAAAAATGTCATCAAGAATGAGGAGATTCTCGTGCGTTTGGATAAGTGGTTCAAAGAGGAGGCGCTTAAAATGAACCCCCTTCCAAAGTAATGAAAGCGACATCAATAGCTGACTGCTTGTTGGCATCGTGTGGCGTCTGGAATATCGTTTCCACAGCCTAGATATGAAAGCAAACCACACCATGAAACTGATTTTTGTGCTGGCTCATCTGGCTTCAACAGCTACTGGAGCGGTCGTTGTTCTGCCGCAGGGGCATGCTCCAGTCCTTTCCCAGACCTCAATCACCAATCAAAGTGATTTTCCTTCCGGTTACGGACAAACATTCACCATAACGAGTGCCGTTTCAATCGATGCGCTGGCACTTGCTGTTCGCGGCGGTTCGGGAGGGGCGGATTTTGAGGTTGAACTCCATCGCTTCGATCCGTTGACCAGTTCCGTGGATTCCTTGATTTTGGGTAGCGCGTCATTCTCAAAATCATTGGCCGGGGTTGCCGGTGTGGCGTGGGTCGCGATGTATTTCGATAGATCCACTTACGCTGCCGCTGGAGAGACATTTGCCTTCGTGATCAAGCACCCATCGGGTGGGGCGGGATATAACCGGTATGGGAACTCTCAAGAAAACCCGTATGGCGGAGGGAGGCTGCTAGGTGGATATGATTTCCAATTGAGCGGACAGGATCAGGTTTCGTTGTCACCCGGCACGGATTTCGCCTTTGAGATCATTTCCGTGCCTGAGCCAAGTGTTCCGATTTTTGTTGGCTTGGGGATGTGGTGCTTGTTTTTCCGGCGGGTTCGGGGCGGTTGCGACAGGTGAGGATGCTCGATCAGCGGCGGATTGGCAGGGGGGGGAATTTTGGGACGCTCACGGATTTATTGGCGAAACAAGACTCAAGCCGGCTGAAACAGCCCCCTGGAATTCAGCCGGTGGCGGTGCTTCACTCCCACCACCGGCTGCCCGATATCCTCAAGCTGTGGCAATGACCAGCGTGCGGACACTACCGGTCGTCGTGCCGTTCGCGTTGGTCACGCGGGTGCGGAGTTTCACCGTTTGGCCGCTGGCGAAGGGGCCGAGAGCGTTGCCGCTGGGATCGGCGGCGACTTGGTGGGTGAAATCCGTGTCGATGCCGACGACCATCCATTCCACGGTGTTGGTTGCGCTGCCGTCGTAGGAGCCGTTATCGTAGGAAACCAACAGTTGCAGGCCGTCCGCGCCGCCTTGCAGGATGGTACGGATGCCGAGAGTGCCCGGAAGATTTTCGGATTCGGTAGTGATCTGGGCGAGCGCTTCGGTCAGGGCCGGATTCGAGCGGGCCTCGGATTGGAGGCGGGCGTAGAAGCGTTTGTTCAGTCGGTCCACCGAGGTGGCGGCCACGCGCAGGGAGGTTCGGGCGGCCCGTGCATCGGCGGCGCGGTCCTCCTCCGTCTGGCCGAGCGCGGGCTGGGCGTCGAGGGCCGAGGTGAGCTGTGCGATGCCCTTGCCGCCGCTGATGATGGCGGCTCGTGGAGGAACCAGACCGGTCAAGTGAGTGTTGACGCGGGTAAGGGCGCTCACGAGTTTTTTGCCCCGCTCGACGGCCAGTTCAGTGGTTCTCGGAGTGATCGAATAAACGGGGTCCAGCAAGTCCAGGAGGGCGGATTCCGCCGGAATCTCATCGTCTAGGTCGCCCTCGGCAGCTTGGGGAAGCGAGAGGACCAGGGACTGGAGGGATAGAAATCCTTGGTTCTCGAGGTTGTTCGCCGCATCGAAAGCGGCGAGCGCGTCGTCCCGGGTTTGCGCCAGACCACCAAGCTCCTGTGAGGAGGTGAGCAGTGAAGCCGAGGTGACGCCGCCGATGCTGAGGGCGGGGACGTGGTTGTTGATGACGGCCGCGGTCTCTGCGGCACGGTTCTGGATGGTTTGGTAGAATTCCATGGTGTTGGTGGGGCGTGTTCCGGTTGTTGTGTTTGTCGCCTGATTCCTATCAGGACGATCCGCGTATGAGCGGAAAAGCGCCGGATGGCAATGAATAAACCGTTAGCGGACGACTTTTCGTCGTTTCCGGCAGGTCGGCAGCAGTTTGTTGGAAGTTTCCGGACAGTTGGGAGAGGCTGGTGGACGTTCATCGCACACGCCGGGGCGACTCGAAATCACGCGGAGGCGTTCACTGCAGTGGTTGGGACGTTTTCACTCCTCTCCGGGACGAATCCAGCACCGGTGCGGTCGTTTGTCGGTGGAAACGGGACGGTTTCGGAGCCCGTGAAGAAGTTTACGGAGGGCGAAAAGACGATTTGCGTTCGGCGTATCAGCTCGTCAACTTCCGTTCGGGTGGTGGGAATTGGAGGTTTTGGGCCGGCGCTTTGGTGCCGCAGCGAACTTGCGGATTGCCAGAACAGGCAATGCCGGATGCGATGGCCGGGAGATGATTTCCCTAAGCGAAGGCCAACCGATCCCCGGATTCAGCGAGGCGGTGCGGGCGGCTTTCGCACCGAAAGGGCTGCTCGCGAAATCACGGGATTTTGAATACCGCCAGCAGCAACAGGAACTCGCCGTGGCGGTGGCGGAAGCCTTGATCGGCGCGAATCCGCTGGTGGCGGAGGCAGGCACCGGGGTCGGGAAGTCACTGGCTTACCTGCTGCCAGCCGCGAGATTCGCTTTGGAAACCGGCCGAAAGGGTGTCATTTCCACCCACACCATCAATTTGCAGGAGCAACTCGTGCGGAAAGATATCCCGATCGTTAGGAAAATCCTCGGTGAGGAGCTGCCGGCGGTGCTTTTGAAGGGGCGGCAGAACTACCTGTGCCCGTTGCGGCTGCGGCGGGCGTTCGAGCAGGCGGGCGATCTGTTTACCAACACCGAAAACGACGAGTTGGAGGCGATCAGCAAGTGGGCGGAAAAAACCCGTGACGGCACGTTGAGCGACCTGGATTTCCAGCCGCAGATGAAGGTCTGGCTGCAGGTGTGCAGCGAGGCGCACCTCTGCACCGCGCGCCACTGTGGCCCGCGGGGAAACTGCTTTTTCCAGGAAGCCCGCAAGGCGGCGGCGGATGCGAAGCTGATCGTGGTGAACCACACGCTGTTCTTCGCGCTGCTCAATACCGACGATGAACCGGACGACGATGAGGATGGGAAAAAAGTTGGTGGATTTCTCTTTCCTAACGACTTCGCGGTGCTCGACGAGGCGCACACCATCGAGCAGGTGGCGGCCATCCAGTTAGGCCTGCGGGTGTCCCAGGCCGGGTTGCGTTTCGACCTGCAGCGGCTCTATCATCCCAAGACGCGCAAGGGCTTGTTGAAAGGCTTCCGCAAGGCCTCGGCGTTGATGGCGGTGGAGTCCGCGCTGGGCGCGGCGGAGCGGTTTTTTCACCAAGTGGGGGACGTGGCGAAGTTCGGGAACTTCTCCAAGGAATGCCGCATCCGCCAGACGGAAGTGGTGCCTAACACACTCGCCGCGCCGCTGCGGGAGTTGTGGCTGGAAATCGACAATCTGGCGGCGGACGTCGAGTCGGAAGCGACCCGGGCGGAGCTGCAGGACGCCTCGCGCCGCCTGCGCGAGGCGCACGGGGCGGTGGGTGTTTTCCTCGACCAAGCGACGGACGACAGCGTTTACTGGGTGGAGCGCAGCGGACGGGACGAGCAGCAGTTCAGCCTGCACGCGGCACCGGTGAACGTGGCGGACAAGCTGCGTCCGCTGCTTTTTTCCGGCAGAAAAAGCCTTGTTTTGACGAGCGCCACGCTGGGTGTCGGCGATCCGAAACTCGGCTATTTCCGCGGCCGGGTGGGTGCCGAAAGCGCGCGGGCGTTGTGCATCGGCAGCCCGTTCGACTACCAGCGGCAGATGAAGATCCGCATTTACAAAAGCGTGCCGGATCCGGGCACGCCGCGCTATGACGAGCTGCTGGCGGAGGGGATCCGTCAGTCCGTGTTAGAAAGCGATGGGCGGGCTTTCGTGCTGTTCACCAGCTACCGCACCATGCGTGACGCGGCGCAGCGGCTGGAACACTTTTTCCGCACCCAGGGGTGGCGGGTTTTCCTGCAGGGCGACGGCATGCCGCGGCACAAGATGATCGAGGAATTCCGCAACGACGTGCACAGCGTGTTGTTCGGAACGGACAGTTTCTGGACCGGCGTGGACGTCCCGGGCGAGGCTCTATCCAACGTGATTGTTACCCGCCTTCCATTCGCGGTGCCGGATCATCCGCTCACCGCATCGCGGCTGGAGGCGATCGAGGCGGCGGGTGGAAATCCGTTCATGGATTACTCGGTGCCGGAGGCGATTCTCAAGATGCGGCAGGGCGTCGGCCGGCTGATCCGGACCGAACGCGACAAGGGGCTGGTGTGCATCCTCGACAACCGAATTCTAACCAAGCGCTACGGACAGGCGTTTCTCAAGGCGCTGCCGGACGCTCCGGTGGAGATCATCGGTTAGCCATGGAATGGCGCCAGCCGGGAGATCGCGGTTTTCAGCAGCGTGCTGTCCCATTGGCCGGGAGCGGTTGCCGTTTCTCCTAGAAATCCGTAATTGAACATGCTGCCGCACTGGGCGCAAAGCAGGCGGGAGACGGGGGCTAACGGTCCCATGCCCATGGTCGAGACGGGCAGCCCGTGATCCGCGAGTTGGAACTCCGCGAGCCGGGCGAGATCAGCGGGGGAGTGGAGTTTCGCGGCAGCCTTGAAGACTGAGGCACCGGCGTCTTTCGCACGCCTCGCAGCCTTTTCGAGTTCGGCGGTGGGTGGCAGCCGGTTGAAGTCGTGGTAGGAGGCGATCCATCGGATTTGCCGGCCGGCGAGTTCGGCGAGCAGTTCCTCCATTTCCAGCATGCTGGCCACCTCCACGTCGATCCACGAGGCGTGGTCCAGAGCGTGGCGCAGCAGATTCATTCGGGATTCCGGATTGAGAGGCACGGCGCCACCTTCCTCCATCCGCCGCGCGGTGAAAAGCAGCGGGATATCCGCTAGGTGTCTCCACGGGATCCCTTCGATACACCCTTCGTCCGACCCCAACAGATCGAGGCGAATTTCCGCCAGATCGCACGCTTCCCGGACTGCGGTGAGCGTGGATTTTTGCAGATCCAGCAAGCTTCCAAAGCTTCCCACCACTCTTGGTTGTCGGTTGTCCGGCCTGTTTTCCACGTGCGCCATGGCGAAGTGATGCGCGGCAAATGGCAGCGCGTCAACCGCTTGTGACCTCCATTCGGGCCATCTGTATTTACCTTGAACGAAAATATCGTGAAAAATCGCGATTTTCTCTGGTCAACCCGAAACCCAATTCCCTAGGCTCTTCCTAAACCCTGACCGCATGAACGCATCGCTCCGAAATTCCTTTTCCATCACCTTCTCCTCCATTGTCGCAGCGCTCGCTCTTGGAAGTGCGTTCGGCCAAGCCGTCAAAGTCACCGGCGAATCCCCGGCATTCGACGATCTGCCTTCACCTCAGTTCGCCGGAGTGAAGAATAAGCGGTTCACACCCTTGGACTGGCTGGAAATCGAAGCCCCGCTCAAAGTTGAAATGAGCCCCGAGCCAGCGTCGAAGACCTGCGACAAGATGACTATCAAATGGTACGTCGCCGTGAAAAACGTGGAAAAGCCCGGAACCTTTCTGCTCTTCAGCAAGGAAATCGACCACGTGAACGTGCCACTGAATGAGGAGATTTTCGGCTCCGTCTTTATTTCACCCGCTTCGCTGCGGCGGATCACCGGATCCGGAACCGGCGGCAAGAGCGCGGTGGAATTCGTGGGTTACGAGGTTCTCGTCAATGGCGAAAAAAAGGCGGAAGGAACCAACAAGGGCAAGCCAGGTTGGTGGAATACCAGCTCCGATAAGATTTCCCGCAGTGAGGCGGTGCCGCTTCTCAACAAGAACGAAACCCCGTTCAGCGCGATGTGGTGGGATCGTTATCCGGAAATTTCCGGTGAACGCCGCTGACCGGGGCGCTTTTCGCCCCTTCCTCGCATCCAGTTTTTTCATTCTCATATCTCAATTGAATCATGGCTGACAATCAGACGACCGTCGCACTCAATATCGGTTCCCAACGCATTGGCATGGCTGTTTTCGAAGTTTCGAAAAACGGCAGCTTGGTTCTCACAGCGTATGACTCGGAATCCATCGTGGCGGATCCCGCATTGGACGCCTCCAAAATTTCCCAAACCCGGGTCGCCATCGCGGATCTGGCCCAGCGGCTCAAAGTCGGCAAGACCAAAGCGCGTTACGCCATCTCCGGACAATCGGTTTTCACCCGCTTCGTGAAGCTGCCGCCGCTTCAGGACGACAACATCGAGCAGCTGGTCACCTTCGAAGCCCAACAACACGTTCCTTTCCCTCTCGCCGAGGTAGTCTGGGATTACGAACTCATCGAAGGATCGGCCGAAAAGGAAGTCGTCATCGTCGCCATCAAGGCGGACGCCCTCGATGAAATCAACGCCGCCGTCAACGACAGCGGTCTCGGCACCTCGGAAGTCGATGTGGCTCCGATGGCTATTTACAATGCTTTCCGCGCCACTTACGGCAACCCCGAAGAGCCGATCCTCCTCATCGACATCGGTGCCAAGACCAGCAACCTGCTCTACATCGAAGGCCGCCGGTTCTTCACCCGCAGCATCGCCATTGGTGGCGGGGCCGTCACCGCCGCCATTTCCAAGGAATACGGCGTCTCATACGCGGATGCGGAACATCAGAAAGTTGCAAACGGCCTCGTCGCCCTGGGTGGCGGCCACACCGAGCAGTTGGACGAAGCGGTCGCCGCACTCGCGATGGTTATCCGCAATGCGCTGACCCGGCTTCCCGCGGAAATCGCCCGCACCACGAACTACTACCGCAGCCAGCACGGTGGAAGCGCTCCCCGGCGGGTGCTTCTCGCAGGCGGAGGAGCCAATCTCCCCTACACCCTCGAATTTTTCCAAGAAAAGCTCAATCTCCCGGTCGAGTATTTCAATCCCGTCCGGAATGTCACCATCGGCAAGGGCGTGGACCCCGCTGTCATCCAGCGCGAGGGCCATCTGATGGGCGAACTCGTCGGACTCGGCCTCCGCGGGATTGGCAAGTCTGCCATCAATATCGACTTGGTCCCGCACATCGTGGAGCAATCCCGCGCGGCAGACAGGCGCAAACCGTTCCTTGTGGCGGCCGCCGCCGTTTTCGTCGGTGGTGTTGCCTTGTGGGCGACCTTCCAGAACATCGCGGCATCCAAGGCATCCGAGGAGGCTCTCACCATGGAGCAGTCGAGGGAAACTCTTGCCCCCCTCAAGGCAGACATTGATCAACTTTTGAAAAAGGAGGATGCCCTCCGCCAAGTCGCCGGTGGCTTCACCAATGCCGAGGCCGAGCGCGTTTTCTGGATGGATCTGCTCGCCGAAGTCCGCGGTGGACTCGCGAGCGACGCCGTCTGGCTGATCGATCTGGAGCCTCTGAGCGGCTACAATCCGCTGGCCGAGGTCACCAAGGGAACGACCGGCAAGGCGGAATCCAGAAATCAAAGCGGCAGGTCCGTGGTGAAAGCGGATTTCGCAGCCACCGCGTTTGGTGCATCCTCCATGCTCGATCTCAAGCCGGATGCCGAGGCCGGCGATGGGAAAAGGCCGGGTGCCGCTCCTCCGGCCGCGCCGACCATCAATGCCATTCGCATCAAAGGTTTCTGGCGGGAAACACCGAAAAGCCAGAACGTCGTCACTGAACTGCTGAAGAACCTGCGCGATCGCTCGACCAGTTTCCGGTTTAAGGTGAAGGATGCGAAAGGGGCTGAAGTAGCGCTCCAGGACGACAAGATTCTGGCAGTCACCGTGGCCGGCAAGGCAGGCGACCTTGGGCTGCCTTTCGAAATCACCCTGCCGTTGGCGAAAGAGATCGCGATCAAGTAACTAACACATCGCACGTTACCATTTGAATTATGAGTTGGATCAAGGATAACAAGTTTATGGTGGGGCTCGGGGGGGGAACTCTCCTGATTTCGGCGCTGCTGGTGTTTTTCGGCCTCAAAGGCTCAACTCGCTACGACGAGGCAAGGGACCGTTTCACGATGGCCGCCGAAGAAGCGTCCGCCTTTGAAAAACTGGCCCTCTATCCCAAGCCGGAGCATCGCGCCGGTAAAACCAAAGCTCTAGCAGACTACCGTCAGTCCCTGGAAACCCTTCAAACAGCCTTCGAACCCTACCGGCCGAAGGAAATCAAAAACGTCACTCCTCAGGAATTTACCAACCGTTTGCTGGCCGCCAACGCCGAGACCCGCAAGGCATTCGAAGACGTGGGAGTCGTGGTCCCCGAACCGTTTTTCCTCGGTTTCGAAGGTTATAAGACTGCTCTGGCTCCGGGGAAGAATACCGGGATCCTCGACTATCAGCTCTCATCGATCAAAAACCTGATGGTGGCCCTTGCTGCGGCCAAACCCACCGCTTTGAAGAATCTCTATCGGCCGGCCCTGCCCGAGGAGGAAAACCAGAACTTCACTCCAGCTGCGAGTGCCGCGGCCCGTGCCTTCCCGTTGGAAATCACTTTCACCGGCCCTGAAAAATCCGTCCGCGAATTCCTCACCTCGATCGTCGCCTTCAAGGACCAGTTCGTCGTCGTGCGCGCCCTGCGCATCACCAACGAAAAGAAGGATCCACCACGCGCTGCCGATGCGAAGTTCGACAAGCCCGCCGCTGAAAAGCCCGCCGGCGAATCATCGCCGTTCGGCGGAGGTTTTGTCCTCCCGGGAGACGAACCCGCCAAGGATGCCACAGCGGAACCCGCAGCACCTGCCGCTCCAGCCGCCGACTCCAGCCGGATCCTCGCGCAAGTTCTTGGAAACGAGCAGTTGCAGGTTTTCATCCGCCTCGACGTTCTTCAATTTCTTCCATCGAAGAAGCTTCCATAACCCAGACCTTCGCCCACTTTCCAACCATGTCCTGGTTTCAAAAAAATTACGAAAAAGCCGCCCTCGGCGGAGCCGCCGTTGTCGCCTTGGGCCTTGCCTACATGGGGTGGTCCAAGTTCGGCAGTGTCGAAGAGGACTTCGCCACCCGACTCACCGGCAGCGGCAACAGCAACACCGCCGTCCGCAACGCCGATTTGATCCCACAGGCCAAGGCATCACTCCAGCGTCCCCGGGTATTGGAGCAGGGGATGGATGGGGATCGCCCGGTCGATCTTTTCACGGGAATTCCTCTGTTTGTTTCGAGTGCGACTCCTGAAAAACCAATCGATCTGCTCAAGGACGCTCCCGTCCATCCGCCGATTCCCAACACTTGGTGGATCGAGAATCGGATCGATCCGGGTTTTGCTGATTCCCCGGCGCGGGATCCCGATCAGGATGGTTTCTCCAACCTCGAGGAATACACCGCGAAGACCAATCCAAACGACGCCAAGTCGGTTCCTTCGCTCATCGCCAAGTTGATGTTTGTGAAGGACGAGAGCCTCGGATGGGTGATCCGTCCGGGATTTGGACTGAATGGAAGTTTTCCATTCAAATATCAGGATACCAAGGGGGCCACCAACCAGACTGGTGGAGCTGACCTGATTGCACCCGACGGGCTGTTCTTTTTGAAAGGAACGATGATGAACCGCTTCAAGTTGCTTGGTTCCGAGGTCCGGAGGGAAATGGATCCAAAGGTGAAGATTAAGATGGAAAGGACCTATGTTAGGATCGAGGACCAGCGTCCGAACAAGAAGGGCACGGTCTATGAGATTCCCTCGCCACTCTCCGAAGAACGGAGAAACGAGCACCTGAAATGGGACCGCACCGCGATTCTTTCCCTTGAGGCTCTTGGTCTGTCCGGCAAGGAGTTCAAGGTCGAGGAGAACACCACTTTCTCCCTGCCTCCGGACGGTGCGAAAAAAGATTATCTCCTCAAGACCGTGACCCCCGACTCTGTGGAGGTGGAATACACCAATCCCGCGGGCGAGAAAAAGTCCGTCACTATTCCCAAAGGATCCATGCCTCAGATCGCCGAATAAGATCCCTGAAAAAATCGCTTTCCAAAGCTCTCAAACATCGCCAGAAAACTTCAGCTCACCATGCAAAAAACGCCAATCTATCGATCCAATCGCACCGCCCTCGCGCTGATGGCGGTGGCATCCTCCATGCCTGTCACTGTCACTGTCGCCACGGCCGGTGAAGGCGGCTACGGCCTGAGTGGCCTCGCCCAACGTGAAATGATCCGCCGCCAGGATGCCGTCGCGGAAGGCGACCAGCTCCTGAACGAGGGTCGCGCCGCATTCGCCAGAGGCGATTTCCAACAGGCGGTTGACAAGTACCGTCAGGCACTCGACCGCCTGCCGGACGCGCCGATGGTTTCGGATCGCCGCCAGAGCTACACCGCTCATCTCAGCGACGCCAGTGTGGCGCTTGCCATGCAGCACCGCAAGGTAGGCAAGTATCCGGAAGCACGTGCTCTCCTCGAAGGAGTGATCGCCGTGGACCCGAGCAATGCCGAGGCGACCCGCGAGCTCGGCTATCTGGATGATCCGATCCGCACCAATCCTGCTCTTACTTTCGAGCACACCCAGAACGTCGACAAGGTCAAGCGCGCGCTTTACACCGCCGAGGGTAACTACAACCTGGGCAAATACGACGACGCCAAGCGCGAATACAGCAACGCACTTCGTCTCGACCCCTACAACTCCGCAGCCCGCCGTGGTTTGGAGAGAATCGCTTCCGCGAAATCCGACTACTATCGGGCTGCTTACGATCACACCCGCGCCGAGTTGCTCGGTCAGGTGGACGCCGCCTGGGAGCTTTCGGTTCCCGCCGATGCGCCTGAACTCACGGACACAGGATTTGGCTCCGACAAGGAAACCGCCGGAGTTGCTTACATCACGGAGAAACTCAAAACAATCGTCATTCCCCGGATTGATTTCGAGGACACCACTGTCGAAGAAGCAATCGACTTTCTCCGCCTGCGCGCGGCCGAATTGGACACTACCGAACTTGATCCTGCCAGAAAGGGCGTGAACTTCGTGATCCGCCGTCCACGCGCCGCCGCACCAGCGGCTGGCGGAGCGGACGCTGGTGTGCTTCCCGGAGCGGGCGATGCGCTTCCACTCGTGGCAAGCGATCCAGGTGCTCTCCGCATCAAGGAACTGCGGATCCGCAACGTGCCTCTCGCCGTGGCCCTCAAATACATCGGCGACCAAACGAAACTCCGCTACAAAGTGGACGACTTCGCGGTCACCTTGGTGCCCCAAACGGAGGGTGGCGATGAACTTTTCACCCGCACTTTCCGCGTGCCACCGGATTTCAACACCGCTCTCGACAGTGGTGGTGAAGGTGGCGGTGGCGGTGGTGCCGCGGATCCATTCGCCGAAGCGGCGGGTGGTGCCAAGAACACCCTGACCGCCCGCAAGCCGATTCTGGAACTGCTCAAGGCATCCGGCATCAACTTCGGTGAAGGCAGTTCGGCCACTCTCAGCAACTCCGGCGTGCTTCTTGTGACCAACACTCCGACCGAACTCGACAAGGTGGAACAACTCGTCCAGACAGTTGCCAACACCAAGCCGAAGCAGGTGAAGATCACCACGAAGTTCGTGGAAATCGCCCAGGAGAACAACGAGGAGCTTGGATTCGACTGGATCGTCGGCCCTTTCAGCATCGGCAGTGACGGAGTCGGCACCGGCGGCACGTCCGGTAACCAGGCCCCACGGGTGGGCAATGACTTCACCGGTCCGATCATTCCGGGGGTTCCTGCGAACGGCGAGAACGCGGTGAGCAACATTGTCACCGGCGGCAACCGCGGTGGTGATACCGCGATCACCCGCAACAACATCGATGCGATCCTCAACAATCCTTCCCGCACCGCCCAGACCGCCAGCGTGGCACCGGGCATCATGGGCTTGACCGGCCTCTTCTCGGACGGCGAGGTCAAGATGATCATGCGTGGACTCTCGCAGAAGAAGGGCACCGACCTGATGACAGCACCCTCGGTGACGGCGAAGTCCGGACAAAAGGCAACCATCGAGATCATCCGTGAGTTTATTTACCCGACCGAATACGAACCCCCGGAACTTCCGAACAGCGTGGGCCAATCCTCAGGAATTCTCATTCCGGGCGTCGGTGGTTCCACCGGCGGATCGACGGGTGGCAGCTTCCCGGTGACTCCCGCAACGCCGACTGCCTTCGAGACCCGCAATACCGGGGTAACGCTGGAAATCGAGCCGACCATCGGTGAGAATGATTTTGTCATCGATCTCCGCTTCGTGCCTGAAATCGTCGAATTCGAAGGCTTCATCAACTACGGCAGCCCGATCCAGTCGAATGGAACTGACATCCTCGGAAACACTGTCACCACGGTCATCACTGAGAACCGGATTGAAATGCCGGTCTTCTCGGCCCGCCGGGTGAACACCGCGCTGACCATCTATGACGGTTACACGGTGGCAGTCGGTGGACTGATGCGCGAAGACGTGCAGATCGTGAACGACAAGGTGCCGATTCTTGGTGATATCCCGATCATCGGCCGCCTGTTCCAAACCAACGGTGAAAACCGTATCAAGAGCAACCTGATCATCTTCATCACCGCTCAAATCATCGATGCCACCGGTCGTCCGCTCCGCGGTGCCGACGCAGGTCAGTCGGTGCCGGTTTCATCCGGCGTGGGTGGCGGCGACCTGGGTGATGGAGTGCTTCCTCCACTCTGAATCATTCGTAGAGTTTTAATTCGTCTCCTCAAACCTGCCGGCGTGCGGGTCACCAAGTTTGCCGGACGCCGCGGGGGGTGGGGGGGAAAACGCATTGCGTGTCCAGCGGGGAGTATTTTGTTGTG
>JANPKJ010000134.1:0-39158 GCA_031425955.1 Akkermansiaceae bacterium | reverse complement strand
CATCGCAGGACCCTGCGGGCCTTCGTCGGAAAGCAACAATGCGACCGCACGCATGATGCCGGAGGCCTTACCGCGCTTTTGATCGCGGAGGGCTTCGAGTTCATGGCGTTCGGATTTCGATAGCTTGATTCGGTGTAATTTGGCGGGCACCTGTCCGATTGTACACATCCTTAGAATCGTACAATTTTAAAATTAACTAACCGACAAATAAAATTTTACGTAACGCTAGGTGAAAGAGAAGTCCAAGAAAAGCGGAACGGCATTCGCTTGGTCCCCTCTTTCTCACCTCATTGGCATGCGCTTTTATCAAAAGCGCGCTACCCTTCTTTCGCTGCCCATTGGCTTGCGGACTAAAGGTCCGCGCTCCCGTGGTATCATTGCAAAATCTGATCCCACTTCACCTGTTTTTCCGCGAAGCCGGCGACGAACTCCCGCAGTTTCCGATCCGCTTCCTCTTCAGTCACCTCCGTCGGGATCGATGGAACCTTGCCATACCACATCGAGAAGGAAGCGTAGGCCCAGCGCTGGTCCATACCACGGACCAGACGATCCTTCATGTCGATGAAAGTCCGCTTCAAGTGGTCATTAGTCACTTGGTCGTGACCTACGAAAAAGTAGTAGGTGATGCAGTTGAGCTCCATGACATCGGTCGGCTCGCTGCCGGTGGGCATGCGCTGCGAGGAGATCAGACGCTTGGCAGCGAACTGACGCTTGTTCGAGAGATCCAGCACAACATCCTTCGAGGAGATGATGTTGTGACCCTGGGCGGGCATGCATCGCTCCGGGCGGTGAATCGAGTTGTTCAGATCATAGCCGGACATGACGATGGACAGCTGGACCTGGTCCGGGATCGAGTATCCTTCGGCATCGATTTCTCCCGGTCGGGCGCTCAAGCAAATCGCCTTGGAAAACTGCGTGTCCGCGCTCAGGGCCTGGAGTTCCGCCGGGCTTGGCGGATACTGCCTGAAAATCCAGGGACCGTAAGAAGTGGGAAGTTCCATCTTCACCGCCGAATCCGCCACCGCTCCGACTTGGGGCAGGAAGTAGATCGAGCTCATCGTCCCGCCGAGGAGGACGGGTAGCAGCCACCAGCGCAGTGTCATGATTGTTTGATTTCCGTGGGTTGAGTGACGGTGACGCGGCTAACCGTCCGTCGGTTGCGTTGTCTCCAGGGGATCCCACCCTCCAGCAGGGAATGGATCACCAGCAACAGGAGCAACGAGAACGGATAGAACAACAACAGACCGGACCAGTCGTGCCAGGTGGTGCGGGCCCAATGCGCGTCGCCGTATTCCGCGATCACGAAGATTGAGACAACGCGCAGCGAGTTTCCCAGAATCGCAAGCGGAAAGGCTGACAGAAACAGCACTACCTTTTTCCAAATCGAGATCTTCGCCACATACGCCCAGGCGGCAGAAATCATCAACAGCGCCATCAGCGAACGGATCCCGCTGCAACCCGCCGCGATTTCGAGGGGTTTCCAATCGCCATGGACCGGAGAGATCATATTCCCCTGCACTGTGGTTTCCACGCCGCAAAGCGCCGCTCCGTGATGCGCCATCATGGTGGCCACCAACTGGAGATGGGTGGTTGCCTGTTGGAAACTCGGGAGAGGAATCGCAAGCCAGAAGAAGAACAGGGGAAACATGACGATTTTCGCGACTTTCCAACCCCACAGGAAGTAAGCGGACCCCCAGAGGATGAACGGGAGGGCACCCATCGCGATTCGTGGCTGGAGCGTGCGATAGGCTGCGGCGTAGAGGATCACACCAAGGAGGATCGGCACCAGCCCCCAGTTACTTCCGGGACCGGCAGCCGCCTTGAGGTCCTTGTATCGATAGATGATCAGTCCGGCGATCAGGGGCGCGAACAACAGCCCGTGCTCATAGTCGGTTTCCGGATTCCAGGCGCTCGCAATCCACTGGAACGCACTCGCCCCACGCCCCGCGCCGTATCGGGTCTCGAACTGGTAGAACCAGATCAGCACCCCTACCGAGAACAACACCGCAACCCATTTGAGAAATCCCGGACCACCGGAAATGGAGCGTCGCCGGTTGTTGCCGGCAGTCTCGGGTGGGTTTGATGGCATCGGCAAGGGACTGAGTTGGACGAATTACGAGCAAAGTATTGCCGACCGTCCATCCGCTGTCAACAATCCGCGGCGTCTTCGATCAACGCCCATTTTGCCCATGAAAATCATCAGTGGAACCGCCCACCGCGCCCTTGCCGAACGCATTGCAGAAAACCTCGGCCAACCGCTCGCCGACGTCCACGTATCCGCCTTCCCCGATGGGGAAACTGAGGTGAAAATCAACGAAAACGTCCGTGGTGAGGATGTTTTCATCGTCCAACCCAGCTGCCCGCCGACGAACCACAACCTGATGGAGCTGCTGATCATGGTGGACGCCGCCCGCCGGGCCAGCGCGGAGCGAATCACCGCGGTGATGCCGTTTTTCGGCTATGCACGGCAAGACCGGAAAGACCAGCCGCGGGTGCCGATCACCGCGAAGTTGGTGGCCAACCTGCTCACCTCGGCCGGCGTCAACCGGGTGCTCACCATGGATCTGCACGCTCCGCAGATCCAAGGGTTTTTCGACATCCCCGTCGACCATCTCTACGCGAAGTCCGTGCTCATCGGCTACCTCCGCCAGCGCCACCCGGACACGTCGAACCTCACCGTGGTCTCACCCGATGTCGGTGGCGTGAAAATGGCCCGCGCCTACGCCGACGCGCTCGGCGCCGAGCTTGCAATCGTCGCCAAACACCGTGTCAGCGCCACCCGAGTCGAAGCGATGAACGTCATCGGCGAGGTCGAGGGCCGCGACGTGCTGTTGGTGGACGACATGACTGAGACCGCCGGAACCCTGACCGCCGCCGCAGAAATCCTGCATAAAAGCGGGGCCAAGCGGGTTTACGCGGGAGTTTCCCACGCCATCCTCGGCGAACTCGCCCACCAGCGGATCCGCGATTCCATGATCGAGGAAGTCATCACCACGGATTCCGTGCCGCAAGCCGCCGGGCCCAAAGTCCAAGTCGTGGGAGTGGCTCCTCTGCTTGCCGAAGCGATCCGCCGGATCCATGGCGGCGAGTCGATTACGTCGCTGTTCTCGATTTGAAAACCGCCTGATCACCGATTCTCGAACAAATTTTTGACAAGCGGCGAATCGACCGCTAAACACACCGCCCCGTACTGGGTGCAGTAATCCCCGGCGGCAACTCCTACAAACGACCAAACGTCATGGCCAAGAAGACATCCCTCACAGCAGCTCCACGCAACCGCACCGGCTCCGGCCGTCTCAACCAAATGCGCCGCGAAGGCTGGGTTCCCTCCGTAATCTACGGAAAAGGCACCGAAAACATCAACCTCAAGGTCGATGCCAAGACTTTTGCCGACCTGCTCGCTCACAGCAGCTCGGAAAATATCCTCGTCAATCTCGACATCGAAGGCCACGGCACCCGCCTCGCCTTCCTCCAGTCGATCCAGCACGACCCACTCTCCGGCAAGGTGCTCCACGCCGACTTCCGCTCCATCGACGAAAAGACCGCCATCACCGCCCACATCCCGACTCACCTCAACGGTGAATCCGCCGGGGTTAAGGCCGGCGGCCTGATCGAGCAATACGTGCACGCGATTGAAATCACTTGCCTTCCCAACGACCTTCCCGAGTCCATCGAGGTCGACATCAGCGGACTGCAAATCGGCGATTCGCTCCACATCGGCGAGATCACCTACCCGGAAGGCGTCAAGCCCACCCACGCGGCGGATGTCGTCGTGGCCCATGTGGGCAAGGCCGCCGGCGCGGTTTCCGAAGATGCCACCGCCGCACCTGCCAAGTAAGGCTAATCCGTTTCTCCCGAAACGCCCGGTCCGCGCGAGTGGTCCGGGCGTTTTTGCGAATGAAGATGAGTTGGGGGTTTATAGCGGATAGTTGATAGCGAAGAATTGGCCCTCTCTTTGTGATCCTCTTTCACCCAACTCTCAACTATCCACTTTCAACCTCTTCCCATGAGTTTCTCCCTCATCGTCGGCCTCGGCAATCCCGGGCGCCAGTATGAAGAAACCCGCCACAACGTGGGGTTCATGATACTGGACAAGCTCGCCGTAGCCTCGGGAGCGGTTTTCCAATCCTCTCCCAAGTGGCAGAGCCACCTCGCCAAGCTGCCGGAATCCGGCACGCTCCTGCTCAAGCCGCAGACATTCATGAACCTGAGCGGCCGGGCGATCCAGCAGATCCTCTCGTTTCACAAATGGACGCCGGAGCAAATGCTGGTGATTTACGACGACGTCGCCCTGCCGCTTGGCACCCTGCGTTTCCGCGAAAAAGGCTCCGCCGGCGGACACAACGGCATCAAGTCCATCTTTCAGCATCTCGGGACCGACGTCTTCCCCCGCCTCAAGCTCGGCATCGGCGGCAGCCAGCCCGGCGAAATGGTCGGGCACGTGCTCGGGAAGTTTTCGCCCGACGAGCGTCCGCTTCTCGAAAACATGCTTGCCACCGCTGTGGATGCCGTGCAGCTTTCGCGCTCCCAAGGCATCGCCGCTGCGGCGCATCGCTTTCACACACGTAACAATCCACTCCCAGCAAAAGATGAGTCGCAAATACCAAGGCCTGATAATCCTTAACACCAAGTCCCTTGATGGCACCGTCGACGAACTCGTCGCATCCGTTTCCAAGGAAATCGAAGGCGAAGGCGCCAAGCTCGACAAGGTCGCCCAACTCGGCCGCCGCCAGTTCGCCTACGAATCGCGCCACCTTGAGTCCGGCCACTACGTCAACTACACCTTCCAAGGCGAGCCGGACGTGATCACCAAGATACAGAAGCGACTGCGCCTGAACGACCACGTCCACCTCCAGCACTTCGTCCGGGTCGCCTGACGTGACACGGGCATTCCTGCCTGTTCTTCCCCACCGCTCTCAACCTCCCCTTCTCCATGGCCAATCTCAACAAAGTCATGCTCATCGGCAATCTCACACGGGACCCAGAGCTGCGCCACACTCCATCCGGAAAAACCGTTTCGGAAATCGGACTTGCGATCAACCGCAGCTGGACCAATGACCAAGGCCAGAAGCAGGAGGAAACGACCTTTGTGGACGTCACCCTCTGGGGCCGGCAAGCCGAGGTGGTCCAACAATATGTGACGAAGGGCAGCCCCATTTATATTGAAGGTCGGCTCCAGTTGGACTCGTGGGATGACAAGGAAACCGGCAAGAAACGCAGCAAACTGAGAATCGTCGCCGAAAACTTCCAGTTCCTCTCGGGCAAGCCCGGAGCCACCGGTGGTGGCAACAGCGGTGGTGGATACACCGAACGCCCCGAACAAGCCTCGTCCGCACCGCAACAACGCTCTGGCCCACCCCAGGGTGCCAGCGCTGCACCCGCGGATGATTTCCAAGAGGACGACGACATCCCGTTCTAATTTTCCGTGATCCAGGCATTCCTGCCTGTTTTCCGAAAGCGAGGCCGCGCAAGCTGCCTCGCTTTTTTGTGCCGCTAATCGGGGATTTTTCTAACTCCGAACATTTGGCTTGATCCCCCGCCCCCGTTGTCGTTTGTTCTAAGGAACACTGTTCATAAAACGATGAAACCTGAACTTACCGACCGCCAGCAGGAGATTCTCAACTACCTGCGCAATTCGCAACGCACCACCGGGCTCATGCCCTCGACCCGGGAAATCCAGCATTACTTTGGCTTCGCCAGCCAGACTGCTGCGATGAGCCACCTGCGCGCGCTCGAGCGCAAGCGCGTCATCCTCCGGCTTCCGGGAAAAGCCCGCGCCGTCATTTTTCCAGACGAGCTTGACCGGGGCGAAATCATGGATGTCCCGGTGTATGGAAGCATCGCTGCCGGCATGGCCCAGGATGTGGAACAGGAACGACAAGGCTGCATTTCAGTGGATGTAACGGCCTTGGGAATTCCCCGCAACGCCCGCACCTTCGCCCTAAAAGTCCGTGGCGACTCGATGATCGACGCCCACATCTGCAGCGGGGACACCGTGATTCTCGAATTCAAGGAACCGCGCAAAGGCGACATCGTGGCGGCCTTGATCGATGGGGAAACCACCTTGAAGCGCTACGTGGTGGAAAAGGGAAAGCCCTTCCTGCGTGCGGAAAACCCAGACTTCCCGGACTTGATCCCAGCCCGGGAGCTTGTCATCCAAGGGGTGCTCGTCGCTCTGATGCGACATGCCGCTTGATGCCCACGCCGCAGGCCCGGCCCTCCCGATTAACAAGCAACAATCGTCATTCCTCAATCCCTCTTGCAAGTATTTGGCTCATCCACGGCTGTTTGATTGCCGGCTAATGATGTGGGGGAATTGATGATTGTTTTCCAAAAAGGGCGCTCAAAAGAGACCCATCCGCAGGATTTAGTTAACTTTTCTGAAGGATTGACGAGTCGTCGGGCATTTCGTAGGTTTCGCCATTGATCCAAATGGCTACTGACTCCATTTCCTTCCTGTGCCCTGCGTGTGGCGTCACGCTCACCGTCCCGGGCAGCCTAGCAGGCGTCACGGGCCCATGTCCAACCTGTCGCACGCTGATTCAGGCACCCTTTCTGAAGCAAGCTCCAGTCCAAGCTCCAGTCCAAGCTCCAGTCCAAGCTCCAGTCCAAGCTCCAGTCCAAGCTCCAGTCCAAGCTCCAGTCCAAGCTCCAGTCCAAGCTCCAGTCCAAGCTCCAGTCCAAGCTCTAGTCCAAGCTCCGGCTCCGGTTCAGCCGATCCCACAGCTACAAGGAAACATTCCTGCAAGCTACCAGCCCATTCCGGTTGCAGCGACTCCGGCTTATCTATCACCGCCTCCCATGCAGGGAAGCGGCCCTGCGGTTGAACCGCTTCCCTCTCAAGCCACCACACCCGCGGCGCTCAGGCCGGAACCGCGGCAATTGCCGAACCGCAGCAACCATGGCGAGCCCGTCGCCAAGCAAATGCAAGAACCAAGCCGGAGCTTCGATTCCTCCCGCGCGGCACTTCCTCTCGGCAAACATCCTCGGGCAAAAAGCAGTTTGATCCGTGTGCTGGTTCCTCTGCTTTTTCTCATCGCGTCGGGCGCATTGGTTTACGGAGTCCTCAATTTTTTCAAAAGCTCGCCTGGTATCGCATCCCCCGGGATTCCGGAAAAACCCACTCTGGTGCGAACCATCGCTCCGATCGACCCGAAGCTGGAGAAAAAACCAGCCGAGCCAGCTCCCATCCCCACCCTCCCGGTGCCGGCTCCGGATCAACCCCAAATCACCGAACCGCCTCCAACGCTTCCCGACGGAATCGAGCCCACCACTCCCGGCATGGCGGCGATGGAGGTTTTAGAGAAATTCCTCGGAGCGAAGACCTTGGCCGAACGCATGCCATTGATCGAATCCCAAACCCCGGAGGCCGACCTCGCCAAATCCTGCCTGAACGGTCTCCTGCCGACGACCAGCAAGATCGAGATCGACGCCCAGGAAACCAACTCCGTGGAGCAGGTCGTAGACTACTTTCATAACGTGGATTTCGTCGTGGACGGTAAGCCGGTCAATCCCCAGACCCTCCTCGTCCGCACCCGTGGATCGGCGCAGCCTAAGGTGGTGGTGGATCCCTTTCTCGACACCTTCGGCGGGCGCCTCGCCACTTACGCCAAGGCCCCCACCGACAAGGCAGGTATTTTTCAGGTCACGGTTTCCGCAGTGGCCTCATGCAACGATGAGACCGTCCCGAATCGTGAGAAAAAGCTGACGCTGAAGCTTCTCTCACGTGACAACACCAAGGAAATCGCACGGGCGTATTTCGGGCGGCAGTCGAAAATCAGCGAGATGCTTGAAGATGGCACCTTCAGCTTGAGCTACGGCAAGGCGAAGGCCTGCACGGTGATGCTGCGGTGGAATGCCGAGGACAATCCCGCGATGCCCTATCTGGAGGCATTGACGATCAAGACGCTGGACTGGAATCCTTGACTTTGCCGGCCTCTTTCAAGGCGCGCCAGCCTCCATGGAGCACCGAAACCTCCGCTCCCAACTGCAAGCCCCGAATGCGCTCCGCAATTTGGCGGCTGAGTCCGCAGTTTTCGTCGCCACAATAAACGATGACGCGTGGGGTTTCCATGATCCGCACGGCGACTTCGGTCTCAAAGGCTTGCATGTCCTCGCCGGGATCGAGATTCCAGAGGACTGATCCGGGAAAACCCGATTTCTCCCAGTCTTTCCGTTGACGGGCGTCCACCCAAAGGATTTTAGCGTCGGGAGAAATCTGTTCGAGGCAGATTTCGTCGGGTTTCAACGTGGCGGAATCACATACGAACCGACGCTCCGGCGCCCCCTTGAACCAATAGGTGCCACCCGCCGCGGAGAGAGAGATCAATCCGATCACCACTAGCTGGCCAAACGCATTCATGGCTTGGATTCCGTGGCGTTGGGTGTCGGTTTGCGCACCACGGCGAAGGCTTGCTGCGTCCGGTGCCTGGAAACCGCGCAATCGGTCTCGATCCGGATAACACTCAAGCCAGGGCCGGTCGTTTGCTTGGGGGTGACGAGCAAATCGTATTTTTTCCCTTCTTCGAGGGTCTTGACCTCAGTGACAAACATATCGGAGGAGGATTTCACACCGGTGACTTGGATCGACTGACCTTCCGCCATACGGATTTGGATGATCTGGGGCGTCGCCGGAGCTCCAACGTCCCATTTTACGGTTTTCGGCTCGATGGCGACGAGCACCGGAATGTGAACCCTGACCGTCACTGACCTGGAGGGTTTGTCCGGAGGGTCATCGTCGAGCCAGATGGCCACCATTTTGTCCACGATGCCGGAAAAGTTCCCCATTTCGAAAGTCACCCGCACGACCCCGGATTCCCCGGGGGCGTATGTGAGTTTGCCGCCTGAAATCTCCACCTTCAGGCACGAGCATGTCGGATCCGCCTTGGTGATGGTGACCGACTTGTCACCGAGGTTTTTGAACTCGAAACTCTCGGTCACCGTGGCGACATCCGCGGGTGCGTGGACGTCCTTGATCGGTTGGGAAAATTCAAGGCCCGCCGCTCCGGCGCAAACCGCGAGCACGAACCAGATGCCGAGTGCGAATTTCATGGCCCTATTATGAGCCCGGATTTTTCTGCGGTGCAAGAGCAACTCCGATGATCAGTCGCCCGCCGCGCCACTCCGGGCCAAGCATGAACAAGGGCCGGTCCCCCTTCAGGCTTACATCCATTTTCAAAACCTTCTTCCGGCTAAGCCAAAGTTCTAGATCGAGTCCTGTCGATTCCGAGGTTGGCCGGCTGCGCGCCTCGAACCTCACCAGCACCTCGTCCGATGGCTTCAACGGTTGCGCCCAGTTTTCGTAACTCCTCAACAGCGGTTGCACATCCTGACCGAGCAGACGATAGTTTTTGAAACGAAGCCTCATGTCACTGCGCAGACGCTTTTCGGTTGCCTGGCTTACCTTGACCGTTTTCTTGCCGGCGACCTCGGGATCACCGTTAGTGGCGTAGTAAACGGTGACGCTCACCCGACCGATCGGCGTTCTTCCGGGATCGTCTTGGGAATTTGCCGAACCGCAGACAGCCACCATGGCGGTGGCCGTGACCAGTCGAAGCCATTTCATCGGCCGACCTCCCAAGTCGGATCCACCTCGATGTCAGCCGTGGAGTCGATGTCCCGGTCCATCGGCACATACACGGTTTCGGAGAAATCGGTCGCATCGGGGATCGCGGTCACCCCGTTCAGAACGATGACCGTGGCGGAAGCCTCCTTGCTCGCGAAAAGCTCGGCATTCACCCCGGTCTCCGGCGTGTAAAGCACCGGCTCCACAGGAATGGCCCTGGGTGCGCCGGCCACATCGTATTCGGGTGTGGAATTTGACTTAGTCCCCACCCAGAACGTCAGCGCCATTCCGGCGCATGCGGCCATCGGCATCAACCAGGATTTCCAGAAAAACGGCTTTTTCTCAGACGCAACGGGCTTCGGCGTCTGCTCGCGGATCGCCTGAAGCACCCTGCTGTTGAAAAAGTCCGGATACGGAGGTTCTTCAGAGGCCGGTATCGCGGTAGAGATGGTCGCACGCCACCGCCGGATTTCCTCACGGGCGGCGAGTTGCTCCGGATGCTCCTTGGCCCACGACTCGACCGAGGCCAGTTCGGCTCCGCTCAATTCGTCGTCCAGCCACAGGGCCAACGTTGCTTCATCGGGATTCATATTCATCTTTTAGCAAGGTTTGGAGTTTCTGACGCGCGTAAAAAAGCCGGCTCATCACGGTGCCCAGGGTGCTCGACATGGCCTCGGCGATTTCCTTATACGAAAGCCCCTGCACGTCTTTCAGCACCACGACTTCGCGATGTTCGGGCGAGAGCTTGCCGAGGGCGATTTCGATTTTCACCCGCAGCTCGCCGTGTGCCATGGTCGTATCCGGGGACTCGCCGCCGGAAGGTGTGGTGAACGATGCGGAGTCGATTCTCTCCCTTTCGAAAATCTCGTCGTTGAGCTCTCCCGCACTGTCGATTTTCCGTTTTCGGACCCAGTCGTAAACCGTATTGTGCGCGATCCGGTAGAGCCACGTGGAGAACCGCGCCTTGGCCTCGAAGCGGGGCAGCGCGTTCCACGCCTTGATGAAGACCTCTTGGGAGAGGTCCCACGCGTCGGCTTCCTGGTGGATCATGTTACGGATCATGGCGAAAATTCTTCCTCGGTGCCGGGTCACCAACGCATCGTAGGCACGCATGTCCCCTTGTTGCGCCAGTGCAACCAGTCGGAAATCCTCGTCCGGATCGCTTAGCGTGGCGTCCGGATCCACAGAACCGACAGGCTCCTGCACGATCTTCGACGGGTCACCACTGGAATTATTCATCATTCTGGGAAAAACTTTCGGTCCACGGGGCTCGCCGTGGTCGCCGGAACACTGTCCGCCACACGGCACCCGCGCAATCCGGAATCTTGAAAATCAAATCGCCGCCAGCACCTCGCCGAACACCGTCAAAGTGTCGTCCAGATCCGCCTCGGTGTGGGCCAGCGAAATGAAACCCGTTTCGTAGGGAGAAGGTGCCAGATAGATCCCCTTGTCGAGACAGCCCCAGAAGAATTTCCGGAAAAACTCCAGATCCTGTTTCATCACGTCGTCCACGTTGATGATTTCCCTGTCGGTGAAAAACACACAGAACATCGAACCCACGCGGTTGAATCGATGGGGCACTCCCTTTTCCGCGAGAAGCTGCCGCAGGCCCATTTCGAAATGCGCACCAAGCTGTTCGAGGCGGCCGAAGCCGGAACGGTCGTTCAATTCCCGCAGCTGCGCCAGCCCGGCCGCCATCGCCAGCGGGTTCCCGCTGAGCGTACCGGCCTGATAGACCGGACCGACCGGCGTCAGCAGATCCATCACATCCGCCCGCCCGCCGAAGGCACCCACCGGCAGTCCGCCGCCGATGACCTTGCCGAAGCAACTGAGATCCGGCGTGAGATTTTCCAACCCCTGCACGCCCGCTCTTCCCAACCGGAAGCCGGTCATCACCTCGTCGAAAATCAGGAGCGCTCCGTGTTTTTTCGTAATCGAGGATAGCAACTCGAGATACCCGGGACGCGGAAAGACCAGCCCCGCGTTCGCCGGATAAGACTCCACGATGATTGCCGCGATTTCCTCGCCACGCGCCGCGAAGAGTGCCTTCAATGATTCCGGATCATTGTAGGAAAGCACGATGGTCTTCTCCGCGAACGCCTTGGGCACCCCGGCGGAATCCGGCTCGCCGTGAGTCAGTGCTCCGGAACCGGCGGCGACTAATAAGGAGTCGCTATGCCCGTGGTAACACCCGTCGAACTTCACGATGTAGTCCCGCTTCGTAAATCCACGGGCCAGACGGATCGCGGACATCGTCGCCTCCGTGCCAGAGGAAGTCATGCGCACCTTCTGCACCGACGGCACCCAGTCACAGATCGTGCGGGCCATTTCCACCTCGAACATGTTGGGGATGCCAAAGGAAATCCCGCTCTTCGCGACCTCGTGGATCGTGTTGGTGATCACGATTGGCGCGTGGCCGAGAATGTTCGGCCCCCACGAGCCGATGTAGTCGATGTAGTGTTTCCCGTCGATGTCCTCGATCCGACTGCCCTTCGCCCGGCGCACGAAAAACGGCTCGCCGCCCACGTTGCGGAACGCGCGCACCGGCGAGTTCACCCCGCCGGGGATGACTTCCTGGGCGACAGCAAACATCTTGCGGGAGAGCGGGCCTTGCAAATTCATGGCCGGAGCATGAATCAGGATTTCCAAACGTCCAATCGCGAAGCACCGGCGAGCGTTGAATAATCGAAAGAGTGATTTCCCCTCACGACTTAGCCGAAGCTAAATTATTTACCTAAGGCGAATTCATGAGACGGTTTCCGAACGACGGCCCTGAGGCCAATCGCATCCAGATAGAAGATGAGCTGAAGCATCTGCTCGATTGCGACGAGTCCGGACTTGGGTCGACTGTGGAAAGTCTCGCCGGAGCCCTCGCTCGCACGCGCCTTCATGCCGCCGAGATCCTCGGCCACCTCAAGGCGCGCGGTTAGGCCACCGCCACGGGCGACGCGCATCATCTCACCGAAGACGGCCGGAACGCCAATTCACCTCACTCGCATCGTGGCAGGACGGACTTCCGGCGCGGATCGAACACATCGAGGACGAGCCGGAATCCCTCTTCCGCCAAGCGCAGGAACTGGCTCTGGCGCCCGGCAGCCGTCTGGACGATTCCCGCCACCTGCCCGACGGCTCGATCGAAGTCCGCATCGAAGTCCGCATCGAAGGGCGCCACCTGGTCATCCCTGCTGCCGTCGTCCCGCTGATTCACGTGACCGGCCCGCAACCGGACGATGAACCGACCGCGGACCTGGGCCGGCTCTCCGACTTGCCGGTAGGCGGCGAGGCGGTGGTTTACGAGCTCGCTCCTTCATGCATCGGCCCGGAAAGGCGCCATCTGTTGGACTTGGGCGTGGTGCCGGGCACGCGCATCCGCTGCGAGTTTCCCAGCCCCTTCGGCAGCCCGCGGAGTTATGACATCCGCGGCGCGCTCATCGCCCTGCGGACCAATCAGGCGGACCGCATCCTCATCCACCCTCCCGCCGCCCCACTACCATGATGTCCCCTGACAACCACGAACCGGGCGAGGCCTGCATGTCCTGCCCGTCGCGCTACAGCCAACTCCGCAAGCTCGGACTGCGGGTTAAGGAGAGCGACTTCGTTATCGCCCTCGCGGGCAATCCGAACACCGGATAAACCACGGTTTTCAACGCCCTCACAGGTTTGCGGATGCACACCGGCAACTGGCCGGGAAAAACTATCAGCCGTGCGGAAGGCGGTTTCTCCTATGACGGGAAACGCTTCAAATTGGTCGATCTGCCAGGTACCTACTCGCTTCTATCAGCCTCACCCGACGAGGAAGTCGCCCGGACGTTTCTTCTATTTGGCCAGCCCGACGTGACGGTGATCGTGGCGGATTCCACCTGCATGGAGCGGAACCTGAACCTCGTCCTGCAAGTGCTGCAGATCACCCGCCGCGCGGTGCTTTGCCTGAATCTCATGGACGAGGCACGCGCCCACGGCATTGAAGTGGACCTTCGCAACATCGCCCGCGATCTCGGCATTCCGGTCATCCCGTGTTCGGCGCGCTCCGGCGAGGGCATCCCCGAACTGATCCGGGAAATCGCCACCATGGCAGGAAGCTCGACAGCCCCCCGCCCCGCCGCCTGCCTCTAGAAGTGCCGGGACTGCGTCTCGCTCTCGACCAGGTGGAAGCCGATCTGCACGAGGCGTTTCCCCGTCTGCCCCGGCCGCGGTGGGTGGCTCTCCGACTGCTAGAGGGCGACCGTGAAATTCTGGCCGCGGTGAAGTCCGGAAAAATCGGCGCACTTGCCGAACCCGTACCCGCCACCTTGCACCAAAGCGCATGACCAAGAGTCCCGAAGACGTGCTCCGCACCGCCGAGGAGCTCCGCTGGCAGCTCCCGCAGAACCTCCACGACCGCATCGCGGAATCCATTTACGGCGAGGCCGCCCGCATCGCCGGGCGCAGCATCACCCGCAGCGGAAGCTCCCGCCGCCTGACCTGGCAGCAGAAGCTCGACCGAATTCTAACCCACCCATGGACGGCGTTTCCGATCATGGTGCTGGTGCTTGGAGCCATCCTCTGGCTGACCATCATCGGAGCCAACGTGCCGTCCGCCATGCTCGGATCACTCCTCGTGGATGACGGCCACAAACTTCTCAGCGGGTGGTTCATCGCCGCCGGCGCACCGGACTGGGCCAGAGGCCTGATCGTCGATGGCATGTATCTGGCCACCGCCTGGTTCATCGCCGTGATGCTGCCGCCGATGGCGATCTTTTTCCCGTGTTTCACGCTGCTGGAGGACTTCGGTTTCCTCCCCCGTGTGGCCTTCAACCTGGACCGCGTTTTCCAGAAAGTAGGTGCTCATGGAAAACAGGCGCTCACCATGGCCATGGGACTTGGCTGCAATGCGGCGGGCGTCGTCGCCACCCGCATCATCGATTCACCGCGCGAGCGTCTGATCGCGATCATCACTAACAACTTCTCGCTCTGCAACGGCCGCTGGCCGACGCAAATCCTGATGGATCACCGTTCTGGTCACCGGAGCGGCGGGCGGCGAAGGAGCCGGGGTGATGTTCGAGACCGATAACGAAGTTGTGCGTGCTATCCTAACTGCCGGCGGATGGACCACACTCACCGCTGCCTGATGCTCTTCAGCCTCTGCCACAACCCGTGCTCGACGACGATCTACACGATCTATCGGGAAACCCGCAGCGTGAAGTAGACCACGGTCTCCACGTTGCTGCCGCTGGTCATGGGATTCGCCCTATGCGCCCTCGTGGCCGCGGTTTGGCGGGCGTTCTTGTGGGGAATCAATCGACCTGAAGGCGAAGCCAGAAACTCACCGCGGTAGGGTTACGCCCCATGGTCCCAAAGGTATGTCCGCCCTAATTTGGAAGGGTTCTCAGGAAGAAGTCGGACTTCTCCAACCACTGAGCTGCTAGACCTACCCCCAACGTGGAAAACATCCAAACAAGATCAGGAAACGGATCAGTCACCATCACCCGTTCCGTTTCCCGCCAAATGGTCCACGACCGGACGATCGAACTCGCCCTGCTAGCCGGTCGGAACTCGCACCAGATCAGGCAAGTGGACTATGAACGGGCGAAACGTGAACTTACCGGCGAATCAGATTTCGAACGCCAGCAGGAGATTCTGGATTTTCCTGAATATTGACGAAGCGAATCGTGGCTATTCCAGCCCTGCAACGGCGCAAAATGATGATTCCGTTTTCGGAAAGATCCGTTACGTTTCACCCATGAAGCTGGAAATCTTCGCCCTCCTCACCGCTTTGTTCATGATGCCGCTGAGCGGTCAAATCCAACGCCAAGAACGGAGGTCGCTTCTCGATTCCGACCCCAACGTGGTCTATCTCGACCGGACGATCACGAAGCCGATCGAACTCAAAGTCATCAAGGAGGCTCCCGTGTTTTCCGACAGGGAAGGCCGCCAGCGCCTCGGAACGCTGAGAGCGGATCAAACAGTTCGACTTGAGGCCATCACGGATAAGATTTACCGCGTCCGAGGACAGGGTCTTCGGCACGGGATCTCCGGGTGGGTCGCACCTTGGGCGTTTTCCTCTACGGATCCGGATTTCGTCGCCAACTTGAAATTGCTCTACGAACGCCAGATCCAGGTTCAGAGCCTGATCGCCGCGAACCAGGTCGCTGTCGGCATGACGCTTGAAGAGGTTGCGCTATCGAGAGGCAGACCAACCAAAACCTCCCTCCGGAAAACCGCCACCGGCCAGTCCGGCACCTGGGAGTTCATCGACTTTGAAGACGTGAAGAACTACACCACTGTGATCGATAGCCGGGGCAACGCCTACCGACAACTCGCCAGCATCACCCGCGTGGAACGAGGCAAAACCGTCGTTGAATTTGAAAACGACATCGTCAGCGCCGTGGTTGAAAGCGAGGACCGGGGGGCAGGAAATGTGAAAATCATCGTGCCTCCATTGATTTTCCGCTGGTAGAAAATTTGCGGAATCATGCCTATCAGAACCGGTAGCTTAATCCGGTGTAGATCCCGGCCTGCGCCACGTCATAGTCGAACGAGCCCTCGGAATAGTCCGCGTGCATGTAGCGGTAGCCTAGTTCTGCGGAAAACCTTTCGGTGAACTTGTAGCCCACGGTGGCTTGCAAGGTCCACGCAAGGTCGGAACCAACGCTAAATCCTCCGACATCGCTCTTGCAGGCGAGATACCACTTCTCATTGATGTTCCACTGAGCGCGGACACCGATGATGGGATCCAGCCAGTCCTGCCTCCCGGAAGCTTGGGTCGGCAGCGTCCTCAAATGGACTGCGATAGCGTTTGCTAGATTCTTTTCGGCTGCGGCGAGCTTTGCTTCGGCCCGGGCGACATCCGCCTGCGCCGGGGCGCCCACGGACGCCCGCAATTGGGCGATTTCCAATTCCGCGGCGGCGAAGACAATCTCACTCCGCTCTGTCTTCACTGACTTGGCGAGCTGCTCCGCTTCAAGCGGGCGGCCGTCACGGCCGTTGTTTCCGTTGATTTCGACAAGTCGGCGCTTGATGTCCTCCTTCACTTTCGCGTCCCCCTCGGTTAAAATGGCAACCATCAGTTGGGTTTCGATGGACACCCGGTCCATCATGGAGCCCGCCTGATATGCCGCAGCTTTGGGTTGGGCGATCGCATCAGCACGGGCCTCCATGGTCCTAGCCACGCCAGCGCTGGTTGCGGAGCTGACGGACTGGACGCCCGTCTGGCTGAGCACGCCCGCCAGATCGACCGCAAGGTTGTTATATCGGAATCCGCCATAGACATCCACGAATCCACACGAACCTTCATAGACGCGGTATGCCAGGGAAAGCTCCCCGATGAACTGCCTCAATTCCGCACCCGCGCTCTCATAGAGGGGCCCCGGAGGACTCCCGGACGTCCCCAAGTCGACGTAGAATCCGTCCACGATCGCCCCCCACTTGCCATTTCGCGCCTCGAGTCGAAGCGCTGCGGCGAAATTGATGTCATCGACGATGTCGAGGAAGGTTTCATCGAATCCAACGTCCAGGGTGTTGATGACGATGTCACCCTCAAGTCCCGTTAACCAGCCGTACATCGTGGCATCGAATGTCCACGGGGAAACAGCAGGTGTCGGCGGAATTTCGACAACTTGCTGCCCGGCCGTGCCCCCGGAAATCGGGATGATCGAAGCGGCAATGACCAGATTGGCGGCGAAGGCTGATTTGAACGGTATTTTCGTGTGAATTGTTGGCTTGCTCACGCTACAAATAACAGACCAACCGGAGAAATGAGAAGATAGAATTCAAAGTCGTCGAAAGGTTCCCGGTCCATGGCAGGTGATACGATTTGTGGGATGGGTCACCCGCCCGACCAACGCGGAGGATCACAGAACCAGGGCAAAGAATCCCAAAATGAAAAAACGCCGCCCGGCACAAGGCCGGACGGCGTATTGATGGTTTGGTTCCGAGGATCAGGCGGCTTTCGAAGCGTGTTTCGCTTCGAGGGCTTTCTTGGCCTGGGCAACGATGGCGGAGAAGGCGGCGGCATCGGTGATCGCGAGATCCGAGAGGATTTTGCGGTCAACTTCGATACCGGCGGCTTTCAGGCCCTCGATGAAGCGCGAGTAGGTCATGTTCTCGTTGCGGACGGCAGCGTTAATACGCTGGGTCCACAAACGGCGGAACTGACCTTTGCGCCGCTTCCGGTCGCGATATTCATACGTCATCGCCTTGCGGACAGCGTCCTTGGCGTAACGGAAGAGTTTCGAGCGGAAACCGCGGAAACCCTTGGCACGGAGCAGGGTCCGCTTGCGGCGGGCCCGGCTGGCCGGTGAGTTGGTGGCACGTGGCATTTAGTTTATTTCAGTTTGAACAGACCGTTATTTTCATTTCCTTCCACAGTCTCGACTGTTCGTGTCTCCCTCGCGGGATCAGGCTGTGTAAAGGCCGTCCGATAAGCGGACGGGACTATTATTCGTTGCTGCGATTTCCAGTTTAACGGGAAAAAGGAAGATTCTCTCTGACGTTTCTAAGGTCAGCATCGGAGACGAGAGCAGCTTGCCCAAGACGACGCTTGCGTTTGCTGTTCTTGCCTTGCAACAAGTGGCGAGCCCCTTGTTTGCGACGCAGAATTTTCCCTGTTCCAGTGACTTTGAAACGCTTGGCAACGGCTTTCCGTGTTTTTGCTTTTCCTCCGACTCTTGGCATGGGACGGGCAAACTAAGGATCAGCGCCTTCTTGGCAAGGGGAAAATGGCATTTTTTAGCCCGCCGCCGTTCCGCCCAGCCCGCGGAATTCCAGCAGCTGCGCGGCGATGCTGATGGCGATCTCGGCGGGGTCGTTTCCACCGATCGGCAGCCCGACCGGGCAGTGGATTTTCTCCAGCGTCTCGCGGTCAAAGACGTCCTCCTGCAGTTCGCGCAGCAAAACCGCCCGTTTCGAAGCACTGCCGATGACGCCGAGGAAAGCCGGCTGCGGGAATCGCCGCAGGACCTCGCGCAGGACCGGACGATCGCTGGAATGTCCTTGGGTGATCGACAGGACGAACGACTTCGCACTCAAATAGTCCACCCCGTCCTCGAATGCATCCACCCGGTGCAGCGACACATTCGGCCGCGGCGGTAGTTTCGCCAGCCAGTCGGAACGGGTGTCGAAGACGTCGATCCGGCAGGCAAGGGTCGCGAGAACCGGCACAAGTGCTTGGGAAACATGGCCTGCGCCGAAGACTGCGATGTGCCAGGCGTCCGTCGCCGCGACCTTTTCGAAAAGAAACGACATCTCGCCACCGCAGGTCATGCCTACGTCGCGCTGGAGATTCCAGGTCACCGAAGTGCAGCTTTCATGGCCATCCAGCATCGTGGCCGCGAGTCCGAGTGCCTTCGCTTCGACTTTTCCGCCGCCAAGATTTCCTGAAATCAATCCGCCGGAAGTAACGACGGCCTTCGCACCCGCCTGCCCCGGCACGCTCCCCCGGACCGCCGTGATCGTAATCACCACGGCATCCACCCCCTCGCGGCGCAGGGCCGCGATTTGTTCCCACGTGTCCATAGGTCTCCTTGAATTCCGCCGCATCCGCTGGCTTACTCCGGCGAAATGATTTCACTGGCCCAGCTGAATGCCGCGTCCGACGAGGATTTCGTAACCATCCTCGGCGGGATTTACGAGCATTCTGATTGGGTTCCGCGGCGACTCGCGGCGCAACGGCCGTTCCGGGACACCGAGTCTCTCCGAATCGCGATGCGCCAGACGGTGAAAAATGCGACCGCGGCGGAAAAACTCGTGCTGATCCGCGCCCACCCGGATCTGGCGGGCAAACTTGCGAAAGCGGGCAAACTCACGGCCGAGTCGACCCGCGAGCAAGCGGGCCTCGGACTCGACCGCCTGGACGACGAGGAATACGCCCGGTTCCAATCCCGGAACGAAAGCTACCAAACGAAATTCGGATTTCCCTTCATTATTTGCGCCCGGCTCACCACCAAACAGGGCGTGCTGGAGGCATTCGAAAAACGGCTGGCTCACTCCCGGGAGATGGAGGTCAACGAAGCCTTGCAGCAGATCCACGAGATCGCCCGGCTGAGGTTGGTGGATCTGGTGGGTTAGAGCCGGAGCTCAAGCGTGCCGCGTCGTGAAGAAAATCTCCATCCGGTGGTGGAGATCATCGTAGAAACGCTTTTTGATCGCCTCGAAGGCGGCGCGCTTGTCGCTTTCCGCGACGCCGATCATCTGCTCCTCCAGCTTCATTTTTTCGGCAAAGGCTTTTTCCATCTCCACCAGTGAGTCGAGAAACTCGCGGGCGGCGCGGGTGTGCTCCACGCCATCGACCAGCGCGTTTTCGAGGCGGGTATTGCGGGTGACGGCGATCAGGTTGCCGCTGGCAAGCTGGTCCATGTAGCGCGTGCGGCTCTGGCGGAAAGCCCGGTGCTCGGTGTCGAAAGTGATTTCATCGCGATCCACCAGCGAGTCATAAGGACCCGCGCGGGTGAAAAATTTAACGATCAGCGGGATGGTGTCCACCAGCATGAACAACAGCGTCAGGATGATGTAGGTGTAGAAGGCGAATTGCCCGCCTTCGTTGCCGGCTTTGAAAAGAGCGTGCAGCGCCAGCGTCTGGGTGAGGATGTCGCGGCGGGGCTCGGCGCGCAGCGCGGCGAGGCGGTTGGATTCCTCCGTGGCCACGGCGGCGAGTTCGCCCTGCACCCGGTTGAGCTCGGCGAGGCGGGTGTCGATCTGCTGCTTGATGGTGTCACGGAGGGAGTTCTGTTGGGTGACGAATTGCTCGGCCTGGTCGTTTTCAACTTTCTGCTTGAGACCGGCGACCCGGTCCGCCTCGGCTTTGTTGGTCGCGGCGATTTCCGCGAGTTTGGTTTCGAAGAGCTGGATGGCGGCGGCTTCGGCTTGGCGCGACTGGGTTTGCAAGGTGGACTTCTCGGCGGTGAGGTGCTCCAGCAGTCCACCGAAGCGTTTGGATTCCTCGCGGCGCGGTTCGAGCTGGTCCGCCCGGATCGAGCGGGCGCGCGGGCCCTCGCCACGCATGCCGGAGCGCTGGCCGTTGAGCTCTCGCTCGAACTCGGCCTGCCAGAAACCCAGCTCGGTCTGGAGTTTCGCATACTGCGGCGAGTATTCGGCGGATTGTTTTTCAATCACCGACAAGCGCTCGCGGAACGGCGCGGTGCCCTCGTCGATGGCAGCCTTGAGCTCGGTCTGCTGCTCGGAGGTCAGTCCGGGGATGGCGGACTTGGCGTCGTCAGTTTCCTGAAGGATGAAGCGGGCCTGGAACGACTCGTTCCACTTGGCGCGCTGCTCGGCGAGCGCCGTTTCCAGCTCTGTCACCTGGCTGCGGACCTTTTCCTTCTCCGCTTGGAAACCTACGCGGACGACTTCGATTTCCGCCGCGCGGTCCTTTTCGATCACCGAGGAAATCGTGTCGCGGAACAAGAGTAGGACCAGCGGGTGGGCGATGGTGATACCCATGAGGATCGCGACGACGAGGCGGAGACAAAATTGCGAGAATTTCCGGAAAGCCGACGCATAAGCCCGGTAGCTGGCGAGCAGCGCGCGGTCGATGGTGAGAATGATGAAGGCCCACACCGCCGCGACCGGGTAAATGACGCGGGGATTGTCGGTGAGCGTCGAGAGCGCGTAGGCGCAGGCGATGAAGGCGAACGCGCAGGGCACCAGCACGGTGGCTCCGAAGGCCACGTATTTCCGCTGCTCCCAGGCCGGGCATTGTTCGAGGGTCTCAGTGCCGGCGCCGGAGAGCCAGAAGAACGCGCGTTTGATGGAGTGCATGGGAATTTGGAATTAGCCGGAGACTACTTAGGTGGATTGCAGGTTATTTCAATCACTCATGATGCAAAGGCTCGAAGGTTGATGTTGCCGGATGCGCGGCGGCATCTAGTCTGCGGCAAATGTTGAACCGCTTTTACGGGGCTTTTGACACGGAGCGGCGCTCAGGTGCCTGCGACGGTGGGGATTATCGCACGCCATTCCAAATCGACCGCGACCGGGTGCTGCACACTCCAACGTTCCGCCGCCTGCAAAACAAGACGCAGGTTTTCTGGAGCGGCGAGTATGATTTCTACAGGACGCGGCTGACGCATTCGCTCGAAGTGGCACAGATCGGGAAATCAATTTCCTACTGGCTCAAGAGCCGACCGGATGGACCGCTGGGCGATGATTTTTTCATCGATCCGGATCTCGTCGAAGCGGTCTGCCTCTCGCACGATCTCGGGCATCCGCCCTTCGGCCATGCGGGGGAACGGACGCTGAACCACCTGATGCGCGATCACGGCGGCTTCGAGGGAAACGCCCAGACGCTGCGCCTGCTCACCGAGCGGATATTCTCCGCGAAACGCACCGGCATGGATCCCACACGCGCGTTTCTCGACGGCGTGCTGAAATACAAGTCGCTGTGGACCGAACTCGGAAACCAGCCGGAACACCATTTCATCTACGACAACCAGCATGCCGATCTCGACTGGGCGATGGGCGGAAACGACTTCCCCATCGAACTCACACCCGGCAAGGCGCGCGACAAATTCAAGTCCATCGAGTGCCAGCTGATGGATTGGGCGGACGACACCGCCTACTCGCTCAACGATCTATCCGACAGTGTGCGCGCCGGATTCCTGAACATCGAGAAGATCGAAGCCTGGGCGGAAAAACACAACGAACCCACCGGCGACGCGACCCCTCTCGGTGACTTGATGCGCTCGATCCGGCGCAAGCGGGTGGATCCATTCGTCGGCAAACGCATCGGCACCTACATCCAGTCCACATGGCTGGAAATCGACGTCAACTTCCTCAGCGCCGACAGCAACCGCTACCGCTACCGTCTCGCCATCGACCCGGCGATAAAAGCGGAGTCCGCACTTTTCAAACGGCTCGCGTTCGAAGTGGTGTTCCTGTCACCGCAGCTCAAGCAACTGGAGCACAAGGGCAGCCGCATGCTCCGCCAGCTGTGGGAGGTTCTCGGCGAGCGCTACATCTCCCAGCAGAAAATCGACGGCCAGGACTTCCAACTCCTGCCCGCCGACACGGCGGCGGAAATCGCTGCGGCCCCGGACGAGGCCACCCGGGCCCGGCTGGTCTGCGATTTTTTATCAGGAATGACCGACGGCTACGCGGCACGGACCTACAAGCGTCTGTTCTCCCCCGACTTCGGGTCGATCGGAGATCTGATCGGTTGACGACTAACTTACTACTGACGGACGACCTGGAATCTGGGGGCTATTTTAGAATTTCCAACTTCAAGTCCTCCGAATTCCCCCTGAGTTCCGGCGCATACATCGCTTCGGCCGTGGCGGGTAGCGCCTTGTAAATCCCCGGAGCCTCGGCACGAAGTTGATAGCGCAGCGTATGCGTCCCCCGCGGCAAGGCGCGGATGAAGAAGTCCACGGTCTGGTCGCGCGGCTCCATATAGGCGTTCAGCCAACCGCCACTTACATAGCCGCTGAGGGCGTCCAGCGCCTCGAATCCCGCCGCCTTGGCATCCGAGAAAACCAGGTATTCGTAGTCGTTCTTGCTTTCGAGGATCAGCTCTACTTCCACGCGGTCGCCCGAAGCCAGCTTGGCCCCGTCCACCAACGGCTCGCGGCGGAAACTCTCGACCTGTTGTTTCGCGATCAATCCCGTGGAGTCCGGCACCTCGGTTTCCTTTTCCAAAGCGATGAGCTTGGAAATCCGGCGCTGCACTTTCACTTCCAGTCCGGCGGCGCGGAGCTTGTCTTCAAGCGTGAAGACTTCCAGATAGGCGTTCGCATAAAGGGTGCCCTTGCCGGATTTTTTCAGTTCGATGTCATGCTTGCCGGTGGTGACTTCTTCGCCCGTTAGGATGACTGTGCCGTCGAAGATGAAGAGGTTCTCACGGTTGATGGCAACTTTGCGCAGCGACTTGCCGTCGAGCAGCACATCGACCTCCGTGTCCGGCGCATCCTCGCCGCTTGCCTTGAAATAACTGGCAATGGCCTCGATCGCGAACGCCGTGTCGCGAGTGGACTCCCAATAACTCGCGTGTTTGCGGTTGTTCACCAGGTACTTCACCAAGCCGCGGGTATCAGGATCCTGTGGTTTCACGGCAGCGAGCAGTTTCAGATACCAAGCATGTACCTCGACCTCGCTGCCATACCAGTTCCACCGGAAATTCGTGTTCTGAAGGTCCAGATAGGCGGTCTGGTTCTCCGCGTCGCGCTTGAGGAACTGTGAAATCATCTTCATCACCTCGTCACGCCGGACCTCGTCGCCCTTGCGGTGTTCCTCCAGCCCGAGCAGGCACTTGGCGTAAACTGGCAGATCGACACGGTCCCGATAGAGGAACGCGAGCATTGGCTCCGAGTCGCGCTTGCCCTCGCCGAGCACCAACCGGATGAACGCGTCCATCGCATCGCATTTGCTCTTCTCATAGCGGTTGTTGTCCTTGATCGTCTTTCCCTCTTTGCGCAGCGCCTCGCGCTCGACGTGCAGTTGCAGAGCGGCGACCTGTTTGCGCTCATACGCCATCAACCAACCGATGCCGGAGTTCAGCATTTGCTCGGGAATCTTCGCGCCGTTTGACTTCGCAACTAACAAACCGTGAACCACCACCGCCGTGGTATGGGGCCAGGAGGATTCCCCATAGCCCGAAAACCAGCCCCAACCGCCGTCGGAGTTCTGCATGGACATGAGTCTTTCAACTCCCTTCGCCACCATCCTCTCCATCTCCACTTCATCAAACACGGGATTCGTCTGCCACTGCCTCCACTGCGCCGCGCGATCGGCGGCGTTTCCGAGTTCCTGCGGATTGAGATTAGTGCGCTTCGCCTTCACCTCGGCGAGATTGATCTTGAAATCGCGTAGCATCTGTTGGGCAATCACTGCGGGGACAAAGCGGTTCAGCGTCTGCTCGGTGCAACCGTGCGGATAACTTGCCAGATAGGGAATCGCATCGACCACCGCCCCGGCAATCGTCGGTGAGAACCGGACGGTAAGTTTCGATTGATCCGTCCGTCGTTGTTCCGGCACTTCGATTTGAATTTTTGCGGAATCCGCGCCCGGTTCGACCACTCGGCTCCAAGCGTCCTGGCGCAGCATGCCGTGAACGAGCACCGGCAGCTTGCGCTCGACCGCATCACCATCGTCGCCGGAATCCGCACGCATCCGGAACGTCGCCTCGCCTTCGCGCAGCGCCTTAATCCTCCAATCGACGCGGGCTTCCGACTTCGCTGCGATCTCCACGGTCTGCGGCGCGCCGTCGATGGCTTCGAGGCTATTGCCGTCGAGTTCCAGGGAAATTTTCACCGTCTTCGGCGCATCATGGTCATTCTGAACCACCGCGCTGAAGACCGATTCATCGCGCTCTACCAGGAATCGTGGAGCTTGCAACCGGACGAGCAATTCCTTGGAAGTGATGATTTCCGTACTGCCTTCACCGACCTGCGTGCCCTTGCCCAGCACCCAGACGCGGGCTTTCCAAGTGGTGAGATTGTCCGGAAACTCCAGTGGTATTTCGGCGCTGCCGTCGGCGTTGGTTTGAATCGCGCCCGACCATTCCAAAAGATCCGCGAAATCCTTGCGGACGAGGATTGGATGGGCGGCAGGTGCGGATTCAACCGCCATCTTGTCCTCGCTGGACGCCGGGGCGGCCATTGCCATCGGAGCGCCACCAAAAGCGTCGCTCTCCATCATCTTCGACATCGCTCCGCCGCGGTTACCTCCAAGACCCATTCCCTTCCCGCCCAACCGGTCATCCCCGAATCGTCCGAGCGATTGCATCCCGACGGCTTTCGGCCGGAGCAGGCTTCCGGGGGAATTCGGAATGGAATCAACACGAACACCCGGGTAGAAATTGTTTTTCCACGTCCAGAAATTCTCATGGATCGAGCCGACGTTGGATCCGCCGGTGATCGCTTCGAGTGACTTGTCATAAATGGATAGAACAGCGATGCCTGTCACCGGCTTCCCTTCGGCGTCCTTCAAGGTCACTTTCAAAGAGGTATTCTCGCGCGGTTTCACCCGTTCCTTGGCCGGCTCCAGCGTCACCTCGATCACCTTGCTCACCGGTGGTAGTAGAATTTGTCGGACGGTGGAATGCACTTCCGCGTCGAATACCGTGATGCCTTCGATAAACATGTTAGGCATATCCCGCACATCGAGCGGGACGTCGAATTCGAGGCTCTTGCCATCCAGCTGGATGCGGCGGGCCTCGCGACCTGCGGAGCCTGCAATGTGGAGGAACAGCCAGACGTTGGCGTTTTCCTTGTCGCTGTTCACACGGAGTTTCACCGTCTCGCCGGCGGCGTAGGTCGCCTTGTCGGCCACCAGTTCGAGCGGACCGAAATTCCAGGCCGCCGGATCGGCGCGGCCGGGGGCCTGGACATTGAGAATCGTCGCGCCTTCCGCCGACTCGCCGTCTTTGAACGACAGCCTCGCCGCCAGACGATACTGCCCGGTGACCGGGGCGGCGAAACGTTGCTTCACCTCGCCCTGCGCGTCGGTTTCAATGGGGAATGATTGAATCTCCTTTTCTTCGATGCGGCCGTTTTCTCCGCCGGATAGTTTGAAAAGGATTAGTTTTCCTTTCGCCCCGACCACCGGTTTCCCGGCCAGTGTCGCAGCGGAAATCGTCGCTTCCACTTGCTCACCGGCGCGGGTAAATCCCCGGTCCGTCCACACCACGACTTCGAACGGCTTGCGGGCGGCGATCACCGATCCGGTGCCCCGCTCCTCGCGGCGCGAGGCATCCACCACGCGGGCCTCGATGGTATATCTCGCATCCATGTCACCCTGCACCAGCTTGGCGGGTGCGGTGTCGATTTCGATCTTCGCCGTGCCGTCGGGACCGATGGGCACATTGCGCTTCATTACGAGTTCATCCGGCGTCCAGCGATTTCCCTGCCACCACGGCGGATGCGGCGGGATGCAGCCCCAGTTTTTCCAGGTCGGATGCCAGGACGCCTCACTTCCGCTCCACCAGGCACCCGGGCCATAGAGCCAGTCCCAGCGCCAAACGGGAAACCAGCGCTCGCTGATCGAGCTGCGTTTCACGATGATTTCGACGTTGGCATTCCTCACCGGAGAGCCGTGGAAATACGTGGCTTTAACGGTCGCCGTGAATTTGTCACCGAGCTTTACCGGCTCGTCCGGGGCCTCGACCTTCACTTCGTATTCCGGCTTGCGGTATTCCTCGACGCGCAGACTCACCGTAGCGGAAATCTGATCGCCGATCTGGAAAGTCGCGCTCCACGCTCCGAGCACCGCATTCTTGGGGATGATGACTTCGCTTTCGACCGCACCCAATGAGTCGGTCTTGAGGTTTTCGATTTTCATCACCTCCTCGCCCCGTCCGTTAGTGAGGACGAGATTTCCGGATTTGTTAGCCCATCTCGATTCATCAGGCTCGAAGTAGCCGACATTGCGGAAATAGAACTTCAAGTGTGCCGTGTCGCCGGGCTTGTAAAGCGGGCGGTCCGAGATGCCGTAGGTTAAATCGCGGTTGCCGTTTTCAAGCTGGGGGATTTCGACATGATAAGGCTGGAATCCGAAGAACGCGGGAGCACGGCCTTCCTTGCGTGCGATCGCCAGCCATTGGAAGTCATTGTCCCAATCACCCGGCTTGAGCAGGGTCTTACCGTCCTCATCCGTCGTGCGGTCAAACTCCTTGGTGCGGACCTCCATGCGCCGGCCAAGAGGGATTTTACGCTCCAGGCGGATCGTCTGGTAGCCGAAGAACTCGATTTTGGAACCCGCCACGGGCGCACCGCTCGCGGCATCGGCCACCCACCATTGTTTTTTGCCGCCCACGTCATTCTGGACGAGCACGGAATCGACGATCCAGACGAGCGTGTAAAACGAGTTCCCGCCTTCCATCTGGCCGCTGATCCACCAGGCACCGGCCTTGTCGAGCGGCACCTCGATGTCGGTGCGGGTGTCGCGGTGCTTTTCGCGGGGTGTTAGTTTTATTTCCCAGGTGGTTGAAACTTTCCCGATGTATTTCTCCGCCTTCCCCGCGATGAGACGGCTGGCGATCTGCGAGGGATTCACCCGCTCGTCGAGCTGCGATGGATTGCCTTTCAAAAAGTCCATGGCGTCCGTGAGCACGGCGTCCATGTCCACCGGAGCGGCGGTGAGCTTGATATTAGCCGCATTTCGAAACACCAGCGGCAGTTTGGGATTCACACCGGCGGGAACGGTCGCGGAGGGTTCGAAGCGGCCCCAATTGCCGGTGATTTGTTTGAGAAGCTTCGTGCGCCTGTCGTTGGTGCCGGACCCATGTTCTGCGATGGTCTGCTCAAGCGCCTCGCGGGCCTTGTCATATTGGCGGCGGTTGAGAAAAACTTGAACGAGGTTGTCTCCGGCATTCTCGTTTTGGTCCATGATCGAACGGTAAAGCGCGATGAAGTGATGGCTTGGTGGCAGTTTGAAGCGCCGGACGCCATGGGAGGTTTTCGCGAGACACTCGTCTTCGGCGAGTGTGTCCATTTCGAGAATGCCCTTCGCGCTATCAGGATCCTGCTGCCGCCACCAGCCGTAGGACGAGAGCGTTTCCGTGCCGAACTGGGAATTGGAAAAGTCCGCGAGTTCGAGCGTGACCCTGTCCGCGAGATCCGGTCGCAGCCGGACTTTCTCCGCGAGGGCGAATCGCCAGCATTCACCGTCGTTTTTCGCCGCTTCCCACGATGCGGGAGCATCGTAGAGCACCGGTCCGTCTTTCGCCCATGGTGCGCCTTCCGTGCCGCCCTCTGGCCCCGGCTCGCCCCACTCAGGCAGCATTTCAAGGGGCGTGAGCGTCTGGAGTTTCCATGCCTGCCCGCTTGCCTCCCCTTGCTGAAAATTCGAATACACATCCCACACCCGGTAAAATTCGCCATCGTTTTGAGATTTGCCGACCGCCTCGCGGAAAAGTTGCAACGACCGAACCCGATCCCGGTAATGCGTGTTTACCCATGAACCGGCGGAAGCCTCCGGAACTTCATCCGGCCCCAGCGAACGGTGCCCGATTCGCTGGCCACCGCCGCGTTCGAACTCCCCGGCGACAAGCCGGCCGGAATGCGATGCCGAACCATAAGACGCCGCCGCCTGCACCAACAGCATCGCATTTGCCGGATGAGTGGCAACCGCGCGCTCGATGAGTCCATCAAACTCGCCCCACACATTTTGAAGTCTGATCATTTCGACGGCCATTCTCAGGTCCGTGTCGGATTTTTCATCCGAGATTGGCATCAGTTTTTCCGTGTAGAAATTCAATACTTCCCTCCACATTCCACGCTCCGCGAGTTTGTCGCGCTCCTTGCGGAGAGCGTCCGGGTCTTGAGCCTTGGCTTGGAGGAAAGACGAGATGGCGACGAGGCAGATCAAACCCAGAGTTTTCATAACAACGGGTATGACACCCGAAACGGGGATTTCTTAGAAGAAATATTTACGCTTCTTGACCAACGAAGAACGCGCTCCACCTTCGGCCATGCCCAAGACCATTTTGTTAATCGGAGGAAATTCGGGGATTGGACTGGCGACGGCAAGGTTGCTCAAGCAACAGGGAAATTCCCTCTTCGCAGCCGCCCGCAGCCCGGGGCCGCTGGCGGACCTCGGCATCCCGGTGCAACCCTTCGATGCCCTCGATCCCGGCCCGTTGGAGCTGCCGCCGGTCCTCGACGGATTCGCCTATTTCCCCGGGAGCATCTCATTGAAGCCGTTTCACCGCCTCACTCCAGATGATTTCCTTAGCGATTTTCGTATCAACTGCCTGGGAGCCGTTGCGGCGCTGCAATCCGCGCTGCCCGCCTTGAAAGCCGCCGATTCGGCGTCAATCGTGATGTTTTCCACGATCGCCGTCGCGCAGGGGCTTTCATTCCACGCATCCATCGCCGCCGCCAAGGGCGCGGTGGAAGGGCTTACACTTTCACTCGCCGCCGAGCTGGCACCGAAGATCCGGGTGAATGCGATCGCCCCGTCGCTCACCGACACCCCCCTTGCCGGAAATCTCCTGAACTCCGATCCGAAAAAGGAAGCCGCCGCCAAACGCCATCCGCTCCAACAGGTCGGCGACCCCGATGACGTCGCGCAACTCGTCGCCTTTCTCCTCTCCGACGCCTCCCGGTTCTTCACCGGCCAGATCCTCCGCCCAGACGGCGGACTTTCCTCTGTCCGCACCTTCTGAGATGCAAACTTTCACCGCCGCCGACATCGCAGGCATGGAACTGCTCGCCCGCGTCCAGTTCGCCACTTCCCTGCCCGGGGCAAAACCCATCAGCCTGATCGGAACGACCGACAGCAGTGGTCAAACCAACCTCGCCCCGTTCTCCAGCATCCTCCATCTCGGCTCGTCGCCATCCTTGTTAGGAATGGTGAGCCGGCCGGACTTGGTGGATCGCCACACGCTTGCCAACCTATCGGAAACCCGCGCATGGACGATCAACCACCTCCACCCGGAGATCATGGATGCCGCACACCAGTGCGCCGCCCGCTACCCGAAAGAAGTCTCCGAATTTGACGCTACAGGCCTAACCGCCCATCTTGAACCCGGATTCGCCGCCCCCTTCGTCGCTGAATCCCGGTTCCGGATCGGCATGGAGTTAGAAGACATCATCCATATTCCCGCCAATGACACCAAGCTGATCGTCGGCCGGGTCATCCTCGTGCAGATAGCCGATGGCGCACTCGCCGCTCACGGCGGCATCGACCTCGTGGGACTGGAGTGCCTCGCCTCCACCGCGCTCGATACCTATTTCAAACTCCAGCCACTCGCCCGTCTGGCCCACGCCAAACCCGGCGTCCCTCCCCACCGGATTTAGCAATGGCCGAAACGACGCTCATCTATCCGCACCAGCTTTTTGCGAACCATCCGGCCATCCAAAAAGGCCGGGACATCCGCCTCATCGAGGACCCTTTGTTTTTCGGAAACGATCCGCGCTGGCCGGCGGCGATGCACCAACAGAAACTCATGCTGCACCGCGCCTCGATGAAAGCATACGCCGCCGAACTCAAAGCCGCCGGCAACACCGTGCACTACATCGAAGTCCCCGAAGGTTCAGCCACTGACAGTGCTGATCTTCTGGAACAATCGCTTCCGAAAACCATCACCGGAATCCACCTCGCGGATCCTGCAGACTGGACTCTCATGAAACGGGTGACCCGTTTCGCCACGAACCGCCGGATCAAAGTCAGCATCCACGACTCACCGAATTTCATCAGCCCGCCGGAGTTTATCGCAACGCACATCGCTTCGAAGAAAAAGGCCTTTATGGCGAAGTTCTACGAAAGTCAGCGCAAACGGATGGACCTCCTCCTCGAAGCGGATGGCTCGCCCGTCGGCGGCAAATGGTCGTTCGATACCGAGAACCGCGCGAAGTTGCCAAAGAACCACGTCCCACCTCGCGAACCTCTCGCCAAAACCAACGAATTCACCCGTGAGGCCGCCAAATACGTCGCCCGGAAATTTCCCAACAATCCAGGGACCCTGAATCATTTCCGCTGGCCCGTCACCCGCGCCGACGCGGAAACCTGGCTGGACCAGTTCATCGACGAGCGCCTCGAAAATTTCGGCCTCTACGAAGACGCGGTATCGATCCAGCATGCCACAATCTATCATTCCGCCATCACCCCGGCACTCAACATCGGCCTGCTCGATCCGCGCGACGTTATCGACCGCATCATGGCAAGATCCGCAAACGTCCCGATGAATTCGCTGGAAGGCTTCATTCGCCAGATCATCGGCTGGCGCGAGTTCATGCACGGGATCTATCACCATCGCGGCACGGAGATCCGCAATGGCAACTACTGGAAATTCGATCGGCCCCTGCCTGCTTCATTCTACGACGGCACCACCGGCATCCCACCCATCGACCGCGTCATCCGCCAACTGCTAGACGACGGCTACTGCCACCACATCGAGCGGCTGATGGTGCTCGGGAATTTCATGCTGCTCTGCCGCATCCGGCCGGACGACGTTTACCGCTGGTTCATGGAAATGTTCGTGGATTCCTACGACTGGGTGATGGTTCCTAACGTCTATGGCATGTCCCAGTTCGCCGATGGCGGCACCTTCACCACCAAGCCCTACATCTCCGGCTCCAACTACCTCCTGAAAATGTCCGACGAACCGAAAGGCCCGTGGTGCCAGATCTGGGACGGCCTTTTCTGGACCTTCATCGGCGACCACACCCCGTTCTTCCTCAAGAACCCGCGGCTGTCGATGATGGCGAGGAACTGGGAGAAAATGAGTGCGGAGAAACAAGCCGCACACCGGGACGCCGCGGATGGATTTCTGGTAGGGCTATCGGACTGACCGGGTCAGGCTCCACAAAGAGTCAATCGACCTTGATCGGACTTGGCAGGGTCAATATCCCTTGGTCTTCAGGTGATCCTTCTGGTCTGAAATGCAGACCATTGGAAGTGCGCATTGCCAAGGCCGAAACCCTACGGGTAGGGCTGAATTGAACATAAAGCACCCAGTCGCCCGACCCCAGCTCGAAAGGCATATCCACCGTCCATGTATCTCCAATTGAATCCTTACTCAAAGTCGTCCGCTTGGTTCGGAACCGTCGAAAGATTTCATCCACTTGGTCTTCGCTGTTCCCAAGCACGATCGCACGATGCATCTGAGACAGCGCTACTTTGCTGGACCGATTCGAAATGGCTGATTGGAAACCCAGCTTCCAGACACAGAACGCAATGATGGAAAAGATTGCGATTAGAGCCGCTGTTTTCATCAAACGCTTCATTGTCGAGAGATTCTGCGATCAAGCCTCCACCGGCTTTTTCCCCAACCCTCGATAAAACACCGCGAAGATCACCAAGCACACCGCGATCATCCCCGCGAGGATCGCCCAGAATTCCATCCATCCCTGACCGTCGGCGGTGACATAATGGTTTTTCAGCCACCCGCAGACCAAGGCCCCGGCCAGCGGGCCAATGCCGCTCGTCACCAGGGCTAACAATCCCTGCGCCTGCCCCCTCAGCCCGGGATCCACCCGGCGGTCCAGAAACACCTGCGCCGTGATGAAGTAGAATGTATAACAAACCCCGTGCAATGCGATGCCGGCGATGTGCCAGTGGATCAGCCCGGTCTCTCCCGCATAGGCGCTCATGCCGAAGCGCACGACCGAGAATCCCAGCGCCCACATCAGCAACACTTTCACCCGGAAGCGCACCATCACCGCGCCCACCATCAGCATCGCGATGATTTCCGAGACTTGCGCGATCGCCATCGTCGCGGTGGAGCGCTGGTCTCCGAGCTGTTTCAGCAATTCCGGCGCGTACATGTAAAACGCAGTTAGCGGGATCGAAAACAAGGCGGTCACCACGAAGAACACGCAGTGATCCCGGTGTTTCATCAGCGTGAACGCATCGAAACCGAAGCGGCTCCTCCACGAAGTGGCCCGGCCCAGCGGCGGTGTGTGGGGCAGCATGAACGCCGCCAAACCTGCCAGCACCCGCACCGCGGCGGAGGCATAGCCAGCGACCGGGCTGGTGTCCGCACGGAGCACGAAGCTGGTCAGCACTCCCGCCAGCATCCATCCCAGCGTCGCTCCCACCCGGAACAGCGGAAACTGCCGCTCGCCGTGAGGCAGGCAGGTCAGGGCGATGGTCGTCAGCAGTCCCCACGTTGGCCCCGAGAAAATCGCATACGTCCCGAGCAGCCCCACGAACCACCAAGGGCTCCAGCCGGCATCGAGTGTCGCGAAAGCGCACAACAAGGTAACAGCCGCCAGCATCGACGACCAGCCAAGCAAGCGGTCGGCCGCGATCCTCTGGTCCGCGAGGGCTCCGCCTATCAGCGGGGAAATCAGCGCGCACAACGGTTGCACCACGAAAACCAGCGCCACCCAGCCACCCAGTCCTTTCGCCTCCAGGATGTTGGTCAGCGCGGGTAACCAGAATCCCGGCGTCATGCCTTGCAGGAAGAAAACCAGCCACAACCAGCCAAGCGACCTCGTCGGTCGGACCGGATTATTAGGCAGAGCTTGCACGAGAAGTCTCTAAATGCCATCCATCCGAATAGCCAGCGAGTTATCCAGTGGCTCTTACGAAGCCCCGCAGAAGTGGCGGCTGGCTCCGGGGGGGGAGGTCCCGGAGCCCACCAGCTTGATTTTGCTGTCATTTTTCGTGGCAGCAAAATAGTCATAACCCACCAGCGCCCCGCTCACCATTACGTGATCGCGGGGCCTTGCTTCTACTCTCCATGTCCGCCAAAAATTTCCACGTCCGCCAAGCCGCCGTCTCCGCCCTCCGTGCATGGGCCAAGGGCCACGACTACGCCGAGACCCTGATCGAGCGCCACGCCCAGCGCCGCAAGCTCTCTTCCTCGGACCGCGGACTGCTCCAGGCGATCCTCTTCGGCGTGCTGCGCCACCGGCGCCTGCTAGACCACTGGATCGGCAAACTGCGCGAAGGAAAACTCGATGCGGAAACCCGCGACATCCTGCGCGTCGGACTTTGCCAACTGCTCATCCTCAATCTCCCCGACCACGCTGCGGTGAATGAAACGGTGGAAGCCGGAAAAGCCAGCGTGCGCAGCCTGATCAACGCCGTCCTGCGCCGCGCCACACTTTCCCGCAAGCGGTTGATGGACGAAATTTCCGATCTCCCGCAGCCGGTCGCCCACTCGCATCCGGACTGGTTGTATAACCGCTGGCGCGCCGCGTTCGGCACGCGCAACGCGATTTCCCTGATGGCGTGGGACAACCTCCCGGCGGTGAATTTCTATCGGGTGAATCCGCTCGCCTCCACTCCGGAATCCCTGCCCGGCATGTCTGTCGAAGGCGCGCCAGGGTTTTACAGAATCGACGGCTCCCTGCCCTCCGCGCTGCTCGCATCCGGCACCGTTTACATCCAGGATCCCGCCACCCGCCACTCAGTCGAACTGCTGGATCCACAACCCGGCGAGCGCATTCTCGACGCCTGCGCCGCGCCGGGAGGAAAGGCATTTCTCATCGCCGCCGCGCTGGGATCCGCCGAGGGACTGCTCTGCACCGACTCTAATGAAAAACGCCTGCCAAGGCTCGAGGAAAACCTCGAACGCCTGCACGCCGGAAAAGCCGCCATCGCCGTGCACGACTGGACAAAACCCGCACCCGCCGAGTGGCACGCTGCCTTCGACGGCATCCTGCTCGACGTGCCCTGCTCGAACACCGGCGTGATCCGGCGCCGCGTCGATGTGCGCTGGCGTCTGCAAGCGCCCGACATCGAAAAAATCGCCGTCACCCAGCGCAGGATTCTCGAAAACGCGCTCGCCTGCCTCAAGCCCGGCGGCCGCATCGTCTATTCCACCTGCTCGATCGAGCGCGACGAGAACCTCGGCTTGGTCGAATCGTTTCTCGCCGATCACCCGGAACTCACACTCCACTCGACCCGCGACGCCCTGCCCTTTCGCGACCAGACGGACGGTGCCTTCGCCGCGCGCATCGAGCGGAAATCCACACTGGCTAGCACCGGTCAACCGCACTAAACATCCGTCATGAAATCGTGCCTCGGCATCCTCATTGTTTTCTTCACCTTCGTCGCGGTGCTCGGCGGCGGGGCATTCCTTTGGTATATCAGCAGCACGTCCGAATTCTCTCGCACCGGTGACGCCGGGAAAAATCCACCCAAAGCGACCATCGTCGCGCCCAAGGCCATTCCCGTCCGCTAGACAAGCCTCGCGTAACAACCGCGCAGCCCAACCCGCCATTTTTCCAGAAACGCCAGGTTTCTAGCCGCTTTCGAAATGGCTTCGATGTCCGGCGTTTCGGAATTCTCCCACTCCTGAAACGGCCCGCACTCGCGGTCGATCAGTCCTTCCACCTTGGAAATCGCCGTTTCCACCGCCTCGCGGCAGACCTGCGTTTCCCCTTCCAGCATCGCCCGGACCAGCACCGACTTGGCCTCCTCCCGCTTGCGGATGCACGCCTCCGCCTGCTGCGTCACCGCGCCGACTCCCGAAAAAACCTCCATCAGCGAGCCCTCGATGCTCCCGCGGACGTCGCCCGGCGTGCCGCGCAGTTCCAACCAATGCCGCAACCGCCGCGACGGACTCGAAACCACCGCGAAAGCTTCCCGCAACGCGGCGAACTCCCCCTCCCCGCCACCGGCGTCCGGGTGCGCCCGCTTGCCAGATTCGCGAAACAGGTCGCGCAAGGTCTCGTCGGATAGAACCAACCGCGGTTCGGTTCCCAGGATTTGAAAGGCGTTCGTCACTCCGCGGAAAACTGGCCACGTTTCCCACCGCCCGTAAAGCACGGCGACGCTTGAATCACTCCCGTTTCCTTCCTAGACTCCGCCCGCCATGCCCGCGCCGAGAAAAATCGCCCTCTTCGGCGGCACGTTCGATCCCGTCCATCTCGGGCACATCCATCTCGCCACCCTCGCCAAGAAGACGCTGGATCTCGATCAAGTCCGTTTCCTTCCTTGCCGAATTTCTCCGCACAAATCGGGTAGCCAACCGGCAAGTGGCGATGATCGCTGCGAAATGCTCCGCCTCGCCACCGAAGGCCTGCCATGTGCCGTGGTCGATGATTTCGAACTCCACCAATCTGGCCCGAGTTACTCGTTTCAAACCGCCGAGGCCATGGCGGATCGATTTCCCGATGCCCGCCTCTTCTGGATCATGGGCGGCGACCAGTGGGATTCCCTGCCCCGTTGGAAAAATCCCGAGCGCCTGGCGGAGCTCGTCGAGTTCATCGTGCTGGCACGGGGCAAACTGATAGAACCTCGCGAGAAACATCGACTTCATGTCGTCGACGGTCAACACCCTGCCTCCGCCACCAAAATCCGTGGGGCCATCGACAGTGGGAAATCCACCCATCCATGGCTCGATGCCAGAGTCGCAGCATGGATCGCGGGCAGAAAACTCTATCACACGTGACACAGGCATTCCTGCCTGTTCTTACATTCAATTGGCCGACACCACCACCTCGGCGGGAGTCAGCACCAAGCTTGGCACTGATTTCAAACTTCAGCATAGGCTTTGGGCGCGGCTCTAGCAGCCCGTCCTTGTCGGCGACGGTGGCGGTGACAAACGCGAGGTCACGCCCGTCCCCAGCGATGATCGCCCGATCCGCCTTAAGCAAAAGCTTCGCCGCGTCGACGGTGGTCTTCAACCAATGTGGCTAAAACCAGGAGAAGCACTCGCTATATGAACCGGGAAAGAACGGGGTTTTTCATCATTGGGGCGTCTGTTAACGGTAGTGTTTCACGCGATAAACCCACGCCTGCAAACATCACCCGTTCGGGTTGCCTGCCGCGTAATCAGATAGAGTCATCCTCCCGCAACCTGGCAAGCCCCAGGCGTAGGCGGGCGAGCAGTTCCCGCGTCTCTGGACCGACCCGGTCTAGCCAGAGGTGGACCTCCGGATCATCCGCCATCGCAGGGACGGTGGCTTTCGTGACCCGGTGGGTGTCGAGAAATCGCTTCGCCTCAGAGGCGGTAGCGAGTTGGAAGACTCCGGAATAGAACCAAGGCTTGGGATCATCGTCGTGTTGACGATAGTCGCACATGGAGCGGGCAATCTGGCAGGATTTCAACAGTCGACCATCATCCAGACTCGCGAGATAGTTGAGCCAGGCTTCAGTGTGATCATTGAGATTGCTGCGGACCAGCCAGGAGCGGTTGACCCGCTGGGCCCAGTCGACGGGAGACCTGATCTCGCGGTGTCTCATGGCGGTTATTCCTCTTTCAGCCAGTCTCCATCAGAAATTCGCTGGCTTTCCTCCACCATGCCAAGCCACTCCCACACCCAGGCGGTGAGGATCTGGCTGTCTTGTTTCACAACCGTGGTCTGGACGCGGCGGTATTCGCTGCCATCGACTTCACCTGCGGAAACACCTTCGAACGCATCAAGCGCGGAGAGCAGCTCAGGCTCCACGGAGTAGACATCGCCACGAATCTCATCTCCCGCCGGATCGAGCACCAGGCCGGGATACCAGTCGATGCGGTACATGCGCCCGGTGATGGTGCCATCGGCGACGAAATCCGCCCCCGCCATCCGGAAATGATTGGAGCCTCCCCGCCGAAGAGTTCCGTAAACAAACACCAATTGGGGGCCCTGACTCATCATACGCGAGGAAAAATCTACTTGTCAGTGCGATGGCCGACTTCGTTGTCGAGCACCTGCCGGAGATCGTCCAGACCGAGCCCGGTGTCTGCGGAAATCGGGATGATGTCGATCTTGGGGAAGCGGCTGCGGAAGATTTCGAGATTCTCGGCGGCCCCTTCGAGGTCCATCTTGTTCGCGATGATCTTCCACGGGAAACGGGCGAGTTCGTCGTCGTATTCCTTGATCTCACGGCGGAGGATTTCCAGGTCGCTGATGGGATCACGGCCTTCGCTGCCCGCCATATCGATGACAAAAAGCAGCACCCGGCAACGCGTGATGTGGCGGAGGAACTCGTGGCCGAGTCCGCGGTTTTCGTGGGCTCCTTCGATCAGACCGGGGATGTCCGCGATGGTGCAGCGGCGGTAGCTGGGAAACTCGACCACGCCGACGACCGGTTGGAGGGTGGTAAACGGATAAGAGGCGACTTTCGGCTTCGCGTGGGAAAGCGCGCCAAGCAGCGTGGATTTCCCGGCATTCGGGAACCCCACCAGCCCGGCATCCGCGATGCGGCGGAGTTCGAGGTAGAAAACCGACTGCTCGCCCGGGGTTCCGAGCGTGTGTTCGACCGGCGTGCGGTTGGTGGCGGTCTTGAAATTCCAGTTGCCCTTGCCGGGATCGCCGCCCTTGCAGAGCACGAACTCCTGGCCGACGTCGGTGAGGTCGGCGATGGGTTCCAGGTCGATGCCCTCGTCACTGCGCTCGAATTCGACGGCCTCCTGGACGGTGACCGCATTGCTGCGGTAAACGACGGTGCCCGGTGGCACTTTACCAATCACCCGCTTGCCGCTTTTCCCGGTTTTCCGGCCACCGGCACCGTTTTTGCCGTCCTCGGCGATGAGCTTGGGATCGTAGTGATAGGCGCGCAGATTGTCGGTGGAGGGATCCACGACGAGCACGATGTCCCCGCCCGCGCCGCCGTCACCACCGTCGGGACCGCCGCGGGGAACGAATTTTTCGCGCTTCCAGGAGACAACGCCATTTCCGCCGTCGCCAGCCTTTCCGATAATCCGGATGTGATCGATAAACATTGCGCAGAGCGTCGCCAGTGAAGCGACGCAGGTCAACGGCAATGGTGAAGGCGAAGGCATTCAACGGGATTTGCTACAGGGTCCAAATTGCTACTTGCCATCGGAAAGGTATTGCCACCTTGATGGTCCGTCCACTTCGGCGGATGAGGTCCTAATAACCCTCGCAGCTAGCGGTTGGCAATGACCGCACACATTGCCGCCAAACCGACCAAACGGCCGGGGAGGCGGCGGCGCATGTCCAGGCTGACTCTTCGGGGGAGGCTAAAGGCCGTTGCGGTCGACTAGTTGCGACTTATTAGCTCCCCGTCCACCAGGAAGGACATCGAATATCCTTTTCCTATGAAATTATTCCAAATCGCCGCGTTTGCGGCAGTCTCCGGCGGGTTCTCGCCGGGATTTGCTGCCGAGGAGCAGCAACCTGCTCCAGCGCAACCCACCACCGCCCGCATCCTCGGCAACATTCCGGACGGCACCCCTCCGCCGCCTGAGCCGCCGAGGCCCAAGTTCATCGTTCCTGCAAAGGACGTGTTGGAAAGCAAATCCATCCAGCAAGGCGGGCGAACCATTACCCTCCGG
>JANPKJ010000133.1:0-45735 GCA_031425955.1 Akkermansiaceae bacterium | reverse complement strand
GGTGGACCAGCGCATTTTCTCGACCTCTTCCTCGATGGACGAGGCGACGGCGGAGTTGCCGATGTTGGCGTTGATTTTGACGAGGAAGTTGCGGCCGATGATCATCGGTTCGCATTCCGGGTGGTTGACGTTGAGCGGGATGATGGCGCGGCCGGCAGCGACCTCGCTTCTCACGAACTCGGGGGTAATTTCCTTAGGGATGCGCTGAGGGAAGCGTTGGAAAATGGATGGGGTGTAAGGATTGGAGATAGGGGATTGGGGATCGTGGATGGAAGATTCCTGGGCGGAGCCCTTGTGCTGTTTGTGCAGATCGTTTCTAACGATGTCTTCTCTAAAATCCCCGATCTTCGATCCCCGATCTCCCATCTGATTCCGGCGCATGTTTTCGCGGATGGCGATGTATTCCATCTCGGCGGTGATGATGCCCTGGTCGGCGTAATATTTCTGAGTGACGGGCTTGCCGGTGGCGCGCAGCGGTTGGCGGCGGTCGGCGGTGAGGCCGGGGAATTCGACGAATTTGTTAGCCCGTTCGGATTTCGAGGCGAACTCGACGTGTTTCTCGGTGAGGTAGCCGTTGTCCTGCGGCTGGACTTCGCGGCCGTCGTAGGCCTCGACATCGCCACGGGCGAGAATCCAATCGCGGCGGAGGGCGGGCAGGCCTTCTTCGGAGGTGCCTTTGAAATCGGGATCGCCCCACGGGCCAGAGCAGTCATAGACGCGGACGGATTCGTTTTTCTCGATGCGGCCGTTGAAGGACTTGGTGTCGGAGAGGGAGATCTCGCGCATCGGCACCCGGATCTGCGGGAAGAACTCGCCCTGGACGTAAACGCGGGTGGACGCGGGGAGGGGGGCGAGGGAGGCGTCGTGGGTTTCGGAAGCAGGGGCGCCGGTGGATTCTTCGGTGGAGATCATTTTTGAAGAGGTTGAGAGTTGAGGGTGGATAGTTGAGAGCAAGAAAAAGGCCGTGCGGAACTTGCACGGCCGGGGAAAGGGAAACTTCTCGGGGTTTCGACTTCCTACGGCGGCATGACCCGCGTCAGGTTCGGAGGGTCTTTTCCGCGCGTTGGAAAATCTCGGCTCTGCGATCGAAGAGCACCCCTGTCGGGCTGCACAATGTCGCGTCTGGCGTGGAAGTCAAGGGACTGGAGGAACAGATCGATGATGCGGGAGAGGCATCCGTCACGCCGCGAACCCGGCATTTTGATGAAGTGAAATTTTCCTCAAGGAAGTTCTTGATTCGCTGGAAGGAATCCCCAAGGGTCCGCCCGTGCACCGGGGCGTAGCTCAGCCTGGTAGAGCGCCGCGTTTGGGACGCGGATGTCGTCAGTTCGAATCTGGCCGCCCCGACCACTCCTGATGAGGGAGTTGTGTCGGATCCGATGCACTCGGTTTCCCGCCACTTAGTGCGGTAGAGACCCGGAATTTTTAGGCAACTGCCTCTTGAAAGTTCATTTCCGGCCCTGCAAGGTCCGCCGCGTGATCCCCAACGTCCTTGCCGAACGCTACGCCTCGCCCGCCCTTCAATCCATCTGGTCCGCCGAGGGGCGCATCGTCCTTGAGCGCGAATTCTGGATCGCCGTGATGAAGGCCCAGCGCGATCTCGGTCTGGATGTCCCCGCCGAGGCCATCGCCGCCTACGAAGCCGCCAAGGACAGCGTCGATCCGGCCTCCATCATGGCGCGGGAAAAAATCACCCGCCACGACGTGAAGGCGCGCATTGAAGAATTCAACGACCTCGCCGGCCACGAGCAGGTTCACAAAGGCATGACCTCGCGCGATCTCACGGAAAACGTCGAGCAGCTCCAAGTCTATCGCTCGCTGCTCATCGTCCGCGACAAGACCGTGGCCACCCTCCGCCGTTTCCGCGAGCGTTCGGAACAATGGAGCGATCTCATTCTGACTGCCCGCACCCACAACGTCGCCGCCCAGCCGACCACGCTTGGCAAGCGCATCGCCATGTTCGGCGAGGAATTGCTAGGCGCGCTGCAGGCCCTCGATTCCGTCATCGCCAACTACCCGGTCCGCGGCCTCAAAGGCGCGGTCGGCACCCAGATGGACCAGCTTTCCCTGTTTGAGGGCGATGCCGAAAAAGTGGCCGATCTCGAAAAACGCGTGGTCGCCCACCTCGGCATGCCCGCCTTGTGGACCAATGTCGGCCAGGTCTATCCGCGGTCGCTGGATTTCCGCGTCGTCGCCGCGCTCACCGATCTCGCCAGCGGCCCGTCCTCCTTCTGCAAAACCCTGCGGCTGATGGCTGGCCACGAAACCGCCAGCGAGGGATTCGCCCCGGGCCAGACCGGTTCCAGCGCCATGCCGCACAAGATGAACTCGCGCTCCTGCGAGCGGGTGAACGGCTTCCACGTCATCCTCAAAGGCTACCTCGCCATGGCCGCCGGACTCGCCGGTGACCAATGGAACGAAGGCGACGTTTCCTGTTCCGTCGTCCGCCGCATCATGCTGCCGGATTCCTTCTATACCATCGACGGTCTGTTCGAAACCCTGCTCACCGTGCTCGACCAAATGGACGCCTACGAAGCCGTCATCCAAGCCGAGACCGCCCACTATCTGCCATTCCTGATGACCACCACCATCATGATGGAAGCCGTGAAATCCGGCGTCGGCCGCGAGACCGCGCACCACGCCATCAAGGAGCACGCCGTCGCCACCGTGAACGACCTGCGCCAGGGAAAAATCGACCGCAACAACCTAGTCGAGCGCCTCGCCGGTGACACCCGCCTCGGACTTTCCGGCGATTTCCTCGACGCCATCCTCGCCAAGGGCGACCAGGAATCCGGTGCCGCGAAATCCCAGATCGCCGCCTTTTCTGCCGCAGTGAAAAAGCTCGAAACCGCCAGTCCTGCCGCCGCTGCTTACGTAGCGGGCTCGATTCTGTGAGAGGAAACTAGAAGTTGCGCCCACCGGGGGAAGCCGCCAAGCTTCGCACGATGAACAAATTGAACATTGGATTTGTCGGGGTCGGGCGGATGGGTGCGAACATGGCGCGCCGCCTGGCGGACCTGGGTTACCCGGTCACCGCGATTTTTGATCACCACGCCCCGCTGGCCTCTTCGCTCGGGATTGAATTGGGGTCGCAAGCGGTTTCAAGCTTGCCGGAGGTGACCGCCGCCGCAGACGTGATCTTCACGGTGGTGACGGACGACGCGTCGATGGAGGAAATTTTCACCGGTGAGGAATCCTTGCTCAAAGGCGCGGCCGGGAAGGTGTTCATCAACTGCGCCACCGTGAGTCCGGGTGCCCAGGAGGCCGCGGCGGAGGCGGCTCTGGCGGCCGGTGCGGATACCCTCGCTGCAAGCATGGCGTCCAGCATCCCGCAGGCGCGGCAGGGCACGCTCTATCTGATGGTCGGCGGCGACGAGGCGGTGTTCCAGCGGATGGAACCACTGCTCAAAGATATTTCCAGCTCGCTGCGCAACGTCGGTGCGGTCGGAGACGCCGCCAGGATCAAGGCGCTGGTGAACATGGTGATGAACATCAACACCGCGGGACTGGCGGAAGGCCTCGGGCTCGGCGCGGCGGTAGGCCTGGATTTACAGGTGCTCAAGGAGGTGTTCTCCCAGACCGGCGCAAACTCCCGGGTGCTGGAAACGGATGGAGACGACATGATCACCCGCGAGCACGATTGTTATTTCTCCGCCTCGCATGCCGCCAAGGACAGCGGCATCGCCAACGACATGGCGGACTCCGTCGGGGTGCTGGTGCCTCTTTCGCTGGCCACCGAGGCGCAATATCGGAAATTGATCGACCTTGGGCTGGGAGAACTGGATAAATCCGGCGTCGCCGAATTGACCTTCCCGGGTCGCCTCAACGCCTGACCCATTTCACGGCATGATGACAGAAACCGAAATCCGCAACCGCTCAGGCGAAGCCATCGACTACACGTTCCACCCTGGCTCCCGGGCGGACGTGCTGGTGATTCTGGGGCATGGGGTGACAGGAAACAAAGACCGCCCGCTGCTTGTGGCACTGGCGGACGGGCTCGCGGGGCTTGGCTGGCCGTGCCTGCGGATTTCCTTCGCGGGCAATGGCGCTTCCGAAGGGCGCTTCGAGGATTCCTGCGTTTCCAAGGACATCCGGGATCTCCAGGCGGTGCTCGAAATGGTCCCCGAAAACACCAACGCGGTTTACGCCGGCCACAGCATGGGCGGTGCGGCGGGAGTGCTCACCGCCGCCCGGGACATCCGGGTCCGTGCCTTGGTTTCGCTGGCGGGCATGACTCACACGGCGGCATTTGTGGCGCGGGAGTTCGGTGATGTCACTCCGGACGAGGAATTCATGTGGGAGGATGAGAGTTTCCCGCTCTCCCGCACTTTTGTGGATGACCTGACGCTCATCGGAAGCACGCTGCCCGCCGTGGAAGCGGTCACCCAGCCGTGGTTGCTCATCCACGGCGATGCGGATGATCTGGTGCCCGTGCAGGACGGGCTCGATGCTTTCGAAGCTGCGACTTGCGAGAAGGAGTGGTTGGAAATCGCCGGAGCCGGGCACTCGTTCGATGAGACGAGCTATCCGCTCATCGTCAGCACGATGGACCGGTGGCTGACGACCTATTTTGGCTGAGCCATGCGGATCGACATCGTCACCCTTTTTCCTGAGATCGCGCTGGCTCCGCTGAGCGACTCGATTATCCAGCGCGCCCGCGCGGCCGGGTTGGTGGAAGTGGCGGCGCACCAATTGCGCGACTGGTCGGAGGACAAACACCGGCGGGTGGACGATTCCCTGTGCGGAGGAGGGCAGGGAATGTTGCTGAAGCCGGAGCCACTCTTCGCCGCGGTGGAGGCGCTGCGCCGTCCGGACACGCGGGTGATCCTGATGACGCCGCAGGGCCGGCCGTTCAAGCAGGCGGTGGCCCGCGAACTGTCGACCGCCGGGCACCTGCTAGTGTTATGCGGCCATTATGAAGGGGTGGATCACCGGGTGATCGAGGCCTTGGTGGACGAGGAAATTTCCATCGGCGACTACATTCTGACCAATGGCGCGCTGGCAGCGGCCGTGCTGTGCGATGCGGTGATCCGGCTGCTGCCCGGCGCGCTGGGCGACGAGCGCTCGCCGGTGGACGAGTCGTTTTCCGATCCTAACCGGCTCGAGGCTCCGGCCTACACGCGGCCGATTGATTTTCGGGGAATGGTGGTGCCAGAGGTCCTGGTTTCCGGTCATCATGGAAAAATTTCCGCGTGGAAAGAGACACAATCTCTGGCCCGCACCCGGGAAAGTCGCCCGGATCTCTTGGAGTCACGACCGGGTGTGGATGAAATTTGAAGCATTTGGAGAATTTCGTTTTCCGATCCGAAAATCGTGCCACTGTCATGCCCGTGAAAACCAGTTCCGACACGGCGAACCAGGCATTGAAGGATGATCGCCCGTGGGTGGAACCGGCGACCATCGAGGACTTGCCGGCGCTGACGGAGTTGGTGATGAATTTGTTCGCGCTGTCGGGCGACTTCTCGCCCGACCGGACGGTGCAGGAGCGCGGGTTGCAGTTGATCCTCGAACAACCGAACCGTGGCCGGATCTTCGTCATCCGGAATCACGACCAGATTTTCGGGATGGTGAACCTGTTGTTCACGATCTCCACCGCGCGGGGCGGATTTGTGATTCTGATGGAGGATGTGGTCATCCACCCGGACCACCGGGGCCAAGGTTACGGCACCATGCTGCTGGACTACGTCGCGGAGTTCGCGAAGAAAAAACAATTCAAGCGGATCACCCTGCTGACCGACCGGATCAGCGCGGAGTCCCAGGAGTTCTTCAAAAAGCGTGGTTTTGAGTATTCCAACATGATTCCGATGCGGAAGATCATCGACTGAGCATGTTGTTTTCCGTCCAGAAAGAGGATTTCACGGATGGCCCCGAATCTGCTTTGCCGGTCTCAGGTCATGGGACTTTGGTCCCGTCCAAAGCCCGCTCGAACGCAATGCCCGAAACCCACTTCCGCGTAATCGCCGCCGACGACCATCCGGTAGTACTCTCAGGGATCCGCTTGGTTTTGCGTGGTTCCGATGATTTCACCCTGCTGGCGGAGACCGAAGATGGCGCCTCGACCCTGAACGCGATCGAGCGAAGCGTGCCCGATCTGCTGATTCTCGACCTGTGGATGGGGGGAAACGATGGGATCGAACTGCTTCGCCAAATTCATGGGCGGTGGCCCTCGATCCGCGTGCTCGTGTATTCCATGAATGACGAGCGCAGCTACGGGGCCCGCGCCCTGCGTGCAGGGGCGTCCGGCTATTTGATGAAATCCCATGGCTTGGATGAATTGCTGCGGGCCTTGCGAATCGTCGCCGCTGGAGAGCGCTATGTGAGTCCGGCGCTCGCGGCGGAGTTGATTGGCAATGCCCTGCACCCGAATGCGGACCCCACCAAGCCCTTCGAACTCGCCGCACTCAGCGATCGGGAAATCCAGGTTCTGCGGCTCATCGGCAGGGGATACACCACGGCCGCCATTTCCATGGAGCTGAAGATCAGCGCGAAAACTGTGGGAACTCATCGCGAGAATTTAAAAAACAAACTCAACGCGGCCACCTCCGCCTCGCTCGTCCAAAGGGCGAGCTTGATGGTGGAGTCGCATGTCATTTAGGGAATGAACAGGTGGCGTCTCCAAATGGTCGCGATCCTTGGGTTCGGCGCGCTACTATACGCGCTCTTGGGTTGGTGGTCGCTGCGGCTTGCCATGACCCAGGCGAACGCTTCCGCCGTCTGGCCGCTTGCCGGCTTGGGAATCGGCCTGCTTGCCCGCTTCGGCTCTGGTTACTGGCCGGCCATTCTCCTCGGTGCGTTCACCACAAATTTTCTCGTCAACTGGCAAAACGGAGTCGCCCTGCCGCCAGCGGTACTGGCGGGTCTGGGGATCGCCTTGGGAAATACCGCGGAGGCACTGGTCGGCGCGCGTCTTGCCCGTCACGCTCTCGGTGATCCGCCGGAATTCTGGTCGGTGGACGGAGTCTTCCGCTTCATGCTTTTCGCCGCTTTGATTCCCCCCGTCTTCAGTGCGGGTTGCGGAGTCCTCAGTCTCCAGGCTGCCGGAATTCTGCCAGCCGCGCAGGCCGGAAATACCGCGCTGACTTGGTTCACAGGAAATGTCGCTGGCATCCTCACCTTCGCACCGTTGTTTTTCATCGGTCCGATCCGGGTCTCGAACTGGAAGGGTTCCCGGCGCGCCGTCACGGAAGGGCTGGTGGTTTTGATTTCCCTCGTCTTCGTCGGACAAGCGATCAGTGGGATGCACTTTGCCAGAATGTTCCCAAGCTGGCCGAAAACCTACATGGCTATCCCTCTGGTATTGTGGATTTCCTATCGATTCGGGCGCCGAGGTGCCGTCGTTGGGGTCATGCTGCTCATGATCACCGGCGTCGCGGGCACCATGCGCGGTTATGCCGCCTTCCCATCAGAGTCGCCTGAGCAATCGTTGCTTTCCCTGCAACTCTTCATCAGTGTGCTCGCCGTGGTTGGTCTAACTGTTTCCGTGCTGGTCTATCAACTACGGCTCCAGCGCAAGGCTCTGGAAGTCGCCCTCGCCGACAAATCCCTTCGGCTCGCCGCCGTCACCCAGGAAAAAGCCATCCTCACCGCCAGCGCCGTGCACGAACTGCAAAGTCCGCTTAGCGGCATGCGCAATCTGCTCCAACATGTCCGCGGAACCCCGGAAGTGTTTGCGAGTCCCGAGGGCGGCAGGTTGCTGTCCGACATGCAGTCGGCCGTCGAACACATGTTCAGTCTGGTCACTGGAGCGCTCTCGGTGGCCCGTCCGGATACTGAGAGTGGCTTGCCCGCCGCTGCATGTTCCTGTGATCTAACGGAGTTGCTGGGCCGGATCGTGGAATTCGAGCAGGCAAACGCCAATTCCAAGCACATCAAAATCCGCCGCAGCATGCCCTCTCGGCCGGTGGTGATCCTTACCCACGGTTCTGCCCTCGAACACATCGTCCACAATTTCCTCTCCAACGCCGTCAAATTCTCCAACCCCGGAGCCTCTATCTTCCTCGATCTCGAAGAGACCGACAGCGATGTCATCATCTCCGTCACCGACGAAGGCCCCGGCATCCCAGAGCGCGACCGGATCGTCATTTTCTCCGGAAAAATCCGAGCCCACCGGGCGCGACCCACCGGAGGCGAATCCTCCACCGGCATGGGACTCTATCTGGCAGGAGAGCTCGCGCAGCGCATCGGCGCGAAACTCACCTGCGAAGCCACCTCCGCTGGCGGCAGCCTGTTTGCCGTCAGCCTGCCGATATCTTTGAAGACGCCAATCAACTACTGAAAATTGGAGTCACAGGGGAAGTCGCCTAGGTATTTAGCCTAGAGAAAAATCAGTCCTCATGCCCGATGCGCGGCGCGAGGTTTTCGCTCAGTTTTTCAGCGTCACACGGAATTTCCATTTCCGTGACCGAACCCGAACACTGCCCCATGAGCCTGCCACGCCTCTTCAAGATCGTCGTCTCGTCCCTTGCCATCCTTGCATCTCACTCCGTCTTCGCCGCCGCTGGCGATCCCGACCTAAGCTGGAATCCGAGCGTCTCCGGAGGATTGGGCAGGGTCCACGCCACAGCGGTGCAGGCCGATGGTAAGATCATCATCGCTGGTGATTTCACGACCGTGCTCGGCGTTGCGCGCAACAACATCGCCCGCATCAACACCAATCGTACCCTCGACACCACCTTCAGACCCGACCCCAACGGCTCGGTCTGGGCCTTGGCGGTCCAGAACGACGGCGACATCGTCTTCGGTGGTGACTTTAGCTCCGTTAGAAACGACTCGGTTGGGACTACGTTTTCTACCCGCAGCAGGCTGGCGCGATACAATGCCGACGGCACCCTCGACACCACCTTCGCCACGGGCGTCACCAGCTCAGCGTCGGTGGTTTACACCTTGGCGCTCGATCAGAGCGGTCGGCTCCTCGTCGGCGGAATTTTCACCACGATCGGCGGCTCGCCTCGCCCCAACATCGCGCGGTTAAACCAGGTAAATGGCACCCTCGACACCTTCAACCCAGGCCCCAGCGGCTCTGTCCGCGCAATGGCGATACAAGACGACGGGAAAATCGTAATCGGCGGAGGCTTCGACGGGGTGGGCTCCACCGCCCGCAATCGCATCGCCCGCGTCAACGCCGACGGCTCCCTCGACACCACCTTCAATCCCAATGCCAACGCCGGGGTGCTCGCGCTCGCCGTCCAACGTGACGGCAAGGTCCTGTTGGGCGGAGATTTCACCTCGGTGGGCTCCACCACCCGCAATCGCATCGCCCGCGTCAACGCCGACGGCTCCCTCGACACCACTTTCACTGCCAGCGCCAATGGCTTCGTCAATGCCATCACACCGCAGGCCGATGGCAAAATTCTCTACGGCGGCAACTTCACCACCGTCACCAGCCTGACCGGCTTCCTTGCCCGGCTCAACGCCGACGGCTCTGCCGATACCGCCTTCGACCCTGCGGCCAACGCGGAGGTTTATACGATCACTCTGGATAACGACGGCGGGATCCTCGTCGGGGGTCGATTCACGTTTTGGACGGGCGCCACCACCAGCGGCGTCAACCTGAGCGGCAGCGCTCGCCTTGCCAACGACGCCGGCAGCCAGTCGCTCACCATCAACCAAGGGATCATCACATGGAACCGCAGCGGCTCTCTTCCCGAGCTGCAGGATATCAAGCTCGAATACGAGTTTGTCAATCCGGGCAACTGGCAGCCGTTTTCTGGCACCACCACCCGTGTGGGCACGTCCGCCAATTGGCAGGTAACGAGCGCGACATCCCTGCCCACAGCTTCCACGATTCGGGCCACTGGTCGAACTGGCAATGGCACGAGCAGCAGCACCGTGCGATACTTCCAGGCATACTCGGGACTGTCCACGTCAGATGTCCGAGTGACTGGCAACGGTCTTACTATCAGCTCCAACGACACCACTCCCGCCACCAGCGACCATACCGATTTCGGCAGCGTGCTCATGGCGACAAACGATAGCATCAGCCGCACCTTTACCATTCAGAATACTGGGACAGCCCCGCTCGCGTTGGGAACATTGTCCGCACAAATTTATAAGGTTAACTCCAGCACTCCTAGTGGTTTCGGTTATGACGGTGCTTTTGTTGTGACAACTCCACCGGTCTCTCCGGTTGCCCCGGGTGGAACCACGACATTTACCATCACCTTCAATCCTTCCGGCCTCAGACAAATTGCCCAGCTGGACTATCAAGTCTACTTCGACAACAACTCCCCGGCCGGTGGCTTCGGCTTCGTCATCCGCGGCACAGGCTTGAATACCGTGCCGACGGTAGCCAATCCCATCCCCGACCAGTCGATCAACCTGGGCAGTGCCTTCAACTATACGATACCCTTCGCAACCTTCAGCGATGCGGATAGGAATTTCGACAGCTTTGGTTTCCCCTCGCCGAGCTACACCGCCGCGCCACTCCCGGCAGGCGTAAACCTCAATTCAGGCTCGGGTGCCTTCTCCGGTACTCCCACGGCTGGTGGCTCGACCGACATCACCGTAACTTACACAGACAGTCAAAATGCCACTGTCAGCGACACCTTCCGCCTCACGGTGGTGGCCCCCAACGTCGCCCCCACCGTCGCCAGCCCCATCCCCGACCAACCCGCCACCCAAGGCGCGGCCTTTTTATATACCTTCCCCACCTCGACCTTCGCCGATGCTAACGCCGGCGACACCCTTACCTACACCACTCTCACGCTCCCCGGCTGGCTTACCTTCAACGCCGCGACCCGCACCTTCTCCGGCACCCCCGGCCCGTTCAACGTCGGCACCCCGAACATCACCGTCACCGCGACTGACAACGGCAGTCCTGCCTTGAGCGTTTCCGATACCTTCATCATCACCGTGGCCAACGTGAACGATGCTCCGACCCTCGCCATCCCTTTTTCCGAGCCACCCGCCACCCAAGGAACGGCCTTTTCGTTCACCTTCCCCACGACGACCTTCTCTGACATGGATGCGGGCAACGTGTTCACCTACACCACGAGCCCGCTACCGTCTTGGCTGAGCTTCAATGCGGCCACACGTACCTTCTCCGGCACTCCCGGCAACGCCAATGTGGGCACGGCGAATATCACCCTTACCGCGACCGACAACGGCACGCCTGCGCTCAATGCCTCCTACACCTTTTCGATCACCGTCGCCAACGTGAACGACGCCCCGACCGTCGCCAACCCCATCCCCGACAGGAACGCCACTGAGGACGTGGCCTTCAGCTATACCTTCCCGGTCAACACCTTCAGCGATATCGATACGGGGGATTCCCTTACCTACAGCTCATCCGGAGTGGCCTTTTGGCTGACCTTCAACCCGGCCACCCGCACCTTCTCCGGCACCCCTGGTAACGTTCACGTCGGCTTTGTCGATATCACCGTGACCGCCACGGACAAAAGTTTCAGCAGCGTCTCCGACACCTTCCGTATCACTATCGCCAACGTCAACGACGCCCCATTTGTGGCTAACAATATTGGGACCCGAAACGCCACCGAGGACGTTTTGTTCAGCTACACCGTCCCGAGCAATACCTTTTCCGATGTGGACGTGGACACCGTCTTAACCTATTCCGTTAGCACCCTGCCGAACTGGCTGGCCTTCAACCCCGCTACCCGCACCTTCTCCGGCACGCCTGCAGAAGCCGATGTCGGCTTCGTGGACATTACAGTGACCGCCACCGACAATGGCACGCCCACCACCGCATCGGCCAGCGATAGCTTCCGCCTGATCGTAACCAAAGTAAACGACGTGCCCGTATTCACCAAGGGTGCTGACCAGACCCTGCCCGGTGGAACCAATACCGCGCAGACCGTAGTGGCTTGGGCGACGGGAATCAACGATGGCGATCCCCTTGATGTCCAGTCGCTGACTTTCCTCGTGAGCAATGACAACCCCGGACTCTTCAGCACGGCACCTGCCATCGCCAGCAATGGCACGCTCACCTACACGCCGAACGGAACCGTCGGTATGGCCACCATTGGCGTTTCCCTCCGGGACGACACCATGGCGGGAGGGCCCGCGCTCACCTCTGCCGAGCAAACGTTCACCATCTCCCTGATCGACAACACCGGCCCAGCCGGCGGCAGCTTGAGCCTCGCCCCGAGCAGCATCGTGGATGCCGGAGCCACCTTGACGGTCACCTTCGCCGCGTGGACGGATTCCAGTTCTCCGCTCGCCTATGCCGTGCTGGTGAACAACGTGGTGGTTTCCGCTTCCGGACCGTTGGCATCCCGGACCATCACCGCTCCCACCACAGCCGGCACCTACACTCTCAAAGGCCGGATCCTCGACTCACTCGGCAACCCGACCGAAACGAGCCAATCGTTCACCGTGCTCACTGCCCTTGAGAGCTGGCGCAAACTCCACTTCGGATCCCCCGCTAACAGCGGCGATGGCGCAGACACATTCGATTTCGAAAAAGACGGCATCGTGAATCTGGTGGAATTCGCCTTCGGTATGAATCCAAAAGTCTCCGACAGCTCCCTCTTCCCGCGACCACAAATGAGCGGGGGAGATCTAACGCTGAGCTATCCGGTTCGGGTGGGGGTCAGTGGAATCACCCACGGCGCCCAGTGGAGTGAAACACTCGCACCAGTCGGTTGGCAAACCATCCTGAATACGGGAACCGCCGCACAGCCGTTATTCAGCGTGCCTAAAGCGGGTCGCCAGCGACTGTTCATGCGTCATGTGATCACCGCTCCCTGAAGAGTTTGGGGAGATCACCTGCTCAATGCCCCTGCGGTTTCTGCCTCGGCTCCCATTCTTTCCGCGAACGCGAGCGGACGGATAGGACGACCGGGATGCCCGGCGCGGGATGCGCGGCGCGGTATTTGTTGACGATATAGGACTCGTAGCTGTTCGCCATAAGCCGCTTGTCATTGACGAAAAGCACGATGGTCGGCACCGGGATGACGCTGTATTTCTCCTCCACGGCGGCGGTGGCGTAGTAAAGCTTGAGGCGCTTGTGCAGCTTGTTGTCGATCGGCGGCGGGGTGGCCTCGAAGGCACCTTGCAGGATGCGGTTGAGCTGGCCGGTACCGGGGATGTTTTGCGCGCTTTTTTTGATCTTGAGCGCTTCCCGCAGGACGTGATCGACCGAGCCGCCGGTTTTTGCCGAACAGGCGACGAAGGGGGCGTAGTGGAGGAAAAACAACTCCTTGCGGACGTGATCGGTGGCTTCCTCTAACCGCGCGGTGCGATTGGCTCCGGGGTGGAAGAGGTCGAATTTGTTGAGCACGATCAGGCAGGGTTTTTTCTCCTCCATGATGAGCTGTGCGATCTTGCGGTCCATCGAGCTGATGCCGGCGGCGAGGTCGATGACGAGCACGCAGAGGTCGGAACGGCGGACGGCTTTCTCGGTGCGCATGGCGGAGAAGACTTCCACCGAGTTGTCGCGCTTGGCCCGCGGGCGGAGGCCGGCGGTGTCGATGAGGGTGAAATTCTCGCCTTCAAACGAGTAGGGGAGATCGACGGCGTCGCGGGTAGTCCCGGCAATGTCGGAGACGATGGTGCGCTCGTCCTTGAGGATGGCGTTGACGAGTGAGGATTTGCCCGCGTTCGGACGACCGACGATGGCGAGTTTGATGCCGACGGCTTCGGCGACTTCCGCTTCCGCTTCGGTTTCGGAGACGAGTGGGGAAATGACGGCGTCGATTTCATCGCAGAGCACGCCGAAGTTGCGGCCGTGTTCGGCGGAGACGAAAACGCTGTTGCCGAGGCCGAGGCGGGTGAAATCCGAGTGGGAGCGCTCGTGTTTGTCGTCATCCACCTTGTTGATGACAAGCAGGACGGGCGGCTTGGCCTTGCGGAGTTTCTGTGCGAGAGCCTGGTCGGTGGCGGTGAGGCCTGAGTGGGCGTCGACCACGAAAAGGATCAAATCCGCCGTTTGCATGGCGATGTCGGCCTCGATGGAGACCTGCTCGTCGAACCCATCCTCGATCCCACCGCCGATGCCGCCGGTGTCGATGAGGGTGCAAGGGACCTGCGTGGCCTTGGAAGGAGCCGCGATGCGGTCGCGGGTGACGCCGGGTTGGTCGTGGACGATGGCGATCTTCCTCCCGGCGAGGCGGTTGAAGAGGGCGGACTTCCCGACATTCGGGCGTCCGACGATGGCGACGGTAGGCATGGGGGAGGGATGTAGGCGGAGAACGGAGCAATGGCAAGGTCGGAGGTTTTTTTCCGAAATGGGGCTTCAAGTGTGCCCTGTGCGGAGGAACTCCCCCGTTTTGCCGAGGTAGTGGATGGGGATGCCTTCGACGCTAGCCGTTACTGAAGATTCCCACGCGAGATCGAAATCGGAGAAACCGGGGAGCGAGGTGAGGAAATCAATTTGGCAGGGTGAAGCCCCTACGAGATATTGCTGTCCTTCTTCTTCAAAGTCCTTCTGAGTCACTTCCACAAGAGGCAGGCCGAATTCGTGGAATGCCCGCGCCACACGAGCTGCATTTTCTTTGGAAGGCTTGATCCAGAGATCAATGTCCTTGGTGTAACAAGGTTGCGTGTAGTGAATGACGGCATACGCTCCGACGATGAGGTATTCAACGTGGTGTTTTGCAAAAATGCGTAACAGATCTTTGAAGTCGGAGTTCATCAGGATGCTTTCCTTTCATGCCGCACCAGTAGTCGGTAACGAGTTCCCATGCGGCGGTAAGGCGGGCCTCGCATCCCGCTTCCTGCCATTGGTTAATGCGGTATTTGCGAGACTCTTCGAACGAGGTGAATTTCGCCTGGGGCCAATGTGAGCGGTCTTTGGCGGTCTGGGTCACGGACTACCGATAGCGGAATGGCGGTGAACCGGCAAAGAAAAACCCCGCCTTTGCAGGCGGGGTTGACTTTACCGAACGGGAGATGGCGGAGCGGACGGGACTCGAACCCGCGACCTCCAACGTGACAGGCTGGCGCTCTAACCAACTGAGCTACCGCTCCATGTCCCGCTCGGGTGGCGGAAGCTATTGACCCGGTTCCGGCAGCGCAATCTCTTTTTTAACCTTTTCTGACTTTTCTTAGCGACGCGTTTACGGCCTCAGGAAAGGGCTTCCACGGCGGCTTCCAGCGACGCCAGATCCTCGACGGAATGGACTTTCACACCCTTGTCGATCTTGGAAACCAGCCCGGCAAGCACCTTGCCGGGGCCGAGTTCGAGGAAGGTGCGGTGGCCCATTCCAACCAAAGTCTGGATGGATTCCGTCCAACGGACCGACCCGGTGACCTGATTTTTCAACATGGTCCGGATCTCGTCGGGATCGGAAACCGGGGTGGCCCCGAAATTGCAAACCACTGGCAGGGAAGGGGGCTGGAGGGTGACTTGATCCAACTCCCCGGCGAGTTGGTCCTGGGCGCTTTGCATCAATCGCGAGTGGTAAGCACCGGCGACGTTCAGCTTGATTGCCTTGCGGACGCCAAATTCCTTGGCCCTCGCGATGGCGTCGTCGATCCCAGCGACCGTGCCCGAGAGCACGATTTGCCCGGGGGCGTTCAGGTTCGCCACATCCACGTCGGTCGCGGCGGCGAGCGCGCGAACTTGCTCTTCATCGCCGCCGATCAGCGCGGCCATCGCACCCTCGGTGGCGAGGCAGGCGGCTTCCATGAATTCGCCACGCCGGGCGACGAGGCGGAGTCCGTCCTCGAAGGAAAAGCTCCCGGCCGCGACGTGGGCGGTGAATTCTCCGAGAGAAAGCCCGGCAGCGGCCACCGGAACGAGGTTTGGCAGGCGCTCCCGTATCAGGGCGAGGGCGATCAGGCCATGAAGATACAAGGCGGGTTGGCAACGCGAGGTTTTCGTCAATTCCTCGTCGGGCCCTTCTAGCATGATTTCCGAAATGGAGAATCCGAGCGCTTGGTCCGCTTGCGCCGCCATTTTGCGGGCGGTCGCGGAGCTTTCCATCCATTCCTTGCCCATGCCCACTTTCTGGGCACCTTGTCCGGAGAATAAGAGAACGATTTGGTTCATGTCCTTCGAGATTAAGGGAGAACACGAGGGCGAGGAAAGAGGAAATACCATCTCACCTTGTGATCCCTCGCATTCTGGTTGAGCCTGACACCGAAAATCGAAATTCACCCATGCCCCGACTCACCGTTTTGTTCTTCGCCCTGATCGTGGCATTCCTCCCGTCCTGCCAGACGGTCCGGTTCTACGGGCAAGCCGTCGGCGGACAGGTGGAAATCCTCCGGAAAAGCCGGGCGAATTCGCGGGTCATCGCCGATCCGGCGACCCCGTCGGTTTTACGCGGCCAGCTTGAGTCCGTGGACCGCATCCGGCAGTTTGCCAGCGATCATCTGTCGCTGCCGGGCGATGAAAGTTACGCAAAATACACCGATCTCGGGCGCAAACACGTCGTCTGGGTGCTCTACGCAGCCCCGGAGTTTTCTCTGAAACCCAAGAACTGGAACTACCCGTTCATCGGGAAAATGGATTACCGCGGCTACTTCCGCGAGCGGGACACCGAGGCGCTCGCCGGCGAGCTGAAGGAAAACGGCTACGACGTTTTCATCGGCGATGTGGACGCCTACTCAACCCTCGGTTGGTTTCACGATCCGGTGCTCAACACGTTCGTTGATTACCCGGACATTGATCTCGCAGAAACGATTTTCCACGAACTCACCCACCGCAAATACTTCCGCCGGGGCGACACGGTCTTCAACGAGTCCTTCGCCAACGTCGTGGCCGAGGAAGGCGTGAAACGCTGGTTGAAACACGAAGGCCGCCTCGCCGAAATGAAAAAATACGAAGGACGCCTCATCCGCCGCCGCGAGTTTTACCATGAGGTGGACCGCTCCCGCTGGAAACTCGAAACACTCTACTCCTCCGACCTTTCCGCTCCGGCCATGCGTGAAAAAAAGCAGGCGATCCTCACCAAACTGCGCGATCAGTTCCGTGAACTCCGTCGTCGCTGGGGTGGACACGGCCTCGAAGGCTGGCTCCACGAAGACATCAACAACGGCCACATCGTCTCGCTCAAACTCTACTCCGACCAAATGCCGCCGTTCCAAAAGCTGCTCGCCGACTGCGGCGGAGACCTCGACCTGTTCTATCAAAAAGTCGCCAGACTCAAACTCCCATGAATTCCAAACGAACCGAACGCGACTCAATGGGTGAAATGGAAGTCCCCGGCGATGCGCTCTACGGGGCCTCCACCCAGCGGGCTGTTTTGAATTTCCCCATCTCCGGCACCCGCCTGCCGCTGCCAATGATCCACGCCTACGGCCTGATCAAACAAGCTGCCGCCCGAAGCAACGCGGAACTCGGCCTGCTCGATCCGGAGCCCGCCGGAAAAATCGCCGCCGCCGCCGCCGAGATCGCCGCCGGCAAACACGACGCGCAGTTCCCGGTCGATATCTATCAAACCGGCTCCGGCACCTCCACCAACACGAACGTCAACGAAGTCATCGCGCACCTGTGCGGCCCGTCCGTTCATCCGAACGACCACATCAACCTCGGCCAATCCTCGAACGACACCTTCCCCACCGCCATCCACCTCGCCGCGGCAGGAGAAATCCGGCACAGTCTGGTCCCGGCGATGGCGAAACTGGCAGCCGCGCTGGACGACAAGGCCCGTGAATTCCACGACGTTCTGAAAATCGGCCGCACCCATCTGATGGACGCCACGCCGCTACGGTTAGGTCAGGAATTCGGCGGCTGGGCGCGGCAGGCTGCCTTGGGCGTGACCCGGGCGACGCGTGCGGTCGAGGCGCTGCTAGAGCTCCCTCTCGGCGGCACCGCGGTCGGCACCGGGCTGAACGCCCATCCGGATTTCGCCCGCCTCACCATCGGCCGCCTCGCGGAAATGACCGGCATTCCCTTCCGCGAGGCGGAGGACCATTTCGAAGCCCAAGCGTCCAAAGACGGCTGCGTGGAAGCCCACGGGCAGCTCGCCACCATCGCCGTCACGCTTCACAAAATCGCCAGCGACATTCGCTTGCTAGGTTCCGGTCCCCGCTGCGGCATTGGCGAGCTCCGCCTGCCCGCGACCCAGCCCGGCTCGTCGATCATGCCGGGAAAAGTCAATCCGGTGATGTCCGAGTCCGTCACCATGGTCGCCGCCCGCGTCGCCGGAAACCAAACCACCATCGCCTGGTGCGGCGTCGGTGGATTCCTCGAGCTCAACGTCTCGATGCCGCTGCTTGGGGCCTGTCTGTTGGAATCCATCAGCTTGTTAGCCAATGTGGCGGATGCCTTCCGCGAGCGCTGCGTGGAATGCATCCAGCCGGATGAGGAACGCTGCAACGAACTCATCGAACTCTCGCTCTCGATGGTCACCGCGCTCGCCCCGCGCATCGGCTACGACCGAGCCTCGGCCATCGCCAAGGAATCCGTCGCGACCGGCCGGACGGTGCGGGAGATCTGTGAGAGTCGTTTGGATGAAATCGGGGTGACCGCGGAGGAGCTCGTCACATTGCTCGATCCCGCAAGGATGAGCGGTGATGTAACGTCGACAAGTCAGCACCCCGGAGTGCCGGGAGAGGAACGGTCAGGATGGGCAAGCGGCAATCTTTGAACGGGCTTTTTAAAGATGCTACCAATTTGAAGCGTTTTCAACGAACCATTGTTTCGCTCGTTTTACTCCTCTGGAGGGAACATTGTAGAACTCTGAAAGGTCGCGAATTGCTGTGTTGGTCGAGTATTTTTCGTCATCTTTGATTCCATATTCTTTCAACATGCGAAGTGCGATGACCTTGGCTCGCGCGGGATTCTTCAAGAGGATCATGGGACCATTGATTTCTCCGGAGTATGCCTTGGGATGCGAGTTCAGAATTCCGTCGTAGGTGATAGGGAAGGTGATGTAGTATTCTAGGTCGGATTTGTCTATCAGTAGCATCGACACGCTGCCTCCGTCCATGTAGGACAAGCCGATCACCGACTTTGGCGGCAGAACCATCGACCTGAACGGCTCTTCATCTCCCGAGAAATCGAGAGGCGCGGGTTTGCGAAATAACATTGTGATCGAGATGAGCACAAGACTCACGGCCACGAGAAAAAAGGTGAGTTTTCGGTATTTCATCGACTCGGCGGATTGATCCTCCATGGCGTGGCGCTGAACTCAAGCGATAATTCCTTGGGAAGAGAATCAGCCTATGGCGGCAGGGTGGAAAAGCCGCCAGGTCCGCTAGATCAGACGAAAACGTCAGGTCGCAGCGCTACGTCACCAGGGAATGGCGTCACAGACGCAGATGAGATAACTTTAATTAAGGCATGAAAACCTACCTCCAGCTTTCCGAAAACCGGGCCGGCCGGGTCCTGCTGCACCTCGCCTGCATCTCGCGGCGCGGGCGCTTCAAGTGGCATATCCGGGGAATTGCCCGTGAATTGTGCCTTTCCAAAACCACTTGAATTTGGTCCGGATCGGCTACCCTTTCGCGGCGGCAATGAGCGGGGCGGTGAAATCCCGGACCGCGGTGGCGGCGTTTTGCGGGTGAAGCTCAACTTGCTTGACGATGGCGGATCCTACGATCACGCCGTCGGCGGATTTTGCGACCTCAGCGGCTTGTTCGGGGGTGGTGATGCCGAATCCGACGCAGATCGGGGTGTCGGTGTGTTCACGGATGGCTGCGACTTGCGCGGCGATGTTTGCGGAGGGTGCGCCATGGGATCCGGTGACGCCGGTCCGGGAGAGCAGGTAGATGAATCCTTCCGACGACTTCGCGAGCGTCTTCACGCGCTCGGGCGGCGTGGTCGGGGCGATGAGACGAATGTGCTTGAGGCCCGCGCCGATGGCGAGGTCCTTGTTGAGTGCTGCCTCATCGGGGGGCAGATCCAGTAGGAGAATACCGTCCGCTCCGGCGGCTGCGGAGTCGTGGTGAAAGGCCTCGAAGCCGTAGGTGAAGACTGGATTCAGATAGGTGAAGAGGACGATGGGTGTTTCATGCGTCTCGCGGAAACGGCGGATCAGTTCGATGGCTTTTACCGTGGTCATGCCGGACTTGATCGCGCGCTCGGCGGCCATCTGGTTGACGATGCCATCGGCTAATGGATCGGAAAACGGCAGGCCGAGTTCGATGATGTCGGCACCGGCATCGGCGAGGGACCGGATGATTTCCAGCGAGGTTTCGAAATCCGGATCACCCGCGGCGACGTAGGCGACAAAGGCTTTCTGTTGGGTTTCACGGAGGCGGGCGAAGGTGGAGTCGATGCGGTTGGACATGGGGAAAGTCGAGGGTTGAGAGTTGATGGTTGATGTGAAGATGGAGAGGGTCGAGAGCGGATATTTTCTCTGACTATCAACTCTCAAACACCGACTATCAACTTCTTCAGGCGTTCTGCTTGGCCAGCGTCTCGCAGGATTTGATGTCGAGTTTGCCGGAGGCGAGCACGGGGATTTCGGTGACGGGCACGATGCGCTTCGGGCACCAGAGCGAGGACAGGCCTTCGTCCAGCAGTTTGTAACGGAGGTCGATGCATTCCTGCTCGAGCGCGGGGCCGGCGATGGTGGAAAGAAGCAGGATGGCCTCGCCCTTTTGTTCGTCCGGCACGCCGACGACGGCGATGCGGCGCTCGGCTTCGGAGTCGAGCCCTAGGACTTTGTTGATGGCTGCCTCGACAGTCTCGTGCGGGACCATTTCCCCAGCAATTTTCGAGAAGCGGGAAATGCGCCCCTCGATGTAGAGGAACCCGTCATCATCGACGCGGCCAACATCGCCGGTGCGGAACCAGCCGTCGGAAGTCAGGACTTCGGCGGACTTTTTGGCGTCTCCCAGATAGCCCTTGAAGACGTTGGGTCCCTTGAACCAGATGATGCCCTGCTTGTTGATAGGGACTTCCTTGTCGCTTGCAGGATCGGTGATCCTGATGGCGAGGCCTGGCAGCGGTTGGCCGACCGATCCGGGCCGGGAAGAGGGGAGCCCGACGGAGTCGCGGACCGGATCAAGATCGGGTAGATTGACGTTGGTGGCCGGTGAGGTCTCGGTGAGGCCGTAGCCTTCCTGGGGACGGATGCCGAATTTCTCCTCGAAAGCCTTGGAAAGCGACTGGGGAAGTTTCTCCGCGCCGGTGACCACGAGCTTGAGTGAGGAGAACTGGGCTGGGTCGATGCGCTTCATGTAGCCCCGCAGGAAGGTGGGGGTGGAGAGGAAGATATTCACCTGATGGAGCGCGATGAGTTCGGCGAGGCGCTTGGTTTCAAGCGGACTCGGATAGGTGACGAGGTTGACGCCCTCGATGACCGGAAACCATAGGGTGACGGTGCAGCCGAACGAATGGAACAGCGGCAGGCAGCCGAGGATCGCGGAGCCTTTTGATAGATTCAGGCGGGATCCGAACTGGCACACGTTCGCGAGCACGTTGCGATGGCTAAGCACGACACCCTTGGGCTGGCCGGAGGAGCCGGAGGTGAATAGCAGCGTGGCCTCGTCATCCCCGCGGCGCTTGTTCAGGCCTAGCAGCATGCCGAGGACGGATGCGGGCAGGAGCTTGGAAATAACCGCCCAGGTGACGATCTTCTTCTTGAGAGCCGGCAGCACGCGTTCGATGAAAATCAGGTCGCGGTTGGGCGGCCACGGAAATGACGAGACTTTGCGGACGAATGGATCCGCCGTGATGAACCGGTCGACATCGGCCTGGCGGATGCAGGATTTGATCGCTTCGTGGCCGGCGGTGAAGTTCAGGTTCACCGGGATTTTTCCCGCGAAGAGCACCGCGAGGTTGGCGATGAGTCCGGCCTTGCCGGGAGGAAGGACGATGGCCACGCGCGGCTTGTCGGTTTCCTCCTTGATGAATTTTGAGAGTACGATCGCCGCGGCGAGAATCTTGTCAAAACGAATCTCGGTGTCGTCTGATCCGTCGAGAATGCGGTTTTTGGAGCCATGTTTTTTGAGGCCTTCGAGCAGGGTCATGGCCAGCGAACCATTGAAAAGCGATCGCGTGCTGTAAGCCTCCTCGTTGGCTTCCAGGAGAGCTTGCTGGAAGCTGGCGATGCTGGTGCTTCCGCTGGGAATGATTTTACCGACAGAAATCACGGCGGAGGGAAGCGACGACTGACGCTCGGTGGAGAGACATGATTCCCGCGGGCAGTCGGTGGCGATTGGCAAGACCGGCAAATCGAAGGCGCACAAAGTCTTCAAATGGGCGGTCGGAATGTGGCAGGCGGTGCCAAAGCGGACGGTGGCCCGGCCCGGAACGAAGATGAGAACGCCCCCGTCAGCGAGGTAAGGCTTCAACTGGCTGCCTGCGGCCGCAGGCGCGGCGTCATCGGCGGCGAACATGGCACCGGATCCCGACTTTTCGAGGTAGGTGCGGACGTTCGAATCATGGAGCGCATGCTCCTCGACGAGCCAGGTGATTTTCCTCCCGGCGAAGAGTTTTTCAAAATGGGAGAGGAGCTCGAAATCCAGTCGCCCGGGAATGACCAGACACCCTGTGGCTGGAATGCGTTCTTTGTGAAGGATTTGAATGGAAGCGGAAGACATTTTGAAAGGTGGTGAAGGGGATTGGCTCTAAGCCCGGGTCCGCCGGGATTTAGGAGGATATTTTCGCCAGTCGCACGGCAATTTTCCAAAAAAGACGACGCTTTCTCCATGCTTGCACATCATGTTCCATCAAAACTCCATGAATCCGAGCCAAATCCCGGACTTACCGCATGGATCTGCTTCGAAACTCTTGCCTTTTCGGCTCGAAAAATAAACCCCGCTCCCGGGATTGACGTAAGCCACTCTGCCCGCTGAGATTCCCGCCCCCGTCGGTCGGCGGGTCTTCCCATGGACTATACCGCGAAAATCGCAACCAACGTCGCCTCGATCCCGCGCTCGGGCATCCGCGACTTCTTCGAACTCGTACAAGGCCGCGACGATGTGATCTCGCTGGGCGTGGGCGAGCCCGACTTCGTCACTCCATGGCACATCCGCGAAGCCGCCATCTACTCGCTCGAAAAGGGCCAGACGACCTACACCTCGAACCTCGGCCTGCTCTCGCTGCGGAAATCGATTTCCCGCTACGTGGAAAAATTTTTCCATGTGGATTATGATCCGGCGAAGGAAATCCTGGTCACCGTCGGCGTGTCCGAGGCCATCGACATCGCCCTGCGCGCGCTGCTCAATCCAGGTGATGAGGTGATTTTCCACGAGCCCTGCTACGTGTCTTACAGTCCGAGCATCGTCATGGCGCACGGCGTCGCGGTGCCGGTGGTGACTACCAAGGAGGATGAATTCTCGTTGAAACCCGAAGCCGTCGCCGCCGCCATCACGCCGAAGACGCGGATCATTTTCATCAATTTCCCGACGAATCCGACCGGGGCCTGCGCCTCCCGCGCCGACCTCGAAGGGATCGCGAAACTCGCCATCGAGCACGACCTCATTGTGATGACGGATGAAATCTACAGCGAGCTCCGCTACGATCCTGACGAGCCGCACGTCTCCATCGCCTCGCTGCCAGGGATGAAGGAACGCACCATCCTGCTGCACGGTTTTTCCAAAGCCTTTGCCATGACCGGCTTCCGCCTCGGCTATGCCTGTGCACCGCAGCCGATCATCGAGGCGATGATGAAAATCCACCAATACGCGATGCTCTGTGCGCCGATCATGAGCCAGAACGCCGCGATCGAAGCGCTCGAACACGGGCAGGCCTCGATGATCGTGATGCGCGACAGCTATCACCAGCGCCGCGATTTCCTGGTGAAGCGGCTCAATGAAATCGGCCTCGATTGCCACACGCCGGGCGGCGCGTTTTATGTGTTCCCGGACATCCGCAGCACGGGTCTAACGAGCAAGGAGTTCGCGATGAATCTGCTGGAGCAGGAAAGCGTCGCCTGTGTACCGGGTAGTGCTTTCGGGCCATCCGGCGAGGGCTTCCTGCGCTGCTGTTATGCCACGGCGTTCGACGACATCCGGACGGCGACGGACAGGATCGAGGAATTCGTCGGCAGGCTCTAACGTTCATGAGCTCCCGGTCGTCAGCGCAGGATCCGGAGTTGCTCACGCGGGCGCACGTGGTTCCGTTTGTGGTCTTCATGTGCTTCATGATCCTGCTGCAACTCGTCGGCGGGTTCATCGAATGGAAACACCCGGACGCTCCGTGGTGGCGGCAGGATCCTGCTCAATTTATCTATCCGATCCAGACGCTGGCCACGCTCGGCGTGTTGCTGCACTACCGGCGGCTCTACACCTTCAACTGGTCGCTGAAATGGGGTTTGGTCGGGGTCGTCTTTGGAGCGATCGGCATCGGTTTCTGGTTGATGCCGACGATCCTCTATCAGGCGTGGGGCATGACGGGAAAAACCGAAGGCCTTCTGAAACTGTTGGGTTTCGCGGAACGCCGCGAGGGTTTTGATCCCGGGCTTTTCCAGAACCCGGTCGCTTATTGGGGATCGCTCGTTTTCCGCTTCTTCCGGGCGGTGGTTGTGGTCGCGTTTGTGGAAGAAATTTTCTGGCGTGGCTTCATGATGCGTTTCGTCTGTGACTGGGAAGGGGATTACTGGAAACAGCCGTTCGGTCGCGCCCGGTGGATGTCGTATGGGATCGTCACGGGGCTTTTCATGGCGGCCCACTCGCCATTGGATTATGCGGGCGCCTTCGTTTACGGCAGTCTCACCTATCTGTTCTGCGTCTGGAGCAAGAATCTCGGTGCCTGCGTGGTCATGCATGGCACCGCCAATTTTCTGATGGGCCTCTACATCATGCGCACTGGCAACTACGGACTGTGGTGAGCGCCCGGCTGCTCCGCATCGCAATCGTCGGCTGCGGGACCGCGGGTCCTGCGGCGGCGGTGCTGCTGCGCCGGCAGGGACACGAGGTGGTCCTGTTCGAGCGGGCAGAGGAATGCAAGGCTGTGGGCGCGGGTTTCCTGCTGCAACCGTCCGGCATGGTGGTCTTGAAGGAGCTGGGCATCCTCGAAGACGTGCTCGCCCATGCGGCAAAAGTGGACCGGCTGCACGTGCTTGATTCCGCAGGGGGCACGCTGTTGGATTTGAGCTACCGGGAGATCGGGGAGGGGAATTTCGGCGCGGGACTGCACCGCCCCGTGCTGTTGCACTATCTGCGCAAGGCGATGGACGAGGCGGCGGTGGAAGTCCGGTGGGGGTGGGAGATCGAGGAGGTTTCGCGATTGGAAAACCAATGGCGACTCCGGTCGGCCGATGGAAAGGAATGCGACGGATTCGACCTGCTCATCGTGGCGGATGGTGCGCGCTCCAAGCTTCGCGACCTCGTCGGAACCCGCGGCATCAACCGCGGTTATCCGTGGGGAGCGCACTGGTTCATCGGCACAAACGACGGCATTTTTCCGGAAAACGAGCTTTACCAGGTCGTCCACGGCACACGGAAACTCGGCGGATTTCTCGCAACCGGACGCGATCTCGATGGAGGAGAGCCGCTTGTCAGTCTTTTCTGGAGTATCCGGGTCGAGGACGACACGGCCCTGAGGCAAAGGCCGCTCGGGAAGTGGACAATGGAAGTTCTCGCGCTGTGCCCGAAGTCCCAAGGCCTTTTGGATCAAATTGAAAGTTGGGATCAGGTGCTCACCGCGCGCTATGGCGACGTGAGGATGCGGCGTTGGCATGGTGACGGAGTCGTGATTCTCGGTGACGCCGCCCACGCGATGAGTCCGCAACTTGGCCAAGGGGTTAATCTCGCCCTTGCGGACGCCTCGTGCCTCGCGGACTGCCTCTTCCGCCACCCGCTTCCCCGGGCGTTGATAATGTATCAGCGACGCCGTCGGCTGGCGCTCGGCTATTACCAACTCGCCACCCGCTGGCTGACTCCGTGGTTCCAATCCGACTACGAGTGGCTCACTCCGCTGAGGTGGGCGTTTTTCTGGATTTTTGGAAGGATCCGGTGGGCGCGGCTGCTCATGACCCTCTCTATGGCGGGATTGGTGGGTTCCGAGCGGCGGCGAACCGGAGACTGAGGTTTTTTCGCCCTGAATCCTGCGGGTTTCCGGAAGTTTTTCCTGCCGATATCAAGGTTTTCCTTGTCAGGTCCGGTGCGCTTCCTCATACATCCGCCCCCGCGACATGCGGAATGGGTAGATGCCCGAGTGGCTAAAGGGGGCAGACTGTAAATCTGCTAGCGAAAGCTTACGTTGGTTCGAATCCATCTCTACCCACCATTTGCAAAGTCAGCGACTTAGGGAGCCGAAAGGCTCCCTTTTTGTTGGCTCGGATGAATTCCAAGAGTGCAGAAAGAGGGGACTCGTCTTCCTTATCGGCTGTCCGCGTTATCTTTGTTTACCTTGCAGCGCGCTCGATAGGCTGAATTCCTGGTGCCAGCCAAGCGGCCTTCAGTAATGGGGGGGCGGTGGCCTTGAATCAATTTTCCTGCGCGACTGTTCTCCCGTCGCTGGCTGGGTATTGGAGGCGACAGTTGACTCTAGGGTGCGTGTCGGCGAGCCGAAGAGCTGGAGCAATGAATATGTTCGTCATGGAACCCAGACGATGCTCGCCGCAATCGAATTGGAATCACCGAGTTGTTCCCTGCCAAGATTGCTCCGCTTAGGAGTCATTTGATCGGAGGCCAGCATTGACCCGGGCGTCGGCGGATCAGGCAATCATCCACTCCAGAACAATGGATTTCCGCTCGTCATCCATGCGGAAAAACGTGTCCGATTCCACTCGCTCCACCGGCACGTAGAGGTGTCCCGCCCCTCGAAGTTGCAGGTGAACCCCCAATTCCCCACCCTCCAACGAATTGATATGATAATGGGTCCCTGAAATCTCTCGCCGAAAGAACGCTTCTTCCGCTGCCATTACCTGACGGATGCGGACGACGAGTACCGCAATCGAGCAATTGATGCAAAACTGGTCTGTATTTTCTTCAGTCATGGGATGTGGGGAGTTGCAATTCGCAGAATGAAGCTGCGGGTGTTGATCAACTGGACTGTGACGGTCGTATCAACCTGTCCAACCGCCACAGCTGGTTCGGTGGGTTGCAAACACCCTCCTGTTCAAAATAGGATCTCCCGGTGATTGTCACAATAGGGTGTAACCCTACTCGGAGAACCGTGCAATTTCGAGGCCTGTCACCGGACACGGTTGTCCATCCCGGAGAGATATTCCTTCTCTCCGGGACGGTGGTTTGAGGGAGCTCCACCCAGTGTGAGTGACGAATCTTACACTTTCACTGCTACGGGGGAGCAGATGGTGATGGACCAGTCAAAGGGCTGAGTCTTCATCCGTGGCCGACCCACTTCCGTCCATGTCAGATCATGGGAAAAGTCGGGCTCGGATCGTCTTAAAACAATCCAAGGGCTTTAAGAATGACGACGATAATAACGATGGCTCCGACGATATAGACAATTGAGTTCATGGGGATGGATTCGCGAGGTTTGATATTCTGCCCCAGCTTGGAGCAGGCATGATCTGTTGTTTGCAGGTAGCATGCCCACGCATCCGGTTGTTCATTTTCAACAGGTAACGATTGGTGTGAAGGACTCCCATGACACGGATCGGGCAAAATGCGATGCGGCGCATTGCAAAGGAGGAAGAACACGGCATAGCGGGAGAGGATGTATTGCTGTTATAAATGGGCCGGTTGGTGGGAATCCCGGATTACTCCCTGGGCGGAATCTTTATTGGACGCCACGGGCGGACCGCACGAGGGTAATGGCCAGCCCTTTATCATGAAAAAATCCAACCGTTCGCAGTTGATTACTCTGGGTTCCACAGCCTTGGCGTCCACGATTCTCACTCTATTTATCAAAAACTTCGTTTCGGGAGAGAAAAAGATCAAAAAGCGGATTCCGCGTCGATATGGGAGCGGGGGAGGGCAGTTTGAGAGGTCGATGAGTCAGTTGCTCGGGCCACCGATTCTCGGGGGGAACCGGGTCCAAAGACTCGAGAATGGCGCGGAGATTTTTCCGGCGATGCTGGCGGGTATCGCGAGGGCGAAAGAGACGATCTGCTTCGAAACCTACATTTATTACAGCGGCGAGATGGCGGAGCGTTTTTCGGTAGCGCTGGCGGAAAAGGCCCGCGAGGGGGTGAAAGTGCACGTGCTCATCGACGGGATGGGCTGCGATTGCGTGGAGGGTGAAGCGCTGCGGCGGATGCGGAAGGCGGGGGTGGAAGTGGAGGTCTATCACCTGCATCTGCGCAACCTGACGAACGTGAACCAGCGAACGCACCGCAAGCTGTTGGTGATCGATGGCAGGCAGGGTTTCACGGGTGGTGTGGGCATCGCCGACACGTGGCTGGGGAATGCGGACGACCCGAACCACTGGCGGGACACGCACTATCAGGTGGATGGTCCGGCAGTGGCGCAGTTGCAGGCCGCGTTCATGGACAACTGGATGAAAACCCATGCCACGGTGTTGCATGGAGATGCCTATTTCCCGCTCATCGAGGATCGGGGCACTCACCGCTGCCAGTTGTTCAAGAGCTCGCCGATGGAAGGAAGCGAAAGCGCGCGACTGATGTATATCCTTTCAATCACCGCTGCGGAAAAGAGCCTTTGCGTAGGCAACGCCTATTTTGTACCGGACGATCTGGTGACCGAGACGATTATCGCAGCAGTGCGAAGGGGAGTATCGGTTGAGGTGCTGGTGCCGGGGCCGCACTTGGATTCCAAGCTGGTGCGGGGAGCGTCCCGTCACCGCTGGGGTAGGTTGCTGGAAAACGGCGTCCGGATTTTTGAATATATGCCAACGATGTATCACCGCAAGGTGATGATTATTGATGCGCTGTGGGTATCGGTGGGTTCCGCAAACTTCGACAACCGGTCGTTCCGGCTGAACGATGAGGCCAATCTGAATGTGTTCAACCGTGAGTTTGCAGAGGAGGAAAGCGCGGTTTTCGAGAAGGATAAACAGCAGGCGCGGGAGATCACGTGGGCAGAATGGAGCCGACGATCGCTGGTGAAAAAAATCGGGGATGCGACGGTGGCTCTGCTGCGTTCACAATTGTGAGTGTCCGGGAATTCGAAATGCCTGTTACGAGGGATTTCGTAACAGGCATGAAATCAAATCGCGGAAACCGAAACGCCGATTGTTAGCAGCGATGGTCTTCGCTCTTGGGATCAATCGTCCTTTTCAGTCTCAACTTCGACTTCGCCGTCTTTCTTGTCGATTTCGGTGGTGGTGGTCTTGCCGCCTTCCTTGGATTCAATGACGATCTCGTCCTCATCCTCGGTGTATTTCACCGTCGGGATTCGCACGGAATCCACGATTTTGTAGGAGCTATCGACAGCGACAACATTACTTCCGGCGACGTAGTAGCGGACACCTGACGATGGGGGGGGCATGACCTTCACCAGGTCTGCGGGAGCTGCGACCAGGTAAGGGCGTTGTGCTTCGGTGACGACGACGCCGGGATCGATCCGGGTAGTCGTCCATGCGGTGGGGATCTCCTTCACCCGGACCTTCTGAACAAATCCAGGTGGGAGTCCGTGCGGATTGCCTTTGTAGGAGTCGAAATAGGTGACCACGTTGGTGCGGACTTCAGGATTGAAGCTGGATGTGGTGGTAGTCGTCTCCGTGACGGCTCCGCCCGCACCTTGTGTTCTTTCGGTGGTCTCCGTGGTTTCGGTAACTTGTGCGCTGAGAGGCAGCACGCACCCCAAGGTGATGATACTGGCAGCTGTGATGATGGATTTCATAATGGTTTGTTGGCTAGTTGTTTTCACTTCTCTCAGCCGGAGGATCCGGAACCGATGAAGCGGGAACAGCTGTCGCAGGTGCGGTGCCAATGGGTGAAATCCACGTAATCACAAGGATCGGGCGATTTGTCCCGGCCTGAATCCCCGGCGCGAGCTTGCAACATGCGTGATTGGGCATTGCAATTCCGGTCATTCGCACCCTGGGGATGGAAGTAGTGGCACACTCGAAGGGGTTGGTAAGAGGTCCGAAACAGCATTTACTTGTCCTGCGTCTTGTGGGCCCCGGTTTTCACATCGCTATCAGCTGGTGGAGTGGAGACATCCTTATCGGGAGGAAAGCCGTCGTTCGGTGGTTCAGGAATGGTCGGTATGGCTGGCGGGGGATTGTCGGGGTGGATGGTGGGTTTAGGTCTCATGATTCGTTGGAGTGTGTTTTCCATTCCGCAGGATTTATGCCGGAAATGGGCGGCAGGGATCATTGAGCTGTTAGCGGGACTGCATTTGGGTTGAAACTTCAGGAATGAGTGCATGTTGCATCTTGATCATGCAGGTTGCACATGGCGTGTGAATCGGGAGGACGCGGCAGAGTTAAGATTACTTAGTTTCCAAGGGATTCGTGGGAAATAGGAGTTCATGGCACAGACTCTGATAAGGAGTGAGAGCGTCCTGCGATTGAACTATCCATGCAGGCGTTAGTCTGAATTCATCAAACCACCACTCCATGAAATATCATCAACTCATCCTTGCAGTCGCCTCGGGCTTAAGCGCCTCGGCATTCGCCGGCACGACTGAAGTCGTTCAAAGCCAGGCACCAGCACCGGAACCTGTCTCCAACAACAATTGGTTCGCAGGGGCCAGCTTCGGGCGCCTTTACGACGTCGGGGCGAATCTGGATTCCAATATCGGCCTCAACGGCGAACTTGGGAGTCTTGAGTTCGACATGTATACCGCCCATGTGGGTCGGCGTTTTGATTCCGAGCTCTACGGATTCAATTCCGCGCTTTACCTGGAAGTGGGCTATCTCAAAGGAGACCTCGATTTTGAAGACCCGACAGGCCTCGGACTTCTACTCAATCAGTTTAATGCCGACATCGACATCGTCCCTGTAACGTTGAATGGAATGCTTGAGCGCAATATCGTCGGCGGCCTGGGCGTTTATGTGGGAGCTGGTGTCGGCTATGGCTTCACCGAAATTGAAGTTTTCAACGAATCCGATCGTGACGGAGGCCTCTACGCCCAAGCATCCGCAGGCCTGACCTACAAATTCACCGAAACCTTTGAAGTGTTTGGTGGTGCCCGCTGGGTTTATCTCGAAAAATTGGAGTTCGCCGATTCTCCTCTTGAGCTTGAAGATGGATTTGCGTGGGAAGCCGGTCTTCGATTCAGCTTCTGATTTTCAAGGCTGAAAGACATTGCATTCAAGGCCGTCCGGATGATCCCGGCCGGCCTTTTGATTTGCTGCACCGTGGCTCTGATTGGAGCACCTTGGAAGTCTATCCAGGTTCGGTGGACTATGCGGAAGGGGAGCGTCGAGGGAGCTTTACAGTGAACACCGTTTCATCCCCGGCAGAAACAACGCTGATGGAGCCGCAGTGGGCTTCTGCGACTTCACGGGCGATGTATAAGCCGAGGCCGACACTTCCGACATGGGCCGCTGTACCCGAGTTCAGGCGGCGTCTCATGGGATCAAATATAACACCAAGAAGTTCCTCAGGTATCGAAGGGCCGGAATTGCGAAATTCAAGGAGGACGCCGGACTGGGTGGAGGTGACAGCGAGAGTGATTGGTGTTACGGTGGAGCCGTGCTGCACGGCATTTCCCAACAGATTTGAAATCAGTTGACGAAGCCGCCTGTCGTCCCAATCCCCATCGTGGCCCGAGTCACCGGCGGAAACGAAAACGAACGTGCGGGACGGGTGGGCTGCCTTCATTTCATCGAGCACTTCACGGCAGAGCTGCAGCAGGTCCATAGGACGGGGAGTGACTTCCATCCTCGCACCGAGCCGGGTGCCGGTGAAATCAAGCAAGTCGCGGATGAGGTGGTCCATCGCATCAAGGCTGTTTCGGAGGCTGGCAGCCATTTGCAGCCATTGTGAATCCCGGGTGGATGATTCGGTCATGAGGTGGGCCATCATGGTGGCTCCGGCGAGCGGATTGCGCAGATCGTGCCCGAGGATGCCGAGAAAGCACTCGCGTGAGGCATCCACCGTCAGCACAAAACAGGCCACGGACTCGGCGAGCAACTGGTCGATGCCATCGTTGAAGTGGATAATGTCCTGGATGGCTTGAGGGCCCGTATCTGGCGAACTGCCAAGCCAAAGCTGAATGACACTGGCCCGAAGTGCCCGGTACTCGGCCACCAATTCCCGCAGCTCAAAGCCGGATGACAGGCGGCTGCGGGCATGGAGATTCGATGCATCGTCGACCCGGTCGCTGGATATTCCCCGCTGGCTCTGTCCTCCCTCGCCCAACCCCATCGATTTGTCTGCCTGTTGGGATTCTGTCTGAGACGATTTCATATCCACAGCCACCGCGCGCAGCATGTCCGCAGCATGATCCCGCAGAATGAGGGGGCTGGCGGTGACTCCCGGCCAGATGCTGCGAGCAAAAGACTCCCACTCTTCCACGATGGGTTCCAGGTTCGCGAGAATGAAATCAGGAAGTCTCATGGGCGCATGATGAAGACCGTCGGTGAGGATGGCGAGTGGTTCCTTTCTCTCTGGTAGGGAGGGATCATGCACGACGGGTAAAGAGGCGGAATACGAGCAACAGCAGGATGGCCCCGACAACGGAGGCTAGGAATCCCGCCGGATCATCTGCCTGATACCAGCCTAGCGATCGCCCGAGAAACCCGGCGACAAACGCACCGGCGACTCCCAATAGGATGGTGATGAGGCAGCCGCCCTGATCCTTGCCGGGCATGATGAACTTGGCAACGGCTCCGACGATCAGGCCGATGACCAGCATCCAGAAGAATTCCATGATTGCGGTGAGTGGGTTGTTGGAGATGGTAAGTCGGCCGGTGGAGGAAACTTGACGGGGGGCCAAGGATCAAAATTCGGGGTCGACGGGGGATTCGGGTGGCGCCAACAGAGTTTCTTCGCAGGCGGCATTCCAGCCACGCCGGAATGCGATGGATTGGCCGGGATAAAGCACAGGCGGGACTTTCTCTCCGGACGAGGACACCTTTCATTAGATTTCATCACTGCGATTTGCACCAGAGCCGGCAGTCAATCGTGCAGGAAACCGCTTCCGATGATCTAGCCTCACTGCACCGGCCAGAAAAACAGAATCAATGGAACGCCGATCAACACGACGATCAATGATAGCGGTGCACCGAGCCGGGCATAGTCGCCGAAGCGATAGCCGCCGGGTCCCATCACCAAGGTGTTGCATTGGTGGCCGATGGGTGTGAGGAAATCGCAGCCCGCGCCCACGGCGACCGCCATCAGGAAGGCGTCGGGCCGCATTTGTAGGTCCGTTGCGAAGTTCGCCGCGATGGGGGCCATGACTAATACGGTGGCGGCGTTATTGAGAAAGGGAGTCGCCGCCGTGGCGGAAACCAAGATCAGGGTGACAGCAGCCCAAGGGGGGATGCCCGCCGCCACCGAAGAGAGCCAGTTCGAAATCAGCTGGGTCCCGCCGGTTTCCTGCAAGGCGCCGCTGACCGGAATCAGAGCGCCTAACATGACCAGGATCGGCCATTCCACGTGCTCGTAAGCGGCGCGGATCGGGAGCGCGCCGGAAAGGATTGTCAGCACCGCGGCACCAAAAAAGGCCACCGGCGCGGTCACAAGCCCGAGCGCGGCCAGCGCCATGGCTCCGGCCAGAATGATCACGGGAATGAGTCCGCGGCGCACACTGCCGAGCGGGATCGGTCGCTCGGCAAGCGGGAGGCATCCGAGTTCCAGCAACCGTTCTGGCAGAATGTCGAGTGGGCCTTGCAGCACGATGACGTCGCCCGCACTGAGCCTCGTGTCGCGCAGACCTTGGGTGAGTCGCTCGCCGGATCGGGAAATCGCCAGCAGGTTGACGCCGTGGTGTTCGTGCAGGGCGATGCTGCCCGCCGCCCGCCGGACCAGCGGCGAATTGGCGGTGATCACCGCTTCAATCACGCCGATATCCTCCTTGCGGGTTTCCGTCACTGCCGCGCGATCCTGCCCGTCCAAACTCAGGCCGGCGGTGGAGATGGCGCGCTCAAGTTGTTCCGGATCGCCCTTGAGCAGCAGCGTGTCTCCAGCCTCGAGCGTGGCTTTGCGCAGCGGAACTTTGGCACGCGCGTCACCGCGCAAAATTCCTGTGACTTCGATCTCCTCGTCATTGGCCGCCGTGAATTCCGCCACCGTCCTGCCAACCGCATTCGAGCCGGTCGAAATCTCCGCCTCCGTGGTGTAGTCCTTGATGTCCAGCGCCTCGCCCATGGTGGGGGCCGCCTGCCGGTCGCGGGGCAGCAACCGGTAACCGAAATGAAGGAAGATCATTCCCGCCACCGAGAGCCCGATCCCGACCGGAGCGTAGTCGAACATGCGGAACGGCTCGCCGGTCATCTGCTCGCGGACGCGGGAAACGATGATGTTAGGCGAAGTGCCGATGAGCGTGATCAATCCGCCTAGCAGCGATCCGAACGCCATCGGCATCAGGAAAACCGATGCGGACGTGTCGGACTTCTTGGCCATTTTCAACGCGGCGGGCATCAACATGGCCAATGCTCCGATGTTCTTCACCATCGCTGATAGAAAGGTGACCGAACCGACCAGCACGGTTAGCTGCCACTGGACCCGTTGGACGTGAGGGCTGATCAAACGGACGCCACTCTCGATGATCCCGGAGCGCGCGATGGCGCCACTCACGACCAGCGCGCTGGCCACGATGATGACGATGTCGTCGCTGAATCCGGAAAACGCCCTGTTGGCAGGCACTGTTCCCGCTGCCAGAGAGGCGAGAAGGGCAAGAATTGCCACCAGATCGTATCGCAGCCGCCCCCAGATAAAAAGGATCATGGTCCCGCCGAGGATCCCGAAGGCAAGCATTTGAGGCGTCGTCATCGTGAGGTAAGGGATGTTTCATCCGGGCGAACCATCATGACCGGGCCGGACGCTAGACGCGAATACCGACCCGGGCAAATTTTCGTTCTGGATGATCCACTCCGGGATCTGAACTCCTCCTTATTTTTGACGGAAGATCTGCGACATAAAGGCGAGCACACCTAGCAGGACGGCTACGGCGATCCACTTGGGCAATGAGGATTCCGGGGTGAGATTGGCATATTTACCAGACACCGGTCTGGCGGATGCCGCCGGAGCGTCTGGGGAAGGAGCTTTGGCTGCGGGAGGAGCCGGGGCGATGAGATCGGCGGCGGTGAGTTGGGGCTTGCCGACTTCGCTTCGGAAAGCGGCAACCGCGGCAGCAGTGACAGCCGGGGCCGAGTTGCCGAAGGAATTCCGCATGTAGGTGAGAACGGCAGCGATCTGGTCGTCTGTCTGATAGGCGAGGGCGGCCATTCCTCCGGGGATGTTATATTCCTGGCCCTTGACCTTGATCGGTCCCTGGAGGCCACGGAGCTGGATGCGGATGAGGTTTTCCTCGGGCCCGGTGACCCACTCCGAGCCCGCGAGCGGCGGGCCGGCGGCAGTGCCTTCGCCCCCTTGGCCATGGCAGGCACCGCAGACGAGGAACTGCTGCTGGCCGTTCTTCATGACTGCGGGGTCGATGCCGCCGGCGGCGGGTGCCGGGGCTTTTTCCGGGATTTCCAGAGTGGAGGGGTCGAGCAGGGTCGGCTCGATGGTGGCTTTGACGGGGTTTCCGCCTTCGTCGAGGCTGGCCAGCCAGGCGACGATGTCGCGGAGTTCACCTGCGTTGAGCACGGTTCCCATCGGCGGCATGGGGGAAACGGGTGGGGTGAAGGAGGCGATGTCACTGCGTTTGACGCGAAGTAGCTTGCCGGAGGCGTCGAGGTCGAGGTGGTCGGCAGTTTCCGCGGTGAGGTTGCCGCCGAGGCTGGCTCCATTCTTAAAGTCGATCAGCACGGTGCCGAAGCCGGGGGCGATGACGGCGCTGGGTTTGACCATGGCTTCTAGGAAATAGCGGCGGTCCGTGAAGCGCTTGGCGATGCCGGCGAGGTTCGGGGCGGTTTCTCCGCCGGCGGCGTGGCCGTCCTCGGCGCGGTGGCAGCGCATGCACTCGCTGGCGGGGTGCGACGCGAAGAGGGCCCCGCCGGACACCGGATCGCCTCCTTCGAGGGCGCGGTTCCACTTGGCGAGCGGGTCCTCGCTCGCGGCGAGGGATTTCTCAAGCGCGGCGAGGGCGCTCAGGACCGCCGGGCCGGTGCGTTTGGCGGCAGCTTCGGTTAGCTCGATGGCGGACGGTGAAATGCCATTGGCGGCACTGAGATCGCCGAGTTTTTTGAAGAAAATGGCGTCTACCGCTTCGCCGGGAAGGGTGCCTAGTATTTCCCAAGTCCGCTGGGCACGCAGCACATTGCTGGAATTCACTGCGGCTTCGAGTGCGGGCAGCGCGGATTCCGGCGAGAGTTTGGCGATGGCTGCCAGCGCGGTGAGTGCGACCTCGTCGGACGGATCCTCAACGACCTTGGTGAGCACGGTGCCAAGATTTTCCGGGTTCGTTGCGATGAGTAGGGTCAGAGCGGTGGCGCGGGCCTTGGCGGGAAGTTTGGGATTATTGACGAGAATTTCCAGTGAGCTGTTGTCCAAGCCGTCGATTTCCACTTCATATTGCCCGACGAGGCCCAAGGCGGCAGTGAGCACGAATCCCTGCTGGCCGAGCAATTGCGGCAGGGCGGCGGCGAGGGCGGGCCGCAGGGTTCCGGGGTCGCGTGGATCGAGCGGATTCCAGTGACCGGTGAATTGGTCCACTGGGTGGGGTTTGGCCCAAAGGGTCAGTAGCCGGAATGCTTCCTGCCGGACCACTTCCGGGATTTGGGGATCACCGGCCACCTTGAGAAGGCGCTCGGCGTTTTCCGGAGTGCCAATGCGGAACGCATTGTGAATCAAACGGCGGAGCATGAACGGCGACCACTCGCGGGTGGAAAGGTTGTCCAGCAGCGCGGCGACGAATGGGCGCTGGGCAGTCATGCCGGCATCGCAAACCGCGCGGATCGCCTCATCTGCGACTTTGGGGTCGACGTCCTTGATGAATGCCGAGACGCCGTCGTTGCCGGAGCGGCGGAGGGCGACGACCGCGGCGAGGCGCACGGCGGGGGAGTCGTAAGTGGTGGCGAGTGCGGTGAGAATGGCCGGGCTGGCGGCGATGTGCTGAAGGGCGAAAATCCCGGCGTGGCGGAGATACACGTCGTGGTTGTTATTTTCCGCGAGCATCTCGCAGACCGGGACGAAGCCCTCGGCCATCTTGCGTTTTCCAGCGAGGACGGCGGCGAAGAACCGGACGCGTGGCGACTCGTCGGCGAGGAGCGGAACGAGGGGAAAGGCAGCCACATCGCCCTTCGAATCGGCAAGCACGCGGAGCACTTGGGCGCGGATTTCCGGATTCTTGTCGGCGAGCAGCGCAATTAACCGGGATTCCGCCGCAGCGCGGGTTTCTGAAGTCTGGATGTTGGTGGATTTGCCGAAGGGAGTGGCAACGGAACCCTGACGCGAGAGGATCCCAAGCCCCCAGATGCCGTGAATACGATCCATGAACTGAGGCGATTGGGTCGCTTCGATGAAATATTTGACGGCGTCCGGCTTGCGGGTGAGGGCGACCTGGGCGCGCAGCCGGATGCGGGCGTCGGGATGGCTGAGCAGGCCGGCGAGTCCGGTGGAACTGCGATTGCCGAAGCCTTCGCGCATGATCGTGGCGGAGCTGGCGGCATCCGCGGCCCGCCACGTTTTATCGCCTGCGCTCACCGAAAGCAGGCGGCCGTCCTGGTGGGATTTCCAACCGGTGACGAAATCGCTGATGAAGATTTTACCGTCCCACGAGTATTCCACGTCGGTGGCGGCGACACCCCACACGAACTGACGGGAGTCGGTCATTTCCATACCCGCGCCCTTGGGTTTCATTTCAAACGACCACACGCCGGAGTTCGCCGCGCCGCCGCGGTAGTCACAGACGAGGAAGCGGGAAGCTTCGCTTTCCATGAATCCGACACCGGGATGATAGGTGAGGCCGGAGGGTCCTGCGGTGAGATAGGCGGTGGGGGGAAGGATGTTAGCAGGTTGGACGGGGTCTTCGAGCTCCCACATTTTCTCATTCATCCAGCGACTGGGCGGCCGGTCAGCGAGGCCGATCTGGCGATGGAACGAGTGCATCGCCTGGTGTTCCATCTCCCAACCGGAATCACCGCCCTCTACCAGATAGACGACCCGTGCGGAATCGCCCTGGTCGGAATTGTTATCGACGGTGAACGCGTTGCCCAACGCGTCGAATGCGATTTCCTTGGGATTGCGCAGGCCGGTATGGAAAATTTCGAATCCACTGCCGTCCGGCTCGAAGCGGAAGACCGCTCCTTGGTTCGGATAGTCGTAAGCCACGCCCTCTTTCGTAACCAGGCTCATCCCGCGGTCGCCCATGGTGCCCCAGATGCGCCCGTCCGGTCCGAGGGTGAAGCCATTCAGATCGTGGCCGGAAAGCGAGATACGGACGCCGAAGCCATCCGCCACCACCTTGCGCTCGCCTCCCTCGCGGGTCGGCAGCATGTAAATTTTCGGAATGCACGCGAAATAGACGCAGCCTTCGTAGTAAAAGACACCGGCGGCGGTGCCGTCCAGCACGTCGTTGAAGCCGTCGGCGAAGACGGTGGACTCGTCGAGCGTGCCGTCGCCATTAGTGTCGGCGAGGCGGCGGATCAATTCGGAGTTCCGCGTGAGTTTCTCGATCGAAACCTTGGCTTTCCACTTTTCGTGCAGGGCCCGGCGGTCGCTGGTTTTCTTCGCGGCGAGGTCGTCGAAATACCAGAACAAGTTGCTTCGATCGTCTTCGACCCCGTCGGCGAAGCGATGCGTCTCTGCCACGTAAATGCGGCCCTCGTCGTCAAAGGTGATCGCGGTGGGCGAGGTGAGTTTCTGGCCCTTGTGAGTGGCCTCGATTTTTAACAAGCTGTCGACGGGTATGTTAACCCCGGCGAGCACGTTGGTCGGTGTCAGACCTTCGACAAACGACTTGCCCTCGCGGGTGGTGGGCGGGAATTTCTGGTTCGGGTAGTCGGTTAAAATGATCTGGTCCACGCCGATCATGCCCCACTCGCCGGACTCATCATCCACCAACCGGATCCGCGCGGTAAAGCCTTTGAACTCGGTCACATCCCACAGCCCGGGGCCACAACGAAACGAACGTTTTCCCGTCTGCTCACGCACAACCTTGCCATCGATGAGCAGCTGCGCCGACGTTCGCCCTTTGTGATCACCTCCCGCGATGAGGAACGTGATGTATGGTTCGCGGATCTCGAATTCCGGCGATGTTAGCGTGCCCTTGGCGGCCTCGCCACCGTGCCCGGACGAAGCGAGACTGTCGTTGGAATAGGCGCTGAATGCTTTGGCCATTTGATCCGTCCTGCCAGCGGACGGAGCCATGCCGAACGCCTGACCCTCGGCCTGCCATCCGTCGAATCCGTCGCCTTCAAACGTCTGGAAAATCCGGGTGGCGGCGGACAGCTGGGCGGTAAGCGCCAGCAGGGCGAAAATCGTGCGTATCATGGGTGCTTGAGGGTTCCTTGCCGGATGAGGTCGGGCGCGGGACTATCCAAGAGGAATCTCCGGATGCCAACTGCAAAGCAGGGTGGGGAAACAAGCCGTCCCAGCGATCATTGCGGGCTTGCGGCGGGCGACGGAAGCCGCCAGTTTCATGCCGTCACGCGCCGAATTTTCTCACCCCGCGATTTCCGATCCCCACCACCATGGAACTCAAACGCCGCCCATTCATCAAAACCGCCATCGGAGCATCCCTCGCCACCTGGGCCGCCCGGGCCGAAGAATCTCTGCCACCCGCGAAAAAGCTCGGTTGGGCGCTCGTCGGACTGGGCTCCCTGAGCACCAACCAGATCGCCCCGGCGCTGCTGAAGTCAAAGCACAGCCAGCTCGCCGCTGTCGTCACCGGCACCCCGGAAAAAGGAGTGAAATGGCGCGAAAAATACGGCCTCGCCGAGGACAAGGTCTATTCCTACGAGAACTTCGACAAAATCATTGATGATCCGTCGGTCGATGTCGTTTACATCGTCCTGCCGAACAGCATGCACCACGAGTTCACCCTGCGTGCCGCCAAGGCCGGGAAGCACGTGTTCTGTGAGAAACCGATGGCGAACACCGCCACGGAATGCCGCGAAATGATCGCCGCCTGCGATGCGGCGAAGCGGCTGCTAGGGGTCGCCTACCGCTGCCAGTTCGAGCTTCATCACCGCGAGGCCATCCGCTTCGCCCGCGAGGAGGTTTTCGGCACGCCGAAGCACATCGACGCGGGCTTCGGATTCTCCATCGGCGATCCGAAACAATGGCGGCTACGCAAGAATCTGGCAGGTGGCGGCGCGTTGATGGATGTCGGGGTCTACGCCCTCCAGGCGTGCCGGTATCTATCCGGCGAGGAGCCGGTCGAGGTCGCCGCTCTTGAAACCAAGACGGATCCCGTCAAATTCGCCGAGGTGGACGAGACGATCACCTGGAGCATGAAGTTCCCCTCGGGCCTGACCGCGAACTGCCTGACGACCTATCGATTCAATGGCCGTGAGGACTTCACCGTCTACTGCACCAAGGGCCGCTTCGGCATGAAACCCTGCTACGGCTACACCAACCACACCGGTTGGACCTCCGATCCCAAGATCCCGCTAGCGTTTCCCCAAACCGACCATTTCGTCAACGAGATGGATGCGTTTTCCCTGGCGATTCTCGAAGGCAAGCCGTTCGAGCCCTCGGGAACCGATGGCCTGCGGGATCTGCTGGTGATCGAGGCGATCTATAAATCCATCGCCAGCGGGAAGAAGGAAACCGTCGAAAAGATCTGAAAATGCTCAGGGTTCTGAAATCGAATCGCCGGGCATTTCCCCTCGCTCTGCTGTTACTGACATTCTGCCTGCCAGGCGTGGCGGGAGCCCACAGCGAGACCGGCACCGTCGGCGGGTTTGTGAGTGGATTCACCCATCCGTTAGGCGGGCTGGATCACATTGTGGCGATGGTGGCGGTGGGACTTTGGGGGGCGTTTCTCGGCGGGCGGGCGATGTGGACGCTGCCGGTGGTTTTCCCCGTGGTGATGGCGTTAGGCGGGGCGCTGGGAGTGGTTGGATTCGGGTTGCCGGGTGTGGAAACCGGTATTGCTCTATCAGGAGTCGTGCTCGGCATCATGGTGGCGCTGGCGGCGAGACCGCCGCTGTGGGTGGCCGCGGTGTTGGTGGGGATCTTCGCGGTCTTCCATGGCCACGCGCATGGCACCGAGCTGCCGGAAGCGGCCAACGCGCTGACCTTTGCCATCGGATTTGTCATCGCCACCGGACTGCTCCACCTTTGCGGGATCGCATTCGGCTTGCTGACCAAGTGGCCTTGGGGGCGGGTTGCCATTCGGGTGGGCGGCGTGGCGATCGCGGCTGTCGGCTTCGGATTCCTCTTTGAAATGCTGTGAACCTGAAGCCTCGCCAGCGATGCGGGTCCGGACTGCTCGCCGGTCTCGGTTTTTTCCTGGTTCCGATTTCCACGGCTCGCGCGCACCTGACGGTGGAAGGGGTGGGGGAGGTGGCGAATGGCGCGCTGCATCCGTTGATGACTCCCGCCCACGCGCTGGTGATCCTCAGTCTGGGCCTCCTTCTCGGGCAGCAGGTTCCGCTCAAGCTGAAATTGCCGATATCGACCTTCGCTCCGGTTTCCGCCGCCGCGCTGCTCTTCACTCTCAGCGGGCGTGTGACCGAGGTCTATCAGCCGGTGTTGATCGCCATGTCTCTGATTGCGGCCATTCTGGTAGGGCTGGAAATCAAAATCCCGTCCTGGGTGGGTGCCGTTCTCTGTGCCACCGCGGCGACCGCCATCGGCTTGGATTCGGCGGTGGACACCGGCTCGACCGTGGCCGTGCTCAAGACTCTGGCAGGCACCTGGCTCAGCCTGAATGCGGCGGTCTTTTACCTCGCGGTCTGTGCCTCCAACGCGGAGGACCGCAAATGGGCGCGGGTCGGGATCCGGGTGCTAGGTTCGTGGATCATCGCCATCGCCCTGATGGTACTGGCATTTTCCCTGCGGAAATCTTCCTGACAGATTTATCCGACCTCAGCCGCCGCTGAAGATCTTCCATGCGGCAAAAAGCGCCGTGACGGCCAGCACCGTGAGCGCCGCGCTTCCTGCGAAGCGGTCGATCAAGGTGGATTGTGGGCGGTTAGGCGATGACGAGGCCGGGAAGACGACGACGGCGTAGATCATGCCCGCGATCAACCCGCCGGCGTGGGCTGCATTGTCGATGAAGCGGTAACCGATGATTCCGATCAGCGCGGTGAGCAGGACTCCAGCCGCAAGCCGCCGTCTGGACCGGCGCGGGACGAGGCGCTTGTGGAGTGTCTCGAAGACCATCAGAAATCCCAGCCAACCCATCAGCCCGCCGGAGGCACCGACGGACGGTGCCGCTACAAACCTGGCGGATGCCTCGCCTCCGACAGACGCGGCGAATAAAAACACCATCGGCAGATGCGGCCAGCGGGCGAATACTTCCATCCGTTTTCCGAGATAGGCCAAGGCGGCCGCGTTCATGAGGAAATGCACCACATTGCCATGGAGCATCGGCGCGGTGAAAAGCCGCCACCATTCACCGTGGAAATAACGTTCCTTCACCAGTCCCGCAGCAGTGATGCCATCCCAAGTGCCTAGCAGCGACCACAGCGATCCCAGCCCGGCGGACTGCACTCTGGAAAGGATTTGTGCCAGCGCGACCAGCGTGATCAGGCCGAGGAAAATCCGGGTCACCGGAGGCTTCTGTCGGTCCAGCCATGTTTCGAAGCGAATCGTCGGTGCCGCCTCGGCCATACCCGCATCCGTCCATTTTGCCAGCTCCCGGGTTCTTTTGCGCGCCTGATACCAGGGGATGAAGGCGAAGATCACGAACATCAACAAGGCGAGCCCGGACTGCGTGGAATCGAGAGTGGCCCGTGCGGCGAACTTGAGACGCTGCAGGAAATCGACCTCGGTGCCCGATTGTGCCGCGAGCCGTCCCGATAGGACGAAGCCGCCTGAAAAGACGTAGAGACTCAGAATTCCCAGAATTCCACCAAACCAGCGCATCCGGTGAGTGGTGTCCTCCAAGTCGTCCTGGTTCCATCTGGCCCGTGCCGTTCTGAGGGCCTCGCCCATGCCTTCTAGTTCTTCCGGCAGGACCATCCGGTCGTGGCCGGGAGCCCAGACCAGAGTCACGCTGCCGTCGCGGTCATCGCGAATGGCGGAGGTCAGAGCTTCCAGGGACTCGCAAGGATGAGAACCGCCTTTGTGATCGATCCAACCCCATCCGGACGGGGCTTTGGGAAATGCGTCCGGTTTCGCCCAGACCGGGACATCGGAGTGATCCTCTTCAATTTCTTTCACGCTGACAGAGCGTTAGGGAGGGGCTCAATTGCCTGCCGGTTTGTCACCCGTTTCGGGGACGGCAGGAGCATCTGCCGGAGGAGCGACCTCGGCAGGGGGAACGGTCTCGGCGGGAGCCGCAGGTGCGGCATCCTTGGGGGCGTCCGCCGGAACATCGGCCGGCGCTGGAATCTCAACAGGTGGCGACTCGGCGGGCGGAAGTTCTTCCTGGAGGGATTTCGGAGTGACGACTTCGGGGGCGGCTTCCGGTTTTGGAGCCTCCACCTTGGCTGCGGTGTCCGCTCCGGTCACGGCGCTGATGGTCTTGTTATTCTGACCGATCAGAACTGCCAGAGCCAGGCTCAGGATGAAAAACAGGGAACCCAAGTAAACCGTGCCCCGTTGCAGCACGTTGGTCGTGCGGGCGCCGAAGACCTGGTCGGTGACTCCACCGCCGAACGCCGCGCCAAGTCCTTCTTGTTTCGGCCGCTGCATGAGGATGAGTAAAATCATCAATAAGCAGACGATCACGAAGATCACGAGCAGGAGATCGATGCTAATAGAGAGCCAGTTAATCGCAGCAAAAGTCATGGGCGCGGGACTATGGGTGGCGTCCGGAACCTTGTAAAGCGGCGAGTTTTCGGTTTTTTTCGCGTGGAAATCCCCCGCAAAATCCGCAATTCGCGGTTCGTGGTGGCCAAAGTCCGTGCGCTTGGTGCGGTTGGCATCTCAACGGATGTCAGCGACTACTCCTTGCGTGCAAAGACCCTTCGCCGACAAAACCGGGGCATCCCTTTGCATGCAAAGACCCATCCAAAACATCCGAGCGGGCCTCCTTTGTATCAAAAGGGGCCAAAACCGTCGTTGGAAGGTTTTTCCGCATCGATTTGTTCCGATTTGGTCAGAAATAATCGTCATCGAAAAATTCCGCAGCCCTTTTGGTACAAAGGTTTGACGTCTCCCAGAAACAGCTATCAGTATGTCAGCGATGGAAGAAGGATTGCTGGAGAGGCAATTCGCCATCTCATGCCTGACAACCACATCAACACCATGCCATTCCGCCAACTACCCGCCACTGATGCCACCCGCAGCCAAGCCCTCGTCTCGGGATTGAAAAAATCCTCCGCCGTCACTGGAACCGCCCGCCTCATCAGCGCGGACACCGCCGCCCGCCTCGTTTCTTTTGTCCCCACTTGGGAAAAAGAGGTCATCGAACGAGCCGACGCGCTCGGAAAGCAAACCTCCGTAACCACTGCGCTGAATCTCACCGGTGAGAAACTGCGCACGACAGTCAGCCATTTCATCCAAGTGTATCAGTTCGGAGTCGCCCGTGGGGTCTTCTCACCATCTGGCCGAGCAGTCTACGACCTGAGCGTCAATGAGGAGACCGTCCCCGCTCTTGCCGCTGAAGCGGATCTTCTGCTCTGGGCGGACCGCATCATCAAAGGCGATCCTCGCCGCGTCACCAATTTCACCGAGCCAGCCATGGCCATGCCTTCGGCTGGTGAAGTTGGAACCGCTTTGACCGCTTACAACACCGAACTCACCCTCCAAACTGCCGCCAAAGACAGCCTCGAAAGCGAACAATCCGACGTGAATCAGCTCCGTCCCGAGGCGGACCAGCTCATCCGTGATGTTTGGGACGAGGTGGAATTCGCCCTCCGGCAGCTGGAAACATCCACCCTCCGCCGCCGTGCCCGTGAGTGGGGCGTGTTTTATGCCCTCCGCCCCGGCGAGCCGGAAGAGCCCGTTATCCCGGTGGATCCGCCTCAGGGCTGATTCTCCGGAAGATTCCACACGCCAGGCCCCTTGATGGGAGCCGGTCGTTTTTGTTGCCTTATTTCCATCGATTTCCACATTTGGTCCTTGGCGCTGGGGATCGGCATGAATTGACTGTGGGTGTCCGTTTCGGCGGATGGGAATTTAGAAGTTTCCTCACAGAGCGGTCGGCATCGACCGCAACGATGCCGCCAAACCGACCGAAAGGCCGGGGGGGCGGCGGCGCATGTCCAGGCCGACCTCACGGGGAAAGCTAAAGGCCGTTGCAGCCGACTCTGTGCGGCTCTTCTAACTCCCCGTCCACCAGGAAGGACTCCATAGAACCTTCCATATGAAACCACTGCCGCTCTTATTTCTGGTCCTGATGACCAGCTACCAACCCGCTCTCTCTCAGGACGCAAAAAATTCTTTATCTGAGGAAACGTCAGTAGCTCCCACTGCCGCCCGCATTCTCGGAACAATCCCGGACGGCACCCCGCCTCCACCCGAGCCACCAAAACCTAAATTCATCGTCCCTTCAAAGGACGTGCTGGAAAGCAAATCCATCCAGCAAGGCGGCCGCACCATCACGGTTCGGAAAATCAATCCCATCGCCCTCCCGCCGCCGCCTCCTCCACCTGAACCTCTCACGCAGGAAGCCGAGGCTGCCTTTCGCGAAAGGGTCGCTGCCTACCGAACAAGCCATCCTCGGACAAAGATGGCGTTTATCAGCGCAACGGTTTTCCGTTCCAAGGACTCCCCGCCGCGCACCCTCGTCCGCTGCTGGCCCGAAGGGAAAAGACAGACGATCACCTACTGGTCCTCCGCCGATTTCGGGCTGATTTCCGGAATCCATGCTTTCGCCGATGCCAACGGAACCACTCACGCCCTGCTGATGGGCTGGGGCTACAAGGACCTCGAAACAATAAACGACATCCATACGGGAAGATTGAAGGCCTACGGCGCGACCGAGCTCCCCACGTTTCCGGAAGGC
>JANPKJ010000132.1:0-41747 GCA_031425955.1 Akkermansiaceae bacterium | reverse complement strand
CATCAATTTAAGCACGACGGACCTCGTTGTGATGGTCGTTTACCTCGTCGGAATCGTCATCTGGGGGCTGTGGAATTCTTCGAGAAAAAGTGCGGAGGGCTATTTCCTCGGCGGCCGTGACATGCCGTGGTTCGTGGTGGGGCTTTCGATGTTCGCCACGGTGGTTTCGAGTTCCGCGCTGGTGGGCTGGGCGGGGGACGCCTACTCGACGGGCATCTCGGTTTTCAACTACGGCCTCTTCGCCGCCATCATCCCGGTCGTCTTCTTCCTGGTGTTCTTCCTACCCTTCTATTTGCGGAACAAGATCTACACCCTGCCGGAATTCCTCGAAGGCCGCTACGATGTACGCTCCCGCACCTATCTCTCGGTGCTGACGGTCGTCGGCTATGTGTTCGCGGACCTGGCGGTGACTCTCTATGCAGGAGCGCTGATGCTGCACATGGTGTTTCCGCAATTGAGCATCCCGACCATTATCTGGGGCCTTGCCATCCTGGGTGCCTCCTACACGCTCATCGGCGGACTCTCGGCGGTGATGCGGGTGGAATTGATCCAGGCCTTTGTCTTGATGGCAGGCTCGCTGGTTCTCACCTTCACCGCGTTTTCAAAGGCCGGTGGCTGGGACGCCGTGATGCAAGGTCTGCCGGAAGGCCACCTCAGTTTGATCCGGCCGCTGAATGATCCTTCGGTGCCATGGCCGACGCTGTTCATCAGCCTGCCGCTGTTAGGTTTCTATTATTGGGGCCTGAGCCAGGCAATGGTCCAGCGCACGCTGAGCGCCCGTGACATGAACAACGGCCGCTGGGGCAACCTGCTGGCCGGTGCGCTCAACTTCGTCATCTTCTTCCTGATGGTGCTGCCGGGCGTGGCCGGGCGGGTCCTGTTTCCCGGGCTTGAAAAAGGCGACCAGATCTATCCGAAGATGGTGTTCGAGTTGTTGCCTTCCGGGCTGAAGGGACTGGTGCTCATCGGCTTCATCGCGGCGATGACCTCGGTGCTCACCTCGATCCTCAACTCGGCCCAGACGCTGGTGACGATGGACATCATCACCAAGCTGCGGCCCGGCATCACCAGCCGCCAGCAGGTGTTCGCGGGCAGCGTCGCCGGAATCATCATCGTCGCCGTCGCCGCACTGTGGGCACCGCAGATCGCGAAGTTCGACTCGATGGTGAAATACTTCCAACAGTTCCTCGCCTACCTGACACCACCGGTGATCGCGGTTTTCATGTGCGGTCTGTTTTGGAAACGCGCGACTGCCACCGGCGCCTTCGTGGGGCTGGTTTCCGGATTCGTCATCAGCGTCAGCCTGCTGCTAGGCATCAAGCACACACCCCTTGCCGACTGGAATTTCCTCTACGTCGCACCGATGCTGTTCCTGGTCGCGTTGGCGATCATCATTCCCGTCAGTTTGGCGACCAAGGCCCCGAGCGCGGAAGTCATCGCACGCTTTGTCTGGAATCCCTCGTTCTATCGCGAGGAAACCCGCGAACTGGAAGGCATGCCGTGGTTCAAGAATTTCCGAGTCCTTTCCATCCTGCTGCTGCTCTTCATGGCTGTCTTCGTCTATATCTGGCGCTAACTGACTCACATTTTCACCCACCAAGTTTATGAAACTCCAACGACACACCGACAACCCGATTCTCCGCCCTCATCCAAGCAACTCTTGGGAAAATCTCGTGGTTTGCAATCCGGGCGTGATTTACGACAACGGCCTCTTCCATATGCTCTATCGTGCGGCGGGCGACGACAAGGATCACGTGATCCACTTCGGCCTCGCCACCAGCACCGACGGAATCCACTTCGAGCGCCAGAGCGATCAACCCATCCTTTCGCCAAGCGCGGACGGGCCGGACGCGGGCTGCATCGAAGATCCGCGGATCGTGAAACTCGACGGCCATTTTTACATCACCTACGCCTACCGCGCCTACAAGCCGGGCCAGTATTGGCTGGCAGCGGACAACAGCGCCTACAACCCGAAAGACCCAACCCTGCCGCAACTCTTCGGCCAGAACATGACCCAGTCCGGGCTGTTAGTCTCCGATGACCTGCGCACTTTCCGCCGCCTCGGCAGGATCACCCGCTCGGATGTGGATGACCGGGACGTGATTATTTTCCCTGAGAAAATCGATGGCAAATACGTCATGCTGCACCGCCCGATGCAATGGACCGGGCCGGAATACGGCACCAAGTATCCTGCGATGTGGCTGTGTTACTCGGACGACCTGCTCACTTGGTCGGAGAGCACATTGCTCGCCAAAGGCGAATTCGCCTGGGAGGGCAAAATTGGTGGCTCCACTCCACCGCTCAAGACCGACCACGGCTGGTTCGTCATCTATCATGCGGTGGATTCCAAGGGCGTCTATCGGGTGGGCGTGCTGATGCTTGATCTTGAAGATCCGACCCAAGTGATCGCCCGCACGCCCGAGCCGATCATGGAACCCGAGGAGGATTTCGAAAAACGAGGTCTTTATCCACACGGCGTCGTTTTCCCGACGGCCAACGTGGTGGTGGATGACGTGCTCTACGTTTACTACGGAGCAGCGGATGAAACCATCGGCGTCGCCACGGCAAACTTCCCGGCGCTGGTCGAATACGTCATGCAATTCACCCTAACTCCCCAAGAACCGGTCTTGGTTTAATGGATTTGAAATCGTATCACACCCACAGCGCCACCCTCATGCAATCGATCCATCGCCGAAACTTCCTCAAGACAAGCGCCGCCGCCGCAGTATGCGCGGCGCTTCAGCCGATACGCTCTGGCGCAGCGACAGCGCCCGCCCTCACCGACCCCGCTAAAATCGAAGCCCGGGTCAAAGCGGCCCGTCCACTGCTCGGTGGCACCATCCCCGCCGACCTCAAGGACAAACTCGGCATCACCCATTATGACGGCCATTATCACCTAACCGACAAGCCTTTCCTTATCGAAGGGGCGGAGGCGATCAACCGCCTTGGATCAAATGTCGCCAAGTTCTGGCTGCACGAAGAGGGCCTGCCGGGCTATGGCTATAATACCGACGAGAGTTGGGCGAAAGCACTCAAGACCGGAAGGCTGGTGGACGTTTTGCGGCATCCCAATTATGTCGAGGCGCTTTCCCAGCCTTTCACCACGGTCTTTCTCGAGGCGTTTCCCCTTGTCGGCGATAAGAAGTCCTTCTTCGCCGGTGAAAATAACTTCGCCGATGAAGAGGATCAATTTCATGAAGTCGCGGCCCATCTTTTCAAGACTTACGCCGACCGTGACATCACCTTCATTCTCCAGAACTGGGAGGGCGACTGGATGTTGCGCCGGGAAGAAGGCGGCACCTGGGGCAAGGTTCCTCCCGAGGAAGTCAAACGCCGTTGTGATGCCTTCATCCGCTTCCTCACCGCACGTCAGCGTGGTGTGGACCGCGCCCGCAAAGAGGCAGCCCCCTCCCGCTGCAAGGTCTATCATGCCGCCGAGGTCAACCGCGTCTGGGACGGCACCAAGGGAATTCCCACGCTCACCACCCATGTGCTGCCGCACGTCACGCTCGATCTGGTTTCCTGGTCCTGTTATGACGGTTTGAAAGACCCGGTCGCCACCTGGCAGGGCATCGAATTGATTCGCCAAAGCATGCGCCCCAGCCCGACATTCGGCGACGACGCCGTTTTCATCGGAGAAGTCGGCCGCCCCGAGACCGGACTGACCGAGACGGAAGTGGTGGAGTTCTGGGATCGAACGATGGGGGTATTCCTGGCAATGAACATCCCATGGGTCGTCCATTGGGAACTCTACTGCAACGAACCGATCGACGCGAAAACCAAGCCCGACCGCCGCCCCCGCCAACAAAGCGAAATGAATGGATTCTGGTTCCTCCGCCCGGATGGCACCCTCAGCCATTCCGGAAAATACCTGACCACCTTGCTGAAAAACGCCGGCAAAAAACTATCAGCGGAAGAGGTTCGCTCCCTGACTTCATGATGGATTGGAAGCCCATGAAAAAAACGTTGTTGTTTCTATTGTTCGCCACGTCGATCAGTCCGTTGCGCGCCCAAAAACCAGCGGAAACTCAGGTTGATTCAACTGAGGAAAGCACGCCCGAAATCGGAGATACCAAATCCACCAAAGACGGTGAAATCCTCACGATGAAACTGAACGGTCGCGAGTTTCATCTTTTTGTTCCGAAATGCCTCACTGCCGCGCGAGGAATCATCATCAATGGGCCGGGAATGCGTTCGACAACGCTCAAGTATGCCGAATCTTCTACCTGGCAGGCCCAAGCTCGCCTCTATAATTATGTGCTCATGGTATGGAATCATGGTGATAAAATCTACAATGGCGATGTCCTCAAGGCGATTGAGACATTCAGCGCCCGTCCCGGCCTCTCGGCGATGAAAACAGCGCCCATCGTCGCCTACGGATTTTCGGCTGGAGGCGGCACCGCCTGGTTTCATGCCCGCACCATGCCCGAGCGAATTGTCACTTACACCATCAACAAAGGATCCTCCTCCAAAGAAATTCTACCCGATGCCGCTTGGGGCATTCCCGGGCTCAATGCACGCGGGACACAAGAAGTGGATGAAATGATGGCGAATCAGGATCAGCTCTTTGCCAAAAACCGTTCGTTGGGTGCGCTTCTGGGATTTTTGGTCGAGGAAGGAGCCAAACACATCACGGGCGATGTCTACAATGACCTCTCCATCCCTTATTTATGGCAGATTGAAAAATTGAGAAACCCGGCAGGAGCAGTCCCGCTTGTGCCATTGAATGAATCAGCAGGCTGGCTCGCCGACCCAGAGACCCGCGCGGGTGCCATGATGAAAATTTATGCCTATTCTAACTACCCCGCAGGGAAAGACAAAAGGAAAGCGCACTGGCTTCCCAATCAAAACATGGCCTATACCTTTTCTGCCATTGGAACAAGCTCCAGAAAATTAAGCCTGTCAGGCTCAAACAAAAACCGATCGGTAGTCTCTGAAGGTGAAGAAGAATCCTATCAAGTCACATTCGAAGGTGGAGCGAGTCCGCAAAGTTTCAAACGAGTTGAGTTTTATGATTATTCTCAAAAAATCGGAGAGCAAGAGTCGGGCGCTCCCCTATTGTTTACCTCCCCCCCACTCGCTGTGGGGGTCCATAGCTTTCTGGCGATCGCCTATGATCAGGAGGGCAATGCATCCATCTCCAATCCATGCACGCTCACCGTCCTCCCCTCGGCAAAATAGATGATTGAGACCCGACGAGAATTACGAGCCGGTGGCTCCAATCCTCCACCGACTGACTCCCTTCATCGGAAAGCCGTTTTTCAGAACCTTTTCATAGTTCCGACCGGTCTTTTTCGATCCGGCTGTTGGGTGAGGATCTGGACGGTGTCCAATACCAGAAAACCCAGATTTCAGTCTTCTCACCATCGATGCGGCGGATTCCACGATTTTCCAAAGTGGAAGTGATGACTTTCGTGGTGGGTCAACTGAAGAGCTACCGGTCCAGCGAGCGGAACTGGATGGCTTCAAGAATATCGTTAAGGCGGATATCCGGCGAATCTGCCAAGTCTGCAAGTGTCCGGGCGACTTTCAAAATCCGGTCGTGGGCGCGGGCGGAGAAGTTCATTTCCTTCATCGCGTGCTCGAGGTAGCCGTTGCCTTCGGCGCTGAGCTGGCAATGCTGGCGGACTTGGCGCGAGCCCATGGACGAGTTCGTCGAGTTGGAGGATTTCTTGAAACGCTCAAGTTGGATGCCGCGCGCGACAACTACCCGCTGGCGGATCGTTTCCGAGGATTCGCCAGTGTTCGTGTTCGAAGAAAGCTCTCGAAAATCCACCAGCGGCACCTCGCAGTGGATGTCGAACCGGTCTAGCAATGGACCACTGATGCGCTGCCGGTAGGTTTCGATCTGCCGTGTCGAGCAACGGACTCCCTTTTTGAATCTCCATAGTAACCGCAGGGGTGTGGATTCCATTTTAGGTGACACTAGCATGAAAGTCGCGATAGTTATCAATGGTTTTCACGAGGATCAACCGCGTATCAGGGGGAACCAAACGACGCTGGATTTGCCAAGCCATCAAACTGCTGATCAATTTTCGCATTCTCACCCACAAAGGCAGTTCATGGACGTAAAGCTTGGCAACGTTCACGGGCAACCATCAGTATCACCGAGAGTGAAAATCATTATCGGGCGTGAAGCCACGCCGAACATAGGACCGGCCATCAATCCATCTCCGGCCCAGATTCCCAAGACCGGGTAAACCGCCACGGCATACACATTTGTCAGCAAACCTGCGATGTAACGAAAGTCCTGCCTGACTAGCAGGCGCAGGTCGCCGAGGCGCATGGTGCTTGCCAGAATTGGGATGCCCTGAAGAACGAAGAAGACAGAAATTAGCAATGCTATTGGGTTGATCCGTTAAACGAAAGAAAGCAATACCCGGTTCCGGTGAAAATCCGCAGAATCCCCAAGATGGTCGCATAAGCGTCCTTCGGGTGGTGGACAGTAAGGAGCTTTCTTCAATTCATTTTGTGTCGAATTTTCGGTACCGCTTAAATTGCACGACGTTGCAGCGGGAGCGAAAGAGTTGTTATGAGGAGGCTGAGGGCGGTAAAATTGGGGGTGGTTTTGGGGCTGCTTCATCGCAGCCGAACATTTCGAGCATTTCTTCCACTTGCACGGGAAGTTGGGTCAGTGCGGCATAGGCTGATCCGCCTTCGCTTGAACAGGCGACATAGGCGATTTGATTCTCAATGGGTAGAGACAGCCTGCGAGTGTCCAGCCACTGATCAAACAGGCGGAGAGCCTCCAGCCATTGACGAAGAGGATAGGGACTTTCCTCGGCTTCACTCAGCAGAAAGTCTCGAAGATGGGCATCCGCAAAGTTTGCCTCCAAGTAGGCAATCAAGGCTGGAGAATCTGCCACTCCCCTGATCAAGCGATCAAATTTCACATCATTCACAAGACAGTGGATCTCACTGGGAATTGCAAATTCCACAAATTTTTAATTTTTGTTTTCCTACCGGTCAACAAGGGACCTTTCGCTTCTTGCATTTCATCAAACAACCTCAAAAATTTTCAGCTTTGCAAGGCCGCCCCACTGACGAAACTGGCTTGGTGTTACACTTGGTTCCAATCTCCGAAGTTGCATCATCGCTAGGCATCACGCCCGCCCACATCCAGAACTATGGCTCCGATAAGGCGAAAATCCATACCCGCGCAATCGCCCAGGGGACTCATCAGGGAAAGCTCATCCTCGTCTCAGCCATCACGCCCACCCCGGCCGGTGAGGGAAAAACCACGGTCTCGATAGGCCTTGCCCAGTGACTGAAGAAGATCGGCCAAAGTGTGGCTTTGGCCCTCCGCCAGCCTTCTATGGGTTCGGTGTTTGGTTGCAAAGGCGGTGCCGCGGGCGGCGGGAAGAGCAGCGTCACGCCAGCGTATTCGATCAATCTGCACTTCACGGGTGATTTCCACGCTGTCACCAGTGCGCACAACTTGCTGGCCTCGGTGGTGGACAACGGCATTTATCACCGCACCTGCCGCTTGGATCCCGGCCACGTGCTTTGCAAGCGCGTGCTGGATTGCAACGACCGTGGCCTGCGCTCCCTCAAAATCATTCGTGACAAGAGCAGGAACTATTACAACACAGGCTTTGATATAACCGCCGCCTCGGAGGTCATGGCCGTGCTCTGTCTGGCTGAATCCATGAGCGATCTCCGCGCCCGGCTCAGCCGGATGGTGGTGGGTTTTGACAGGGAAGGTAACGCAGTGCTGGCCTCGGAGTTTCGCTGCATCGGAGCCATGATGGCGCTGCTGTAGGACGCGTTGCACCCGAACCTGGTTCAATCCCTCGAAGGGGTGCCTGCTTTCATCCACGGTGGACCATTTACCAACATCGCCCATGGTTGCAACAGCATACTCGCCACTCGCATGGCACTGGCTCATGCCGACTTTGCGGTGACCGAGAGCGGTTTCGCCTTTGATTTGGGCGGAGAGAAGTTCCTCCACATCAAGTGCCGCCAGTCCGGCCTCGCTCCGGCGGCCATCGTCATCGTGGCCACCGTGCGGGCGCTGAAAATGCACGGCGGCGTGGCGCTGGATCAACTCGGCCAGACCGACGTCGCCGCTGTCGAGCGCGGTCTGGAAAACCTCGCGGCGCATCTGGATGCCGCCCAGAAGTTTGCCCGGCCAGTGATCGTGGCCGTGAATCGTTTCACCAACGATACGGTAGACGAAATGATGGTGATCCACGCCTACTGCGCCTCACGCGGCGTGTCTTCAGCAACTGCCGACGTCTTCGGTGACGGCGGAGCTGGCACCATTGAGTTGGCGGAAAAAGTGTTAGCTTCGTGTCTTACCGAATCACCGCCCCTACCAGCACTCTACGAGTTGCATCAATCTTTGCCGGAGAAGATCAGAGCCATCGCCATCGGCATCTATGGCGCGGCTGCGGTGGTGTTGACGCCGGAGGCTAAGGAGAAACTGGCGTCGCTGGTGAAGGCCGGCTATGGCGCGCTGCCATTGTGCATAGCCAAAACGCAGAATTCTCTTTCCGATGATCCCAGCAGGCGGGGTAGACCGCGGGATTTCACCCTCACCGTGAGGGACTTTGAAATCGCAGCGGGCGCGGGTTTCGTCGTCGCTCTGACGGGCCAAATGATGCGGATGCCCGCCATGCCGCTGATACCAGCGGCGGAGCGAATCGACGTCGACAGAAAAGGTGCCATCACAGGAATGTGATGAAGGAGCGGCGGCAGAAAGTGGTTAAGTTGAGGGACCACAATGACACTCCTCTATTCCGCATTTTCGTGACCGACTAGGATTTCGTTCAACACCCGAGAGGTAAACTACAACCCATTTTGGGGCCAACACCCACCAGCACACTACCGTGAGGCCACTTGCTCCGATGCGAAGCCAGGGGTGTGAGCGAACGGCTAATCCCCTTTTTTATCTTGATCGAATCGATCCAGTTTTTCCAATTCGCTTTTGGCGAATTCATTTGCCTGCATTATTCCCTTGGCAACCACAAGGGTAACGGCAACTCCAATTGCGAAAACGGCAAAGACGATGGACATATTTCAGGAACGTTTCCGAGTTTGGATGCCAGCCGAAAGAATGACGACTCTCACTCCCACCCAGAGGCTTAGGATACTGGGCACCCAGATGCCCACGAAGAGACCGTAGTCATGACTTACAAGGAACCAAAGTAAGACGCTCGTGACGAAGCTCACAAACGCGCCGATGAGAAAGGGGTAGTCGATCTTATGAAACATGGCTTTAAAATCAGCCGGACTGTTGTTGAATGGAAAATCTTTGTCGAGATTGAATTTCCATGGGCTGCCCACTTCAAAAACAAGAGCCCTGCGACCACCTGCAGCAGGACCCTTGTCTTTTTGCAAATATCGGGGTTGCGCGGGAAGTATCACCTTGTTGATGACGTGAATCACGCCATTGCTGGTTTCCACGCCAGTGATGACGACCACGGCGTCATGGATCACCAATTTCTCTTCGGTCAATTTGATGGTGATTTCGCCGCCGCTGGCGGTTTTGGGCGTCATGCCGTCTCTCAGGTCGCCCGCCATGACTTTAATTGCCGCCGCGCGGCAAGTGAGAATGCCCGACAGCCGGCCGCCAGCACTCGATTTCAGCGGCCACGCCATTTTGCCGGTCATGGAACCGTCCGGGGGTAACCCTTTCCGGTTCTCCTGAAATTCATCCTTGCATGGCGGGAAATATGGCAAACACTGGGAAAGATGTTTGAAGCGTCAAACTCCGCTGACTCCGCGCCAAACGGCTCTTTGGGTATATTCTTGGGCCCCGTGCTCAAGAGTTCCAAAACCGCTGCCGACTCCTTTCCAAGTCGAAAGGCGTTTTATTTTTTCATCAGAAAGCCGGAAACCAGAAGCAGTACTCCGATGGCGGCGACACCGCCGTTGCCGAAAAAGTGGGGCGGCAGCGGGAAAATCGCATGCGGGATGAGGCCGGCCAGAGCGATCGCAAAAGCCAGTGCCCCCATTGCCTTGAGAACGTTGCCAATCAGCTGCGCATGGGAATCCGGATCAAAATCAGCCATCAGGAATGAATGTCACCATCAGACATTTGTTCAAACAGAAATTTTTTAAGCCACAGCGAAAATCTAGCCGCCTGACACGAATCGAACAATAAATAAAATACCATGGAAACACTACAAACCCTGAGTGCGGGTCAGTATAGCCTCGTTTACAACATGTTAAGTTTAACGGTCGCCGCCATGGGTGCGTCGACTTTGTTTTTCTTCTTATCCCGAGGGTCGGTGCTGCCAAAATACCGGCCGGCACTCATTGTATCTGGCCTTGTTACGGCCATCGCCTGTTATCATTACATTCGGATTTTCATAAGTTGGAACGGAGCGTTCGCACCAAGCGATGGCGGCTACGGCGCTTCCGGCCAACCGTTCAATGATGCCTATCGTTACGTGGACTGGCTCCTCACCGTTCCACTTCTCCTTGTCGAACTGGTTGCCGTCCTCTCGCTTCCCAAAAATGTGACGCACTCGTTGTTGATCCGTCTGGTTATTGCCGCCATTCTGATGATCGGCCTTGGATACCCCGGCGAAATTTCGGCGGTTGCCGGGACTCGCTGGCTCTGGTGGGCCCTGAGCATGGTCCCGTTCATCTATATCCTCTATGTCTTGTGGATTGAACTTTCCAATTCGCTCAGCAGGCAGCCTGAGACGGCCCGCGGTCTGATCAGCGCGGCACGGATGTTGATTCTCGTGAGTTGGTCATTCTACCCGGTCGCCTTCATCTTGCCAATGATCGGCTTCGGCGGCGAAGGTTCGGTAAACGCCGGTCTTCAGGTGGGATACAGCCTGGCTGACATCATCGCGAAGTGCGGGCTGGGTCTGTATGTTTACTTCATTGCAACCGCCAAGTCCGCGGTTGAAGACCCAGCCTACGCACATACTGCTCACTGAGTTTCGAGATCGTTCATCAATCTGCCGGGGCCGCAGCGGCCCCGGCAACCCCATTGTGTGAAAAAGACTGTCTTTCCAAATTTTTGCCAGCCGTGCCTTTAACCTACCGCGACAGTGATGGTGGCTCCGAGGACGGGCTTGGGAAGGTTGAGTTGCTCCTCGCTCAAACGGCGGAAGCCACGGGTACTCTGGGCGAAGCCGTGATCTATCTCTTGGAACGACCGGGGAAGCGCATCCGTGTTCGTCTTTGTTTGAATCTCGCGCGCGGCCTGCGCCTGCCGCGCGAGCAGGCAGTCATCCTGGCCGCTTCGGTCGAACTGCTTCACAGCGCTTCATTGGTCCTGGACGATGTGCAGGACAACGACGTGATGAGACGCGACCGTCCCACCGTGTGGCGGAAGTTCGGGCGGACTCAAGCGATCAATCTGGGGACCTATCTGATTGCCCAGTCGTTCACTCTCGCGGGGCGTCTCCCGGGGGTCAGCCCGCTGTTCGCCGCAGCGTTGCGAGATGCCACGGCAGGCCAGTCCGCCGAAGGTGATTTTCATGCAGAGATTCCGACCCTCGCTGACTATATCGCAATGGCGGGAAAAAAGACAGGTGCCCTCTTCTCCTTGCCCGCGCAGGCTGCAGCGATCCTGGCGCACCTGCCTGGCGAGCTGCTCCCAAAGATCGGGACGGCATTCGCGCAGCTAGGGTCTGCCTATCAGATCCAGGATGATTTGGCAGATGCCCTCGGTTTGAAAGGCCGCGCCCGCGCCGGGCTCGACCTCCGCGAGGGAAAGGCCAACAGTATCATGATCTTCCACCTTGCGCTGAAACCGGCTGATTGTGCGCCGTTTCTCGCCTTCCAGCGTGACCGCTCCGCCCGCGCCGAGGATGCCTGGCTCGACGAATGGCTGGACCGCCTGTTTGCCTCGGGTTCGGTAGCCGTCGCCCAAGAGCATTTGCAACAGCTCTGCGGCGACCTAGTCAGCGCCTCCGCCGCCCTTCCAATTCCGTTCGCCACCCATCTTTCCGAGCTGGCGACCGGCTTTGCGCAGCCCGCCGTGCTCCAGCGAGTGAACGGCGCGGCGGTTTCGCACTCTGCGGTATGATTCCACGTCCCGAACAGCATCACTCCGTCGTGATCGGCTCCGGCTTTGGCGGTCTCGCTGCAGCTCTGCGGCTTCGCGCCCTCTGGCATGATGTCACGCTCGTCGAGCACCAGCCCGATTTCGGCGGCCGCGCGCGGGTTTTCCACCACGAGGGGTTTTTCTACGATGCTGGGCCGACCGTGCTGACCGCGCCGTTCATGATCGACGAGTTGTTCGCCTTGTTCGGCGAAGATCGCGCCAAACACATCGATTTCCTGCCCGTCAAACCGTGGTATCGCATGATCGATCCGGAGGGACGGTCCTTCGACTACGGCGGCTCGGTGGAGGAGACGCTGCTGGAAATTGCCAGGTTCAACGCGGCGGATCAGGACGGCTACCTCAAGCTGCTCAAGAAATCCCGCGAGTTGTTCGACATCGGTTTCACAAAACTTGCCGCCGAGCCGTTCAGTTCGCTCACGGACATGATCCGCATCCTGCCGGACCTCGTGCGGCTGCGCGGAGACCGCTCGGTTTACGATCTCGTCTGCCGCCACTTGAAGGATCCGTCGCTGCGGATGTTTTTCAGCATCCAACCGCTGCTGGTCGGCGGCAATCCGTTCGACACCTCCTGCCTCTACTCGCTTATCCACTACCTCGAACGCGAGTGGGGCGTCTGGTTCCCGCGTGGTGGAACCGGGGCGATGGTCGAGTCCCTCGTCGCCCTTGGTCGCCGCCACGGGGTGAAATTTCGCGCCAACGCCAAGGTCGAGGAGATCCTGATTCAAAATGGCCGCGCCGCCGGTGTGCGCTTGGCCGGTGGCGAGCGCATCGACGCGGATCGAGTCGTGGCCAATGGCGATCCGCCATCGATTTACCGGCACTTGGTGCCCGCCGCTCAACGCCGCGTCTGGACCGACGAGAAACTCGCGTCCCGCAAGTATTCCATGGGTCTCTTCGTGCTCTATTTCGCGACCGACCGCCGCTATGAGGACGTCGCCCACCACACCATTTTGTTCGGACCACGCTACCGGGGACTGCTGGATGATATTTTCAAACGTGGCATCCTGGCGAATGATTTCAGCCTCTACCTCCACCGTCCAACCGCCACCGATCCGGCGATGGCCCCTGACGGCAAGGACACCTTTTACGTCCTCTCCCCCGTGCCGAACCTGCAACACGACATCGACTGGGATCAAAAAGGGCCGGAATACGCGCAACGGATTCTCGCCTATCTGCAAAAAAACCTCCTGCCCGATCTCGACAAACACCTGGTTTCCCAACTCCACATCACGCCCCACTATTTCCGCGATGCGATGCTGACCACCCACGGCACCGGGTTTTCGATCGCGCCGGTCCTCACGCAGTCGGCGTGGTTTCGTTTCCACAACGAATCCGAAGATCTCCCCGGTCTTTACTTCGTCGGTGCGGGCACGCATCCCGGAGCCGGGATGCCAGGCGTGCTCAGTTCCGCCAAGGTGGTGGAAAATTTAGTGCGCCGCGGGGCGTGAGGTGATTCCATCCCTTATGGAAAATCCCGAAGCACTTCTCGCCCGTGCTGGCAGGAGTTTCTACCTCGCCGGCAAATTCCTGCCAGCCACACGGCGCGACGCCGCCACGAGGTTGTATGCTTTTTGCAGAGAACTCGACGACCTCGCCGATGAAACGGGCGACGCGGCCCAAATCGAAGCCGTCGCCGCTGCGTTGGAAAACCACGACCATTCCCATCCACTCGCCGCGCTGTATTTCTCACTCGGTGCGGTCGATGCGGTGCCCGCCATCACCCTCGCCCGCGCCTTGCGCGACGACACCGGACCCACCCAGATTCCGGACGAGCGCGCCTTGTTGCGCTACTGTCACGGCGTGGCCGGCACGGTCGGGCTGATGATGGCGCGCGTTCTTGGCGCAAGCGATCCGGTAGCGGCCCGCCATGCAGTAGACCTCGGCATCGCCCTTCAGTTGACCAACATCGCTCGCGACACTCGCGAGGATGCAGGCCTCCAGCGCCGTTACATTCCCGCCACATGGCTTGATCTGCCGCCGGACTCGATCTGTGGCCACCCCGAGGAGACTCATCACGCGGCGCTGAGTTGCCTGTCGCTGGCTGAATCCTATTACGCCAGCGGTTTTGCAGGGCTTGCCTATCTGCCGCCCGAGTGTCGGCGTGGCATCCTCATCGCTGGCAAGGTGTATCGCGAAATTGGCGTCGAACTCACACGCAGGGGGCCGCATCGTGCTGCCAACCGGATCATCGTCCCGTTCCGGCGAAAAGCGTTCCTCATCGCGCAGTCCTATCTTTTGCGCCCTCCGTGGAGGCATAGCGCGCCACGGCATGACCCCGCCCTTCACCAGCACCTCGACGGTCTCGTCGGCACTTGTTCATGAAGGGTGAAATGTACGACGTCGCCTTCGCCGGTGCCGGCCTCGCCGGTCTCAGTCTTGCCGTGCGCCTCGCAGCTTTGCCCGATCCGCCGCGCATGGTGCTGATCGATCCCCGATCCAATCCCCCGCGCGACCGCACCTGGTGCCATTGGCAACTTCACGATCATCCGTTTTCCGCCGCCGTCAGCCACCGCTGGCAGGATTGGGTGGTCTGCGACGGAAACCGGGTTGCCGCCACCCATGACTCGCCGCATCCGTATGCGTGCATTCCCTCCGACCGGTTTTTCCAAATTGCTTTGGAGAAACTAGCGGGCTCACCCCACGTGGATTTTCTCTACGATTGCTCCGTGGCGGCCATCCATGACCATTCCGACCATGCCGCCTTGCGACTTTCCGATGGCCGCACGCTCCGCGCCGGCTGGGTGTTCGACAGTCGTCCGCTGCAGGACAGCGGCGCGCCTTGGCGACAGATTTTCCGCGGGCTCGAGCTGCATTCGAGCGTGGCGAATCTCGATTCGACCGCCGTCACCCTGATGGATTTCGTTTCCGCTGATGAAAATGGCATCCGCTTTTTTTACGTCCTCCCACTCGATTCTAACACCGCTTTGGTGGAGGACACGTGGCTGGTGTCGGCCGGCCTGACACCCCGCCTCGACGACGAATTCATCCTGGAATACGCCCGGCAGAAGCTCGCTCCGGTCGAGTGGCAGATCCGCCATCGCGAACAAGGGGATTTGCCGATGGGATTAAAACTTCGGACGACGTCGGAAAATTCCTCCCGCACCCTCCTGTGGGGCACGCCCGCCGGGGCCGTGCGCGCTTCTTCCGGCTATGCCTTCTCACGGATTCAACGCGCAAGCGACCGGATGACTGTGGCATGGCAAAAAAACGGCCGACCCGATCCCGCCGCCCTGTTTGAATCGCCGATCCTTGAATGGATGGACCGTGTTTTCCTGCGCGCCATCGCCCGCCATCCGCAGCGGGTACCCGAATTTTTCATGCGTCTTTTTGACCGCGTTCCGACTCGGTCGCTGGTGCGCTTTCTGGAATCCGAGCCGCGCATGGCAGACCTTTGGCACGTCATGCGCGCCCTGCCTGTCGCGCCCTTTCTCGCCGCCGCCATCCGATGAATTCATGGTTACAAACCTTCAAGCACCGCCACACCCTCGCGGTGGGTGTGCTCCTTGCGCTTGCGCTGCTCGCCGCGCCGTTTCTCCCCGCGCTTTCGTTGTCGGTCCAACTCATCATTCTTGCCAGCGCTGTCGTCATGTTCGGACTCCCGCACGGGGCGCTCGACCTCACGCTGGTCCAAGGAGCGTCAAACGGATCCTGGCAGGCTCTTGCCTCCTCGACGCTCGTTTATCTCCTGGGCTCCGCCGCAGTCATTGGCGCTTGGCTGAGCGCACCGGTGCCGACCTTGGTGGGCTTTTTGGTGATTGCCATCATCCACTTCGGACTGGGCGACACCGGGGAGCTGCGTGGTCCCCAGCGCGCTCTCGAAGTCGGCGCACGCGGCGGCTTCAGCACCGTCGCACCGCTGTTTTTCCAACCGCAAACCACCCTGGAGCTCTTCGCACTGCTCGTCGGACCGGCGTCCGCCGGAACGCTGAGCGCCACTCACGCTGCGATCATGCTCGGGGCGGGATGGTTGTGGGGAGCTTGCCTGGGAGCCGCCGTGCTTTGGCGGGTCCTCGCCCGCAAACCTGGCTGGCTGATCGCGACTTCCGAGCTGGTGCTGACCGCCGCCGTGTTCGCCGTGCTTCACCCGCTGGTGGCGTTTTTACTCTACTTCAGCTTCGTCCATTCGGTTCGCCATCTCGCGGAACTCGGGGCCGCCCGTTTCCCGAAATCCGCCACTCGCGCGAGTCGTTGGTTGATTTTGGAGAGCCTTCCCTTCACGGCGGCTACAGTACTGCTTGCCGCTCTCGGCTGGTTCGCATTCGGACGCTCCGTCAGCTTCGACGAAGGCCTGATCCGTATTCTCTTCTGGGGTCTGAGCGCGCTCACGGTGCCGCATATGATCCTCGTTGGCTGGTGGCATGCCCGGGGAGAATCCCGGCCCGGTGATCTCTTCGCCAGCAAGTGCATCACGGGCTGCTAGTTGGTTCATTTTCTGAGATTCGTCTCTTGCGGCTGGAGTGAGCGATGCATCATATTGATCTCAAATGAGTGCTACCTCAACCCCCGTCCTACCCGCTTATCTTCGCGAAAAGATCTTGCTCCACCCCGAGAAACGCGAGTTTCCGGCCTTCAACCTCGTCCGCCTGCTAGGCACCGTGTTCGCTCCCACAGAAGGCTGCCGGGTCTGCGTGCTGGTGGACTTCGACCAACCGGCGGATCTGATCGAGGACTTCGAGTTTTTACAGCACGAGGGTTTTCCGGTGCAGAAAAACGCGTACCGCTATTTCCATCAAGGTCTGCGTGACGGCGGTCTCAAAGCACTCGGCATGACCGGCGGCGATATGTTCGCCTTCCGCTGCAGCCATGGTTCCAACCTCGACCTTGAGGATGACGTATGGGACACTGCCGGGAACCATCTGTCGCTCGATCGCGATATTTATCCGAATTACGATCTGATTCTGTGCATCTCCACGTTTTCCGCCACGGCGCCGCTGACAGCGAAGTGCCGGGAATACGGCTTCCGCGGTGCCACGCTGCACGGCCTTAACCAGGTGATCCTCAACTCAGGCCTCGCGGTGGACTATCACCAGGTCTCGGCGGATGCAGAACGCTTGCGGCTCGCTCTCACCCGGGCGGATTCGATCGAAATCGACTTCGCACTCGAAGATGGCCGGGTGCTCACCGCGTGGCTTGGCTTGGCGGGCCAGGAGGCGCAGAAATCACACGGCCTTTGCCTCGGCAGAACGCCGGACATCGCAAACCTTCCTGCCGGCGAGGTGTATTTCGTGCCTAGCGATGCGCACGGCCAGTTCCCGATGAAATACGAGGATGGCACCCTTGGTGTGCTGGATGTGGAAAACCGTTGCATCGTGCGCTCCACGCTCATTGCAGGGAATCCCGCCACCATTGCCGCGCACAATGCCCGCCTCAAGGATGATCCAATGACCGGCACCCTTGGCGAACTCGGCTTCGGCACCCAAGTTCTGCCGGTTTCCGGCGCGGACATCCAAGATGAGAAAGTGCTCGGCACTTGCCACCTCGCGACTGGCCGCGACGACCATCTCGGTGGCGACATCCTACCCTCGATGTTTAAGAAGCACGCAAACTCGACTCACGACGACATTCTATTCGCCCCGCACAAGACTCCCAATTTTAACATCAGCCAGGTGCGCATGAAACGCGGCACGCGAGAGGAAATCCTGATCGAGAATTTCCGACCCTCCCGCTACCTGATGGACGCCTTGGCTGCGGGACGTTGACCTTTGTAAAAAGCGACGGATTGCCCTGTCTGTCGGCTTATCTCACTCAGCTCGCAAAATTACTGCGTGTTTGCCGCCTTCGTGCTGGCAGTCTCTTGGCGAAACTTAGGCAGAGAAAAAATCACCCCACCTTCATGGAAAAAACAGCATTGATTACCGGAGCCAATCGCGGGCTAGGCCTCGAAGCCGCGCGGCTATTTTTGGAAAACCGCTACCGAGTCGTTTTCGCCGGGCGCTCGTTGGCCGCACTTGAGAATGCTCGCCGCTCTCTCGACCGCAAGGGCACAAAAAGTAGCATTTTTGAACTCGATATGACGTCCCTGAGCTAGATTGAAAGCACCCCCGAGCAGTTGGAAGCTGCTGCCATACAAATCGATGTATTGGTCAACAATGCTGGGATTTTCCCACGTGATGGTGATCCGGTGGATGGACTATCCCTTGCTTTGCATACCAACGTCACCGGTGCGGTGGCTCTGACGCGGGCACTCTCCAGTCACCTGCTCAATGGTCTGCAGCCACGCGTGGTCATGGTTTCCTCCAAACTTGGGTCTTTCGGAAGATGTGCGGGAAGTGACGCACCATTGGCAGAAAAAAGCTTTCTCGCCTATCAGACCTCCAAGGCTGCACTGAACATGGCCACCGTCTGCCTGGCCAAGCAATTTGCTGCGACGCCACTAATCATCAATGCGATTTCGCCCGGATGGTGCCGAACGGACATGGGTGGCGAAGATGCGCCGCGCAGCGCCAGCGAAGGTGCCAAGGTAATTTTTCAGGTAGCGACTCTCCCGGCAGGGTCGCCAAGCGGCACGTTTATCGGTGAAGACGGCATCCTGCCCTGGTAGCACCGATCCGGCGCAGCCATTCTCGCAGTCAGTCAATCAAGTCGGGGTCCGAATCGTCTGGCGGGCGACTGAGGCTCGCCCTTGCGGAAGCAAGATCTGCTCGGCCAAGGAGCTTTACGAACAAGTTTGCTTCACTGTAAACCTCGCGGAGTTCAAATGATTGATCGAACTCAAGACCAGGAATGTGAGTGTAGAATTCGAGCTGATAAGGACGACAAGAAAGAGTGAATTGGGTCTCGGAGCTAGCGAGTTTTTCGGGCTGGATTCCATGCATCGGAGTTCCGAAAATTTTCAAGGCACGGATAAGGCGGCGGGCATTCTCGAAAGAGGGCTTGAGCCAGAAATCAACATTTTTATTGAGTTTGAGGACGCCACCCGGCTTGTGTTCGAAACCATCGGCTAGAAGATAACGCACATCACAGTCGTCGAGACTTCGAAGGAGTCTTTTAAGTTCGAAATTAATCATCGGCTATTTATCCGTTTCTCACAAATCTAGGGAGATATTCTGAATTGCCACCCGTTTTTCAAAAGGTGGATTTAGCGGCTTCAAGGGCTTTGCTACCGGAAACTTCCGAAACAGTCAGTCTGCTAGTACTGTGGGTGAGCCGCCAGGGTGGTCCGGGACAGGGGAAGGAAAGTAGGAGGTTCGCACACAATCAAGAATTGCGCGACGACTGGATGACTCGTGCGCCGCGCTGCCAAGTGAAGTAGGACCACGTCCAGTGCAAGAAAACTGAAATACGGTTACGCATGTTCATGAGAAAAACCAAATGAACGAATAGCCACATCAGCCATGCGATGAATCCGCGCATTCGGAAGCCGCCAAAGCTGACGACGGCGGCGCTGCGTCCAATGGTGGCCATGCTGCCCTTGTCCCAATATCCGAAAGCGGGGCGACCGCTGCCGGTGGGTTCGTTTTGAAGCAGGTGAGCGATGAAATCACCCATCTGGATCGCTGCGGGAGAGACCCCTGGCACTTTGACTCCGTTCTTGTCCGTCAAGGCCGCGATGTCGCCAGCGGCGAAGACCTCAGGAAATCCAGGAAGGCTCAGATCTGGCCGAACCTCGATGCGGCCTCCACGGTCCAGGGGAATGCCGGCGAGCGTTCGCGTCACTTCGCTGGCCTCAACGCCTGCGCCCCAAATGACAATTTCACTGTCGATGCGTTGACCTCCGGCGATAACGTAGCCCTCGCCGACTTCGCTCACGGGACAATTCAGATGCACGGTTACGCCCATGTCTTCCAATCGCTCCCGGGTGTAATCAGGTAGTCCGCCGGGAAACATCGGCAGTAGTTTCGGCCCAGCTTCGATGAGATGGACTTTCGTCTGAGCGGGGTCAATTCGGCGAAAGTCGTCTTTAAGAACGACCCGAGACAGTTCCGCAAGCGAACCGGCCATCTCCACGCCAGTGGGCCCGCCACCCACGACGACCATGGTGAGTAGTTTTTCGACTTCCGCGGAATCGGCGGCGGATTCGGCCCTTTCAAACGCAAGCAGCACCTTTTTACGGATGGCCATCGCGTCATCGAGGCTTTTGAGACCCAGCGTGTGCTGCGCCCAGTCGTCGTGACCAAAGAAGCTGGTTTTGGCACCCAAAGCGATGACGAGATAATCATAACCGAGCACACGATCTTTGAGTTGCACCTGCTTCGCCGGGAGGTCGATGTGAACCACATCATCCATGATCGTGGTCACGTTTTTCTGGTGCGAGAGGATACTGCGCAGCGGTTGGGCGATTTCCGCCATTGCCAGCCCGCCCGAGGCAACTTGATAGAGGAGTGGCTGGAAAAGATGGTGGTTCCAGCGATCCACGAGCGTGACGCGGATTTTTTCGCTCCGGAGGCGTTTCGCGCACTGGAGACCGGCAAAGCCACCGCCAAGAATTAGGACATGTTTCGTGTTCATCAACGATGGAATAATCTAGGTTGTTTGCTTGCTGCGAAGAATTTGTTTGCGAGATAATGCTGGCCCTAGATTCAAAATCTGACCCAAGAGCTGAAAAAAGGCAAGTATCAGCAAGGGTCCTTAGTTTGTCAGATGCCAAGCACCTGGCGAAATTTCCCGCCGCCTCGCGCATCGGACTCTCCAGTTGCCCTTGTCCAAAGTTGCTTCTTTGAGCGGTGCTGCTGGAAGTTTTTTATTGGAGGCCCCTGAAAGAGCGATTGGGACAGACCGGAGGACGGGAAAGTGGGGGTTGTTTTCTCCGGCAAATAGGGCGTTGCGGTGCGAGAGGTCATGTTCCACCTTTCCACCGTTACGATGCCGTCTGAAATTGTGCCTATGCTCCGGACTGATTTGCTGATCCCCGAATTCCCGATTCTCGATCACTCAATCCATGGGCGGCCACTGGTTTATTTGGACAACGCCGCCACCACCCAGAAACCGATGGCCGTTCTGTTGGCGTCCCGCCACTATTACGAGGCCATCAACGCGAACATCCACCGCGGAACCCACCACCTCGCGCGGTTGGCCACGGAGACCTTCGAAAACGCCCGCCAAACCGTCGCCACCTACCTGAACGCCGCGACCTCGGACGAGGTGATCTTCACCGCCGGCACCACCGAAGGCATCAATCTGGTGGCCAACGTGCTCGGACTTTCCGGCCGGATCCGGGCAGGCGATGAAATCCTCATTTCTGCTTTGGAGCATCATGCGAACATCGTTCCCTGGCAGATGCTCTGTGAACGCACTGGAGCTGTGTTGAAAGTGGTCCCGTGCGACGAGGCCGGTGTGCTCGATAAAGCGGCGTTCCTTTCCCTGCTGGGAGAGCGCACGAAAATTTTCGCGATCACCTCAATTTCTAACGCCTTCGGCACCGTGAATCCCATCGCAGAAATGACGGTCGCCGCGAAAGCGGTGGGAGCCTTGGTGCTGATCGATGCCGCGCAGTCCGTCGCCCACTCGCCCATCGATGTTCAGGCGCTGGGTGCGGATTTCCTGGTGTTTTCAGGTCATAAAATCTACGCCCCCACTGGCATCGGCGTGCTTTGGGGCCGGGCTTCCGTGCTTGACTCCCTGCCGCCATGGCGCGGCGGCGGTGAAATGATCAAGGAGGTGACTTTTGAAAAAACCACCTACAACGATCTGCCGTTCAAGTTCGAAGCCGGCATGCCTAACATCGAGGGCGCCATCGCTCTTGCGGCTGCCATCGATTTCGTGAACGGCGTCGGCCTGAAGCCCATCCAAGAGCACGAGCATGCATTGATCCGGTCTGCCGCCGCCGCGTTGGCGGATATTCCGGGGATCCGCTTCTTCGGCCCTGCCGAGCGGTCGGGTGCGCTTTCCTTCACGGTCGAGGGCGTGCATCACTACGATCTCGGCACGCTGATGGACCAGATGGGCGTCGCGGTCCGCACGGGACACCATTGTTGCCAGCCGCTGATGGCGCGCTTCGGCATCACCGGGACCGTGAGGGCATCTTTTGCGCTCTACAATACCGAGCGCGATGTCCAAGCCCTCGCCGAAGCTACAAAAAAGGCGGTCTCCATGCTGAGTTAGGGATTTTCGGAATGGGAATCCGTCTTTGCCACCCTGGTTTTTTCAAGCAAGCGCATCCGCCAGATCCTCCAGCGGGTAGCTCCAGATCTCGCTGAGAGTCGGGTGATACCAATGCACTTTCAGGAGATCCGCCGGGGTAGCGCCGAGGGTGATGGCCACCGCTAAAGCATGGATCAACTCCCCCGCGTCTTTGCCGACGCATTCCGCACCTACGATTTTCCCCGTAGCCCGATCCGCCCACGTCTTAACGTAGCCGTATTTTGCCTCCATGAGGATCGATTTTCCGTGGTCGTCGAAAGGGTAATCCGCTGCCACGAGATCCATCCCCAAGCCATTCGCCTCATCGAAGGGAATCCCGGCGGTCGCGATCTGTGGATCGGTGAAAACCACCGCCGTCCGATGGTTGTAGTTCACTGGCTTTGGCTCTTCGCCAAGAGCGTGGCGCGCCGCGAGTTCGCCCTGCATGATCGCGATATGGACGATTTCGTGAAGCCCCACAACATCGCCCGCCGCGTGGATTCTTGGGTTCGCCGTTTGCTGCGTCTCGTTCACCAGGATCTGGCCGAAGCGTCCGGTTTCGACACCTGCCCGTTCCAGCGCCAGCCCACCGGTATTCGGCTTGCGCCCGAGCGCGTTGAAAAGATGTGCAGCGCGGACTTCCCGCAGCTCGCCGGCTTCGGTGAACCGAACTACAAATTCCCCACGCTCTCTCCCCACCGACTCCAGCGCCGTATCCGTATGGAGTGCGATCCCCTCGTCGCGGAAGGCTTTCATCACCACCTCCGAGGCCTCCGCCGAGCCGTCCGATAAGATGCGCGGGCTGCGCTGGATTTGTGTCACGCGGCTGCCGATCCGGCGCAGGAATTGCGCGAGTTCGCAGGCCACCACCCCGCCGCCGAGTACAATCACCGACTCGGGCAGGAAATCGAGATCCAGCACGTCATCGCTCGTCCAGTGCGGCGTTTCCCGCAGACCCGGGACGTCCGGCGTGTTCACCGAGGATCCCGTCGCGATCATGAAATGATCCGCCGTCACCCGCCCGCCGCCACGCGTCAGCGAGACCGTCCGCTCATCCACGAACACCGCCCGGTCGCGGATCAGGTGGAACCGATCCGATTCCAGCTGCCCTTTCCGGTAGGAGGAAAATTCTCCGATCACCCCGAGCTTCCGCGCGTGCAGCGCCCGCATATCCACCTCCACCACCGGAATCCGGAGACCGAATTTCGCGCCCTCCCTCGCCCCATGCAATACTTCGGCGGAATAGATCAAGGTCTTGGAGGGCATACACCCGCGCAGGATGCACAAGCCCCCGAGTTCCTCCGCGTCATCGATGATCGCCACTTCCTCGAATTTCCCCCTTGCCGTCCGCGCCGCTGCATACCCGGCGCTGCCGCCGCCGATCACCACATAGTCAAAATGCCGTTGCTCCATGCCCCATACTACGCCGCCGCCACAACCTGACAAACCCCCATCCGTGGGATATACGGGCTCACCCTTCCCCGGCGCTCGCGGAGTTCCGTAGGTTGCGTCTCGGGACTTGCGGTTGCGGGGATCTGGCAAATGCTCGCGCCATGGAAGAAATCGCGATTGTAGGGGCTGGCGTGGCAGGGTTGACGGCTGCCTGGTCGCTGGCGAGGCAGGGTTTTGCCCCGGTGGTTTTCGAAAAGAGCCTGAGCCTTTCAGGCCGGGCGGCATCACGCCGGAGGGGTGACGTGACGTTCGACTACGGGGCGAATTTCTTCCGCTTGGACAACCCAGTGATTGAACAACTGATTCGTCACGAATTGCCGACCGCCGACTTGGTCGAAATCCCGGGCGATGTCTGGACCTTTGATGCGTCATGCCGGTTGACGCCCGGGGACCCGAAGCAGAACGCGGAGGTGAAGTATACCTATCGGAATGGCATCAGCCAGTTGGGCCGGTTGCTGGTCCAAAGCTCTGGCGTGGAAGTGCGCCAACAAATTTGCATCAGCCGATTTGAGCAGCATGGCAAACGTTGGAGTCTGGTGGATGAAGAGGGGAATGATGCAGGCGCGTTTGATCGGGTCGTCCTAACGGCCCCTGCGCCACAGAGTCTGGAAATCATTCAGGCCAGCACGATGGAGGCAACCCTGAAAGCGGGTCTCGCAAGCGCCTTGGCTGATTCCCGCTACCATCGTCAGTTTTCGTTCGTCCTCGGCTACCAGCAGGCCTTGGCCAGATCACAGCCTTTTCATGCGCTGTTGAGCACGGATACCGGTTGTGCGGTGGCTTGGTTGAGTTTTGAAGAAGACAAACCGGGGCATCTTCCGAAAGAGCGGGGAGCTCTTGTGGTTCAGATGTCGCCAGCGTGGACGGATCAGCGGATCGATGGCGATCGGCAAGCACTTCTGGAGTCGGTCACCCGCGAGGTGGAATCGCTGTTGGGAAGTGATTTTCGTCCCCCGGACTGGTGGGACAGTCAGTGTTGGATGATGGCCCATCCTGCAAAGGGCGTGGATGGCGACGCTCTCAAAGCCGGGCAAGCGCATGGACTCTATTTTGCTGGGGATGCCTTGCGGGGCCGTGGGCGGGTGCCGCTCGCCATGCAGACTGGTCTGGCAGCGGCCGAGGCGATCAAGCGGAGCGTGGAATCGAACCAAGGATGAACAGCGTACGGTGAAGTGATGGGGTTCCACCAACGGTATTTCCCATGTCCTTGCCTTTCGTCGCACCACTAGATGCTTTGTGATAAGACAAATGATATTCGCCAGTACTACCAGTCACCCAGGCCGACTCCGTTGAATGCGCCGGATCGCCGCGTCCTCTAGCGGACTTTCCGGGCCTATCGCAAACCGCATGAGTTGCAAAACACGGGTCGTGACAGGACGCAGAACACTGAGTGGTGCAGACTTAAGGCCGATCATTTTTTGATACTCGGTTCCTAGGGAGGCCAGAGCAGACTGGAAAAGCAGGGCATACATGGGCTTGGATGTGGCTGGCAGGGGTGGATTTTTGATCCATTGGATGGTTTCCCGGGTCTCATCGGTCACCGTCAGCTCTGCCCGATAGCGTGCGATGGTGGCCAGCAACGACGCTTCGTCCATGGGAACGTCGGTCAGGCCGAGAGGTTCGACAGATTTCGACCATAGTCGGATGTACGAATCCGCGCCGCCGGGCAAGGGACGTGTCGAATAAGTTTGATGGCTGCGGAGGAATGAATCCATGAAGGCGATGTGGACCCAACGCAGCAGGTCCGGATCCGCGGCCCGATAGCTGGTGGCCGCTCCTTTTGCGTTCTTATATTCGCCTTTGACGCGATCATGCATCCGATTGACACGGTTGGCCTCGTTCGCGATGGCCTCGTGCGAACCGTAAGTCGTGATGGTCAGCCAGCGGATCGTCCCCGACAGGCGACCCAGCGGATCATCCTTGTAGCGCGAATGACTGCGGACCCCTGCCAGACTTCCGGGATGAAGCGCCTGCATCAGCAAGGCGCGAACACCTCCGACGAGCGTTGCCAGATCCGCATGAGCGACCCAGGGGGCATCGGTTGGGAGGTAAAGGCCTCGTCCCTCGCCCGCTGCGACCACGTCCAGCCAAGGTGGGATACCATCAGGGTCACCGGTGAGGAGGATTCGAAACCGGCGGGAAAAATATTCCTGAAGGGCGTTGTTCTTCCTGGCGGTTTGGCGGGGAGCTTCGCTGGATTCTTTCACGGGGATTGTCTTAAAACGAATTTGGGGAACGAGAATTTTTCAGGTGTGGGAAGATGAGGAACGGTGCCGGGGCTTTTTGCAAGGACGGCCACCGGGCTTTAAGGTCAAGATCGATCAAACCAAGCTTTTTTCCTCCTCCACCTCCCAGCGGTGATACGCATCGGCATACTCGGGGCAAGTGGCGACGAGTTGTTCGTGGGTGCCGTCGCCGGTCAGTTTTCCCGCGTCGAGAAACAAGATCCGCGGGGCCTGCCGCAGCAGGTCGATGCGGTGGGTGACGAGGACGGTGGTGCCCGCGCCTTCGCGAGTCCGTTTGAGAATGGAATCGTGAATGAGCGACTCGCTCTCGGGCTCGACGCTGGCGGTGGGCTCGTCGAGGAGCAGGATCTTGGGTTGGGTCAGGAAAGCGCGGGCGAGGCTGAGACGTTGGCGCTGGCCGCCAGAGAGTTTCACGCCGTTCTGGCCGACGCGGGTTTCGTAGCCCTGCGGCAGGTCGAGGATGAAATCGTGGGCATTGGCGGCGCGGGCAGCGGCTTCCATCTCTTCTGTTGTGGCATCGGGTTTGCCGTAGCGGAGGTTGTCGCTCACGATGCCGTCGAAGAGATAATTTTCCTGTCCCACATAGCCGATGGCTCCCCGCAGATCGGCAAAGCGCAACTCCCGGACATCGAGGTCGTCAACGGTGATGCTGCCAGCGACGACGTCGTAAAAACGCGGCACGAGATTCAACAGCGTGCTTTTTCCCGACCCGCTGCTGCCCGCGATTGCCACAAATTCGCCTGCGCCGATCCTAAAACTAACACCGCGCAGGATCGGCTTGGCCAGCACGTAATTGAACTCCACCTCACGAAACTCGATATGGCCCTCGAGCTCGCGCCACGGCAGCGCTCCGGGCATTTCCGTCACCGCAATCGGCGTATCGATCAGCTCGATGACCCGCTGTGCCGCCGCCCTGGCCCGCTGCAGGATGTCGCTGGTCTGGGCAATCGTGCGGATGGGGCTTTGCAATCGCCACCAGAAGCCCCGGTAGGCAAGGAGCGCACCGAGAGTGAAAAGATTGCTGCCCCGCATGATGAACCACGCGCCGAGGCCGAGCATGATGATGTTGTTGATGAAACCGAAGATGGAGACGATGGGGAAATAGGTGTTGCGCAGCCGGCTCGCTCCCACACTCGCTTCGTAAAACAGGGCGGCGCGCTCGTCGAAGGTGGCTTTCTCCGCAGTCTCGCGGGCGAAAGACTGGGTCACTTGAATGCCCGCCAGTCGGTCCTGCACGAAGGACCCGATGTGACCGAGTTTTTTCCTCACTCCCTCGTAAATGCTTTTGACGCGGAGGTTGTATTTGCGGATGAAAATGAAGGCAAAAGCCAGCGGCAGGATCGAAGCCGCGCCGACGACCGGGCTGATCCACAAAACCATCCCGGCCACCGCGATGAACGTCACAATTTCCTCTAGCAAGCCCGTGAGCCCTTGGAGCACCGACTGTTCCATCGCGTCCACATCGCTGGTGATCCGGGTGACGAGTTCGCCGGTGCTGGTGTCGCGGTGGTAGGCGAGCGACTGGGCCTCGAGCTTCGCGAAAAGCTCGCAACGCAGGTCGCGGACGACCGACTGTCCCGTTTTTTCCATCAGGTAGGAATGCACCGCGTTCGCCCCGGCACCGATGAGGTAGGTGGCGAACATAATGGTGAGCCACATCCCGAGAATTTCAGGAGTGAGGGTTTTTTCCACAAGGTGATCCGCCACATATCCCCAGACCAGCGGATGGAAATTCACAAAAGGCACCGCAAAGATGAGGAGGCTGATCGAAACAATGAGCCGCCCACGATAGGGCCGCAAACGCGACATCACCTTGCCCGCGAGCTCCCGGTTGGAGAGAGAATGAATCGCAGGATCACTCATGAGGAGTGAGCCTTTGCGGATTTGCGAGAAGTTGGCGGGCTCGTCCGAGGTGACGGTCGCAACTGATTTGAATTTCGAAAAGGTCGAGTGGGCTGGTTTTGTGCGTGGTCATGGCTTCCATGTTTAAAAAATACGGCGTTCGTAGCTTTTGTTGCGACACCAACTTCCAAACGGCTGCCGTTGGACTCGGGAATCAGTTCCCGCAAGGAAATAATTGGGTCGCTAGGTTTGGCCCAAATGGACGTTTGATGACGAGTGCCTAAATCCCAAAAAAGGCACGCCTTTTTTCAAAGTCCCCAAAACACACGTCATTGAGCGCATGCTCGACCCTTGCAGCCAATGGTAACCGCACCGCTATTGGTTCAACCGCAGTGATATGGTGAACTTTCTCGACTGCCAAATGCTATCAATCTCACGAAAACAACTTCCTATCCAGCGAGCGATACTGGATCGCCTCCAAAACATCATTTGGACGGATGTCGGGAGCGCCGGCCAAATCAGCCAAAGTCCGGGCTACTTTCAAGATCCGGTCATGAGCTCGGGCAGAGAAGCTCATATCCTCCAAGGCATGTTCCAGGTAGCCTGTGGCTTCGGGGGTGAGCTTGCAATGTTGCCGGACTTGGCGGAAACCCATGGACGAATTCGTTGAATTGGACGATTTGCGAAAGCGTTCGAGCTGAATGTCCCGCGCGGCGATCACCCGCTGTCGGATCGTTTCGGAGGACTCACCGACAGTCGTATTGGAAGTCAGTTCACGGAAATTCACCAGAGGAACTTCCACGTGCAAATCGATGCGGTCAAAGAAAACGCAGTTCAGAGATACAAGAAAAACCCTACTCCTATAAGGGTTTTTCTGGAAATCGAGAAATTTGAGGGTGCTTTTTCTCATGACCTTGCGAGAAATTCACGAGCGGCACGTCCAAGTCCAAGTGGATGTCACCTCTTTCCAGCAAGGGGTCGGAGATGAGCTGAAGGTAGGTTTCGATAAAGATCCAAAGCGTCCCCTGTCGGGCCATTCAGACCATTGAATCAGGTCTTAACGAAATCTTAGCGCCATTCGCATGTCGTTTAGCACCCGCTTCCGCAAGAGGGTGGCACGCTGGCGGCAGGATGAAAACACGTTCCTCACTGCTCGACCCCCATCTTCTCAAGGGGGCGCTGATTCCCAGCCTCCGCAAACTCGATCCGCGCATCCAATGGGCCAACCCCGTGATGTTCACGGTTTATCTCGGGGCCATTCTTTGCTCGGGGCTGTTGTTCCGCTCGGCAAACCTGTTCGAGTTCCAACTCGTCATTTGGTTGTGGTTCACGGTGTTGTTCGCGAATTTCGCCGAGGCATTCGCCGAGTCTCGGGGAAAAGCCCAGGCGGACGCCTTGCGGTCGATGCGCGTCACCACCCCGGCCCGCAAGTTGGATGGAAATCATGAAGTATCCGTTTCCGCCAGCGATCTGCGTCCCGGCGACCTGGTGGTTTGCGAGGCGGGCGATGCCGTTCCGTCCGATGGTGAGGTGGTCGAAGGCATCGCCTCGGTGGACGAGTCCGCGATCACTGGCGAGTCCGCTCCGGTGATCCGTGAGTCTGGCGGTGATCGCTCCGCCGTCACGGGCGGCACCCGCGTGCTATCCGACCGCATCGTCATCAAGGTGACCAGCGAACCGGGGCACTCATTTCTCGACCGCATGATTTCGCTCGTGGAAGGCAGCGAACGCCAGAAGACACCCAACGAGAAAGCGCTCGGTGTTCTGCTAGTTTCGCTCACGCTGATTTTCGTTCTTGTGACCTTCACCCTGCCCGCTTTCACCAAATTTCTGATCGGCCAGGGATTGAGCGGACAAACTCCCGGCTTCAGCAGCCTCGTCGCGCTGCTCGTGTGTTTGATCCCCACCACCATTGGCGGACTGGTCAGTGCGATCGGTATTTCCGGCATCGACCGCCTGACCCGCCAAAACGTGCTCGCCACTTCCGGGCGGGCGGTGGAAGCGGCGGGCGACGTCGATGTGTTGTTATTAGACAAAACCGGAACCATCACTCTCGGAAACCGTCAGGCCTGCGAGTTCATCACCGCCCCCGGTGTGGACGCAAAGATACTCGCCGAAGCCGCGCAACTTGCCTCGCTCGCCGACGAAACCCCCGAAGGCCGCTCGGTGGTGGTGCTCGCGAAACAACGCTTCGACATCCGTGGCCACGATCTGGCAGAGCCTCATGCCGTCTTTGTTCCCTTCACGGCCGAGACCCGGATGAGCGGAGTGGACTTCACTTCAAATGGATTGAAGCGCACCATCCGCAAAGGCGCTGCGGAGGCGGTGAAACGATATGTCGAGTCACTTGGCGGAAGGATGCCGGATGAAGTCAGCCGCGATGTGAATCACATTTCCAGCCAAGGCGGCACACCGCTCGTGGTGGTGGACGGCTCACGGGTAATGGGCACCATTTTTCTCAAAGACATCGTCAAGGGCGGCATCCGCGAGCGCTTTGCAAAACTCCGCGAAATGGGCATCCGCACTGTGATGATCACTGGCGACAATCCGCGCACCGCCGCCGCCATTGCCGCCGAGGCGGGCGTGGACGACTTCATGGCAGAGGCCACGCCTGAAGACAAGATGCGCCGCATCAAGGCGGAGCAAGAAGCCGGCCACCTCGTCGCCATGACCGGCGATGGCACCAATGACGCACCCGCCCTGGCCCAGGCTGATGTCGGCGTAGCGATGAACACCGGCACCCAGGCTGCGCGGGAGGCTGGCAACATGGTCGATCTTGACTCTGATCCCACCAAGCTCATCGACATCATCGAGATCGGGAAACAACTGCTTATGACGCGTGGTTCTCTAACGACCTTCTCGCTTGCGAATGACGTCGCTAAATACTTCGCCATCCTGCCCGCGCTTTTCGCAGGGATCGGGGCCGCCTCTGGAAAAGGCCCGCTCGCGGTTCTCGACATCATGCATCTGCATTCCCCGCAGTCGGCGATTCTCAGCGCCGTCATCTTCAACGCCTTAGTCATCGTCGCCCTCATTCCGCTGGCCCTGAAAGGCGTTGCCTACCGCCCGATGAACGCCGCCGCCTTGCTTCGAAGAAATCTGCTCATTTACGGCCTTGGCGGCATCCTTGTGCCGTTTCCCTGCATCAAGCTCATCGACCTCACGCTCGCCGCCCTGCACCTTGTCTAACTGTAAATTACCATGAACACGCTCACACTTTCGTTCGCCTTCATTGCCCTCGTCGCCGCCATTTCCTGGCCGCTGGGTCGCTGGCTTTTCTGGACCCTCCAACCTTCGACGCAAAATCCTCGGCTCACCCGGATGTTTCAAATCCTACTTGGCAAGGGTTGTGAAAAACCCTCCGGTTGGCGAAACTACTTCCTCGCCCTGTTGGCATTCAACGGTGTGATGTTCGTGCTGACTTGGCTCATACTTACATTTCAGCATCATCTCCCACTCAATCCCGACGGAATGGGTCCGGTAAAAACCTCGCTGGTTTTTAACACCGTCGTTTCCTTTGTCACCAATACCAACCTCCAGCACTACTCTGGAGAGGCAACTTATAGCTACCTTTCACAACTCACGTTGATGTGGTTGCAGTTCACCTCCGCCGCCAGCGGCATCGCGGTGTTCGCCGCGCTCGCCCGTGGCCTTTCAGGGAGCCGTGATTTCGGGAATTTCCACCGCGATGTCGCCCGCGTTCTCGTGCTCTTCCTGCTGCCGCTCGCCACGATCTGGGCTCTCATTTATTCGCTGGTCGGCGTGCCGATGACTTTCGAGGGATCCGCCGTGGCCACCACCTTGGAAGGTGCCACGCAAACCATCGCTCGCGGCCCGGTTGCAGCTTTTCTCGCAATCAAACAACTCGGCACCAACGGCGGCGGCTTCTTCGGACCGAACAGCACGCACCCGTTTGAAAACCCAAGCCTGATCTGCAATTTCATCTCGCTCGTCGCCATCCCACTGATTCCGATGGCCTGCGTCTGGGCATTCGGCCGGATCCTCGGCAGGCCTCGCCACGCGCAGGTGATCTCCGCCGTGATGTTCGCTTTCCTTGCCTTGAAAGTCGCCTGCACCGTGCTTCCCGAGTCCGCACCGACCGTTGCTTTCGAAAATCTTCCCGTGGAGCAAACCGCCAATCTCGAAGGCAAGGAACTCCGCCTCGGCGCCACCACCGGACCGCTCTGGGCAGTGCTCACCACCAGCACATCGAATGGCTCGGTCGGCGCGATGCATGGTTCGCTCAATCCGCTTTCCTTGTTAGGTCCGTTCGCGGGGCTTTGGCTGAACTCGACCTTCGGCGGCGTCGGTGTGGGCATGATCAACTTTTTCCTGTTCATGATCCTCGCCGTCTTCGTCGCAGGTCTGATGGTGGGGCGCACACCGGAATATCTCGGCAAAAAAGTCGAGGCGAAGGAAATGACTCTCGCCGCCGCGACTTTCCTCATCCACCCGTTGCTCATCCTGGGTGGCAGCGCGCTTTTCGCCGCCACCTCCATGGGTGCGGATACCGTCAACAATCCCGGGGCACGCGGATTATCGGAAATCATCTACGAGTTTTCCTCCGCCGCCGCGAACAACGGCTCCGGACTTGAAGGTCTTACCGACAACACCGATCCTTGGAACATCGCTACCGCTATCGTGATGTTGTTAGGACGCTACCTGCCTATCCTGCTGCCTCTCGCCATCGCCGGATCGCTGGCGGCAAAGCCAAGTGTCGCGATTTCCTCCGGCACGCTGCGCACGGATACGCCCACCTTCGGATTGATGGTTTTCGCGATCATTCTCTTCCTCGGTGCGCTCACGTTTTTCCCCGCCGCTCTGCTAGGACCGGTGCTCGAACATTTCTCCCACTGATCCCTAACCATTTATATTTATGACCACACTACGTCTCATCCTCACCAGCATTATACTCTGCGGATTCGCCTATACCGCCGCGATCCACAGCTTCGCCCGCATCGTAAACTCGGACCAAGCCGCCGGCTCGGTCGTTAGAAACGCTGATGGCGGAATCGTCGGCTCCCGCTTGATCGCCCAGGCTTTCACAAGCGAACGCTATTTCCATCCGCGCCCCTCGGCATGCGATTACAACGCTCGTGCCGCCGCCGGATCGAACCTCAGCCCGACGAATCCGAAAATCACCGACCGCGCCACAGCGCTCATCTCTATTCATCAAGCCACCGCCGAAAACCCCATCCCTGCGGATCTGGTCACGGCATCCGGCTCCGGGCTCGATCCCGACATCACCGAAGCCGCCGCCCGATTCCAATCCCCACGAATCGCCAAAGCCCGCCAGATCGACCCCACCATCGTCTTAAATGCCATCGACGAAACCAAGCGCCCGCTCATGGGAAAACTCGGCGGGCCTGAACTCGTCAACGTCCTCGAACTCAATCTCGCCCTCGACCGGATTACCCGCTAGGATCCCCCCACGATGCCAGCCACCGGCAAACTCAAAGTCTTCCTCGGCATGTGCCCGGGCGTGGGTAAAACCTACGCCATGCTCCAGGCGGCGGGCGAACTCCGGCGGCAGGATGTGGATGTCGTGGCGGGTGTCATTGAAACCCACGGCCGTCGTGAAACCGAAGCCCTCTTGGTCGGACTTGAGCTGCTTCCGCGGAAAAACCTCAAATACCGCGATACCGAACTCGCCGAGCTCGATCTGGACGGGCTCATCGCCCGCCACCCGAAAGTCGCCCTGGTTGACGAACTCGCCCACACGAATGCCCCCGGCTCCCGCCACCCGAAACGCTGGCAGGATGTCGCCGAACTGCTGGATGCGGGAATCGACGTCCATACCACTGTCAACATTCAGCATCTTGAAAGTCGTTCGGACATCGTCAGCGCCATCACCAAGACCCCTGTCCGCGAAACCGTTCCCGACAGTTTCCTCGAGCGGGCGGATGAAATCGAACTCGTCGATCTCACTCCCCGTGACCTCCAACGACGCCTGGAAGAAGGGAAAGTCTATCTTGGCGAACGTGCCGCAGCCGCTTCTCACAACTTTTTCAAAGAAAGCCACCTCACCGCGCTCCGCCAGCTCGCGTTGCGCTACACGGCTGAACGTGTGGGCGTCGATCTCCGTGAGCTCCAGGTCCAGCGCCGCAGCCGCTCCACCTGGCGGACCAGCGAGCGGTTGTTAGTGGCGGTCGGCCCCAGTCCGTTTTCCGTTTCGCTCATCCGGAGAACCCGCGCCATGGCCGGAGCGCTCGACGCGCCATGGTCCGCCATTGCGGTCACCACGGATGAGATTCTCGCCCCGGACGATCAGAACCGCCTCACCCAGAACCTATCGCTCGCCCGCCAACTCGGTGCGGAAACCGCCACTGTCGAGGCCACCAGTCTTGTCGAGGGGCTTCTATCAGCCGCCCGCGAACGTGGCACCACCCAGATCGTGATTGGAAAATCCCCGCGCCACGGGTGGCGGGATTTTTTCCTGCGCCCGCCTGCTCTGCGCCTTCTCCAACGCAGCGGCGACATTGATGTCGTCGCCATGGAACCGGGACTTCCCGCTGATGGACCCGCATCCACTTCAAAACACCAGCCGGCTTCATTCAGTGGGCCGCGGATCTTTCCCAATGTAATTCGGGCGGCGGCCATGACCGTTGGAATCTCGCTTCTCAGCTATCCGCTATTCGGGCTGCTTTCCGCGCAGGACCTCGCGATGATGATGTTATGCGGGGTGATCGTCGGATCGCTGTTTCTCTCCGCGGCGGGGACATTCGTTCTCGCCATCCTGACAGGGATTGCCTGGAACTTTCTTTTCACCGAACCCCGCTTCTCGATCAACATCCGCTCCACCTCGGACATCACCATGTTCGTCGCCTTGCTGGTCGCCTCGCTCTCAATGGGCTGGCTTTCCAGCCGCCTCCGCCGCCGCGGTCTGGCGGTCGCCCGCCAGCAGATGCACACGACGCGCCTGCTGGAAATCAACACCATCCTCACCGGAGCCTCCGATACCGATGAAGCGGTCGGCAGTTGCCTGAACGCCGTCGGCTCGCTGTTCAACCTGCCCTGCGCCATCCAGCTCCGCGACGATTCGGACCACCAACTCCAGCCACCACATCCCTCCGGCACGCTGCCGCTCGATGCCAAGGAGCGAGGAGTCGCGCTCTGGGCCTTCGAAAAGAAACAACCCGCAGGCCGCGGCACCGGCACCTTGCCCGAGGCGAAAGCCCTGCACCTTCCGCTCCAGGGCCGGTCCTTCACCATGGGCGTCCTGTCCATCAATCCGGGGGAAAACCCGCTGCCGCTTTCCGAAAGAGACCTGCTAGCCGCCATCGCCGCCCAGCTCGGCCTGGGATTGGAGCGTAACCACCTGCTCCACGCCATCCACCGCGCAGAATTCCTCGAACGCGGCGACCAGCTCCGCCGATCATTGTTAGACCACGTTTCCCACGAACTCCGCACACCTGTCTCGGTGCTCGGTTCCGCGCTCGATGCCTTGGAAGGAGGCTCTCTGACCACCAGTCTCATCCCGGAAATGCGCGCCGCACAGAAGCGTCTGCGGAGAGTCGTCGACCAACTCGTCGAGTCCACCCGCATCGAATCCGGAGCCGTCCAGCCGAAACCGGAATGGTGCGATCTGTTGGAAATCCTCGAACATTCCGCCGAACAGGCGACGGATGTCCTCGCCGGGCATCCGGTCGACATCCACATCGCGGATGGAACCCCGCCACTCGTCTGGCTGGATGCGGACCTGATGCTCGCCGCACTTGGAAATCTTCTAACCAACGCAGGCCACCACACACCACTAGGCACCCCAATCCATCTCAGCGCCTCCATCAACCAGGATTCGCAACTGGAAATCCATGTCCGGGACGAAGGCCCCGGTCTTGAAAACCCCGCCCGCGTGTTCGACCGTTTCCACCGTGGTGAGGAGAGCCGCCCCGGCGGACTAGGCCTCGGCCTGTCCATCGTCCGCGGCCTCATCCGCGGGCTTGGCGGCACCTCCGAAGCACGCAATGCTCCCGGTGGCGGTGCTGAATTCATTCTGATGATCCCGGTCCGCACTGCCGATCAAATCCCCGAATCCCCGTGAGCCGCATTCTTGTCATCGACGACGAACTTTCCATCCGCCGCCTGCTCCAGGTGCTCCTGGAAGGTGCCGGGCACACCGTGATTTCAGCAGACGATGCCTCCCATGGACTCCACGCACTGGCCTTGGAGAAACCCGATCTGCTAATTCTCGATCTCGGCCTGCCTGACCGGGACGGCCTCGAAGTCCTCTGCCGCCTCCGCGAGTGGACTACCGTGCCCGTGCTCATCCTCTCCGCCCGCCCCGATCCCGCCGACAAGGTCAGTGCCCTCGACCTCGGAGCCGACGATTATCTAACCAAACCATTTGACGCCCCAGAGCTCCTCGCCCGGCTTCGTGCGCTCCTGCGCCGGGTCACCCCTGCCGAAGAACAACCCGTCATTTCACTCGGCTTGCTCACCATTGACCTGACCTCGCACGAAGCCCGGGTTTCGGACCAAACCGTGCCGCTCACCCCCATCGAGTTTTCCCTGCTCGCCCAGCTCGCCCGCCACGCCGGCAGGGTACTTACCCACGCCCACCTTCTCAATGCCGTCTGGGGTCCCAAGGCCACCGAACAATCCCACTACCTGCGTGTCCACTTCGCCCACCTCCGCCGGAAACTCCGCGCCGCAGGCATGACTGGCGAAGTGATCCGCAATGAACCTGGAATCGGCTATCGTCTTCCATTGGATCGCGACTGAGGCTATTGGAGGAGCCTCATGCAAATACAGATCAGGAAAAGAGTTTGCGGTCCAGCGAGCGGTATTGGATCGCCTCCAGCACATCGGCTGGCCGGATGTTCACGGCACCCGCCAGATCCGCCAGTGTGCGGGCGACTTTCAGTATCCTGTCGTGCGCCCGGGCTGAGAAATTCATCTCTTCCATAGCACGTTCCAAATAGCCCGAACTCTCGGAATCAATCTGACAAAACTGCTTCAGTTGCCGTGGCCCCATCGCGGAATTGGTTGCATTGGTCGCCTTGCGGAACCTTTCCCGCTGGATCTGGCGTGCTTGGACGACGCGCTCACGGATGGTTTCGGACTTCTCGCCAGAAGGCGCATTTGACGAAAGTTCCCGGAAATCCACGAGAGGAACCTCCAGGTGGATGTCAACTCTGTCAAAGAATTTTGAGTTCAGAGATACAAGAGAAACCCTACTCCTATAAGGGTTTTTCTGAAGGTCGAGCATTTCAGGGGTGGAGCTTTTGGACATTGTCTTCCCAATTCTTCCTGGAAAAGGCATTTCGCCAAGAAGAAAGCCAGGCGAGCTACGCAGCCATTTTTACAGAAAAAATCCCTCTGTTATTGATGGAGCAAAACCACCCTCTGGCGCGAGGACTGCAACCCGCGGCGCAAAAAACCTCGATTGCGTAACGCCATCCTCGTATTCACTCTATTTGAGCCCGGCCGCACGAATCCTCACCCAAGACTTCCTCTACCACGCAGCTACCGCTCGAAGCCATCCGCCTCCTCACCAAAACCACGTCCCACAATCCCTAACCAGCTCATCGTCCGGACAACCGAGCACCCTACGTGATTTGTTGCTTTGAAATCCGGAAACAACCCCAACAATCCGGCCATGGATCTCGAAAGACTCTTGAATGCGCCTGCGTGGCGGCGCGTCGTTTATGAATTGATTCTCCGCATACCTTCCGGCCGACTGGTTTCGTACGGTCGCCTGGCGTCTCTCGCGGAAGAGGAAACCGGATCAAATCCCGGCGCCCGAAACGTGGCTTGGTTAAGGCGGGAATTGTATGGAATTCTCGGGCACGATACCGACGTCCCGTTGCACCGGATCGCGACTGCCGGTGACGTCGCGTCCATCAATGACTCCGTCGAAACCCGGGTCGAAAATAATCTTCGTCGGGGAGCTGAAGGCAGCTTGGGGCGTCCTTGGAACGAATCAGCACTTTGACCGCTGCGTCGTTTTTCATGCCACATCCACCACGGGAACCTGATTACTGCATTGAAGCCGACGACAACAACCGAGACAACTCCCAGGAATGAGCGGCCTAATAAAATGGCCCAACCCTAGCCTCACTTGAATTTGATCAAATTACCAAAATACCGCTATAACTCTCATGCTCCAGTCCTTCCCTCCTGAGATATCCACCCGCCTGAAGACATACGTGTACCGTTTAATTGATCCCCGCAACGGCGAGACATTCTACGTTGGCAAGGGCACGGGAGACCGGGTATTTGCTCACGTGCGTGCGAAAATTGTTTCGACTGATCCAGGGGACAAACTCAGGCGAATCAATGAGATTCGCGCAGCCGGGTTTGAAGTCGCGCACGTTATCCATAGGCACGGAATGGATGACAAGACTGCTCAGCAAGTGGAAGCCGCTTTGATCGACGCCTACCCAGGCTTAACAAATTTGATGAATGGTTCCGGCAGCGCCGATTACGGCGCGATGCACGCCCAGGAGATTGTGAACCGCTATCAAGCCAGTTCTGCCACATTCAAGCATCGGGCAATACTCATCAACGTGAACCGGAGTGCGACTGACGTTTCACTCTACGAGGCCACCCGCTATGCATGGAAGATCAGTCCGAAGAAGGCAGAACGCGCTGAGCTTGTATTGGCAGTTCGCTTCGGATTGATTGTGGAGGTATTTACTGTGACTAAGTGGCTGCCTGCCGTTGAGATTAATTTCCCTGGCCACACTTCCTATCCGGGACGATACGGCTTCATCGGCCAAGAGGCATCGGAGAACATCCGCCAAGTTTACGTTGGCAAACGCATCCCTGATTCCTACCGGAAACAGGGAGCGGCCAATCCGATCAAATACACTTACACATGACCGTCAAATTGGATAAAATTCAGTTCGATTGACTTACTATATCGTCTCAACATCCTGACCGGAACTCCCAGCGAACATAGTCGCCTATAAGAATCTCGCGGTTTGAGGTGAGTCTGGATGGCGGTAATCCACAAAATTCTACTATGATCGCCCCACAACTCAAACCGGTTCAAGAGTGGAACCTCGATTATGTCCGGCAATTGCAAGCATCGGAATCCGAGTGGCTTGACTTCAAGCAGTCAAAATGGCTGACGCCTGATGAAGGGTTTTCCAATCGCCTCTCAACCTACATATCCGCCTTTGCAAATTATTCCGGCGGATATCTGGTCATCGGTTGCATCGACCCAAAGCCAGATCAGCTCATTGAACCGGATGAGGGAGTTGATTTTTCGATAAAAAATGGTTTGCAGGGATGGTTGGAGGACAAAATTCACGCACTTGTTGATCCGCCAATATCCCGATTGGGCGTCCACCTCATCCCTTTGGAAAAAGACGCGAATCGAGGCATTGTTGTCATTCGAATCGAACCCAGCGCCGACGCTCCACATCAAGCACGAGACAAGATTTTCTATCAACGTGTGGGTTCGAAACTCAAAGGCCTGAGCACCCAACACATTCACGACATCCGGAACCGACAGCGGGATCCAGACGTTGTCGTCACACTAAAGTTGAATCTATGGCAATACGATGAGCACGACAATCCGCGAAGCAACCTCTTATGGACCATCGACAACACCAGCAATGTCCTTTGCCGACACTTCGGGATTAAAATCAAGGCTCCAACGCAATTTCAAGGACAAGGTCTGTTCTATCCGAAACCACATTACCTATCCAAGGATCCCGACCATGAGGATCTGAAATATTTCACGTTAAGCGCGAACAACGCAGGAGCTTCCCCTTTGTTTCCAAAATCAAAGCTACATGGAAAAATCCCCGTCCATTTTCCAATGAAATATGATAAAGGTTGGAGAACCCCGGCCGAGTTCGAAGTGACAGCCTACGCGGATTCAGCGGAAGCCAAACATTTCTCTATCAACCAATTCGAGGTAACGAGCATTCGAATTTATCCGCCTAATTCAAAGGGATCTTGACTTTAGATGGCCCTTGTGATAGAGTGGCCGAACGCTGCGGTAGCTCAGTGGACAGAGCGGCGGCCTGCTTGAGGTTTTTTAGAGAATTCTTCAAGAAGCCGTCGGTCGAGGGTTCAATTCCCTCCCGCGGCACCAATTCTCAATCTATCAAACCATCGGTGGAGTCCATGACCCACACCGGCAATTTCACAGGATTGCACATCAAGGCAACCGCCATACGATGGAATCCGTCGCGCTTCCCCCAAGTGTTGTCCTCTTGTCGATATACGATCACAGGAGGACTTAGAGTCAATCCCTCTAGCCATTGGTTCACAACCGTCAGCGCTTTATCTGCATCCATTTCCTTGAAGCTTCGGGGCCAAACGTAAGCTTCAGTCCGGTACATCTTTCGCAACAAGCTGAGAGTTTCAACCCCTTCAATCAGGTGGCACCTTGCTTGCTCTTCCGTGTCCAATTCCCAATTCCACCGAATTGATGAACGACTTAGGTCCCAAAGCGGCTTCACGTCTCGTTGTATCAATGCAGGATTGTTCCAGTAGGTAGATTTCAGATTCCGATACCGAGCGGTTGTCGGAAAATCCCGAAGATCGGAACGCATCTTTTCAAACAAAGCCTTCATTCCAATCGACGCCCGCATCAAATTTCAAAGACCACTCAAAGTCGCAATGAATTCATCCCCGGCCTTTTGGGTGGCGGGGTTCGTGGTTTTTCCGTAGGTCTTTGTGTTGACGTAGGTCGAGGCAAGAACCACCCGGGTCTTGTCCGACTCTGGGATCAAAACCACGTTCCAACCGTCCAGAATCCCCATCATGTCGCCGCCCACTGCGAAAACCGCCCGATTTCCAGCGGACAACTGCTGGCGTTCGAAGGTGAGCGTGTGATCAGATTCGGATTTCACTTCCCACTGCTTGGAAACCATTCTGGAGAGCACCCTGCCTTTGACTCCGGTTCCTTTGGCCACCACCTCGGGGTTGCCGCTTGGCGACTGCCATTTTGGCATCGGCACACAGGAGGAAAACGACGCGGCGAGCACACACAGCACGACTGATGTTTTGAGCATGCCCACTGGTTACAAGGCGTCTTCCGGGGAGACAAGCAATTCTTCGGGAGCCCGTATTGTCAATCGGGCCAAATTAGCCTCAAATTCGTGGAGACTCCGTTATTGGATCTCCATCCTTCCCCACCGTGTTTCCGGGTGGGTTCGCTTGGTACCGGCATCCGGCTCCCTGGAGTCCCTGCCATTCCCCGTAGGAAAAGACGGCGGCGGGTGCCGGGCGCCGGGCGCCGGGCGGCGGCGGACCGGTGACAGACGGCATCAAGGGCCGATTGTCGCAAAGCGCCAGCCTCACCGTCGAAGACAGCGAACACAGCAACAGAGCTCGCATCAAGATTGCACCCGCCCTTTCCAGCGGATACACAGCGGCAGCCAAACACAAAATGCTCGATTTTGCTTACAGTGGACACGAAACCTTCAGCCTCCGCATCAGTTGGCTCCCAAAAGCCGTCGCCGCGCTGGAGCGCCAAATTGACCCGTTTTCCGACCCCAGGGAAGGCATGACGACCTTGGGCCTGGGAAAAAACATGGTCCAGTCATTGGCCTTCTGGGTTCTCGCCACAGGGGTAGCAACGAAGGGAGACGATGGACTTGAACTCACCAATTTCGCCAAGCAGATTCTTGGCCGCGTCTCCGGGTTCGATCCTTATCTGGAAAACAACCAAACCCTTTGGTTGCTGCATTGGAACCTCTGCCAAGGTTGGCAGGAAGGCGAGCGCCACCGCCGCCCCTACGCGTGGCACTATTTTGCCAACGTCCTTACTGACGACGAGGTCACCGCCACTGAAACCGTCGATCATTTCGCCGGAGCCCCGGTTACATCCGGCCGTGATCTTTCCAGCGTCACCCTACGCCAGCACTTCGAAATCTTCATCCGCACCTACGTTGAAGGAGAAACCTCCGGCCCCCGCGCCATTCCAGAGGAAACCTTGGACAGTCCACTAGCCACGCTCCGGCTATTGAAGGAGAACGGGGGCAAAAAGCTCCACAGCGGCAGGCGCGAAACGGCGTATCGCTTTATGACCGGGCCGAAGCAGTCCCTTTCGGCGAGGACGTTCCGGTATTGCCTCCACCAATGGTGGAACAAAACCCACAAAACCGATGGATCGCTGACCATCCGGCAAATCGCCCACGACGAAGACAGCC
>JANPKJ010000131.1:0-9751 GCA_031425955.1 Akkermansiaceae bacterium | reverse complement strand
CGTTTGCAGGGCGAGTGGTGCTGGTGCAGAACAGCAGGTTCCCGGCGATGCCCAGGCTGCCGGTGTTTTTCACGGTCAAAGTGCTTGCAACACCCGAAGAGGCCGCGCACACGGTGGCACTACCGGTCACGTTCATCGCGGCGGCATTGCCGGTATCGTTGCCGATGGTCACGTTGCCGTTTCCGCCTGAGAACGTGTTGCTGAGAACCAGGCTGGCGGCATTGATGGTGCCGTTGGTTTGATTCAAGGTTCCCGCGTTGTTGGTTCCATTGCCCACGATGATGCCGGCAAACTTACTGGTCGCGGCGCTGTCGTATTGGGACGTGCCCGCGGCGTTGTTGGAGCCGATATTGAGGCTGGCTCCGGTGGCCGGGGCGATGGCTCCGTTTCCAGAAAAGTTCAGCGCGCTGCCCCGCACGGTGACGGCCCCGCTGCTGGTTCCCGCGCCGGTCATACGGAGCGTGCCGGCGTTGACGTTGAGGGCACCGGCCAGGTTGTGGCTGCCGGAGATTTCCAAGGTTCCGGTGGAGTTCTTGGTAAAAGAGCCCGGACCGCCGAGGCCGCCACTGAGTCGGGTTTCGGCGGTGGGCGAGCCTTGCACGATGGTCGGCGCGGCGAGTTCGAGCGGCGTGGCCAGGTCGTAGAGGATGCCGCCGTTGCCGAGGTCGAGGATGCCGCCGGTGGCGAAACTGATCGTACCGCCGGTTAGAGTGGTGGTGCCGGGTCCGGTGCCGTTGAGAGCGAGGCGCTGGAGCGTGAAGGGCGATCCGAGGTTGTGCTGTGAGGTGACGTTTCCGCCGGGCGTGATGGCGGTGAGGAATTCGAGTTTGGTCAGCGCGTTGGAAGCCGGAGCAACGGCGGGGTTCCAATTCGCGGCGTCGCTCCAAGTGCCGCTGGCGGTTTGGGTCCAGATGAAGGTTGGGACCGAGGTGTTGCTTTTGGGATCGGTGCCGGCGAGAAACTCAGCGGCGTTGGTCGCACCGTCGCCATCGGGATCGGCAGCGGGGCCGATGATGTTCGGATCGGTGACGCCCGGCCAATTCGCGGCCTGCCAGTCCTCAAAGCCCGGCGGAAGGGCGGCCACCGTGACGGCGAGTTCGCGCCATGCCTGGCCGATCGCGTTGGTGGCGGTGAGACGCAGGAGGTAGTTTCCTGGCTGGCTGAAGACGACCGGAGTGGCGGGACTCGCCGGATTCGAGAACGACACACTGCCAGGGCCGGAGACGAAGGACCAGAGGCTGGAGGTGGAATTCGAGATTGTGCCTGCGAGATTGGCAACAAAACCTGCGGCGGCGGTCGGTGGATTGCCCGGATCGATCACGGCGACGGCATTGGAGAAATCGCCATTTTCAGGAGGTCCAACATCGACCGTCAGGTCTGCGCTGCGGCTGACCGCGGAGTTGGTGGCGGTGCAGCGCAGGATGTAACGACCCACATCCGAGATGCTGACGGTGGTGTCCGCGGCGGATGGATTGCCGAAGGTGACGGTGCCGGAGCCGCTCTCCTCTGTTCCGACGCTGGCCCATGCGTAGCTGATGGGGCCGGCTCCGGCAGCGGTGGCGGCGATGCGCAGGGTGGACTCGACATTGGGCAGCGCAACCGGGTTTGCCAGCGGCTGGAGGAAGGTGACGAGTGGTTCATCGATGATTGGGAAGCCGGAAATGGGCGTCCAAACGAGGTTCACGCCAGTGGTGGTGTGCTGCAACGAGAAGGCTCCATAAGTGGCGACCGGTTGCCCGGCCGAGTCGGCAGTCACCGCGCCGAGTTGGAAGGCTCCGGTGAGCGACGGGCCGCTGACGACGTTCCAGGTGCGGCTGGCGCGCCAAAAGCTCAGACGGAAATTCGAGGTGCTGCCCGGGCTGTTGAACACCAGATCTAACTTCGCTCCATTCACGATGCTGACGGCTCCAGCGGAAATCACACGGTCCGCAGTGAGGGAGTTGCTTCCGATTTCCCATTGCAACTTGCCGGCGGAACCGAAGGCGAGGGTGTTGCCAAAATTCATGGTGCCTATCCCGTCGCCCGGTGCAAGAGTGCCGCTGACCGAGGCTGCGGCGGTGAAGGAGCCGCGTCCCGCGAGCGTGGCACCGGTCGAGACGGTGATGTTGCCCGAGGCGTGGCTGCCATTGACGACCAAACGGCCGGTGCTCACCGTGGTGTTGCCGCCAAAAGAGTTGTTGCCGTTGAGCGTCCAGGTTCCGGCTTCGTTCTTGGAGAGCCCGGTCAGCACGTTGGTGACGGAGCCATCGATGACATTGCCATTCAACACTCCGTTCCCCGCGCCGCGGAGGTCGAGCGAGCGGCCGGTGGTGGTGGGCGAAATGTTTCCGGAAATGGTAAGCGTGTCGGCAAGAGAGGTCAGACGCGTGCTGCCCGCGCCACCGATGAGCGACAGACTGCCGGCGATATGGTTGTCACCCGCTTCGTTGATGATCGCGCCGTTGGGATTGCTGGTGGCGAAACTGAAGGAGGACGCGAACTCGATCGCTCCGGCCGAGCCGTCCAGCCGCAGGGCGGCGGCGGCTCCGGACACGGAGACGATCTTGGTGCCCTCGCCAAGTTGGGCGGCATTGGTGACGCGCAGGGAGCCGGAAGTCACCGTCACCGGCCCGGTGAGCGAGTTGCTTCCGCTCAGGGTAACGATGTCGGTCATGGCGACGCCGTTGATGAGAAGGGTGCCCGCGCCGCTGATGTCGTTGGCCAGATCGAGCGTGCCGGTCCGGTCAATGCGCAAGGTGGTGCCGGTGGCGATGGAAACAGGTCCGCTGCCGAGCGTGCCGGTCGTGCCATCGTTACCGATTTGGAGGGTCCCCGCGCTGATGGTGGTCGGGCCTGTGTAATTGTTATTTCCTGATAGAATCAAAGTGCCCGAGCTGCCGGTGCGGGTAATGCCGCCCGCGCCACTGATGGGGCCCGAGAAATCAAAGGTGCCGGATCCAGAGGCTGAGAATGTCGTGGTCGCATCCAGCGTCAACGGGGTGGATACCTGATAGCGGAATCCGCTCGTCACACCGGTGAGATAGATTTCCGGCTGGATCAGGCCGTTGCTCAAGAAGTCCAGGGGATTTCCGGCGATATTGACCACGGTGGTCGCAGCTCCGGTGCCGGCGAGGGTCAGGCGGTTGAGTGCGGTGATGCCGGCAAGGTTGTTCGTGGCGGTGATGGTTCCGGACGCGAGGGTCTGGCCGGAGAAGAAGCGAATCTCGCTGCCCGGGCTGCTGGCGGGTGCGAGGCCGTCCTGCCAGTTGGTGCCGGTGCTCCAGTTTCCGGAGCTGGCGCTGGTCCAGTTCACGACCACTGGCGGCACGGAAAACGTGATGCTGCCGGTGTTGCTGGTGGCTCCATCGGCATCGGTGGCCGTGAAAGCAAAAGATTGCAGACCGGTGAATCCGGGAGTGGGCGTGAAGCGCGCGGTGATCCCATCCGGCAGCAGGGAAACCGAGCCACCGACGGGGGAGCTAACCGCATAGGTCATTTGCGCCGCCGGCGTCCAGTCGTCGTTGGCGTAGGGACGCAGGTCCACGTCCACGGGGACGCCGCCGGCCGAGTTGGCGTTGCCATTGGAAGCGATGGGGGCCTCGTTCTGCGAGCCGGTTAGATTCCAAGTGTTGAGGGCCGTGATTGCCGGCAATGTCGTCGGCTCCAGCTCGCCTGGCGCGAGCGGCACGAACCACACGGCAAGTGTCGTGCTGGTCACGTTGGTCAGATTGATGGTCAGCTTGCTGTAGGTGGAGTTCGGAGTATTTCCTGATGGATTTGGCGAAGTCGGCAGCGGCTCGGCGGCACGGCTCGTCCAGGTGCCGCTGCTGCTCAGGATCCTGCACCAGAGACGCTCGGTGCCCTGCGTGAGCATCACGCTCTTGGCGTCCGGGCTGATGGTTGCGGTGGTGCTTGTGTTCTGATAGTTGGCGAACCACCAGATCGTGCTCGCGCCGGACATCGCGATTTCATCCTGGACGAGGAGTTGCTTGCGGTTGCCTAGCAGTTGGAAGCCGCGTTGCACGCGTGTGGAGCCCGCGATCTTGGGCGTGAGGTCCACCACCGAGAAGCTGCGCTGGCCGTTCTGTGCCGACTGGAAATTGGTGATCAAGGCACGGGTGGAGCTGTCCCAGACATGGTCCGGCCCCAAGCCCGGATTGATCACGAGCGTGTTCCGGGCTTCCGCGCGGTTGCGATAGTAGTCCCAACGGTCGAGGCCGTTCGGATTCGGTGTGTGCGAGTTGTTGCCAGGGTTGCTGTAATTGTCACTGCTCAGGTCCCAGAACCAACGCTTCCCGCGCGCGACGAGCTGGAACGTGCCGCTCTGCATCGAGTCGTGCGCCAGCACGCCATCAGCCCCACCCATGCAGCCGACGAAGGTGGCGTTGTTGTCGCCCCATTTCTCACGCATCGTCACGACCTCCTGGAAATACGCAGGCGAGGCGTCAGCCGGACCCCGGAATGCGGAATCCGGTTTCAACCCGGCGTCCAGCGGCGAGGTCGTCGTTTCCGGGAGATAGAGCGCGTTGAGCGCGCTGTTCCCGATCTGGCGGCTGTAATCGAGCGCCTCCAGTGCGTCGTAGCGCCGTGCCCACCAGTTCGCCCAGCCGATCGCCGCTTCGCTGCCGGTCCCGACATCGCTGAAGGTGAAACGATGCCGTGTATTGCTCGCGATGAAAAGCGGCTCGCGCGCCGCCGTGGAGAGCCCCGGCTGGAGCGAGAGCCCGAAGGTGCTGCCGAGGGATGTCTCCAGCGCGGGCATCGCCTGGCCGCATGACCACTTGGTGAGGATGCCGTAGTCCGTCCCCTCGTACCAAGCGCCCGCGTTGGCATTCCAATTGAGCAGCAGCGTGTTCAGCCTGCCGAGCGCCGTGGTGCATTTTCCCGCGGCTCCGGAATCCAGCGTGCCCACCGCGAGCATTGCCTCGATATGTCCCGAATTGAGAATGATGCCGATGTTGTTGTTGTAACTGGTCGTCCACGACTGGTAGGCGGAGACCATCTTCGTGCGCATCGTGTCTTTCCGTGGTTGGGTCCAGTAGGGGAAGAACCAGTCGTAACCCTCCGCCACGAGGCCGTTGGTCAGTCCTTTCCATGGGTCCGTCCAGTCCCCGTTGTTGATCGCGTGTTCGATGATGCTGGTCCATGCATACTCCGGATAACGCGTGTCTCCGGTGAGCCACCATGCCACTGCGAGGCGCTGAAGGCGGTCCCGTCCCCAACGCCCCGAGTCCGGAGCAGCGTTGAGGTCGCTATTGGCCGAGTTGATGATGGATTGTGCGCGGGACTTGGCTTGTGAGGCATCCGGACTTTCCCACATTTGTTTCAACCAGATGAACCGCTCGCGCGTCACGCCGAGCCGCGGCTGTTCGGTGGCAAGGGTGTTGAACAGCGCCGTGGACGAGGGCTGTGCCGTGGTGGTACCAGGCATCATCAGAGCCGTGCCGGGGATGACGCTGAAGGCCGCGTCCCCCGGCTTTTTCCATGCCACCGACCAGTGGTCCTCACCGAGGTCCTCCTTGTGCAGAAGCTCCACGTAGTAACGCTGCCCCCCCATCAAATTGATGGAGGCGGACTGCTGGGAGGCATTCGCCGCGAAATCGCGGAAAGCCGTGGCGGAAGTCGTGCTGGCGACCAGCGTCTTGTTGGATGGCGAGGCATCCGTGCTCAGGTAGAGCTGCACGGCGTCATTGCCGCTGACCGCAAAGGTGTAGGATCCGCTGACCGGAGCCCGCACGAAGCCGGTGACGCGTGTCCCGAAGCTGTCCTCCCAGTTCTTCGCGAGGCATTCGAAGGAAGAAATGAATTCGCGTGAGGCAGGTTTGTTGGGGAAGTTGGCGTTCGTGGTGAGCGAGGCGATGGACGCGCCGGGAATGCCTGTCCACACCTCGCGCATCAGTGCGCCTCCATTGGGGACTTCCGTTGTCGGATAGAGACGGTTGGTGGGCACCACCTGTTTCGGCTGGGAAGCCGAAGTCCATTCGAGCTTGGCGAACGCGTTGCCCGAGGCCTGGATGTACTCCATCCGCAGGTTCACCCGGTGTCCCGCTTTGAGCCGGATCTGTCCGCGCAGCTCGCCGGGTGCCTGATAGTAGGTCCGACAGACAATCATCTGGTCGTCCACCCAGAGCCGGGCGCCGTCATCTGCGGTGACCGTGAAGGTGTAGAGCTCGGAATACTGCGACTCAATCTGGCCAGACCACGCCACCGAGTAGGTAGTGGCCGCGGTGAGTGAGGTGCCGGCCGGGATCGTAGTGCCGAAGGTAAAGTTGATGGAGTCGTCCGTGCGCGTGGTTTTCAACGTGCCGAAGGTCTCGGTGTCGTAGTATTTCCCGGTGAGCCCGGTGCCGGACTGGGCGGAGGCGATGACACAGAGAAGCAACCATGGGCAGGCGATGAGAAAGAGGGCGAACGTGCGGGTGATCATGGGTGGTTTTGGGATATTAAATATCGGCGGGCGATGTTGTTTGCAAAGGACGCATCCCCCACCCTCGGATCGTGGTCCGGAAGTGGGAAAAAGGTGGTAAGGCAGGGAAATCAGGGTTTGACCACTTGCAGACGTCCGAAGAGTTTGCCAGCGCCACCGGCCGCCGTTTTCGGGATGCTGACCTTGACGGTGTCGGTGACCGCGTTGTCCGGCACGCCCTGGCTGACGGTGACGGTGGCCGCCCCGACCGGCCCGCTGATGGCGGGAATGACAGCGCTGCCAGGCCGGGTGGCCAGGGTGGTGCCCCACTGGAAGGTCTGGGTGGTTTCCGGGGCGACCGAGTCGTCACGGCGTTGGTAGGTGAACTCGAAGGCGGTGAGGGTTACAACCAGATCGGGCATGATGGATGGATCCGAAACGGAAGGATTTCCGTTCAGGGCGAACTCGAGCAAGTTGTCCATGCCGTCGTTGTCGGGATCATCGGTGGGATCCTGATCGGCAACGGCGAGGCCGAAGTCGTCGATCCACGAGGCGAAGCCCCCGGCGGCAGGGCCGGTGGAGACGCGCAGCGTGCCGCCGCCGGTGAATCGACCCGAGGCGTGGGCGCTGGTGTAATCACCGGCGGGTTGCTGGATGCCGTTGATGAAGAGCTTGTCCACAGTATCGATGCCGCCGAAGCCGAGGTTGAGAAACGCGCTGGAGGCGATCGAAACGGCTGACAATTCGTTAGAGGTGTTGACTTGGCCGAGCGAGAGCGTGCCGGCGATGACGGTGGTGTCGCCGCTATAGGTGTTGATCCCGGCAAGCGTGAGCGTGCCGAGGCCGTTCTTGGTGAGGGAGTCAGTGGTTGATCCGGCGAATTTCAGGAGCGGCTGCGTGACGGTGATGTTAAAACCGGCGGTGTCGATTTTCGCGCCGCCGTTTTTGACGTTGGCGGTGACGACCGAGTTGGCATTCCAAAAAACCGCCGAGTTCCCGGCGGGCTTGAGCGTGCCGCCATTGAAGTTGAAGGTGGCGCTGATCGCATGGGCGCCTGTGGTAGGCGACCCGATGATCGCGCCAGCCGTGATCGGGCCTGTGGTGAACGTGCCGCCGTCGAGATTGTAAACGCTGGTGTGGGTGCGCGCTGAGGTGTCGCTGATATTTCCCGAAAGGTTGAGGCTGGCAGCGGAAACAGTGCCGCCGGTTTGGGTGAGGGTACCGTTTGCCGAGCGGGTGGTGCTGGTGCAAAAGAGCAGGTTCCCGCCGATGGCCAGGCTGCTAGTACTCTTCACGGTCAAGGTGCTGAGGGCTGCTGAACTTGCGGCGGAGACGGTGGTATTGCCCGTGAGGTTCATCGTGGCCGAATTACCGGTATCGTTGCCGATGGTCACGTTGCCGTTTCCGGCCGAGAAGGTGTTGCTGAGAGTCAGGCTTGAGGCATAGATGATGCCGTTGGTTTGATTGAGGGTTCCCCCATTACTGGTTCCATTGCCGACAATGATCGCGCCGAACCGGCTTGTGGCGGCACTGTCGTATTGGAAAGTTCCAGCCCCCGTTCCGTGTACCGGTGCGTTAAATCCGACATTAAGGGCGGCTCCGGTAACCGGAGCGATGCTGCCGCCGGTGGCGACGGTGAGAATTCCGCCTTTTCCGATGGAGGTGGTGCCGCTGTAGATATTGGCTAGATTAAAGGTGACGTTGTTGGTTCCGGTGACCTGGATCGCTCCGCTACCAGTGATGGCACCGGCGAAATCCGTGCCCTGCGTGACGGCGTTGGTGCGGCGGAACGCGAGGATGCCATCGTTGGTAATGCTGCTGGTCGCGGAAAGGGAGCCGACCGTACCGTTGTTTCCAAGTTGGAGGATACCGGCGCTGATCGTGGTCGAGCCGGTATAGTCGTGAGCGGTGCCTTCAAGAATAACGAGGCCGACGTTGGGGCTGCCAGTGCTGGTGTTGTTGATCACCACGTTGCCGGCACCACTGATTTTCCCTTTGGCGACGACGTTGGCCCCAGAGGTTGCGGATGAATTGGCCAGCGTGAGGGTATTGGAGTTGAGATTGACGGTGGCTCCCGTTTGAAGGGTGAACGCCAAGTTCGCGGCGGAGACGGTGAGACCGTCGTTCATCATGATCGGCCCGCTCCACTGGCCGGAGGTCGGGTAGGGAGCGCTCAACACGCGGGTGGTGGGAGCGCCCAATACCTGGTCCACCACCTCAAGCCCGGCCGTGGGGTTGGTCGCGGCATTGACCACGCCCAAGGTGACGGCATCTCCGGTATTGCCGGACGAACCTAGGCTCACGACCGACGCGGGAGGCAGAAGGGTGCCGCCGCTCAGGAGAAACGTTCCGGCCTGGACGGACACGCCGCCGGTGAAGGTGTGAACCGCGCCGCTGAAGGCCGATGAACCGGAGCCCGTTTTCACAATTGCCAGGGATTCGGCTCCGCCATCTGAGATCGCCCCTCTGATGGACACCGCGGATTCTTGCTTCGAACTGGAGTCAATGGTGAGGACTTTCGGCCCGGCGACGCCCCCTGAGCCTCCGGAAATGGTGCCAGCGAAAACGAGCGAAATCGTCTCCAACTCCGGATCCGTAGAGAGGTCGCTGTTGGAGAACGTGTAGTTTTGCGCCGAGCCATCGCCGCCGAGAACGATATTGGAATTAAAGGTGTGGTTCGCGTTGACCCCGTTGTTCAAGTTGATCGAGCCGCCATCCTCAAGAGTCAGGGATTGGGTGCCGATGCCGCCGGAACCCAGTGTATAGGCTGCGACGTCCACGGTATCGAAAATGATCGAGCTGATGGTGACTCCTGCGCCAAGGTCGATGACGTCAACCAGGCCGCCCGCGTTGTTGAAGGTGGCGGTGTTGCCGGTTCCGGGAACGGGATTCGGATTGGAGGACCAGTTGGAGACGTTGGCCCAAGTGCCATCAGACGTGCCGTTCCAAGTGGCGGAGTCGGCATGCACGAGCTGCGAGGATGCGAGGCTCAGGGCGATGATCCGTATTGGTTTTCCAAGGCGAGGCTTCATGGTGGTGGGGGTTTTTTTGAGGTTTTGGTTTTTGGCGACCCGGCAGGCAATGGCTGCTGCCCGGCGATCATTCACTATCCCGCTCGCGCGGGTTTCTGTCTATCGCTCGAACGAGGGGTTTTGGTCACCGCCCCCGCGTGGAGGATTGAAATTTACCGAGTTACGCGGAGTCTCACAAACCGTCGCCCGCCCATGCCAGCAGCGACGCTAGCTTTCACGGTCTGCACGGTGCCGTTGTTGGTGAGCATTTGCTCGGTGACGCCCGCGCTGCTCCAGACGCCGGCCGCGAGGTCGTCGCGCCATTCAACGGTGAAAGTCACGTTGTCGGCGAGCG
>JANPKJ010000130.1:0-31614 GCA_031425955.1 Akkermansiaceae bacterium | reverse complement strand
GAAGCCTCGCTCTATGAAGCCTTCCCGCCCGAAAAGGCACGTGCCTTGTGTGAACGCTTCGAGATGCACTGGACGCCCAAACACGGCAGTTGGTTAAACATGGCCGAGATCGAGATAGGACTTCTGGGGCGAACCTGTCTGAATCGAAGGATCGGCTCGGTCGGGGAATTCGCAAACGAAGTGAAAGCCTATCTCGCCCGGAAGAATGAGGAATCCAAATCGATCAATTGGCAGTTCACCAACGAAAAAGCCCGCATCAAACTCAAATCACTCTATCCCACAATCTGAATTTTACAGGACACTAGGGTGTTGGTATGGTGTTGTTTTTTCGAGATACCCCGAGGCTCTAGCAGACAACGTGCCGGATTGTTATACGGAAGTTCCGCGAGCTGGGAGGCGGAGGGGGCAGGACCCGCAAATCCCAGCGGTTTCCCGGCCGAAATCGGAATTTTCGCTGAAAATCAGCGGGTTACGAACCGGAGATCGATGTGTCCACGACCGGAGGCCGATGTGGAAGCAGCGGAGATCGATGTGGAAGATGCCGAGGGCGATGTTCCGGCACCGGAACCCAATGTGGACATCGCCAAGGGGCGTAATGGACATTACCAGCGACGGTTGTGGAGGGTGCCGGGGGACATGTGTCCGAGAGCGGGAGGCAACGTGACGAGCATGTAGGGAGATGTTCCGGCACTGGAATGCAATATGGACAGTGCCGTCACGCGTGGTTCACGTGAAGAAGTCCATCTGCTCGACTTCCTTCGGGTCCTCGAAGCGGACACCGACGCCTAGCAGCCTCACCGCTCGGTTGTTGCCGCGGCGCCATGCCTCGGCGAGGAGCTCTTCGAAGATGGCGGGATCGACGTGATGGCCGGCGCGCTCGGCGGTGGTGCGGTGGAAGTCGGCGAACTTCATTTTCACGACGAGCGAGCGGATGACGCGGTCGGAGTGGGACGTCGCCAAGTCCTCGATGAGGCCGTCCAACATTGCCCGCATCGGGGAGAGCAGGGCTGGCAGGTCCTGGAGGTTTTCGGAAAAGGTGGTCTCGCTGCTAACGGACTTGCGGGTGCGGTCGGGGGTCACCGGCCGGTCGTCGATGCCGCGGCAGAGGTGCCAGAGTTCGATGCCCCACTTGCCGAAACGCCGGGAGAGCTCGATCTGGTCGAGCTGTTGGAGATCCGCGCAGGTCGCGATGCCGAGGGCGGTGAGTTTTTCCCGCATCTTCTGGCCCACGCCCCAGATGCGGCCGACCGGCAGCGCGGCAATGAAGGCGGAGAGTTCCTCGTCGGTGACCTGCTTCTGGCCGTTCGGCTTGTGCCAGTCCGAAGCGATCTTGGCGATGAGCTTGTTGGAGGCGATGCCGGCGGAGGCGGTGAGGCCGGTTTCCTCGAGAATCTGCGCACGGATCTCACGGGCGATGGCGGCTCCGCTGGACTGGAGGTGGGAAACGTCGAGGTAGGCCTCGTCGAGGGAGAGCGGCTCGATGAGGTCGGTGAAGCGGCCGAAGATCGCGCGGATCCGCGAGCTAACCGATCGATAGAGATCGAACTGGACGGGTACGAGAATCAGCTGCGGGCAGAGGGCGAGCGCCTTGAAAACCGGCATCGCGGAGCGGCAGCCGAACTTGCGCGCCTCGTAGTTCGCGGTGGTGAGCACGCCGCGTCGCTCGCTGCCCCCGACACCGACGGGCTTGCCGCGCAGGGCGGGATTTTCCCGTTCCTCGATGGCGGCGTAGAAGCAGTCCATGTCGATGTGGATGATTTTTCTCAAGGTGGCGGGCGGCAGTGTCGGGTCCGGGCGGGACGAGTGCCACCGGCAATGTCGCCAGGCGGGAATTTTTATTCAAGCGGTCCCAAAGATCGACAGGGGGAAATTCTTCTGGCAAGCATCCCGAGCATTCCCACACCGTCGATGGCCGAAGTGATCCAATTCAACTGTCCAGCCTGCGGAACAACCCTGTTCCTGCCGCGGGCGATGGCGGCGGCACGTGGGCCTTGTCCGCACTGCACCCGGGAGATCGTCGCGCCGGATCCCGAGCGGGGCATCGATGCATTCGAAGCCCCGCTGCCACCTAAGCCGGACGTGAGCGCGCCGGCCCAGCCGATTGCCGAACCACCGCCAGTCGTGCCGGAGGAGCCCCAAACCGCGCATGAAGTCGCGGTGGAGCCGGTTTCCGCAAAGCCGCAGCAACTCGTGACACCCAAGCGGTCAGCGCTGGTGGTTTCCTGCCTGCTCACCGGCCTGGTGGCGCTGGCGCTGGGATACGTGCTGGGCATGCTGGACGCCAAGCGATCCATGCCCCCGCCGCCGGTGACCGCTCCTGCGAAACCCATCCCGCCGGAGATACCCGCCGAAGTGAAACCACCCGCACCCGCACCCGCACCCGCACCCGCACCCGCACCCGCACCCGCACCCGCACCCGCACCCGCACCCGCACCGATTCCGATCCCGGTGAAGCCCACCATCGAGGAAACTCCGACAGAAGTTCCGAAGGTCGAGACCAAACCGGAGCCGACGCAAGTCGCCGCGGCCGCCGAGTCGGCATTGCGGGCATTTCTGGCAGCTCCGGACTGGGAGCGGCGAAGTGCTTTCGTGCTGTTTCCTGAAAAAACCCGCAACGCGATGGAGGCCTACTCGCGCGAGGCTTCGGATGGTCCCACGGCTTTCAGGTCGATCACGGTTAAACAAACGCAGATCAATGAAATCACCGGCTACACGCTGTTCATTTTTTTCGTAGCCACGGACGCGTTTCCCAGCGGCATCCCGGTCGCCGTCCAGGAGACGTCCGCGGGTTGGCAGGTCGACTGGCAGACGTTTGTGGAGTTCCGCGACCAGTTGTTCCAGAAGTTCGCGGACGGCCCGCCCGATCAGACCGGGCGCTTTCATTTGATCGTGAGCCAGCCGCCCCCGGAGCGCGCGGCGAGCACCGGGAACGAACATTTTGTGTCCATGATGCTCAACGCTCCTCTTGGCCTCACGCCGCATCTCGCGTTTGTGAAGAGGACGTCCGAAGCGTTCGGCACCTTGCGTGCAGCCACCTCCAGCGGTGGATTCTTCACCCCGGTGCTGGAAGTGGCGAAGCGCAAGACCCCCGATGGAAAGACCTATCTCGAAGTGCTGCGAGTAGTCACTTCCGATTGGAGCCCGAAGGAGTTCTAACGCCGGACCGCGAGTCTCCAGTCCCCCTGGCGAATCAACCCGCCCGGCATGTGATCACCTTCGCCGCCGTGCCGTGATACATCTTCGTTTCGGCATGCGTATGGTGCGGAGCCACCAAGATGACCCGCACCAATCTCATATTCACCCACGGAGCCGTGTTCTCCGTAGGTCTCGCCGCGGCGATGATCGCTAACAGCCTTCGTGATCCTCAGAACGGAGGCGGACAGGATTCCGGAGGATATCCCCCGTCACGATCGAAGTCGGTGGGAGCCGGCGGATTCACCGAAAGCGACGGAACTTCCCCACGCACCCGGCCGACGGACGGCGGCCAGCGGGCCCAAGTGAAGAAAGACAGCAAGTCACCGACAGATCGCCTGGCCAGCCTCGTCCGGATCACCGACACCTTCGAACGGCAGCGCGCCTTGATGGATCTGGTGGACTCACTGGGCCCTGCGGAATTCGCCGGAGTCGCCGAGCAATTCCGCGAGCTCGACCATTTCAACAACTCCCGGAGCGAATATAGTCTCATCCTCCGCGGTTGGGCCAAGGCGGATCCGGTCGCCGCGCTGGAATACATCGACCAACATCCGAACAGCCAGATGGGGCGCTACACGGTTCTCTCCACCTGGGCCGGCAACGACGCCGCCGCGGCGGAGCGCTGGGCCCTCGACCATCATCAGGGCGACGGTCCGAATCCCCACCTCGCCTCCGTGATCCAAGGCATCGCGGGCAACGACCTGGCAAGCGCCTCCCGCCTGGCGCAGACGATGCCCCAGAGCCGTGAGCGGTCGGACGCGGTCGACTCGATCACCCGCGCACTGTTTGTCCAGGGCACGGCCGCCGCCATGGCATTTCCCGACTCCATCGCGGATCCCATGCTCCGGGGAGGATTTGTCTCAGCCATCGCCAACCGCATGATTGAAAAGGACGTCAACCAGGCCGCGTCGTGGGTCGCAGCGATGCAACAGGGAGAAATCCAGAACCGCGCCGCCCGCTCGGTGGCGGACGCGCTGGCCCGAGTGGATCCGAAAACAGCGGCCTCCTGGGTGAGCACTCTCAAACCGGAGGCCCGGGCGGAAGCGGCGAGAGGCGTCATTCCGGTGATGTCCTCCACCGACATCGCCGGTACCGCCAGGTGGGTCAGCGGCATGGCTGGCACTCCGAACTACGACAGCATGGTGGAAGAGTTCATCTGGAGCTGCAACACCCGCGCACCTGAGCAGTCGGCCGCATGGATTCAGGGAGTTTCCGATCCGAACCAGCAGCGCCGGCTTTACGGACGCATGCTTGGTGAATGGGCGCAAAAGGACGCCGCCGCCGTGAAACAATGGGTCGCCGCGAACAACGTGCCCGCCGACGTGGCCAAGCGCTTCTCACGCTGACGCCGGACCGCGTGTCTCCAGACTCGCACGCGAAAGCGAGGCCAATGGCAAGCGCCCTTGGCTCAGTCTCATTGTCGACTCTTTCGCCAGCAAGTCCCGAGACTCGCGGTCCGTGCAGATTCCGATTTTCGGCCTTTGCCTGTGTCGGGGATTCGGTCAGAAAACCGGCATGTCGATTTTCGAAAAAGCCCGCGAGCTGGCGGTCATCAATTCCTCCGCCGCCGTCATCGGCTGGGACCAGGAAACCTATCTGCCACACGACGCTGCCAAGCACCGCGCTGACCAACTCGCCTGGCTCTCGTCCCGCGCCCACGAACTCGCCACCTCCGACGCCTGGAAAAACGACCTCGAATCCGCCGAGGCCGCGAATCCGGGGACCGATCCCAAGCTGACCGCCAATCTCAATGAACTCCGCCGCGAGTTCGACCGCGCCACCAAGCTGACCGTCGAGTTGGTCGCCCGCGACTCGGTGGCAAGTTCGCTCGCCAAACACGCCTGGGCCGACGCCCGCACCCGTTCCGACTTCCCAACCTTCGCCCCGCACCTCGAAACACTCGTCGGCATCGCCCGTGAAAAGACCGAGCTCTGGGGCTATGCCAGCGAACCCTACGATGCGTTGCTAGACGGCTACGAACGTGCCACCAGCACCGCCGCCGTCGCCGGGCTTTTCGACGAGATGCGCCCGGCACTGCGGGAAATCGCCACCCAGGCCGTGGCGAAATCCGCCTCGAAGAATCCCCGCCTGCCGGACGGTCCCTATCCGGTGGAAGCCCAGCAGCGGTTCAACGCGCAGGTGGCCGATGCCGTCGGCTTTGATTTCCAGGCGGGCCGGATCGACACCACCACGCATCCCTTCTGCACCACACTCGGCCCGCGCGACGTGCGGCTGACCACCCGCTACATGGAGTCCGACTTCACCTCCTCGCTCTTCGGCGTGCTGCACGAGGCGGGCCACGGACTCTACGAGCAAGGCCTGCCTTCCAACGATTTCGGCCTGCCATCCGGAAGCGCGGTGTCGCTCGGCATCCACGAATCCCAGTCGCGGTTGTGGGAAAACCACGTCGGCCGCTCGCGGGCGTTCTGGGAGAAATGGTATCCTGTGGCGCGGGAATGCTTTCCACAGTTAGAAGAATTCGCGCTGGAGGATTTCCTCAACTACCTGTGGCGCGCCGAGTTCTCGCCGATCCGCGTGGAGGCGGACGAAGCGACCTACGACCTGCACATCCTGCTCCGCTTCGACCTGGAGCGCCGGATGGTCAACGGCACTCTGGCCGTCGCCGACGTGCCGGCGGCATGGAACGATGGATTCCGGGAATTGTTCGGTTTCGTGCCGAAAGACGACCGCCACGGCTGCCTGCAGGACATCCATTGGTCGATGGGCGGGCTCGGTTATTTCGCCACCTACACGCTCGGCAACATCAACTCCGCCCAGCTCTTCGCCGCCGCGGGAAAACACCCGGCCGTCGCCACCGCCATCGCCCGCGCCGACTATGCGCCCCTGCTCGGCTGGCTGAGGAAATCGGTGCACGCCCACGGGGCCACGCTCGATCCCGCCGACCTCGTCTGCCAAGCCACCGGTCGCGCCCCCTCGACCGACGACTATCTCGCCCATCTCAAATCCCGGTATCTCTAACCTCATGCCCAAGGGAATCCTGATCGTCCTCGAAGGAATCGATGGCACCGGCAAATCCACCCAGGCGAAACGGCTGGGCGAGTGGTTCGCCTTGCAAGGCCGCGAGGTGGTGCTCAGCCGCGAGCCCACCGCCGGCCCGTGGGGCGCCAAGGTCCGTGAGTCCGCCGCCACCGGCAGGCTCTCGCCCGAGGACGAGCTGCGGTACTTCCTGAACGACCGCCGCCAGCATGTGGAGGAGTTGATCGCACCGTCGCTCGCTGCGGGGAAAGTCGTAATTCTCGATCGCTACTATTTCTCGACCATGGCCTATCAGGGAGCCCGCGGTTTCGACCCGGCGGAGATCCGGCGCATGAATGAGACCTTCGCTCCGGTTCCCGATTTGCTGCTTGTCATGGATCTGGACGTCGACATCTCGTTGGAGCGCATCGGCGGGCGCGGCGATGTCGCCAATGAATTTGAAAAACGCGAAAACTTGGAGCGCTGCCGGGAAATTTTCCTCTCGCTCAAGGACGAATCCTTTGTGCGGGTGATCGACAGCTCCGGCACCCTGGACGAAGTGACTGGGCGGATCCACGAGGCGGTCACAACCGCGCGGAAATAGCAGTCTTAGGCACGCGTGCATTTTGCAATTTCGATTGCGCACTGCACGGGAACTGCGCCTGCCGACAGCTTTGAAAAGCCCCGCTTTCCGCTGATTTCCAACACAATAGGTCAGCTACATCAATCAGGCACCCTTCCTGCGAAAAGGAAGCCATGCCTGCTTCTGAAACCCCTGGTCCGACTGATGCCGCCGAATTGCAATCAGTCCTGACACGGTATGTGGATTCCTACGACGGTTATATCCTGGCCGCGGAAGTAGTCGAATCACCCAACCTAGCCGGGGCCTTTCGGGAAATCGCCGCTCGTCGCGAGATTATCGTGCAACACGTCGCCACTCTCATCGTCAAGGAGGGCGGCAAGCCCGACGAGACGGGTAGCCCCGAGGCGGCGGTTCACCGCTGGTGGATCCGCCTGCGAACCACGATGACGGATGAAGAATTTAAAGCAACTCTCGCGGAATGCGTCCGCGGCGAGAAGGAACTTGCCCGCACCATCGACGAAGCCCTCGAGCACGGCAATTTGGAGGCCACCCATGCCGCCATCGTCGCCGAAGTCGCGGCCGAGTTGAAGGAAGCCCTGCAAACTTTCGAAATGGTGTTGGAACGCTGATTTTTTATAAACCCTGCTGGGAACCGCCGGATTCCTATCAGATTGATTCACCCTCCGGCACGGAAAACACAATATCATGTTAAGTTGGTCAGTCACATTTCTCATCCTCGCAATCATCGCGGGGGTCCTTGGCTTCGCGGGAATCGCGGGAGCCGCCGCCGGGATCGCCAAGATCCTGTTCTTCGTTTTCCTCATCCTGCTCGTGGTCTCCGCCGTCTCCAGGGCGATGCGGGGGAACACACCCTGAACTTGAATCCATTACCCGAATACCATGAATCTACCCCAACTGCACGACCGTCACGCCACGGGCCTTCTCAACCGAGTGCGCAAGGATGTCAGCCTGCTGCGTGCGGACATCGGCAATCTCTTGTCCGACACCACCCAGCGCACACTTCCTAACACAGCCCACGAAATCGCGGAACGTGCGAAACACCAATTCGCCGCTGGCAGTGCCTACGCCGTATCCCGCTTCCGAGACCTGAAAACGACTCCAACGCCAGCTGTCAGTTGGGTCGGCGGAGCAGCAATCCTGGGCCTCATCGCCCTCGGAGCTTATGTGATTCATCGCCGGAGTGCCGCCTCGCAACATGATTTGGACCGTCAGGACGAATTGGATTTCGATACGGCCGGAACCTGAATCCGCGCAGGTCGCTTATTTTGAATAATCCGCACCAAGTTGGACTAACTGGATACTCCGGCTCGAACCCAACGCAGCCCGCCCCGAATAAACCTTGAGAAATCAAGGGTTTCGGCATACCGTGTCCCCGTCGTCCACGGCCGCCCGGCCCGCTTGGTTCCACCGATGCTACGCCCTTGCCCCTCTCAATCCGCAGCCCTCGACCCCTGATGAATTTCCGCGTCACGTGCGATCTTGAATACACACTTCAAGATCCCGCCACCTTTCTGTTCGCTCTCCAATGCATCCAGACGACCGGCCAAAAAGTCCTCAGTGAGACGCTCGAGATCAATCCTTTCGCCGATGCGGAGGAAATGACTGTGGGCGTGGGCCTTAACCGCTTCACCCGCGTCAAGACACTCAACCCGGGTCCGCTGACCATCCACTATCAGGCGGAGGTGAGCATTATGCCGCAGAGTTTTCCCGTCCGCCTCTTGAAGCCAACGGTTCCGGGGAATGTGACCGCCGAAGTGCTGCCCTATCTGTTCCCGAGCCGCTATTGCCAGTCCGACCGTCTGCGCCAGATGAGCACGGAGCTCTTCGGACAGTTGCAGACCCCCTATCAGATCGCCTCGGCCGTGAGCGACTGGGTATTTGAAAACATTGCCTACGTCAGCGGCAGCTCGGGTGAAAACTGCTCGACCATCGACACGCTGGACCAGCGGCAGGGCGTCTGCCGCGACTTCGCCCATCTGGCGATCTCCTTCTGCCGGGCACTGAACGTGCCGGCGCGCTACACCACCTGCTACGCCTATCAGCTACAGCCGCCGGATTTCCACGCCTGCTTCGAGGTCTACATCGGCAGCGCCTGGTACCTGTTTGACGCCACCCGGTTGGTGCCGCTCAACGGGCTGATCCGCATCGCCACCGGCCGCGACGCTGCGGACGCAGCGGTCTGCACGATTTTCGGAAACCCGGAACTCACCCTCAGCACGGTGACCTGCGAATGCATGGATTCGGCCTTCACGCCGATCACCCACGACAGCCTCGCGACGCAAAACGAAGTGATCCTGCTCCCCTGATAGAACCTGCAGCGGATTCACCGGAGTCCATGCCCGCGCCGACATCCGCCAGCATGTCAAATCTCACCGCACGGTGTTATTTATCATCCTTTTCTTTTCGATTACTAGCAGTATGATGCAAGCTACGATAATGCATCGGAGTCATCTTGTGGCGTTTTCTGAACAACGTCGCGAAATATTGGCTGGAATTGAATCCCACACCCAGGGCGATTCCCGTAATTGAAACTCCCTGCTTCTCCCGCAGCTCCTTCGCCGCATGGTCGAGGCGGAATTGGTTTAAAAACGCCATCGGCCCAATGTTCACCAGTTCCCTGCAATACTTTGCCATCGCCGTGATCCCCATCCCGCACTGCGCGGCCAATCCCTCGAGGCTCCATGGTTCCGCGCAGCTTGCCGGGTTTTCGACGAGGTCCTTGAGAAAAAACTCCACCGTGCGCCTGCGGGTCACCAGCGACGGGGATTCTTCGAGCTGCTGCTCGGCAAGCACGTCGAGCAGTTCAACTAACAGCCGGTTCACCGTGACCGCCAGCCGCGAGCTCACCCGGGGTTCGTTCCAGCGCAACACGCAGTCACCAAGATCCCGGAACACCTGTCGCATCCGGGGATTCGCCACCCACACGGATTGCTCGCCATGCCTCAGCTTGCGTGTCAATTCCACCAGGTCCTTCGGCGACAAGACCACCCAGGAAGGCCATGTCCACTCCTGGTTCGGACGCCTCACCCCGACATCCAGGATCAACCACGACAACTTGCCCCGACCGATGTGGGGATCGCCTAACCTGTGAAGCTGCCACGGCCGGGTAATGGTCAGATTTCCAGCCTGCAAGGAGTAGGCCCGTCCGTCCACCTCGAAGCCCATCCCCCCGTTTCAAGATAGACGATTTCCAACCCCTCGTTGCGGTGGGCATCCAACCCCCAGTCCTGGGTGCCCCTGCAATTCCAGAAACCGATGTTAGTCAAACCCGTAAGAATGTTCGAATTCATTCGCTTTCCCGGGTAACGCTCCTTTGACAGCGCGTGCACCAGCGACAAGCAACTCGTCCCTATCAGCCGCATCGCCACCGTTTCGTCCATCGCGTTTGGCATCGCCTTGGTCCCGCTGCTCGACCGCAAGGCGAGCATCTTCAATGCGCCCAACGAAATCATCGCGCACATGGCACCGCCCATCACCTGCGCCTTCCTGCTAGGCGTGTTCTGGCCGTCCGCTTACGCCCGCAGCGCGACGTGGACGATGTGGCTCGGCTCCGTGCTGGCCGGTTGCGGATTCGAGGAAGCCGCCGGCGAATGCAGTCCTGGCAAATCAAAACCATTGCCGATGAACGTCGATGCCATCGTCCAGGCGGTGCTCAAGAACATCGAAGCCGCGCAGTCCCGCTAACCGATCATGCAAGCCCTCGGATTCATCGAAGCTCCATTCCTCAGCATCTCCGCCATGCTCGCCCAAGAGGCGGCCACCGCGGCGGACGTCCACATCCTCAGCTTCGAAAGCACGGGAAATGAGAATCTAATCATCCGCCTGTCCGGAGACATCGCCCAGATCCGCGCCGCGCTCGATGCGGCGGAGAAACTCGCGCCCCAGCTCGGCGCATCCATCGTCACCGGCAGCATCCCCCGCCCGGCCGAGGGATTCGGCCCGATGATCCATTTCCCCACCGACCATCCATCCAACCCCGACTCTACGAAAATCATGAAACCTCAAGCCATCGGCATTCTTGAAACCCAAGGCCTAACCGCTATCCTCGAAGCCACCGATGCCATGCTCAAAGCGGCGGACGTCAAACTCGTCGGCAAGGAAAAAATCGGTGCCGCCTATGTGACCGTCATTGTCAGCGGCGACGTGGCCGCCGTTTCCGCCGCCATCGAGGCGGGCAAACAAGCGGTCGGCTCGCTCGGCAAGGTCATCGCCGCGCACGTCATCGCCCGTCCGCACGACGAGCTGGTCGCCCTGCTTCCCAAGTAGGCAAGGCCAGCCGGGTGGGCGCGGACACCCACAACTCTTCCGATTCCTGAAAGTCGGGTCGGCTGTTCGTTTTCCTTGCCCGCCCCCACCCCGCCGCCCACTCTCCGCGCGTGGCCGAGGAACAGGACGAAAACCCCATGAGCGAGTTGCTTCGGGCGCTGGAAGCGTCCGATTGCTCCGCCTTGCTGGCTGCCGCCGAGGACATTCACTACGCGGACCTTGCGCACCTTTACGAGAACCTGGACGACGAAAAGCGCGATCTCCTGCTCAAGACCATCGGCCCGGAACTGGCCACGGACGTCGTTGCAGAACTCCCCTACACGCTGATCGAGGAGGCGCTGAACCATTTCAAGCCCGCGCAGCTCCGGGTGCTTCTGGGAAATCTTTCGGACGACGACCGGGTGGACGTTTTCCAAGTCGTAAGCGAGGCCGCGCAGGTTCGTTTTTTCAGCCTTCTCGGCCCGCGCGACAAGGAACTCACGCGCAATCTCCTCAAATACGAGGAGGACACGGCCGGCGGCCGGATGACCACCCACGTCGGCCGAATCACCGCGGACATGACGGTGAAACAGGCGATCACCGTGCTGCGCCGCGACCGCGAGGACACCGAGACGCTAGCGCGAATTTTCGTGGTGGATGAACAAGGGCGGCTGGTTGGAAAAGTCCGGCTGCGGGACCTCGCGTTCAGCACGTGGGACACGCCGGTGCACGACATCATGGAGCCGGCCGACGAGACGGTGCTTGCTTCCGCCGACCAGGAAGAGGCCGCACGCACGCTTTCGAAATACGACCTCATCGTCCTGCCGGTGGTCGACGAGTTCCACCACCTGCTCGGTGTCCTAACCTACGATGACGCGCTCGAGATCCTCCAGGAGGAATCCACCGAGGACATCGAAAAACTCTCCGGTATCGGCGGCGAGCAGTCCGAGGTTTCCTATCTGAATACAAGCGTCTCCACCCAATACCGACGCCGGGTCTCCTGGCTGGTCGGGCTGGCGTTTCTATCCATTGTTTCCGGATACGTGATGTACCGGTTCAGCGCCATTCTGGAAAAAGCGTTTGTGCTCGCGTTGTTCCTGCCAATGGTGGTCGCGGCGGGCGGAAACTCGGGAGGACAGGCGGCGACCATGGTGATCCGGGCGATGGCGCTCGGGGAAATCAGCACGGGCAACGCGCTGCGGATCGCCTGGAAGGAGGCCCGCACAGGCATCTCCCTGGGACTCACCCTGGGCATGACCATGGCCATGTTCATCAGTTTCATCCTTCCCCACATGCAGCAGGGCACCGGCGCGGATTTCGATTTCCTCCATCTGGCCGTCGCCGTCTCGCTGGCGCTGGTCGTGCAGGTCCTCTCCGCCACCGTACTTGGCGCACTGCTGCCGATCGGCGCGCGGGCGATCAATCTGGACCCGGCCGTCGTCTCCGCACCATCGCTGGCGTCGACCGTCGACATCTCAGGCATGATGATCTACTTCACCATCGTCGGCGCGATCCTGGACTTGCACTGAGCTGTTACTGGAATCCGATCTTCAGGCCGATCTCCGCGAATTTGGATGCCATGTCCCGTTCCACCTCGGCCTCTGTGCGACCGTCGAGAAGCAAGCCTAGGTGCTTGAAGGGTGTTTGTTCGTTATAGTCGCGGTTCACGCCCTCTGGCGAAGGCGGTGGCAGCGGCGGCGTGAGATTCGAGGGATATTCGATGCGTCCGCCGTCGAGCTTTTTCACACCGGGCAGCTTGAGAAACTCGTCCTGTTTTTTTAGATAGACCGTGAAATCGCGGTGATAGGCCTCCCACTTGACGGTTTCTCCGCGCACCGCGTCCATGAACCGCATCCAGCGGTGGCCACGCTTGCCGGCTTCGCCATCGAGGAAATTGAAATAATAGACAAGCAGCGCGGACTGCTGATAGAGTTCATGCTGGCGGGTAAGCTCGCCGGTGCGGTCGGGACCGGAGGCCGATTGTCCTCCCCACTCCGAGCGGGTCATACGAAACAAATCCTGAAGCCTCGGCAGCTTGGCGGTGATCATTTTGGAATTGCCACCGAGATACTCCGTCACTGCCTTTTCATGATTTCCGACGCGGAAGGTTCCGGACTTGTAGGGCATCATTTCCGTGAACTCTGCCGTGCCTTCGACCGCCCAGTAGGGAAGAAACGGCAGGTAGTCGTGCATCAACTGGTGGGTGATTTCGTGAACGAGCGTGTCGTTGCGGAAATCCGCGTCGCGGGTGTAACTCTCGCCGAGTCGCTTGATGCCGAGACTCTCGAACGGAATGTGGAACGTCTTGTCGCCCGACATATAGACGCCGCCCGAATATTCCGGGCCACCGGCCGCGCGATAGCTGGCCCGGGTCTGATAGAGCGCGGCGAGATAGCGCTCCATCCCCTCCGGCGGCCGGCACTCGATCCCCCACGGCAGCGCTTCGACCAGACGCTTGGTTGCCTCGAAGGTGCGGGCGACCTCCTTGATCAACGATGGCAGGAGCTTGGACTCGGAGGTGAATTCAAACGACGGGCTGCGGTAGATGAATCCAGGTTCGTCAGTCGTCACCAACTCGACTTTTTCGATTTCCGAGGTCGGCACCTGCACCGATTCCGGCCAGACGCGCCTTTCCACCGGAGTGCGTTGCGCGCCAAGGGCGTCCGCCTTGATCCGCGATCGGACGAAGGCCTGATCGACCGGGCTAAGCGAGGTGATCAGCACCGGAACCACGCTGCCGTCCTTAAGCTTCAGGGAAACCGTATTGGCATCGGCAGTGACCATTTCCGCATCGATGACTTTGCCCTCGGTGTTCATCCACGAGCGGCCGGGAGCCATCGCGGAGGCCGCGATCCAGACAGTAACCAGCAGCAGGGAAGATTTCACGGCAGAATCACGCGTTCGGGGCGGGTGAGCACAGTTCGACGATGATTCCGTCCTTGTCGCGCACAAAAGCGACGACTTGCCCCCATGGCTTGGTGACCGGCGGTGCCAGGGCCACAGCTCCGGCAGTCAGAGCTTGTTCGTAGGCGGCCAGCACGTCGTCAGTCGTCAATGCCACTTCGAATCCGGCGGGCGGGCCGGCGGGATCGTTTTCCCGGAATTCGCAAGGCAGGTTGGATTTTGCCAGCCCGATCGCAGCGAACGAAAGCCGGGTGGCTCCCGTCTCCATTTCCGCATAGAGACCGGCGTCGTGGATGAAACGGCGATTGAGCCCGAAGGCTTCTTCGTAAAACGCCACGGAAGCAGCCACATCCTTCACATACAGGATCACGTATCCAAGTTTCATGGCCGGAGCGTAATGAAAAGGCCGCCGCCACGACAAGCAAAGGTCGCGGAAAGTGAACCGATTGTCACTGGAATGTTCTCACGGATGGTGCCACGGTCGGCGGATGCCACTTGCGCCGCCCATTCTCCAAGCAGAAAGCCTGGTCAAGATCTTCGGTGATTTCACCGCGCTCGACGGACTTTCCTTCAGCGTGGGACAGGGCGAGTCTCTCGGACTGTTGGGGGTCAACGGCGCGGGAAAAACCACCGCCATGAACCTGCTGCTAGGCCTGACCACACCCACCTCGGGCTCAGTCCGCATCTTCGGGCTGGAGTTCTGGAAACACCGCATCGAAATCCTGCGGCAGATCAACTTCTCCTCTGCCTATACCAGCCTGCCGTCAAACCTTTTGGTCTGGCAGAATCTAATTGTCTTCGCGAAGCTCTACGGAGTTCCACGCCCTAAACAGCGGATCGAAGCGCTGCTCGAACAGCTCGACATCACCCACCTCAGGAAATCCGTCACCGGAAAACTTTCCGCCGGCGAGTCCACCCGCGTGAATCTGGCCAAGGCCCTGCTCAACGAACCCCGGCTTCTCCTGCTCGACGAACCCACCGCTTCGCTCGATCCAGACATCGCCGACCGCGTCCGAAAGCTGCTGCGCAAGCTTCAGAAGGACAACGGACTGTCCATCCTCTACACATCCCACAACATGCGCGACATCGAGGAGGTCTGCGACCGGTTGATTTTCCTACACGGGGGGAAAGTCCTTGCAGAAGGGACACCGGGAGACATCTACGAGCGATTCAACCGCACGTCGCTGGAAGACCTGTTCATCGGGGTGGCCCGCGGTGAGGTGGAATCGATCGGCCTCAAATAACCTCGAATTTTTCAGCCATGCCATTCTCCATCAACACTGTTAGCGCACTTGTCCTCCGCTACGTCTACCTGTACACGCGCAACCCGGTGCGCTTCGTGGAATTGATCTTCTGGCCGCTTGTCGACCTGCTCGTATGGGGATTTCTAACTAACTATCTCCAGAAAACGGCAGGTGGCGGATTCTCCACCTCCATCACTTTTCTCATCGGCGGAATGATCCTGTGGGACGTGCTGTTCCGCTCCCAGCAGGGCGTGGCTATTTCCTTTTTGGAAGACGTGTGGACGCGCAACCTGCTCAACGTCTTCGTCGCACCGGTACGGACCGTGGAATACGTGGCGGCGACCTGCTTGGTGGGTGTGTTGCGGGTAGCCGTCACCCTGGCGGTTCTGACGGTGGTGGCCGCACTGGCCTACGGATTCAATCTCACGGCACTCGGTTTCAGCCTGCTGCCGTTCCTCGCCAATCTCATGCTCTTCGGTTGGAGTCTCGGCATGGTTTCCACAGCCCTGATCATGCGCTGGGGCCAAGCCGCGGAAAGCCTGGCATGGGCGGTGCCGTTTTTCATCCAGCCACTCGCCGCCGTTTTCTACCCGGTCTCGGTGCTCCCCGGGTGGCTTCAACCGGTCGCCAACGCACTCCCCTGCACGCCGGTCTTTGAAGGCATGCGAATCGTGCTCGCCGGGCACCCCACTCCATGGGGCGCCATTTACCACGCGGTCCTTCTCAACCTCGTCTGGGGGGCTCTCGCCGCCTGGTTTTTTGCGGCAAACCTTCGCTACGTCCGCAAGACCGGCCTGCTAGTCAAAGTGGCCACCCAGTGAGTCAAACCTGCCGGCACAAGGTCCCAGCCGGGATCTCAAATTGAAATATCCTCCAAAGTGAAAATCTTTCCAAAAATCAGCTTGCCAATCTCCGAGTCCGCTTTTATTCGTCCCGCCCCGCGTGAGCGGAAATGAAGGCGAGGATAGCTCAGTTGGTAGAGCAGTTGGCTTTTAATCAATTGGTCCTGGGTTCGAGTCCCAGTCCTCGTACTTTCTTATTTACTCCCTAATGTTCAGTGCTTTACCTCTTAAGCGCTGCCCCAAGCGAGCATGATGTGCATGAAAGTGTGTAGCCTGTCCGCATATGGACGATACCGTTCGCAGTCGTCCAAAGTCACCTTCAAGAGTCTCGGTTCGATTGCTCTCTTGGCGAGGATTTAACTCTTCGCCTTGCTGACTTCACAAGATTCTCGAACTTCTCCCACGAGACGTCAGTGAGCTCGCTTTCCCACATCGGGTGATTGACGAGCAAGGAGTCACCATCGTTGTGCGGGCGCGTCCCCTTCAGCCAGTCCAAGAGTTTCTCTGGTGTAGGGTTTTCCAGGCCATCATCCATAGCCTTGGCGATAATCAGCTCAACGGCAAGCCCGGCGGGAGTGGCTCCTTTCCCTGGATAAGCGCTGAGCATCTTTCGGGTAGAGTTCTGGATCTTGGAGTCTCGAAACGTCTCATTCTGGTTCAGCGACCGCCCAAGTTTGACAGCGGCATTAAGCAACTGCCAGAGCCGATTACCGCGCTTGGCTTCGACCAGCCAGGCGAGGTCTTCCACAGGAGTGGCGTCTTGATCATCAAAGAATCCACCGCATTCTGCTTCCAAGGCGGATTCTAGTTCGAGGCCATCCATCAAGCAGGCTATCGCCCAACGATCCGGCCCGTCCACATCTTCGGGCAAAGGAAATTCTTCCCAGTCATAGAAGCCGTAATCTTGTGCGATGGATTCGACCAAACCGAGCGTGTTCTTGAATACCTCACTCGAACTACCGGCAATAGCACCCGAAAGGCCGTCGGCGAACCCGGGATTCTGCCAAAGGTGGGCTAAAATTTCGTCATGGATCCTAAAACCTGCTTCCCGTTGGACGACTATAACCGGGACCGATCTGCAAAATTCGGGGGGGGCTGCCCCCGTCGCAAATTGACGTGAGTCGGACTCCCACCACGCCTGTTCTCTCCGGATTAATCGTGTTGCCACCTTGGTTGTATAACCTTGTCCCTTGAGGAACTCAAACTCCTCGTTGTAACAAGCATCCAACAGTAGATTCCACAGCCCACTGTCCGCCATCGTCTTTTTTTGCCCCACCAGCCCGCCCCAGGCTTCGGAGAGTCTGTAGAGTTCGCGCAACAAAAGGGCATGAGCCTCGTTGTCAGCAGCCCCTTCAGTGGGAGGATGCCCGCGACCTCCAGTAAGCATGGCAACCAAGCTTTGGCTTATATCGGCCAAAAGGACTCGGGTGGGTTCGGATTCCGGTAGGTTTTCCATTTTCACTACCGGCCGACCCGGCTTACTTTCGGAGTTTGATAGGCGGGATCGCCCGGATCAAGTCAATACCGTCAGTGGCGTGCTGCCGGAAGTGGCGCTTGGTCGCTTACACTCCGCCAACGTGACGAGCCGAGGCCACGACCGGAGAATGGGGGGGATTATAGGTTTAGTTCTCCGCCCAGACCTCGATCCCCATGGTGTCTGTGGCAACTATGGCGCGCCATGCAACCTGAATCACGACCCGAATGGCTGCGCCCGAAGGACATCCCGAAATTTTTCGGAATTGGGCGCAGCAAGTCCTACGAACTCATCGCCGCCGGTAAGGTGAAATCTGTCTCACTCCGCAAGAGGGGGCAGAAACACGGTACCCGGTTGGTGTCATACGACAGCCTCGCTTCCTACCTCGAAACTCTCGCGGAAGGAGGTGAGCAGTGATCTGCCTCTTCAGCGAAACGCACGTCGCCGGGGACCTCAATGAGTTCCGAACCATCAACATGAACCTGAAACCAGCTTAGCCGCAATCCCGTCGGAGGTGCAGCTAGCGCTCCCCCCCCGACACCGATAACACGACCATGAATACACAACCACCACAACACGTGGAGATCCCAAGCGTCTCGACCCCAGAATCGCAACCACCAGCACCGGAGACGCCTCCGCCGCCACCAAATGCAGACCTGGCAAGCCACCACCCAACCCCCGCCTACACCCCAAAGAATCCAACCGAAAACCCCCAATACCCGGACCCGCCAGAAAAAGCCGACGGGGCCGAGCTAACGACCCTGTCTATTGAAGAAGAACCGATCGCCAAACCTGAACCTCTACACGCAGAAGAATCTACTCCATCGCAGATAAATGTCACTTCCGAAGTTGCAGCAGGACCACGTGATATTTTCGACGACCTTTCCACTCTTGGTCTCACGCTGGACGACCTGACTCCATCGGAGAAAGTTCTCACTGGACTGGAAGTCCGGAAGCCGAAGAATGACGAATGGGTGCGCTGCCATTTAGAGATCGCAGCAAGAGTCAACATTTACCAGCCAACCGACACTCGAGAGACCTACCTGATTCTTCCAGAGGCACTGGAGGCCATGGGAGACGTCGTTCGCCATGTGAGCATGACACTGGCCGTAAATTACGCCGGCGAGGTATTCATCTGGCCGGTCCGCGTGCCGATGGGGCGGAGCCCCCACAAGGCCCACCTGTCGGCGGCTGCGGCCGCAAAGCTGGCGACGAAACAGTGGATTCGTATTTTCTGGAAGGGTTCCGACTACGATGTGATGCGCAGGACTGGAACTGCAAAAGCTCCCGAGTGGCCCGCTGAAGTTCCTACCGCGGGCGACATGCTGCGTCTCGCCTGCAAACCCGGCGGCGTCGAAATCATCGAAACCGCCGAGCACCCCGTAGTCCGGGAACTTCTTGGATTGGCCTAATCTCAACCTCAGGGTCGGCCGCGCCAGCATTTGGCGCGGTCGATCATTATTCAATGAAGACCTACTGCGTTGATTTTGAGTTTCGCCATGAACCGGGCCACGTGCCCCGCCCTTGGTGTGTCGTCGCACTGTGTTGTGATACCTTGGAAGTTGTGCGGATCTGGCTGGACGGACAAGACGTCGCCTGCCCATTTACGCCGCCCTACCGTTTGGTGGCCCACTACGCGCTTGCCGAGTTGACTTGCATCGTAGCTCTCGGTTGGGCCATGCCCACTGAGGTGATCGATACTCTGCCCGAGGCGAGAACAGTGCATGGACAGTGCGTATCGTTCGGCGGCTGGGGGCTGTTGTCGGTGGCCCGCTCGTTCGGCATCTCCACGATGCCAACCCACCACAAAGAGGTCATGCGTGCACTGGCCATGGGCGTCACGATCCCTCCAGAGCTCCGCGTGGACCTACTGGACTACTGCCACTGTGATGTCGACACGCTCTTCGCCGTGTGGTCGCAACTGAAGCCTCTAGCCAACCTAAAGCTGGCGGCACTGCGCGGCCGCTACCTCATGGCGCTTGCCAAGGTGGAGAACCGCGGCATCCCGGTTGATGTGGAGCTGGTCGCTCTAGTCCGCGACAACGCTGACGCAATCAAAAACGAGACATGGAGTGCAGCTCGGATTCAATACCCGGGGGCGATCACCGAGACGGGTTCGTTCTCGTCCAATGGTTGGTTGCAGTGGTGCACCGCAACCAATGTCCCTTGGCCCCTCTTGCCGTCTGGCGCACCGTGCCTGGACGAAGACACCTTCAAACAGATGGCTGACCGTCATCCTGAGGTCAGAACCATGGCCTACGCCCGGAAACTCCGAGCTCAATCCCGCGGTTTCACCTTCCCCTTCGGAAACGACGGACGTATGCGGTGCATGCTTTCCCCTTTTGGTTCCGACACCGGTCGCAACCAGCCCTCGAACAGTAACTACATCTTTGGTGCCAGTGCGTGGCTTCGCTCCATCGTCCAAGCTCCCGAGGGCAGCGTGCTAGTCTATATCGACTACGCCAGTCAGGAATTCGCTCTAGCCGCTGCCATCTCGGGGGATCAAGCGATGATGGCCGACTACCGCAGTGGCGACCCCTACTGGGCCTTCGCATGCCGCGCGGGTGCGGTGCCGCGCGGTGCGACGAAAGAAACCCACCCGGGCATACGCGCGACCTATAAAGTAGCTGCGCTGGCCATCCAGTATGGCATGGGAGAACAATCTCTAGCAAAACGCTACGGCATGGCGCTGTCGGAAGCACGACGGCTGGTCCAGCAACACAAAACTTCTTACCCCCAGTTCTGGATCTGGCGGCAAGCTGTTATCGATACCGTCCTTTGTGGTGGCAGCATCTCCACTCGCTTTGGTTGGACACGCAAGGCCCGAGCCAAGGACAAGTCCACCTCGATCGCCAACTTCCCTATCCAAGCGGCCGGGGCTGAGATTCTACGCATCGCGGTGATCGCGCTGGAAGAAGCCGGCCATCGGGTGGTGGCGACCATCCACGATGCGGTGCTCGTCGAAATGGATGCGGTGGGCTGGGAGGTCGAACTGCCGCAGGTCCAAGACAAGTTGTCGCGTGCAGCTCGCGCCATTGCTCACGAAATCGAAATCAGGACCGATGTCAACTTGATCATGCCGGGTGAGCACTTCGTGGATGCCCGCGGCGTCGCGTTCTGGGACCTAGTGTCCAACATCATCGGTCGAAACCCCACGAAAGTCCACCAGCAGCTACCCTGACACCACAGGCACCTCGCTTGAAGAATCCCATACCGGGGCATTCAGAATCCCAGATTCGGCCATTCCCCTTCTCATATATCTCTTATGGATAAAAAACCAAAAACAACCAACGATACCCACTCCACTCCACCACCCAGTCCGAAGAGCGGCAGGCCGTCCCATAGCCAGTCCGTTCCTCCGACGATCTCATGGATCACTGAGCGGGACATTCTCCGGGAGTTCGGAGACCGACGGACTCGGGCAGTTCTTGCGATCCTCACTGCTCGCCGCAGTTCAGGATGTCCGGAGTTCTTTGTGCCACCTCACATCGCAGCTCTATTCTATCTCACCCCCAAGGACTTGTCATGGGCACTCCAGGACTTGGAGGGAAAGCTCGTCAACACGAGGAGTTCCATCAAGGGCAAGTTCAGGAAAGTCTGCCTACTTCCCGAATGGGAAAATCGGGTCGTGGTGGAGCGGAAACTTACACCAACCAAAGCCGACCTCTTGGCGCAGCGGGGTCACGGCGCTGAACCCAGCATCACTAAGGACCCGGAGGTTGACGCCACCTTGAAGGACTTAGCCCGCCTACAATCTTGCGAGCGCCACCCTGGCCATATCTAGCGTGGTCAATCCCATCGCACGATGCCAACGCCGACTTCTCCATAATCAACATTCACCAACTGAACCATGAAACGAAAAACAAGAAAACAAACGAGCGACGACACAGTCGCGGAATTCTGGGGCTGCGTGCCTCCTACTGGAAACACCAAGAGGAACATCGACCCCCGGTTCTTGCCTCTGTTTACCGGGAGGAGTGCCGATATGAACGCCGAATTTATGCGCATGATGGCCCCATCAGGTCATGCGCTCTCTGGAAGGAAAATACCCGTGCTCTCAGACTCACAGCAAACGGCACTCCTCAGAGAACTGCTGAAGACGTTGTAAGGAATCTCCACCCCGCTCTACCTCCCCAGCCGATGACAGCCCTCACATCAACTCATGCCACACTCTCCCCCGACTGATAACCAACAACACAAACCGAAAACAGAATATGTCACAGAAAACGAACATCCAGTGGTGCGATAGCACGATCAACCCTGTTATGGGTTGTGGTGGTTGCGAACTCTTCCCGGCTCCTGCCCAGGTGGTTAGTTCCATCAACGCCGCCGCCGCCAACTTGGGCGTCTCCCTCGACAGTGGGCGACTCCTGAAGTCCATGATCGCCGAAGGCCACGCAAGGATTGCCACTCCCGGCGCTGGCCACCGCGGCACATTGACCACCACCAACATTTACCACTACCGAGATCATCTGGGTAAAGTGGTCACCGACCTGCACGGCAAGGCTGCTGGCAGGGCGACCGTCGAAGCAATCAAGTCGGCGGTCACCTGCTACGCGGCCAAGCTCCACCTCAACCGGGGTGCCAGCATCATCAAGCCGGAACGCACTCCCAAGAAGGGCTATGCACCGACATTCGAACAGCTCACCAAGTTTGAAGGACGGATGGTAACCGCCGCCGGGTGGTCGGATCTCCTTGGCAAGCCACACCCCGGTAGCCCGTGGAAGGACGGCCTGCCCCGCATGATCTTCGTCAGCGACATGGGCGACGCCATGAGCTCCAAGGGCTTGTTCCCGTTCATGAAGCGTGAGCTGACTCACGTCTCCACCGACAAAGGTCGGCGTCACCTCTGGTTGTGGCTCACCAAGCGCCCCTCCAACATGCGTGACTTCGCGGAGCAGATTGGCGGACTCCCCGGGAACGTCTGCGCCATGACCACCGTCACGGGGCCTGACGCACTCCACCGGGTGGACGAACTGCGACAGATCAAGGCGTCATGTCGTGGACTGTCCATCGAGCCGCTCTGGGAGCGCCTCCCGCCGGGGTCGCTCGACCTGACCGGTATTGACTGGCTGATCTTAGGCGGAGAATCAGGAGGCACCCGGACCTTCGACCTGGCATGGGCTGAGGAACTGCACGCACATTGTCAAAAGTACGGCACCGCCTTCTTCCTGAAGCAGCTGGGACGTAACCCGGTGAAGGACGGCAAGGCGATGCGCCTCAAAGACCCGCATGGCGGCGACTGGTCGGAGTGGCCGGAACACCTCCGGGTTCGGGAGTTCCCTGAATACTTCCATCAATATCGTCAAACCAGCCGGGATCCTGAAGGCCCGGTCCCTTCCCTCCTGCTCTCCTAGAGGAGCGTGGCTGCATTGTTGGTGGAGTGCTGGGGCGCAGCCCCGGCGCTCCACTCTTGGGCGAAGCCCTATCTCGGAAAATCCTTCCATGGGATTTACCCGCCACACCGTCCCGGATACACTGCCAGGTCCGCGGGTGTTGGTTCCCCGGGTCAGCAAGGTACGGTGTAAGGCAGAAGTGCGCCCGCTGCCCACCCCGCCGCATTCCACCCGCTTTTCAACTCCACATTCTTCGCCCGGCGGTCCATGAAGCCTGCACCAACCGCCTGGTCGGCACCCATGATAATTGTCGTGACCAACACCCGGCCGTCACTGTGCCCATTGGGCATCTGCCCCGGGCCCCGGGTTAGCAGACCTTCCTGCGGGGACTTCACGACCACACCTTGTCCGCACGGCTTTGCCCCGGGGACCAAAGTGGCCCACTCCTTACCAGTTGTCGTGGCAGGCACTGGTGGTGTCAGGGCGCGGCCAGTGTGGCCACCTCGGCCACTGTCCCCGGCGTCAGGGCACTCGGCGCAGGACAGGTCCCGGGGGTCACCCAGTAATATGGCATACAAGGTCACCGGTCACACAGTGGGCGCAGGACCGGCATGTGCCACATCGAACCAAACCCACAAGGGGTCCAAGGTGTGGAGCGACCAACTGAGGGTTGGCGGCAGCCCCGGACATGACCCCGGGGCCACGCGGAGATTGGACTCAGTCCCCGCATCCCACAATGGCACTGCGCGCCAGCGCCCCCACCGTCCCCCGGGGAAGCCGGGCAAAACCGCGTCCGCCTCGACTACCCAGTGCGCGGAGCGAGTAGTGCCGAATACGGGGTGCGACCCGGGGGCCACGTCGCGCGTGGCCCCGTGCCACCTCAGCACGACTTCCGCACGTTCGGCGTGGTCCCAGCCTGCCCTACGGGAGTCGTGGTGAAAAACAAGCTGGTTTCGGCCATTGTTGCGTCAGCAGCGAAACCTGTCAGATTCTGCTCCATGAAGCACGTCGTCATCACTGGAGTGTCCCGCGGGCTTGGACGGGCAATGGCAGCCGGCTTCGCGGCCGAGGGATGGACTGTGAGCGGATGCGGCACCGATACCTCAGCTCTCCAGTTGCTCGCCGGGGAGCTTGGCCCGGATCACCATGTGCAGTCCTGCGACGTCACCGATCCCGCTGCCGTGGATGAATTTGCCGCGGCCGTGGTAGAGCGCTTCGGCCCTCCCGACTTACTCGTCAATAACGCCGCCACCATCAACCCGAACAAACCGCTGTGGGAGGTGACCGCGGATGAGTTCGCCCGCGTCATCGACGTGAACCTGAAAGGCGTCCACCTGGTGGTCCGGGCCTTCCTCCCGGGCATGATCCGTCGCGGCAAGGGCGTAGTTGTAAACATGTCCTCCGGCTGGGGCCGCAGCACCTCGCCGGAGGTCGCACCGTATTGCGCCACCAAGTGGGGCATCGAGGGGCTGACCGCCGCCCTCGCCCAGGAACTGCCCGCTGGCCTCGCCGCCGTGGCCCTGAACCCGGGCATCATCGACACGCGCATGCTGCGGTCGTGTTTCGGTGAGGCCGCTGGCGGCTACCCGACACCAGATGAGTGGGCCAAGGTGGCCGTGCCCTACCTGACCTCACTGGGCACCCGTCACAACGGCAAGGCACTCACAGTGCCCGGGATGTGACCCGCTGCGCCTGACCTTGGGCACCACGCTTCAGCCGGAAGCCCTCGGTGTTGCATATGAAGGAAGACGCGGGTTTGTGATTACTTCGCTGGTGAGACGGTGGCCTCAACCTCCCGGCGCTTCAACTGGATGTTGCGGAACTCGACCTTCATCGGCGGCCCGGTGTGGACCTGCACGCCCAGCAGTCCCTTGAGGCTGCGTTTCTCCGGGTCCTCATCCCGCACCTCCGACATCAGCACGCCATTGGTGAAATGCCGCAGCAGGTTGCCCTGGGCGACAATGTGCAACTCGTTCCACTCCTCCTTGCGCACCATCTTTTGCAACTCCGCACGGTCGCCCAGCACCTTGACGACTTCCGGCCCAGCGCCCGGTTTCATCACCACGCTTTGGCCGCGGTAGGCGAGGAACGTCCGGCCGCGTTCCTCGTAGTTCTGGCCGCTCCATTGGTCCTTGCCGTCGATGTCGGCCTGATACCCGCGCATCGCCCACTTCACGTCCGGCACCTCGCTGCTGCGGTAGTTGATGCCACTGTTACCTTCGGCCGACACGCGGTATTCGAGTTTTAGTTCAAAGTCGGTGACCTCTCCGCCCCGCCAGATGATGAGGGAGTTGCGTTTGAGCAAAGTGTCCGGCCGCACCTCGCCGATGAGCGTCTCGTTCTCGACATGCCAGTAAACAGGATCGCCGTCCCAGTCCTTCAAGGTGCCGTCGAAGATCGGGACAAAGCCGTCACCCGGCCCTTCTGTGGCCAGTGTGGCGGCAGGCAGGATCAGCGCGGCGAAGATGGTCAGGAATCGCGTCATGACGGCAGCATGGGGCGCTCGGGCGACGGGAGCGAGACGGATCTTGTTTGGTAAAAACCAAACATCACTCGCGCGCTCACACCATCTCGGTCGGCGCATGTTTCATTTGGCTGACGGCCCGGTTAAGCTGGCGCAGCAAGTGCCACACCCCGGCCAGTCCCAGCACCAGGCCGCTGCCGAGTCCGAGTGTGAGAAACACTTCAGAGCCTGAGATCAGCCAGACCAGTGCGGCAAGACCGGCAACAGCTCCACTCGCCGCCAGCAGGCCGAGGCATATCAGCCAGCTTGCCGCTTCCAGCGTCCAACGGGTCCACAGTTTCAGTCGCTCGATCTTGATGGGTATGATGATGTTTTCTTTCATAGCGGGGCGACGATCGCGCGGCTGCGTGTAGGCCTGACGAACTCCTGGTGAATTTTCGATGAAATGAATGTCTGCGAGGTGTCCCGCTTGCCCGGGAACCGAAACCACGGCTACAACGTCCGTCCGTCCATGCAGCACCGCCTTCACATCCGGCCCGCCCGGAAACCAACACCGCCTTTATCGCGGAACCGCGTGCTGTATGCCGGGCTGGCGCTGGTCGTGATGGCGGCAGGCCTGCCGTGGCGCTCTGGTTTCATCCCCATGCCGCAGTGGCTGTCGAACAACGGCGGCGACGCTCTGTGGGCGCTTATGGTCTTTGTCGGTTTCGGATTCCTGCTGCCGCGTGCGTCAACGTTAGTGGTCGCCCTACTGGCGCTGACCTTCGCGTGGGGCGTAGAGTTTTCCCAGCTTTACCACGCGCCGTGGATTGACGCGGTGCGCGCGACGATCCCGGGCAGGCTGGTGCTGGGTAACACCTTCAACTGGCCTGACCTGCCGGCCTACGCCGTGGGGATTGTGCTTGGGGCGCTGGCGGAGTGGCGGTGGCGAGCCAGGCCGTCTTGTTGACGGCAGCCGAGGTGGATGCGGGTGGCGAAGGTGGGACTAAAGGGGTAGGTCAAAAATGGTGGTATATTGCTACGTTAATCGCGAGCGACCATGACCGTGTCTGGACAGGGTGCAGTGCAGACCTTGGATGAGGTGGGTAGCTCATGGGGATGAGCGTATTCAAGTCACGGTCACCCGCAATCCCCTGCCCTACCGTGTCATAAAGATGTGACCGAGGCACTTCGCCTAACGTCACCCACCTGCCAGCAGCCTGCCCGACCGATACCGTGGCAGGCTGTTTCATTTCCACCCCAACTCACATCCCATGATCCATTCCAACAAACACCACCTGTCCTTCCGTCGCCCCGCGACACACCGCTTGAAGAAGCTCCTGCTGTTACCCGTAGCCGGGGCCTTTCTCTCTGTTAGTTCTTGTAATGATTACGAGACCAACAAGCACACGCCACCTGTCACCGTCACGGACACTCAACCAGTCGGAGACGGGCTGGCCACCCTAGCGTTTGGGATTGTCGGCGCCGCCGTCGTCATAGTCCTAGGCCGCCTCCTCCGCTGATCAGGAGACCACCAACTCCACTACCATGAACCCCATACCCTGGATTACCGCTTTTGCAGTGTTGGCAATCACGGCGCTTAGCTTCGCTCTCATTGGAACCTTCTGGTTTCCAATGCTGGCGGGAGCGATCACTCTGGCCCTGCTTCTCAGGCTGGTCCGCTAATCTATAGCCTAAACTACATCGTCATGTCCCGTAATCTCTACACCCCTCGCCTATCGGAGGAAGTGGTCCGCGCGCTTTATCGCGAGGGCCTACGCCGTCGTCAGCCGATGACCCGTGTCGCTGACGACCTGCTCCGGCAGTCACTTGGCCGCATCGCCAACGATCCACCGCTGTTGAGAGTCTGCGAAGACCCCACACCGTATGGTGCGGATCTCAACAACCCCGAAGCCGCGTAGGCCTCGGGCCACCACCACCCAAGCGAAATAGGCCCGGCACCACGCCGGGCCTTTTCGTTTCCAACCCTAACCTCCCATGTCCCTCCCGGTTTATCACTACACCACAGGCGACCGTTTTCTGCGGATCATCGCCAGCCGGGCGATCCTGCCCGCCACCGCGCACGTCAACCCGCCGGAAATCCCAGCCGTCTGGTTGTCCGCGGCTCCCGTCTGGGAACCGAGCGCGACCAAGGGCGTGATCGAAGACGGTGTGCGCCGCCAAGCCAGCCTCGCCGAACTCATCGTCCTGTGTGGCTGCTTGGTGCGGATCGAGATCGAACCCGCCCGCGTGTGCCTACTAGGCCTGTCCGATTTCCGTGACGCCCTGCGCATCCCGGAGGACGTTCATGACCGCCTGATCGCAGCCGGCATCGAAATGGGTGCCAACCCAACCGACTGGAGTGCGGTGGCCGGGCCTGTCCCGCTTACCGCCTTCCGCCGGATCGAGTTCACCGTCGAAGCCGACCCACCGCAGTGGATTCCGTGGCCGGGGTTCCGGCCGCAGGTCCGCTGAAAACATCAATCAATCCAATCCCAACCAACAACCAGCCCCTACCAATCACCATTATGGCCATCAAACTAATCGCCAATTATTCAAAACGCCTCGGTCTCCCCGGTTACTCGTCGCACCAATTCAGCGTCTCCGTAGAGACAGAGTTGGTGACCACCGACGACGTCGCCGCCGAATCGGAGCGCCTCTATCAACGTCTCCAGACCACCGTGGACCAACAAATGCTCCATACCGGCTTCGTGCCCCCCGGCTCGTACGGTACGGACCCTCCCGCCGCCAGCAACGTCGCCCAGAGTGAACCGGGTGAACCGGGTGAACCGGACAACGTCACCCAGTGGCAACGCGGCGCCGCCTGGAAGTGCTCCGAAAAGCAGAAGGACCTCGTTCGGAGGCTTGTCGAAGAATACCGCCTCGATAAGGCGGATGTCGAGGCCCTCGCCTTTGAGCGCTTCGGGAAAGGCGTCCGCCAGCTGAACAAGGTAGAAGCCTCCGGGCTGATCGACGAACTACTCGACACCCACGGTGGCGAAAGCCGTCAGGGCGATAGCAAGCGCGGCAACGGTTCCGCATACCGCGGAGCCAATGGAAGGAGGGCCGCATGATTGCAGTCCTTGAAGGTCCGGAGTTCACTTCCGGACGCCCTCCCTCGGAGCAACGCCTGCCGGACCACATCAGCCCGACGGCGGCCAAGGCCTACCTGTCATGTTCGCTCAAGTTCTACTTCGAGCGGGTGCTTCAAATCCCCAAGAAGACACCGCCTGCCCTTCATCTCGGCAAGGCGGTTCACGCAGCGCTCCAGGCCTTTCATCTGGCTCGCTGGCGGGGCGGTGACGATTCGCCGAAAGCCATCGCCAATGCCTACGAACTCGCCTTCCTCCGTCTCGAACGCGACGAAGGACCGGTGCGGTTCAAGGATGATGCCGAACGCGACGAGGTCCGTCTCGACGGCCTGCGGGTGGTCGCCGCCTACCTCGACTCCCCGGAGGCGATGAAGGAACAACCACGTGCCGTGGAGGTGATGCTCAAGGAGGACATCCCGGGACTTTCGGTTCCCTTGACGGGAGCCATGGACTTGGTCGAAGGAGACTATACGCCGGTCGATTTCAAATCCGCCGCCGCCAAGCCAGACAAGGCCAGCGCCGCCTTCGACCATGAAATCCAACTGGTTTCCTATCAACTCCTGATGGAAGCCGCCACCGGGGAAAGCCCGCCCTCGCTCGACCTGGTGTTCCTGGTGAAAACCAAGAAGCCCCAGACCATCCGGGTGACCAGTCCGCCCGCCTACGCCCGCCGCAAACAGCGGGTCATCGCCCTGCTGGAAACCGCCGTCGAAGGCATCGCCAGCAACCGCTACCACCCGCAACCCGGCATGCAGTGCTCGTGGTGCCAGTTCAAGAACGAGTGCATGGCCTGGCTGCCGGGGATGACGGCGGACGATGTGCGTCGGGCGGCGTGAACCAAATCAGAATTAACCAAACCCGCCGGGTCCGCGTGATCCGGCGGGTGTTTGGTTTTTTAGCATGTCTTGACGATCTCTCGAATCATCCGAAGGCACATCTATTTTGAAACTGCGGCATCTGATCACTTGTCTCGCGCTAACGACCCTCGCATCTGAGATCTCCACACAAACAAGTTCTCAGAGAGTATTCCACCTGAGTCTCGAAAAATGCGGATTTCAAGGTTGAAGACAGCCGAACTCTTGGAGTCGGGTGAGGAGTTGATTGCCCCCATCACGCAAACGACGGGCTTCGGCTGTTTCCGCCAACGCGAGAACGGAATTCGTTCCATCGAGCAAGCGGCAGAAAGCACGGCTCGACTTATCAAGCGTTAAGATGCGGTCATCGGCCGTGGCTAACATGCCATGCACGCGTAACAGTCCGCGGTTCAGAAGTGTCAGGCTGGGGCGTTCCAATGGCCGTGAGGGAATGACCGAAGGCTGGCAGGAAAGCCGAATCTGGAGGTGGCCGTATAAGGAGACGAGTGCCCGGCAGAGCTCATCTTCCTCCTGCGGGGTGAACGTCCGTAATTCCCGGCCTGCCTGCGATTGCGCGGCAGCGAGTATTTCCGCGTATGGCAGAAAGTCGTTCGGGCTGCGAGCAAGCGACGTGATGAAAGCCACAAGTAGCTCTCCGCGCAGGGTGGTGCAGGATTGATTGAGCGTGATAAAATCCGCCTCCGTCGCGCCGGGTTGGACGGAAGAATTTTTCGGCTGAAGCTCTGGCGCGAAGCAGAGGTCTCGCATGGCATCGGGATGGAGCTGACCAATCGTGTCAGGCTGAGGGTGGGTCAGCAAGGTGCAGCGGAAACTGCGATCCAGCACAAAATCCGTGAACTGCTGCGACTCCAGTCGATCCAGTCCCAGATTCGAAAAATCGCGTGTGGTTTCCTCTGGTAGATTGTCCACCAGCAAAGTCTGAAACTCCGTTTCACCCAAATACCGGAGTCCGTGGGCGTCTGCCATGTTGACGAACTGGAGAAAATAGACTGGGTCGCGGACCAGTCCGAGATCGTCATGCAGAAGGAAGTTATCCGTTTTCGTGCTGATCCGTCGCACCTGTTCCAGCATGGATGCGGAGTAGGCCTTATGCGGCAGCGCGGTGTAAGACCGGTCCAGAAAATCCAGCACCTCTCGGGCGATTTTGGCTTTATCCAAGCCGCTCGCCGTTCCTGCGCGCAGCTCCATGAGATCCCGCACCGCCTCCGCCTGCTTGGAACCGGGATAAGTCAGGTAGCTGATGCAAGCTATTCCTCGCAGTGCCAAGCACTTTGCCGTGATTTCCAAGAGCCTCTCCTTCACGTCATCCGGCACCCAGGAAAAGAGCCCGTAGGCGATGATGTAGTCGAACCGAGACTCCTCTGGGGTCCACTCCAGCAAATCAGCCTGATGGAATTCCACATTCTTCACTCCGGCCTCCGCAGCCAAGCGCCGGGCGGTGTCGATGTCGGGCGAGGAAAAATCCACACCCGTGAAGTGGCTGTTTGGAAACTTTGCAGCCTTGACGATGAGGTCTGTGCCTTGGCCGCAGCCTAGATCGAGGACACTGCATGCCGCCGGGTCGGCGGCGGGCATCCCCAACAATCGTCCAATCACCGAAAGCCGGGCGGGTGACGTGTTCGGGTGGATGGTCGGGACATACGCCAGCGACTCATACTGCTGGCGAAGGGCTTCCATGGTTACCTCACGACGCGACGGCGCAGGGTGGCGAGGCCGAGACTTCCCAAAGCCAACAAAACACTGCCTGCCTCAGGTATTGCACTAGCTGAGATCGAGGTGTTGGGCGTTTGTTCCATAGCGAAGTCCTTGAGCGTGGCTTCATACTCCGAAGCGCGATTAAACCGCACCCAACCGTAGTAATAATCAGTTCCGTCAAAGTAAGCCAGACCTATATAGGCATCCTCAGTTATTGGCACCGCATAAAAATCTACGCTTAAAAAATCCTTGCTGGAGGCATACGAAAGCGCACTTCCAATTTCTTGGTTCGCTGTGAGAAAAATATCAGATAGCGTGTGACTTGTGAGTTGAGCTGATAATATTCTGCCTGCAAAGAAATAATCGTATGACGAATCGATAGGTCCGAATTCCGTGGCATAGTTGGGGGCAGTGCCCACAGTGTGATTAGGATCAAAGCTTATACCACTGACATTAGATCCTGCTTTTGTCGCCCTATTGATAGGCAACGTCACATCAGTTGTGTCAGTATAAAGGATTGTGGTGCTTCCCTCGGACTCTCCACCGAGGAGCGCTGCGGCGCAAAGGGCGAGGCCACAGGATTGAGTGGAGGCTTGGAGCAAAGGGCGACGTTTGGGGGAAGCACGCATTCCTCCGAAAGGTTATCGGGCAAACACCTGAGAACAAGTCAAAATTTAAAAGACTCTGACGAA
>JANPKJ010000129.1:0-10754 GCA_031425955.1 Akkermansiaceae bacterium | reverse complement strand
CATGTCGCGCATCTCCAGCTACAATTCCGGGCTTGGCATCAACTCCACGTTCTCCAATTTCGATTCTATCGGACGAGCCCGCAGCATCAATACCAATGGTATCGGTGCAGCGATGAACTACACCGCCTTCAGCACCACCGCGATCATCTCGGGCGGCGCGACGGGCTCCATTGTGGAAACCCGCGACACATTGGGCCGTCTGACCTCCTCAAACACCACTTGGAACAGTGTCACGGACAATCTCGCTGTCACCCCGAACACCTCTCCCGTGGCGATCACACGCGATCACGAACAATTCGGCACCCACCTTGCAACCCTCAGCAAAAACGATGGCACGGTATCCACCGCTTCCGGCCCCACAATGCCGTTTGGAGGGACGGAAGGCTCCAGCCTGACCGTCGAAAACGGCCTCTTCAAATCCACCGTCGAACTCGGCGATCAATCCGCCACCTATCAGACCACCTGGGCGGACGCTTGGGGCCGCGTCCACAAAACACTGGTGCCATCCACCGCCCCGACCGGCAACGACGAAACCCTCCATCAATACAGCGATCCCGATTCCTCCATCAAACGCACCCGCACCAGCGATGCCTCCGGACGCAAACTCATCGCCGAGTCCGATCCCTACCATTCGAGCGGATCCGTCAATCGCAGCGGGATCGACATGGACGGAAACGGCGAACTCGGCGCGGGTGACCGCTACGTCGAGAGCATCACCACCGTTTCCGGATCAGACATCCGCACCATCCTCTCCCTCACCGAGGACAGCGGTCTGCGCGAAATCCTGCGCACCACCTGGACCCCGGAAGGAAACAAAACCGTCACCAAGATCAACGGCAACGAGGAAACAATCACCCGGACGCCGAACTACACCACCAAGACCGTCAAAACCGAATCTACCAGAGGCTGGGAGAAAAACGAGTCCTTCAACAACCTCGGCCTCACCACCAGCTCCGAGTTATCCGGCACCGGCGTCCCTGCCGCCGAACTCACCCCCGTCTGGCGGGCCGACGGCTCCCTTTCAGAAGTCACCTTCACCACCGGTGGAGACACCCACAGCGCCACCTTCAAGGATGACGGCACGCTCGCCACGCTCAATGCTCCCAGCAAAGGCAACATTCTCGGCGGTCACAGCATCAGCGGCGGAGTCGAAAGCCTAACGGTTGATGGCACGACCACCGAGCAACGGTTGGACGGCACTCTCGTAGAAACCAGCGGTGGCGATGTCATCGGCAAGACCGAGGAACTCACCACCAGCGGCAGCGGCTTCAAACACACCACACTCCCTGCCGTCGGCACTGCCACCGAGGTCACTTTGAATGCAGCAGGCGCTCCCACCGCCAAAAACTACGCCGCTGGTGCCGGTGAATCCCGCGAGTACCTCCCCGGCGGACTGCTCAAGGAAATCACCCTCGCCCGCGGCGGCAAACTCGCCTTCGGTTACTCTCCCGACGGCGCGAAAGACCTGATTTCCGCCACATGGCCCACGGTTGTCTCCGGCCCCTTCACCATCCCGGCCATCGTCCAGAGTTACGGCCACGACCGCGCCGGGCGTGTCGATGAAATCGGCGACAGCTCTGGTTCCCGCACCATCGCCTATCAGAACGGCCGGGCCACCGGCAGCGCCTACACCGCAGGCCCGCTTGCCGGATACGAAGTGCTCAATCCCCGCAACGCCCAAGGAACCGGCACCGGCTTCACCCTGAAACGCGGCAACGCCACCCTCCACTCCGCCACCCACGTTCCTAACGGCGTCTCCGGTGAAATCTCGGAAATCACCAGCGGCGACGTGAAAATCCTCATCAACCGCAACGCCGCCCGTCAAGTCACCGGCTTCCAATGGGGAAATGCCAGCGGCACCTTTGTCCCCATTGTCACCCAGACCTGGGAGCGCGGCACCGCCGGGCGCATCCTCTCCGCCTCCAGCAACGTCAGCGGCGCACCCACATTCAACTACAAGGGCACCGCCAACAACGAAGCCACCGCCTTCGATCCCAAAGGCCGCCGTCTCAAATGCGCCACCGCCGGGGGTGAATGGACCTATCAATACACCAACGGCCGGCTGACCTCCGCCGTCCATCCCACCTTGGGCACCTTCAGCTATGGCTTCGACGGCATCGGCCGCCGCACCGACAAGGGCTCCGCCAACACCACCGATGCTCTCAACCGCACCCTCGCCTGGACCCACAGCCAAGACAAAACCCTCAAGGTTGCCGCCCACCCGGACGCCCGCGTCTGGGTGGGAATCGGCACAGCCACCCCTGCCGAAATCCCCAGCTTCACCGGAGCCTACAGCTACCCCATCACGCCGCCCGGCTCGTCCGGCGGCTGGGTGCCATGGAACACCCTCGCCGTCCTCGAAGGCGAAGGTGACGCCGGAGCCAATGCCGATGCCAAAGCCCAACAAACCGGAGCCATCTGGGTGCCGCCGGTCAACGAGGGTTTTGAATACGACGCCGCCGGGAACCGGGAATCCTCCGCACTCTGGAATTACGGCTGGGATGCCAAAAACCAACTCGTCCGCGCCCGCACGAAGAACCACACCACCGCCGCCCAAGGCCACGACATCACCAACGCCTATGATGCCGAAGGACGCCGCTTCAGCAAGAAGATCGTCCGCTATCAGAACGGCAGTGTCGTCGAGCAAAAGGTCATCACCTTCCTCCACGACGGAGATGATATTATCTACGAGCGCCACCAACTTCCAAGCGGCCTAACGATATGCGAACGCAAATACATTTGGGGTCCCGACATCAGCGGCACTCATGGCGGAGCAGGAGGCGCGGGCGGACTCCTCCTCATCCGCGAGACTAAGGGAAACTCCACCATCGACCTCTATCCACTCTATGATGGCACCGGCCACGTAGTCGCGCTGGCAGACAACACCGGCACTCTCCAAGCCGAGTATGCGTATGGTCCGTTTGGTGAGCTACTTTATGCCAGAGGTCCCAACGCCCAAAGTTGTCCGTTCCGTTTCGCGACCAAATACCTCGATCAGGGAACGGGCCTGTATAACTTCGGAGAACGCTTCCTCGACCCGGTCACGAATCAGTGGACCAGCCGAGATCCGTTAGGTGAGAGTGAAAGCCTCAACCTCTATGATTACTGCCACGGTGATCCGATCAACAATCTGGATGTGCAGGGCCGCGAAGCCGTCGCCATTGATGCGGCGGTCAACAACGGCATCCCCACGATGATCTATGAGGAATGGGCAGGCAGCGGCCTTGCCTACCTGTGGAACGCAATGGCAGCAGGGGAAGTAAAGACATGGAACCAGGCACCGGACGCGGGACAGCTCAAGCGCAACTTCTACTTTGAAGGCGGACAATGGCACCTGCGCTCGGACAAGGACAAGCTTGCGGATTCATTTGCGGCGATTCCGGCCAAGATGGATGAGATCGGTCCGTATCTGGACGCCGCCCCGAAGATAGCCGTGGGCGCTGGGCTTCTGCCCGTGCTTGGCACGGCGGAAGTGGGGATTGGGGTATATAGCTATGGCAGCAGCCTTTTGGCAAACGCATGGGTGCAGGGCGGACTCGCGCTTGCGGGAACCCAGGCGGCTTACGATATTGCAACAAACGAGGGCATCCGGAACGATACAATAGGAGCGATTGCCAGTGATCCGAATGGAGTGAGAGGAACTGGCGAACTCCTCGGTGTTGGGGTGAAGGGGCTGGCAAGGATGGGGCCAAGAGCCGCCAGTTTGTGGGACACCGTTGCGGACGGATTGTTCCCATCTTATGGCGGCATGAAGGGATTCGCGCCCGGCAGAGTGATCAATCCTTTCCCCCAGGTTAGAGCAAGGCTCGATCTGTATCCTCAGGTTATTGACCCAAGAACAGCGAGAGCAATCCCTTTCCCAAGTGGTGTTGGACAGCGTGTCGAGAAAAGATTTCGTGTAGCATGGGACTCGAAGGCTGACCGAGCTGCATTCATAGCCGAGTGGCATCGTCAAGGTTACGCGCAGCCGTCCGGAGGCTGGAATCAACATGACATACACCATGTCCACCCGCGAGAATTTGGTGGTTCAAACGAATTTTGGAATCTCGTGCCTGTTGAACGAGGCACTCACCAATCCCAGTTCAATAGTTTCTGGCGAGAATTTATCGGCTTTTAGCAAATCTGAATTTATGACAATGAAAGAAATAGTTCAGTTGATCAGAGATCAAGGATCAACTCTAGCAAAACCTGTCGAGGTTGAGGGAATGCCTCCAATGTCATTCGCATGCAGTATGTCAAATCGACCGGCGACAGAATCTGAGTTTTCCATTTTGCCCTTTGAATGCCCATCAGAACTTCGATGTTTTTGGGAAGAAACTGCCACGGCTCGTCTGTTCGTGGATCAAGAGTATGGGCAGTGGGGATTAGAAATTCTGAACCCTGACCTATCCATGGAACTCACAGCTCGTTTTCGCGAAGAAAGGCCATCGGACAGTAAGCTAGGAGACCTTGTCGTTGGAAAGTTTTTGGGTGACTCAGATTTGTTAATTGTGAGATGCGACACCAATACCGACGATTATGGATCTGTTGTTATTGCTCTACCTCTGGATCCAAGAATGGAGTGGGAAACTGCCGGGAAATCGTTTTCTGGTTTTTTGGAGAACTACGTTATGTCCGGTGGAGAAAAGTTCTGGCCGACGTAAAGTGAAGTGAACTCCACGAGCCAACCAATCGCCCAAAGCACTTCGTCATTTCACGGGAAAAGACCGCCTACATTCAACACCCCAACGCCATGCCCGCCTCCGAGCGCTGTCCTGGTTAACCACGGGAAGTCCTTCATTACGCCATTTCAGACTTCCGGTCGGAATTCAAGGTGAACCCCGCAAGCCAACCATAAGCCTTGGCCGTGCCAAACTTTAGGTGATTTGAAGCAGGAACGGCTTCTCGACGAATGAACTCCCTTTGGCTGGTGACAGATGAAACTTGCCGGACTCCCCGCAGGCGCTTTCCAAGTTCCGGTCCACTCCAATTATCACTTCGCCACCTCAGAGGAAAAGGACGCCTACATTTCACCAAACACCCCAACGCCTTGCCCGCCTCCGAGCGCTGTCCCGGTTAACCATGGGAAGTCCTGTTTTGTGCCATGGCGGACTTCCGATAAGAATTCGGTAAGGAATGCGACACGCTCCTGCGATGTCGCGCCGAATCTGGATGATTCACTCGTGTTTCCGCAAGCGCCGATTCGGTGAATCGGCCTTCAAGCAACCATTGTCCCAACGCTTTCTTCCTATCCCCAACCATTTCTAACTTTCCTCGCGGTCGACAGATAACTTTCCAGATTGCCGGGCATCAATAGCGCCGCAAGAACAAAGACAGGCAAGGCAAAGCAGTAATAATGCGCCAGCGAGCCGGAACCGGACCAGAGGCGGAGGCCGACGATTTCCATCGCCTTGATCATCCCGTAAACCACCACCACGCCGCCGATGCACCGCACCGCTCTCCGCATTCCGGCCGGATCGACATTGCGCATCATGAAGCGGAAGAAGATCCACCGCATGACCAGCACCATCACGGTTTGAGCTGCGGCAACCAACGTCAGAACAAGAAGACTCGGCCTGCCTGAAAAACCGAGTTCGCTCACACGGTACAAATCCTTGTCCACCATGTTCCAAACCAAGCTGATGACCAGTCCGGACCACATAACCCACGCGAAGATCCGGACGCCTAAACGTGCGCGTGTCCCGCTTTTAGATCCACCACATACACCCGACTCTTCAGCCGCCGGAGGTTGATAGGGATTCTCACTCAAATCAGATAAGGCTCACCTAACCTCCTGAAGAAAATTTGCCGAAACTCAGAGAACCTCGGGTGCGAGGGAGACGATCTTCATGAACGCGCGCTCACGGAGTTCACGGGCGACGGGTCCGAAGATCCGGGTGCCGCGGGGGTTGTTGTCCTTGTCGATGATGACGACGGCATTGGTGTCGAAACGGAGGACCGAACCATCGGCGCGGCGGATCGGATAAGCGGTGCGGACGACGACGGCCTTGACGACGCTGCCTTTTTTGACGGCGGCGGTCGGGATGGAATCGCGAATGTGGCAGGTGATCACGTCACCGATGCAAGCGGTGCGGCTGCGCTTGCCGAGCACGCCGATCATTTTTGCGCTGCGCGCACCGGTGTTGTCGGCGACGACGAGCATGGTTTCCATCTGGATCATGACTTAGAAGAATGTGAGATTTGAGATTTGAGATTTGAAATGAGCGAAGCCAGATCAATGGGAGATGACTTCGGCAAGGGTCCAGCGCTTCAGTTTGGAAAACGGCTTGGTCTCGACGATGCGGACGCGGTCGCCGATCTGGCCTTGGTTGGATTCGTCGTGCACGTAGTATTTCTTGGAGCGCTTGACGATCTTGTTGAATTTCGGGTGGGGAACGCGGGCAACGTGTTCGACGACGAGGGTCTTGTCCATTTTATTGGAGATGACCACGCCAACGCGGGTTTTACGAAGGTGGACTTGTGCGTCCGAAGGAGTCTCGCTCATGGTAGCAATTGGTAATTATCTTGAAATTAGGCGAGTGACTTGGCGGTGACGGCCGTGAGCACTTGCGCGGTTTCGCGGCGCACTTGTTTGATGCGGGCGGGGTTTTCCAAAGTGCCGGTGGCACGTTGGAGGCGGAGGTTGAGAGCTTCCTGCTTGAGTTCCTTCAGACGGAGTTGAAGTTCGTCTGCGGAGAGTTCGCTAGTCGTTTTGGCTTTGGTTTTGGCCATAATTCTGTGAGATGTCGTTTGGAATTTGATCGGACGGATCAAGCGTGCGCATTGCGGGCGACGAGGCGGGTGCGGATGCCGAGTTTGTAGGAAGCGAGACGCATGGCCTCTTTCGCAGCGGACTCAGGGACACCACCGATTTCGAAAAGCATGTTGCCCGGACGGATGACTGCCACCCAACCTTCGACAGCGCCTTTACCTTTACCCATCCGGGTTTCCGGAGGACGCGAGGTGATGGACTTGTGTGGGAAAATCCGGATCCAGACTTTTCCTTTCCGCTTCAGGGAGCGGTTGATCGCGATCCGGCAAGCTTCGATCTGGCGGTTGGTCATCCATCCGCGGTCGAGGGTTTGCAGACCGAAGTCACCGAAGGCGACGGTGGTTCCGCGTTGGGCGTTACCGGAGCGGCTTCCGCGGTGGCTCTTGCGGAACTTGGTTCGTTTGGGCATCAAAGGCATAACTCGGTCCTTCTATGAAAATGGTTATTTGGGAATTGAGAGATTGAAATATCAGTTGCGTGGATTCGGACGACGATCGCCTCCGCGATCACCACCACCGTTGCCACGACGATCACCGCCGCGGTCACCGCGATCACCACGGTCGTTGCGACCCTGGGGTTGCTTGCCGGTGCCGTCGTCTTCCTTCTTGTTGACCCAGCACTTGATGCCGATGATGCCATACAGGGTGCGGGCTTCGGCGAAGCCGTAGTCGAGAGGAACACGGAGAGTCTGCAATGGCACTTTGCCTTCGCGGTAACCTTCAGCACGGGCGATGTCCGCACCACCGAGGCGGCCGGCGCAACGGAGACGAATGCCTTCGGCACCGAATTCCATGGCGGTTTGCAGCGCACGCTTCATGGCGCGGCGGAAGGAAATCCGGCGCTCAAGTTGCACGGCGATTTGCTCGGCGACGAGTTGCGCATCGAGCTCCGGCTTGCGGATTTCGATGATGTCGATCTTGACCTGGGCACCTTTGCAGAGGCTGGTGATGTCCTTGGTCATCACTTCGATTTCCTTGCCTTGGCGACCGATGATCAGGCCGGGGCGGGAAGTGTGAAGGGTGACGCGAACGCTGTTCCAGGCACGCTCGATGACCACACGGGCCAGACCGGCGTTCACCAGCTTGTTCTTCAGGTAGCCGCGGATCGCGAGATCTTCGTGCAGCTTGTTGGTGTAGTCTTTGCCGCTGGCATACCACTTCGAGCGCCAGTCTTTGTTGACGGCGAGACGGAATGCGATCGGATTTACTTTTTGGCCCATGGTCGGTGAGGGATGAGATTAAATGAGAGTGGTTCAGGCTTCTTCGGCAGCAGCGACAGGAGCGGCCGGGGTTTCCTTGATTTGTTTGGCGACCTTGCGGGCGACTTTCTTTTTCTTCTCGGGGGCGGAGCCGACGAGGGTGATCGAGATGTGGCTGGTGCGCTTGAGGATCGGGCCGGCGGAGCCTTTGGCCCGTGGCTTGAAGCGGCGGAGCGTCGGACCTGCGCCAATGACGGCTTCCTTGATCACGAGCGTCGATGCATCAAGCGAGAAATTATTTTCAGCGTCCGCGATGGCGGTCTTGAGCGTTTTGCCAATGAGCTGTGCGGCTTTCTTGGGAGTGAAGGTCAGAATATCAAGGGCGCTCGATACGGCGAGGCCTTGAATTTCGCGGGCGACGTCACGCGCCTTTTTAGGCGAGAGGCGAACGAATTTAGTGGTGCTTTTGACTTCCATGGAACGTCGGACGTGAGTGGTTACTGCGCGGATGCTTGTGTTTCGAGAACGGCGAGGTCGCCGGGGCGTGGAGATTCGGCGACGTTGTCGAGGTGTTCAACAAAGGCACCGCTGACGCCCTTGCGGACGTCGGCTAGAATGGCTTTACCGTAGGGCTGTTGCCCGCGGGTGAGTCGGAATGTCATGCCGATTTTCGCACCCTGGCTTTCGCCGAGATTGAAGACCAACATGCCGCTTTCCTGGTCGAGGCTCACGATCCGGGCTTGCTGTAGCGAGCCGGTGCGAACATCGGGGCGGGGCTTCTGGCGCAGTCCGAGGACAGCGTCAAGCTCTCTTAGTGAAGTTTCCACACGAAGTCTTGCGTCCGGATCGGACACCACCGCCTGGCGGAGGTAGTCCATGACGGCGGAAGCCAGCTTGGTGACGGAGCTTTCGAGTTGGCTGGTGCGCTCGTTTGCAATTTGCAAATCTGCGGCAGCCTGGACGAGACGGTCGTCTCCCCCGTCGAGCAGGTTCTTGCCAAGTGCTTCGAGTCGCTCGCGGACCTGAGCGAGTTGCTCGGATGCTTGCTTCTCGCCGCTGTTTGCCTCGGCAAGGCTGCGTTGAAGGGTTTTGTTCTGCTCCTGGAGAGTCGTGATGATCTCCTGGTATTCCTCGGCGGTCGGCGCTTGGGCCACACACACCTCCGCAGCGGCCGACAACCCGAGGGCTGCGACAAGTGCATTGAGATGGAACGTGGAACGCATAGACGTGGAGGAAATGGGCAGGACGGATTATTTCTTACCGATACCGCCGTGAGTGCGGAACAGACGCGTCGGGGAGAACTCTCCGAGTTTGTGGCCAACCATGTTTTCGGTCACGTAAACGGGAACGAAGGTCTTGCCGTTGTGCACGGCGAAGTTATGGCTGACGAAATCCGGGGTGATCATCGACTTGCGGCTCCATGTCTTGATGGGCTTGCGGTCGGATCCGGCTTCGGCGACGGCGTCGATCTTGGCGAGGAGCTTTTGATCGACGTAAGGGCCTTTTTTAAGTGAGCGTGGCATGAGAGGAGTGAGGTAAAGATTTTGCTAGATTACTTCTTCTTCGCTTTGTGGCGGGACTCGACAATGAAGACACTGGTGGTCTTGCGCTTGTTGCGGGTCTTCTGGCCCTTCGCGTGGCCCCATGGGCTGAGAAGGTGCTGGCGACCACCACCGGACTTCGATTTGCCTTCGCCACCACCGTTCGGGTGGTCAACCGGGTTCATCGTCATACCGCGGACGGTTGGGCGAACGCCCTGCCAGCGGGTGCGGCCGGCTTTGCCCGAAGTTTCGTTCATGTGGTCGCGGTTTCCAACTTGGCCGATCGTGCAGAAGCAACGGTCGTTGAAGCGGCGGATTTCACCGGAAGGCATTTTCACCAGTGCCCAGCCGCCATCGCGGTTAGACAGGATGGCTAGCTGACCGGCGGCGCGGGCAACTTTGCCACCGTTGCCAGGAATGAGCTCGATGTTGTGGATCGAGGTGCCGAGCGGCACGGCGCTGAGTGGCATGGCGTTGCCCGTCTTCGGAGCGACGTTGGCACCAGCGACGACGGTGGTTCCGACTTCCAGGCCGAGTGGGGCAAGGATGTAGGACTTCTGTCCGTCTTCATACTGGATGAGCGCGATGCGGCAGGTGCGGTTCGGATCGTATTCGATGCCGACGACGGTGGCTGGTGCATCATGCTTGCCGCGCTTGAAGTCGATCAAACGGTAGTGGCGTTTGTGGCCACCGCCGATGTGACGGGTGGTGATGCGGCCGGTGTTGTTACGGCCGCCGCTGCGCTTGAGAGGCGTGAGAAGACTCTTCTCAGGCTTGCTTTTGGTAATCTCGTCGAACGACGGGAGATTCTTATAGCGAGCGGAAGGTGTGATTGGCTTGAAAGTTTTCAGTGGCATGACAATCGGAACGTTGAATGGTTACGTTTGGAGCAGCGGATAAATCGCTTAGACGAGATCAAGCGATTCGCCTTCCTTGAGGCGGACGATGGCTTTTTTCCAATGGTTGGTACGACCGGCGTCAGCACGACGTTGGCGCTTGAGTTTGCCGTCGTAGTTGGCAGTGCGGACTGCCAGAACGGTTTTTCCGAAGAGTTGCTCCACGGCCTGCTTGATTTCAAGCTTGTTGGCCTTGCGGTCCACTTCGAGGGTGACCTCGTTATTCGTCTCCTGAAGCATGGTGGCTTTCTCGGAGAGGCGGACGTTTTTAATGACCTGGTAAATGTCTTTCATGATCTCGGTGTTAGGTCCGGGGTTCAGGCGGTGCGAGCCGCGAGGGTTTGCACGGCATCACCCACGAGGATGAT
>JANPKJ010000128.1:0-12965 GCA_031425955.1 Akkermansiaceae bacterium | reverse complement strand
GCCGCCGCTGAAATGAACCTGAGTGCCTGGGCTTACAACTTCACCCGCGTCGTTAACCTCGCGGGGCTCGACGAGCTGCTCGGAGCCATTAGGAGTCGGAACGTGCCACAACCCGGCTGAAAGGAAAGGGAATCCCCTAATTAAGCCACCGGGGAGCCACTTGAGCGCACTCGTCCCGCGCCAAAAGTCCAGCCAGCGGCCAGCGCCTTGGAAAAACAGGGATTTGAAACCAAAATCAAGCCGACCCGACTTGGATCTGCTGGATTTATTTCAAAACAATCGTTTGATTTTTTCGTCGAGCCAAACCAAGGAAACCACAATGGATGGAGCCATCTGGCGATGAACCGCCTGCATATAGAAGCTTGGAATTATAATCGAAAAATCCGATAGCCTCTGAAGCTTGAACTCCGGCCAGCGCCTAACGAACGACTTCCGTCCCCACACCGCCGTCGGTGAAAATCTCCAACAGCAGCGCGTGCGGTAGCCGGCCATCCACAAAGTGGACCTTTCTAACGCCAGCGTTCAACGCGTCCACCGCGCTGCGGATTTTCGGGATCATGCCGCCGGAAATCGTGCCGTCGGCGATCATCGCGTCCGCTTCTTTCCGCGTCACGGATTTGATCAGCGTGGACGGATCCTTGGGGTCGGAAAGCAGGCCCGGCACGTCGGATAGATAAACCAGTTTTGCCACGCGAAGTTCCTTTGCCAGCGCCGCGGCGGCGAGATCGGCGTTGATGTTCAGCGGTCTGCCGGTCGCCAGTTCGGCCGCGAGCGGGGAAATCACCGGGACGATTCCCGCCCGGTGCGCCGCATCCATGTGCGCCATCTGGCAGCCCACGACCTCGCCGACACGCCCGATGTCGATGCGCTTGCCATCTGCATCAGTGCCCTTGATCTTCTCGCCGAGGAAAACATCGTTCCCCGGAATTCCCACCGCCTTGCCGCCGAAATCGCGGATCATGCGCACCAGACCGGGATTGATTTCCTCGGATAGAACCCGGGCGACGATGTCGATCGCCTCATCCGTCGTGACGCGGAATCCGCCCACGAATTTCGCCTCCAGCCCGGCCGCCTCCATCGCTGCTGAAATCGCCTTGCCGCCGCCGTGCACGACGATCGGATTGATGCCCGCGACTTCGAGGAAAACGATGTCGCGCATGACCCGGGACACCAGATCCGGATCTTCCATCGCCGAGCCGCCCATCTTGATGAGGAACGTTTTGCCGCGGAAGGCTTGCAGATAGGGCAGGGCTTCGATGAGGGAATTGGCTTTTTCGATCGGATCCATGGCGGGCACTGGTTTTCCCATCACCGGGTGGAAGTATCAAGCCTGTTAAGACGCCACCATCGAGCGGAGATGCATTGACAGCGGAGATCTCCCACCCCCTTGGCCAGGTGCTTTGAGTCTTGCGGCTCCTCACCCCGCTCCTCACACCTCGACTTTGATTTCCTCTCGAGCGAGTTGCGAGCGGCGGCGGGGTTCGGGGCGGTTGAAGATTGAAGACGCCCTTTTGTGGCCGAGGTCTTCCGGTAGGATGTCGGGGACGGCGAGTTTCCGAACAATGGTGGGCGTGCTGTCCTTCTTCGCGCCTAGCAGGGTATTGACGAGCTGAAGCTTGAGGTCCTTGAACTCGGCGGTTTTGAGAACTTCCCTGCGGTCGCGCGGGCGGGGGATGGCGACGGGAATCTCGGCGCCGAGGGTGGCTCCGTTCGCTCCGGGGAGTAATGGAATGACGCGGTCGGCGACGAGGATGGCTTCGTCCGGATCATTGGTGATCCAGATGACGGTGGTGCGGTTTTTCTGCCAGATATCGACGATTTCGTCCTGAAGCGTAGCGCGGGTGAGGGCGTCGAGCGCGGAGAGTGGCTCGTCCAACAGGAGGATACGCGGATTCGCGGCGAGGGTGCGTGCGACGGAGACGCGCTGGCGCATGCCGCCGGAGAGTTCCTTGGGATACTTGCCGGACGCGGGGGTGAGTTTCACCATATCCACGTATTTGGCGGCGTGTTCCGCACGCTCGGCTTCGGATAGATTGGGGAACAACTGGTCCACGGCGAGGCGGACGTTTTCGGTGACCGTGAGCCACGGGAGCAGCGAGTAGTTTTGGAAAACGATGCCGCGCTCGGGGCCGGGGCCGTCGATGGGTTTGCCGTCCATCAGGGCGGTGCCGGTGCTGGGCTTGAGCAACCCGGCGACGAGGTTGATGAGCGAGCTTTTCCCCGATCCTGAATAGCCGATGATGGAGACGAAGTCGCCTTCCCGCACGGTGAGGTTCACATCGCGGAGCACGGTGTGAAGCTCGTGGGCGCGGCCGTAGGTTTTGGAAACGGCGTTGAGTTCAAGAATAGGTCTCATAGGTCTGATAGGTCCTGGTTCATCAAGCCGAGCGGAAGCGGCCTTCGACGAGGCTCATGGCGCGGTCCAAAACAAAGCCGATGAGGCCGATGGTGAGGATGGAGAGGATGATGTGGGCATAGCTGTTCGCGTTGTATTGCTGCCAGAGGAAACCGCCGACACCGGGTTTCCCGATGAGCATCTCCACGGCGACGATGACGAGCCAGGCGATGCCTAACGAGAGCCGGAAGCCGGTGAACATGTAGGGCAGCGCGGACGGGATGAGGATCTTGAAGAGGGTTTTCGTTTTCGAGAGCTTGAGGACTTTCGCGACGTTCAGATAATCCTGCGGCACCGCGCGGACGCCGACGGCGGTGTTCAAGACGGTGGGCCACATGGCGCAGATGGCGATGGTGAAGAGCGCGGCGGCGTCCGATGTGCCGAAGACTGAGCGGCCGTCGGCATCCAGGATTTTCAAGCCGCTGAAGAGCACCATACCGAGCGGCAGCCAGGCGAGCGGAGACACGGGGCGGAGGATCTGGATGATGGGATCGAACGCACGGGTGAAATTTTTCGACAGGCCGAGGAAGAATCCGATCGGCGTGCCGAGGATGAGGGCGATGGCGTAGCCTTGGGCAACGAGCTTGAGCGAGAGCCAGGCGAAGCTGAGGATGCCTTGATCGAGCTCGCCGCGCTTGGCGAAGGGCTCGACGATGTAAGGCTTGCTGGCGGTCCAGGTTTCCGAAGGAGAGGGGAGGTTTTTGGAGAGGCCGAAGCGTTCGGTCCTTGTCACCTTGTCGCCCCAGTCGTCCACGGAAACAGTGGTCTTGCCATGGCCGGCGATGGCCGCCCAGCCGCCGAGGCAGATGAGCAGCGCGATAACGGGCAGGAGGATGGCGTCGAGCTTGAGTTGGTAGAAGAGCTTCATGGAATCTGGTTTGGGACGGATTGGAGGTGGGGCGGACCGGTTGGGCGGGCCGCCCCTTGATTCGCGCGGAATAAATTCCGCGCTCCAGTTGGTTTAACCTTTGAGGGTCTTGATGGCGAAGGAGGCGGCGTAGGCTTCCATGTCGCCGCTGGGATCGAAGGTGGAGCCGTCGAAGAAAGTTTCCTTGTCGCTGCTTGCACCGCCGTGGGTGTAGCCGATTTCCTTCATGGCTTCCTCGTAGATGTCGGTGCGCATCACCTGCTTGGCGACGCCCTCGTAGTCGGGAGCGCCGTCGGTGAAGCCCCAGCGGCGGAGCTGGGTGAGCCACCATTTGCCATACTTGAGCTGCGGGTAGTTGCAGTTCCGGTCGCTGAAGATCATGTAGTTCGGGTCGCGGAATTTGCGGCCGTCGCCCATGTCATACTTGCCTTGGAGGCGCGGCAGGATGGCTTCCGGCGGACAGTTGATGTAAGTCGGGGCGCTGACGATTTTCGCCTGCTCGGGGCGGTTGTCCATGACGTCGAGCCAGACGCTGGCTTCGTGCAGGGCCTTGAGCACGGCCTTGACGGTCTTGGGGTTTTTCGCGGCGAATTCTTCGGTGAAGGCGCAGACTTTTTCCGGGTGGTCCTTCCAGATGTCCTGGGTGTTAGTGGCGGTGAAGCCGATGTCGTCCTTGATGGTTTTTGCATTCCATGGCTCGCCGACACAGAAGCCGTCCATTTTTCCGGCCTGCATGTTAGCCACCATCTGCGGTGGCGGGATGGTGATGAGGGAAATGTCAGCGCCTCCACCGGCGGCGTCGCCGGGATTGATGCCGCCGGCGGCGAGCCAGTAGCGGACCCACATGGCGTGAGTGCCCGGCGGAAAGGTCATGGCGAAGGACATGGGGGCGCCGGCGGCTTTGGCGGCATCGACGAGCGGCTTGAGTGCTTTCGGATCAGCGGCGACTTTGCCTTTAAGTGAATTGCTCAGGCTGATCGACTGGCCGTTGCGGTTGAGGATCCAGGGGGCGATCATCGGCTTTTTCGGCGCGCCGCCGAGGCCCATGGTGGATGCGATGGGCATGCCTAGCAGCATGTGGGTTGCCTGGATGTCGCCGTTCGCCAGCGAGTCGCGGATGGCAGCCCAGCTCGCGCCTTTGGTGACGGTGGAGTTGATGCCGTATTTCTTGAAGAGCCCTTTTTCATGGGCGATGACGATGGGCGAGCAGTCGGTTAGTGCAATGATGCCGAAGTTGACGTTCGGGGATTCCGGGGCGTCGCTGACGGTTTGTGCGCCGAGCCAGCCGGTGGGCAGGCCAGAGGCGAGCAGTCCGAGGGCGGAGGTCTTGGTGGAAACGGAAAGGAATTTCCGGCGGGATAGTGATTGGTTTGGTTCCATGGTGGTTGATGGTGTCGCTTGGAAATGAAGCGGCATGGATGCCAAGGCGGACTTTATGGAAGTGACATCACGGATGCGGCCTCATCGTCTGCATGAGATGAGTTCATGTGCCCTGGGAGCACAGGGTCGCGGCGTGAAACAGGTCTTCCCGGTAGATCCGGGAGAGCGATCCGGCGGTGACATCCGGAAGGGTGCCGATGGCGCGGAGGCCGGCGAGGACCCATGAGGCCTTTTCGACGGTGGGGCAATTCACTGAATCGCCGTGAAACACGTGGAAAGAGGATGCGCTGGTGGATCCGACTCCGGTGTTGAAAAAATTACCGAGGCTGTTTTTGAGGACCTCCACCGAGGCACCGGTGTATTCCTTCATGGCGAGAATTGAAATCATGTCGTTCCTGAAGGCCGGGTCCTGACAGAGTTTACAGGCATCCAACAATGCGGCGACCAGCACGGTGGAGTCCTCCTTGCGTTCGCGCAGGAATTTACCGGATACCAGCAGCACCTTTTCGGGATGGCCGTGTGAAAGATCCGAGGAAGTGGCCGGGCACCATCCATAGCCGTCCAGGATGGACTCCGAGTTCCATGGCTCGCCGACGCAATAGCCGTCGATGTGCCCCGCCTTGAGGTGGCGTGGCATCAGTGGTGGCGGGAGAAAGATGATCTCCACGTCCGCAGGGCAGGATAGTCCGTAGCGCCGCAGCCATTGATAGAGAAGGATGTGGTGGGATGAGAAACGATGGGTGGCGGCGAGGGTGAACGGGCGGTCCTTTTTCCAGGAATTCGTGAGATAGGCTGGCAGGCCTTCGCCCTTACCGATCTCGGTGGGACTGAGCTCTGAAGAAAGCGTGATGGCGTTCCCGTGAAGGTTGAGAATCATCGGGACGGCGACTTCGCAACGCAACTCGCTGAACCCCATGCCGAGCGCGAAGGCGATACCGGCGATGGACTGCGCCGCGTCCAGGTCTCCATAGAAAATGCGGTCTCTGACACTCGCCCAGCCGAGTTCGCGGGAGAGCACGACATTCAATCCATATCTCTCGAAAATCCCGGTTTCCATGGCCACTGCGATGGGCGCGCAGTCACTGAGCGGAACGAAGCCGAGTCGGATGGGAAAGTTGTTTTTCTGCTGTCGCTCTTGGAAATTCATCACGACTGCATAAGCGCGTGGAATGCCAAAGGCCGCGATTTGGCACAACCCATGCTCATTTGATGGTGGATTTCAATGAAAGTGATTCATCTATGGACTGGGTTCCGGATTTAAGACAGCTGCGTGCTTTTGTCGCGGTGGTGGAGGAGGGGAGTTTCACGCTTGCCGCCCGTCGCATCTTCGTGACCCAGTCGGCGGTGAGTCATTCCCTGAGGACCCTCGAAGAGCAGCTCAACTGCCGCCTGCTCGACCGGACCGGTAAACGGGTGGCGGTGACGGCGGAGGGCGAGTTGCTTTTAAGGCGCTGCAAGCGGGTGATTTTCGAGCTGGAGCAGGCAAGCCGCGATCTCGACGGCTTGCGCCGCTGGGGTCAGACGCGCATCCGGATCGGCGCGCCGCACAGCCTTTGTCATTTTTTGATTCCTTCGGTTCTGCGCGAGTTCCGCGATTGTTTTCCGCGCTGTGAGCCGGTGATCGAAGCCGGGGATACCACCGTGCTGCTAGACCGCCTGGCGAGTGCGGATCTCGATCTCGTGGTAGGTCTCAAGCCGCGGGGCAAGGGGGATGATGGCTACCGGCCGATGTTTCATGACCGGCTTGCATTCGTCGTCTCTCCGTTCCACCCGTGGGCAGTCGACAGCTCTTCGGTGTTAGCTTCCATCAACGACCACCAGTTCATCATTTATGCCAAGGCGACCGAGACCCATCGGCTCATCGAAGAATGGCTCGAGCAAAAAGGCGGCCGTGGAAAGAAGCCGCTGGTGTTAGGCGACATGCAGGCGATCAAGGAAATGGCGAAGCTGGGCATTGGCGTGGGCGTCGTGGCTCCCTGGGTTGCGGCCCGGGAGGTAGAGGACGGGAGTCTGAAGGTCGTGGATATCAACGAGCCGGGCATCGAGCGCGAGTGGGGGGTCTTCCATTCACCCAAACGCGAGCCCAGCCTGGTCGAGGAGGCGTTCATCGGTCTGTGTGAAATGGCTTTCGCCGCGATGCCAGGCACGGTCGGCGGAACGTGAAAGGCCGTTCCGCTTGACCGGAACGACCCTTCAGGATCATTTGTGAACTGCCAAGCGTGAGTTAGAAAACGTAGTTGAGTTCGATGGAAAAGCGGGTGGCGTCGGGCACGGCGGTGCCGTTTTGAATGTAGGCGTCACCTTCTGATTCGAAGAAAGCGAACTTGGCTAGGGCGGTGAAGTTGTCGTTGAACTTTTTGACCAGCAACGAGTCGTACTCCCATCCGTAACCGGTGGAGATCTCGTTTTCACCGTAAATGTGGAAGACGTTGGTCCACTTGATGCCGAAGAAGATGGGAATCGTATGGGACGCGTAAACGTCGGTGAGTCCGTTGTGAGTACCTTGAATCCGGCCGAAATCGAATACGTCCGCCCAGCCGTTGAACACATGCACCGTCGCCAGCGGGGTCTTGAACCCTTCGTTGAGCTGCTCGATGCCCAGGCTAACCGACTGGGTGCCGAATTTCTTCGTGGCGATGCCGTGGAAGTAGAACGCGTCATCATCCGCGAAGAAGCCGGCTTTGTCCTGCCAGGCGAGTTCGCCGTAGAGGGTGAGTCCGAATACGTCGCCCTGCGCGCTCGCGCCGAAGGTGTTGTTATCCCAGTTCTCCTTTTCCTCGAACTCCATCAGGTAGGCATAGGCTCCCAGAGTCACATCCTTGATACCGGTGTAGGATGCGTTGAACAACCCGACGTTGGCATCGATGTTCTCCACGTTGTCGAAGATCCGCGCCGGCTTGGTGGCTGTCGGAGCAACTGCGACGAGCTGGCCATCCGCTTCGGCGCCGAAGATCCGGTTGACCTGGTCGATGTAGGCGGCCTTGAGGGTTAGCCCTTCGATTGACTTGTTAGCTACGGTGACGGCGTCGAAAGTCTGCTCGTTTTGGCGCCAGCCGACGTTGCCGATGAAGGCGGCGTTGTCATAGATGATCTTTTCACGCCCGACTTGGGCGGTCGTATCAAAACCTTCATATTGAATGTAAGCTTGATTGAGTTCCGCGTTGCGCGGATCCGGGATGACGGTGTTTTTTGGATCAAATGGGTAGGCGTCTTTACCGGCGCCGGCGTTGGAGTCGGATCCGGCGACCTGGGTGAACTCTCCCTCGGCAAGGAGGCTCAAGCCGTTCCATTTCATGGTTTTAAAGCCGAGGCGCTCACGAATCGAGAATGAGTTGGAATCGTCGAGCGGGGACACATTCCCGAATTCATAGCGGGCGCGGATGTCGATGAGCGGCTTGATCCACGGCTCGGGTTTGGGGGCGATGGAGGTTTCCAAATCGGGACTTCCCGCATGAAGCAGGCCGGCGGTGGACAGGAATAGTGCGAACTTTGTTTTCATGGATGACTGTGGTTGTTTTCAGCTTTCGAGCTCGGGGCAAATGAAGCGGGATGCCTGCCATGCCCGGCGGGAATGAAAATTCGCGGGTGAAAGGAGTTTCCGGCCGGAATGAGAGCGAGTCATCGCCACCGGCTCGCCCAACGCTGGTGTGTTGACTGGGAATGTCGATCTAATTAAGGAAAAGCGATTCTTTAATTGATCCGCGGCGGCTGCCGAATCTCCCAATAATCACCCATTACCACCTCGGGGCCTGAACGGCAATGCGAGGAGAAGGAAAAAACACACTGCGATGCCTTGCATCGACAGCAGATACCACGGCCACGGTCCCAGCTGGTCGATCAGGCTTGGGTTGTCAGGAGGGCGCGAGGCAAACGCGAAATTACTCCCTAGCAGACGGTTCGCGGTCATGGCGAATGCCAGATAGACAACCGACCATCCGTAAATCTCCAGCAGTCCTCTCCACAGCGGTTGCTTCGGGCGCCATCCATCCACCAGTGGCAGATAGAGCGCTGCCGTCACGACGGCGAAGTGATGGACGAAAAACATCAGGTAAGGTCCCGAAGGAAATCCGACCGTGAGCGCCGGTGTGAGCAGCCCCTGCAGGGTCGCGGCCAACCCCCAGAAATAAGTCAGTGCACATGCCAGCGGGCGTTTGGTGATCAACGCAATACCCGCGGTGATCGCGGCGATGTCGCACAGGTGGAACGGCAGGAAGTTATCGATGGATTTCTCCCCATCCAGCGACCACCACGCCAGCAGGCTGAGCGGATAGACGCTCAGATTCAGGAAAGCCAACAGCGTGGTGGCCAGCTTCCGGCCATTTCCACCCCGGCGGCCGACGAAGATGAAAGCGGCGGCGACCAAAGCACCCGCCGCGAGTGCAGCCCAATGTTGTTGCGTGAAGGGATGGAACGGAGTCGGCATGAGCAATCCCAGTTCAGTGGACGCCGATCTCCGCCATCGCGGGCTGCTGATTGAGGAAAATCTTGCGGGCGATGGCCTGCACCTCCGCGTCGGTCACCGCCATCACGGTGGCCCGCCAGTCGGCCGGTGAGGGGATGTGGCCGAAGTCCAGCAAGCCCTCGCCCGCCCACGCCGCGTGGGAGCCCGTGGACTCGAAGGAAAGCTTGCTCTGCGCGATGGTCAGCCGCTTCGCGCGGTCGAGCTCGCCGGGGCGCGGGCCGTTAGCTACCAGATCGTCGATTTCCCGATGGATGCAGGCGAGCGCCTCCTCGCGCGACTCGGGATCGAGGCCGGCGCTGATTTCAAACGCCCCCGTCTCATGGAAAAACGTCACGTCGCTGCCGATCTGATAGCACAGTCCGCGCTCTTCGCGCAGTTCGAGAAACAGTCGCGAGCTGGCCGACTCCGCCAGCATCGAACTCAGCATCCGCAGCGCGTGGCGCGATTCGGAATGACGGCCGGGGGTGTGCCAGGCGAGTGCCAGTTGGAGCTGGTCCGTCTCGCGATCGTCCGTGACGGCAAGCGGAACTGCATCCGGCTTGCTGAACGGTGCCGCCTTTTTCCCGGCGTGAAATTCATGCTTCGGCAGATGAGGAAGTAAGATGTCCTCCACCGCGGCCATCGTGAACGGGCCAGCCACCGCGATCACGATGTCTTCCCGAAAATGGTGGTGGTTGCGAAATCCTAACAATGTGTCGCGGTTGATTTCCGCGATCGACTCGTCGGTGCCGGAGATCGGATTGCCCAGCGGATGCCCGGGCCACAGCGCCGCGGAAATCATGTCGCCGATGTGATCCGACGGGGATTCCTTGTACATCGTGATTTCCTCGCCGATGACTTCCCGCTCGAGGTCGATTTCGGCTTCCGGAAACGTGGCGTGCCAGACCATGTCGCAGAGCACTTCCACCAACACCGGCAGCATGTCCGCCTCGCCGCGGGCTTCGTAGACCGTTTGGTCTTCCGAAGTGCAGGCATTGAGTTGGCCTCCGGCATTTTCGATTTCAAAGCTCAGGTCCCGCGCACTCCTGCGCTCCGTGCCTTTAAAGACCATGTGCTCCACGAAATGTGCCAGCCCGGTTGGCAAATTTGATTCGTCCCGGCTGCCAGCCGGAATGTAGATCGAGAGTGCCGCGCATTCCGAGTCCGCCAGCGTGGCCACGGCGAGTCGGGGACCGCCGGGGATTTGTCTCCATTCGTAAATTGCCTTGCTCATCGTAAAAGGGCCTCCGCCAGCGCAAGATCTGCCGGCGTGGTGATTTTGAGATTCGGATGCGCGGACTCCACGAACTTCACCCGCACACCGATGGACTCCAGCGCCGAAACCTCGTCGGTGACGACCACTCCGCGTGAGACGACTGTCTGATAGGCCTCGCGCAGCAGCGGGATTTCAAACACCTGCGGCGTCTCCATGAACCACAGGTGCTCGCGGGAAACCGGCTCCGCGCTGAAGTCACCGGCGTCGGAGCGTTTCAAGGTTTCAGTCACGCGTCTGGCGAGTGCTGCGGCCCGGTGTTCTGTGGCGGCGGCCACGCAGCGGTCGATGTCTTCCGCCGAAACGAGCGGACGAGCGCCGTCATGCACCGCGACGAAGCGTGCGGTGGCGGATAGAGCCGCCAGTCCGGCTGCCACGGAATCCTGGCGGTCCGCACCGCCGTCCACGCGGGTCACTGGTTTGGAAAATCCGCCACCTAGCAGACTCCAGCGCTCTTCGGGACATACGACGACGACCTCCGCGATGGATTCCGCGGCGAGGAACGCATCGAGGGTCCGACGCAAAACCGGGATTCCCGCCAAGGGCGAGGCGAGTTTGTCGAAACCCATCCGCCGGCTTGAACCCGCCGCCACGAGGATCGCGGAACAGCTGCGGGTGGTGGGAGTGACTGCCATGCGCGGAGAATTAACAGCCTGCTTCAGGACGCGGAAAGAGCCAAATTGTCCGGATCAGTGGCGGCTGGTCTCGATTTCGGTTCGGATCTGATGGATGCGGTGGCGTTCCTCGGCAGCGGTGCGGAAGAGACGCAGAGTCTGGGAAAAGTCCGAGGCGATGTCCTGGCGGGAATCCCGGATCAGATTGCGGAGCTCGGTCGCCTCGTTGCGGGATGCGGCTTGCTCCGGGGCTTCGGAAGGCGCGGCGATTTCCACCAACTGCTCTTGGCGCTGCTGGATCATGACGTTCACGCGCTCCATCTCCTGTTGCTGGATCTCGCGCTGGGGGGTGGTAAGGTTGGTGCCGCCGAGGGCGGTGGTGAGGCGGCGCTGGCGCTGGCGGAGATCGGCGAGCGATTCTTCGAGTGCTCTCTGGACTTCGCGGCGTTGGACGGTCGACTGGACCCGGTCGCGGCGGTTCTGGCGCCAGGCGTCGCTGACGCGGCTGGTTTCGTAGAATCCGCCGTGGAAGGACGAGTAACCCCAGCCGGTGCTTTCGTTGCGTGGCAGGTTTTCATTACCCGGGATCGAGCGGGCAAGGGCGATGATGTCGTTTTTGCGCCGTTCGATCAGGGCGTCGATCTTGTCGATGTCCCTGTTGAGGGCGTCGGCGGGTGCGGATTGATCGGTGCGGAGTCGCTCGGCGATGGTGCGGCGTTCACGCTGATAGATCTCGATCATGTTTTGGAGGTTGCGAATGGCCTCGCCGGTGACTTGGGAAATAACGCGCCGGGAAGCTTGGGAATCGCGGATGCCGGTGAGCAATGTGACCAGATCACCGATGCGGGTGTCTGTCCGTTGCGAGCGCTCCATGATCTCGGTGGTGAGCTCGGCGAGGCGCCTTTCGCGGATGGCGAGGTGGAAGTTGAGGGTTTCGACCGACTGGCGGTCGGCCGCAGGGTCGGCGGGCGGTGTTTGCTGGGCGCAGAGCATCGAGGCGGCTGCGAGCCAGGTGAGAGCGGTGGTTTTCATGAGTTTGTGGGTCTAGCAATCGGGCGCCGCCGCGGCAAGATGTTACTGGCGGCCCAAAAAAATCCCGCCAGGGACGAACCGCTGGCGGGATTGAAAATCAGGTGACGCGACCGGACGCTTTAGAAGTTCTGGTTTCGCGAGTGATCGAAGTAGGTTTCGAATCCAAGTTCCGGTGGGAATTCGGAGAGGCCGTCGTGCACGTTCATCTCGATGCGGTTGTCTTCACCGCAACGCTCATAAGGTGGCTTGAAGGTGCCACGATAAGTCGGGCAGGTGAAGGTGAAAAGCTCGTAGAATCCGTATCCGAGGCGGCGGAGCGCACGGTTTGTGCCATCCACCGCACCGTATGGCGAGGACTTGCGGCCGTATTGCTCATTCTTGCGAACGATCTGTTCCGGGATTTCCATGAAGCCATACATGATGTTGCTGAGGGCACGTCCCAGCTTGCGCGAGGAGGTGTAGGTGGAGCCCGGAGGCGCGTGAATGTCGGCGACGACGACGCTGCTCAGCGCTGCGAAGGTGGTAGCAATAACGAGGAGTTTTTTCATGCTGGGAGGAGGTTAAGGAATCTGAATCCGGGTTGGCAACGGATTTTTCAGAAATCGTGGATTTTTTAGAGTTCGAAACTGAGCACCCGGATGATGCCTGGTGTGGCACGCAGTTTATGAAGGAGTTCCGCCGGTGGTTCGGTATCCACTTCGATGACGGTGACGGCGCGTTTGTGGTCGCTTGTGCGGCTCAGGGCCATGTTGGCGATGTTGACGGCCGCGTCGCCTAGGGAAGTGCCAAGCGTGCCAACGATGCCGGGGCGGTCGTCGTTCTCCACGAAGAGGAATTTGCCGGTAGGGCTGGTTTCGACGTAGTGGCCGGCGATGTGGACGATACGTGCGGATTTCCCGAAGAAAGTTCCAGCCACCGTGCAAACCTCATCCCCCTTGACGGCGGAAACTTCGATGAGTTCG
>JANPKJ010000127.1:0-8073 GCA_031425955.1 Akkermansiaceae bacterium | reverse complement strand
CATGTCGCGCATCTCCAGCTACAATTCCGGGCTTGGCATCAACTCCACGTTCTCCAATTTCGATTCTATCGGACGAGCCCGCAGCATCAATACCAATGGTATCGGTGCAGCGATGAACTACACCGCCTTCAGCACCACCGCCGCGATTTCAGGCAATGCAACGGGCTCAATCGAAGACACCCGCGACAAACTCGGTCGTTTGACCACCGCCAGCACCACATGGAACGGCGTAACAGACACCGCGAATCTGGACCGCGGCACGGCCGGCACTCTCAAGGTTACCGGCAGCCACACCCTGTTCGGGGCGCACCGGGACGATTTCAACACCGGCGACGGCTCGCTAAATTTATCAAAGGGCGATGTCCGACCTTTCGGGGGCACTGATGGGACTAACATTGCCGTCGAGGACGGACTCCTCAAAACCACCACCCGACTGCTGAAGTCGAGCGGAAGCCCCACTGACACCTTCGCCACCACCTGGACCGATGCATGGGGACGCGTCCGTAAGGTTTCCACTCCGCCCGCCTCCGGATCAAGCCCGGTGGATACCGGCATCGTCTATGAACCGCTCGACCACAACGCGTCAAATGCCGAACCCCAACGCGTCATTGTCACGGACAAGACCGGGCGCGTTACCATCACCGAAACTGATCCCATCAGCAGTTCCGGCATCCTGCGCCGCAGCGGCATCGACGTGAACGGAAACGGCAAACTCGGCGCTGGTGATCGCTACGTCGAAAGCCTTGCCTCTGTTTCCGGCTCCAATGTCGTGACGGTCCTCTCGCTTACCGAGGACAGCGGCCTGAGGGAGATCCTCCGCACCACCTGGACACCGAACGGAAACAAAACCGTCACCCTGATCAATGGCGGCGAGGAAGAAATCACCCGGACTCCCAACTACGGCACCAAAACGGTTAAAACCGAATCCACCAAAGGCTGGGAGAAAAACGAGTCGTTCAACAACTTGGGACTGACCACCAGTTCGGTCCTTTCCGGCACCGGCGTCCCCGCCGCCACCCTCACCCCCACCTGGAACGACGACGGCTCGCTGTCAGGAGTGACCTTCACCACCGGCGGAGACACCCACAGCGCCACCTTCAAGGATGACGGTACCCTTCTGACCCTCAATGCTCCTGGCAAGGGCAACATCCTCGGCGGCCACAGCATCAGCGGCGGGGTCGAAACCCTGACGGTCGATGGCACCACCAAGACCAGCAGGCTTGACGGCACTCTGGAAGCCACCAGTGGCGGCGATACCCTGGGCAAGACCGAGGAGCTCAGCATCCCCACCACCGGTCCCGAATTCAACCTTGCCACCACACCCGCCAGCGGAGCCGCCACCAACGTAAGCCTCAACGCCGCCGGAGCGCCCACCGCCAAGAACTACGCCGCAGGCACGGGGGAGAGCTACACGCACACACCAGGCGGACTGCTCAAGGAAGTCACCCTCGCACGGGCCAGCGGCAACGACAAACTTGTCTTCGGTTACTCCGACGACGGCGCGAAGGATCTCACCTCCGCCACCTGGCCCCAAGTCACCTCCGGTTCGGCCGCAGTCTTCACCATCCCCGCCATCGTCCAAAGCTACGGCCACGACAGAGCCGGACGGGTCGATGAAATCGGCGACAGTTCCGGTGCTCGCTCGCTCGCCTATCAGAGCGGCAGGCTCAAGCAGACGACTTGGAACTCCGGCGCGCTCGCTGGATACAAGGTCGTGAAGGGTCTCGATAATCAGGGCCGCGACACTGGCTTCGAACTCTGGCGAGGAAACACGATGATCCACGCTGCCGCAAAAACCTTCACCGGAGACAACTCCGAATCCAACGAGGTTTTCAGCGTCACCGCCAGCGGCTTCAACGCCGTCCTCGGTTACAATGGCGCACGCAGTCTGGAATCCATCACGCGGGGTGCCGTCACCCAGCGATGGCAGCGTGGCACCGCCGGGCGCATCCTTCTAGCGGATTCCGACAGCACCGTCAGCGGTGCGCCCACCTTTTCCTACACCACCTTCGATACCAAAGGCAGACGGAAAAACTGCATCACCACCGGAGGAGAATGGATCTATCTATATACCACCGTTGCGGAAGACGGAGTGACGGCGGGCCAGCTCAAATCCGCCATCCATCCCACACTCGGCAGCTTTTCCTATCAGTTCGACTCCATCGGTCGCCGAAAGAATCACACCAGCTCGAACAACTACGCCGACCTCCTCAACCGCACGCTGGATTGGGAGAATACCGAAAACAAAACCCTCAAAATTGCCGCCCACCCTGACGCCCGCGTGTGGCTGAAAGTAGGAACCGGTTCGACTTTCGAAATCACCAGCTTCACCGGCAGTTACGAGCACCCTCTCCCATTTCCCAGCGGATCGGGTGTCTGGCAGGCATGGGACACGCTCGCGGTCCTCGAAGGCGAGGGCGACGCCGGAGCCAACGCCGACGCCAAAGCCCAACAAACCGGAGCCGTCTGGGTACCTCCGTCAAACGAGAGTTTCGGATACGATCTCGCCGGAAACCGCGAGTCCACCGCCCTTTGGGATTTTGGCTGGAACGCCAAAAACGAACTCATCCGCGCCCGCACCAAGAACCACAACACCGCTGCCCAAGGCTACGACATCACCAACGCCTTCGATGCCGAGGGAAGACGATTCAGCAAGAAGGTCAACCGCTATCAGAACGGGGCCATCGCCGAGCAAAAGGTCATTACCTTCCTCCACGACGGCGACGATATTATCTACGAGCGCCACCAACTTCCAAGCGGACTGACACTATGTGAGCGCAAATACGTTTGGGGACCTGACATCAGCGGCACCCATGGCGGAGCAGGAGGCGCGGGCGGTCTTCTCCTCATCCGTGAGACGAAAGGGAACTCCACCATCGACCTCTATCCACTCTATGATGGCACAGGCCACGTAGTCGCGCTGGCAGACTCCACCGGCACCCTGCAAGCCGAATATGCCTACGGTCCCTTCGGTGAACCCATCCATGCCCAAGGCCCCCACGCCCAAAGCTGCCCGTTCCGCTACCAGACGAAATACCTGGACCAGGAAACCGGGCTCTACAATTTTGGTCTGCGTTTCCTCGATCCTATGACAGGTCAGTGGCTCTCGCGTGAGCCACTTGGCGAAAGCGAATCACTCAATCTTTATTCGCTCAGCGGCAACGATCCGATCAATCATGTGGATGCCAAGGGGCTGGCAAAGATCGACCTCAAGGCAGACCCCCAAATCATTCCCGTTCCCGGAATGGAGGGCCGGTTCCAGGTCTGGTTCTCGGTCATCGGAGGCGGGGAATCCGGCGATTGGGAACACATCGGTTTTTTCCCAAGTTCCGTGCTGATCGGTGCGGCATCGAAGATCCGCCTCGAAACCGACCCCGAATACCGCAAACGGCAGGGGATCCAGGCCATGCGGAGCTTGGGCGACAAGGAATTGCTCGCTGGCGAGCTTGAACTGCTCAAAATCAAAGAAGACACAGCAACCCTCCTGCCTGGCGGACATGCTGCCGTGGCTATTTCTCGCGAGCAATACGGAGCCGCCGCCGGATGGATCGTAGGAGAAGGGGCCGTCGGCTATTTTGGAGGAGCGCTTCTTGGACGTGGCCTGTCCTACGCCGGGAAAACCGGCTATCTGATGGCGAGCGGCTCCACGATGGCCGAGTCTCGTTTGATCCTCGGCCTCAGCAAGGAATTGGCAACTGGTGCGCTGACCAAAGGAACGAGTTTGGCTGCAACACCGCTCTATGCTCCGGCGACTACATTATTGCAGAAGGCTGCAAGTAATGTTGAGCATGCACCTGTAACCTTGGCCGATATTGTTACTACCGACGCAATGTCAGCAAATGTATTCAAGAAGACCTTCAAGAATCTCGCAACCGAAGGTTTCACTGATCGTTTGGTTTATTACGTAATGCACGGAGGGAGGCCCTACGCTGTTCTTGGAACTAATCGGGTGCTAGCCGCAAAACTGACCCCAACGGTCGCCGATCAGCTAATTTTCAAGGAAGTTACGCTTCCGTTTCGGGGTTTTAAAACCGTAGACGATCTTGTCGAAGGAGCTATCGAATCCCAGAAAAACATTCGCCTTATCAAGAAGTTTTATCAACCCTGAAACCTATTTATTATGGCTGCTTGGCATTTCGAACTATCAATCATTCCAGAAAGCGGACTGAGAAGAATTCACGGGGAAATACCCGAGACACTGGTGGAATATTGTAAAGTCTCGCTCGATACTGATTTCGGCGAACTTCCAAGCCATAATTACTGGGAGGGAATCAATATTTTCCGAGATGTCTTGCCAGTCGCAAAGATTATTCTTGCGGAAGAAATTGACCGGACCAAAACACAGGTGAGACTCGGAACAAAAGACGGAGATCGTTTCACACTTTGGGAGGACGAAGTGCTTTTCGAATTCGATTTGCGAAACCCAGATTTAGAGATCTTGGAATCTGTTTTGAGAATGGCCCGGAGATTCAACTGTAAGCTAGCTGTCGGGGAGGATGGCAGAGTCGTTGGCCCCGAAATGCTAGAAGTGCTCCTTTTTGTAAAAATATCTGGAGCGTTTAAATTTGTCACAAATCCTCAAAATTGGCTTTCTCAAATCGCTTCAAGATACCCCGAGTCGCAGTAGAACCTTGAACTGACGCGCTAACCAATAGCGCTGACCATGCCAACCTATGTTGAATTTGAGATGAACCCACGCGCCAACGAAAGGCATTTACCGTGCCAACCCATTTTTCGATTCGAAGCTCATCCAGCTTCTCGATGACGAACCCTCCTTTTTGGCCTGTTCCATTGGCGGATTCTCCGGCTCGGCCACTTTTTATTTCGCCGCTGTCGCCGTATCCTCCGCCCGCAGAGTAACCCTTTTCAGACTGAAACCATCTACTCTCACTCAATACCCAAACGCCTTGCCCGCCTAAGAGCGCTTGTCCCTGTAAAACCAATTAGATAAAGAATCCGGTATGGATGCGACCGCATGAACGATGTCGGCGCATTCAAATGCCAACCCGCCTGTCATGTCAAAGAAAGCAACACGTTTCGATCCCTCCAGCGGCTGGACCAGCCGACCGGGCGGCGAAATGCGGACAGGATCGACAGGCGGGCCAATGCGACGGGACATGCGAAGGTGTCCAGCGAATGGACCAAAGTCACTCCGCATTTCTTGACCGTCGACAGTAAAATCCTAACTTCAAAACGTCGTGAAAAAAACACTCTTCAAGCTATTCCCAATCGTGTTCCTAACGATTTCTTCGGCCCTCGCCCAGGAGCCAGCAGATGGGGGTCCGGCCACGGCTCAAGTTGAGCCGGAGGCTCTGATTCCCGGCAAGATCTCGGATGGGGAGCCATCGCCTCCGGCACCATTGCCCGTCTTGCCGGATTTCGTGGTGAAAAGCACCGTGGTGCGCGAAATGGAGGTGGTGGAACCACCGCCGATGTCCGGACTGCCACCTGTCACGGGAACCATCACGACAACCGTTCATCTGGTTGAAGACCCGAAACTGCCCGATCCGCCGCCACCCCTGCCGCCGGTCGCGGTGGACGATCCGCTTGTCCAGGCACGCCTCGCGGAAATGAGCGAGAAATACCGGGAAATCGACATTCTCTTTCTCTCCGCCACCGTTTACGATCACTCCCGCACCCAGTTGCGCTGTTACCCCAACGGAAATGCAAGGAAGGAAATCACCGTCTGGTCGAACCTCGACTTCAACCATTTCTGCGGCTTCTCCTCCTTCGAGGTGAAGGCCGCCAATGGCGGAGTCCGGCGATACTACCTCTTGATGGGGATCGGCAACGAGGACACCCAGAAAAGGGCGGCCCTGCTGGCGAAGCACGACGTGGAATACGACCTGCCGGAAATCCCCGCGCTGCCCGACGACAAGCCGGCCTACCTGATCGAGGACGCCGCGCCCGACGCGGAGACGGCGCAACTCGTCGAGGATCTGCATGAATTGTACCGCTGCGAAGGCCCGCGCATGGAGGCGGCCTACCACGCGAGGATCAAGGCGGAAGCGGAACAAAGGGCCTACTACCTCGCCAATCCGCCAAAACCAAAAAACGTGACGGTTCATTTCTGGGAACGGGAACACCCCGTCGGAATGTCCGCCGACACCATCAAAAAAGGAGGAGGAAACTGATGAAAACCATTTGCAAAACCATCACCGCGCTGGTGCCGGTGGCATTCCTGATCGGTCCGACTTCGGCGGATATGGCTCCGCAACCGCTGGTGGCGTTCACCCAGGCGGCACCGGGCACCTTCGCTGCGGACTGGCAGGGAGTGCAGGGCCGGACCTATCTCATGCAATGGTCCTCGGATCTCGTCACCTGGCAATACTGCCCGTTCATCGACTTCGGCGACGGCATGCACAGCCGCGGCATTCAAAGTTCCGACGACAAGTTCTTCTTCCGCCTCCACTATGGAGACTACCCGGAAATCACCAGTCTGGATGAGGCCCGCAACGCCGACTTCGACGGCGACGGACTATCCAACATTTTCGAAGTCACCTACGGATATGGTCCTTACGACAGCGCCTCCACGTCGGGCGGAAACGACAACGCGCTCGACCCCGAGGGCGACGGCATGACCAACGCCACGGAAAACACCCGAGGCTTGAACCCGATGGCCAAGGACAATCCCAAGCTCATGTTGCAGGTGACCGAGGAATGATGCCCACGCGTTCCTTCCACACCAAGTTTCCCGAATTTGACTGATTTGACGATATGACAACGCTCACCCGGATTCAAAAATACAGCCTCGTATTGCTATCACTCATCGCCTGCCAGGGCATTTCCCAAGGGCAGACGCTTTATGACGTGGTGATCTCAATCTCCGACCGCCACCGGGTGGTCACCCAGCGGGGGCAGGTTTCCACCCATCTGGAAAACGAGAACAACCGAGCAACCGACCCCGATTCTCCGATTCCGGAAGACTACCCCATCGACTGGGCGGAAGGTGTCGGAACAAGCCCCACCCAATCCTCTGTGGAAGGTTTGAATATGGGCGGCAAAATCGCGCTGCTCAATCAGGCAATCGTTGAATTCGGAAAAATCAAAGTCTCCTTCCTCAATATCCGGCCGGCTGATCTAACGGCAGGTGGCACGACCGGTGCCTTGAGGCCCTACATGCAGGAGGATTTCCCGGCTTTGGAAAGGGTGACTGCGGAGAATTTTCCGGTTTTGCTGGCGACTCTCGCCCGTCAGGTCAGGCACCTGACGGTTATTCCTTGGTCGGCATCCCTCAAAAAACGTGAGAAATCATCCTACAAAAGCATGTGGGAAAAGCTGGACGACAACGGAAACGTGATCACAGATCCGAATTCCGACCAACTGGGCTCCTGGCAGCCCACGACTTTGTCTGATGGAGACTTTGCCAACGACAACCCGCTATGGCTGACCGTAAACGCCAATGATCCCTACGCGTTAAACGTCGAGTGGGTCAGCGGCAGTGGCAGCTATCAAAAAACAACCTACCATAACGGCCCCCCCAATGGGGATTCGGACTACCAATTGCAAAGTGTAAATTGCGGGCAATGGACCACCTTCTTTTCGGATGCGCGCATGGTGGTGGCACCACCGACAGTGACAGGAACCGTGCAGGGGAAGGTGGTTCTTGTTGTGCGCAATGAGTATAGCTCAGCAAAAGTCACCTCGTTTGCTTCATTGCCGGACACATGGAAACAGGACAACGGGGTGTTCCATGTGGTCGCCGAATCGCCCTCCGGTGGTGGAGACGCGGTTCTTTCGGCCAACGGCCCGGGCATCCTGGTAAAACTGACATGGTCCGAGCTGCAAGCGGCCGGAGAGGATGTGGTTGCCAGGTATGGACGAACGGACTGTGACAGAAGCCCTGAATCCTGGAACTACCGCGCCTTCTTGGAGCGGAGATTCTATCCACTTTTCGTTCCGTCATTCACCAGGGGACTGGACGCCACCGGTTCAGGCATTCCTGAAGCACTTGCCCAATCCGCACGCACACAGCGCCCTCCATCCGGCGACGGACAGGTGACGTTGCATCCGCTGCCGGGCCTCATGGTCGGGGTTCCGCTCGGTGTCGGTATTGATGGCGACGACTCGCCC
>JANPKJ010000126.1:0-18407 GCA_031425955.1 Akkermansiaceae bacterium | reverse complement strand
GGGCGAGTCGTCGCCATCAATACCGACACCGAGCGGAACCCCGACCATGAGGCCCGGCAGCGGATGCAACGTCACCTGTCCGTCGCCGGATGGAGGGCGCTGTGTGCGTGCGGATTGGGCAAGTGCTTCAGGAATGCCTGATCCGGTGGCGTCCAGTCCCCGTGTGAATGACGGAACGAAAAGTGGATAGAATCTCCGCTCCAAGAAGTCGCGGTAGTTCCAGGATTCAGGGCTTCTGTCACAGTCCGTTCGTCCATACCTGGCAACCACATCCTCCCCGGCCGCTTCCTGCTCGGACCATGTCAGCTTTACCAAAATGCCAGGTCCGTTAGCGGAAAGAACCGCGTCTCCACCACCGGAGGGAGACTCGGCGACCACATGGAACACCCCGTTGTCCGGTTTCCATGTGTCAGGTAACGAAGCGAAAGAGGTGACTTTCGCCGAGCTATATTCATTGTGCGCGACAAGAACCACCTTCCCCTGCACGGTGCCGGTCACAGCGGGTGGTGCCACCACCATGCGGGCATCCGAAAAGAAGGTGGCCCACTGGCTGCAATTCACACTTTGCAATTCGTAGTCCGAATCACCATTGGGGGGGCCGTTATGGTAGGTTGTTTTTTGATAGCTGCCGCTGCCGCCAACCCACTCAACATTCAATGAATAAGGATCGTTTGAATTTGCTGTAATCCATAGCGGATGGTCGTTGGCAAAGTCCCCATCGGACAATGTCGTGGGCTGCCAGGAGCCCAGTTGGTCGGAATTCGGATCTGTGATCACGTTCCCGTTGACGTCCAGCTTCTCCCGCATGCTTTTGTAGGATGATTTCTCGCGTTTCTTCAGGGATGCCGACCAAGGAATAACCGTCAGGTGCCTGACCTGACGGGCGAGAGTTGCCAGCAAAATCGGAAAATTCTCCGCAGTCACCCGTTCCAAAGCCGGGAAATCCTCCTGCATGTAGGGCCTCAAGGCGCCGGTCGCGCCACTTTCAGTTAGATCGGCCGGCCGGATATTGAGGAAGGAGACTTTGATTTTTTCGAATTCAACGATTGCCTGATTGAGCAGCGCGATTTTGCCGCCCATATCCAAACCTTCCACAGAGGATTGGGTGGGACTTGTTCCGACACCTTCCGCCCAGTCGATGGGGTAGTCTTCCGGAATCGGGGAATCGGGATGGGAAGGATTGTTATTCTCGTTCTCCAGATAGGTGGAGACCTGCCCCCGCTGGGTGACCACCCGGTGGCGGTCGGAGATTGAGATCACCACGTCATAAAGCGTCTGCCCTTGGGAAATGCCCTGGCAGGCGATGAATGATAGCAATACGAGGCTGTATTTTTGAATCCGGGTGAGCGTTGTCATATCGTCAAATCAGTCAAATTCGGGAAACTTGGCGTGGAAGGAACGCGTGGGCATCATTCCTCGGTCACCTGCAACATGAGCTTGGGATTGTCCTTGGCCATCGGATTGAGGCCCTTGGTGTTTTCCGTGGCGTTGGTCATGCCGTCGCCCTCGGGGTCGAGCGCGTTGTCGTTTCCGTCCGCCGTCGAGCTGGCGTCGAAGGGATTGTAGCCGAAGGTGACTTCGAAGATGTTGGATAGCCCGTCGCCGTCGAAGTCCGCGTTCATCGCCTCTTCCAGACTGGTGATATTTTCGTCGTCCACGCAGTGAAGCCGGAAGAAACTCTTGGAAGCCGAGCCCGCGAGTCCCCGGCTGTGCATGCCGTCACCAAAGTCGATGAACGGCGCGTATAGCCAGGTTTCCAGATTCAGCGACCATTGCATGAAATAGATCCGGCCCGTTACCCCCTGCCAGTCGGCGGCGAAGGTGTTTTCCAAGCCTTGGGTGAATACGATCTCCGGTTGCGGAGCCATGTCCGCCGAAAGCGGCCCGGTTAGGAGTGCCACGGGAATCAACGCAGCGATGGTTTTGCCACGGGATTTCATCAGTTTCCTCCTCCTTTTTTGATGGTATCGGCGGACATTCCGACCGGGTGTTCCCGTTCCCAGAAATTCATCGTCACGTCTTTGGGGACCGGGGGATTTGCCAGGTAGTAGGCCCTTTGTTCCGCCTCCGCCTTGACCCTCGCATGATAGGCCGCCTCCATGCGCGTTCCTTCGTAGCGATACAATTCGTGCAGGTCCTCGACGAGTTGCACCGCCCCGGCGTCGGGCGCGGCGTCCTCGATCACGTAGGCCGGGATGCCGTCGGGGAGCGCGGGAATTTCCGGCATATCGTATTCCATGCCGTGTTTTTCCATAAGTGCCGTCCGCTTTTCAGTGTCCTCGTTGCCGATACCCATCAGCAGCAAGTCGTATCGCCGGACCTTGCCGTCGGCGGCTTTCACCTCGAAAGCGGAAAATCCCGAGAAATGATTGAAGTCCAGGTTCGACCAGACGGTGATTTCCTTCTTCACATTGCCGTTGGGATGGCACCGCAGCAGGGTCCGGGAATGGTCATAGACCGTGGCGGAGACAAACACCAAACGGGTCCATTCCCATTCAGGATCGGGGAGGCGGGGATTCACCTGCGAATTTTCCGGCGGAACCGGCGGCGGTGGCGGATCAGGCAACTGCAGGTCTTCCACCAAATGTACGGTAGTCGTAATGGTTCCCGTGACAGGTGGCAGTCCGGACATCGGCGGAGCTTCGACGACATCCATACGGCGAACTATCGTGCTCTTCACCTCGAAATCCGGCAGGACGGGCGTGGGTGAGGGAGGTGATGGTGTGCCGTCCTGGAGCTGGCCGACAATTCCGGTCCGATCACTTGCGTGCAGGGCTGCCTGTAGACAGACCATTGCGCTGAAAAGATTGACGAAGATTCTTTGGAATTTTTTCCCGCCTCGCCCCAATTGGATTTTTGCGTTTCGTTTCATTTTCTCAGTTATTTAACACTTCATCCGCAAAGCTGGCTTTCCGTTGTTCGCCTTGGCTTATGCACTTCCCGTTTTAGTGGGTCAAGCCATAAGGCGGAGTTGGGTTTGTCTATAGTCAAAGAGACTTCTAAACTTGATCCGGTAGTCTCACGTTTCTGGATGAGATTGATCAGCTCCGATGCGCTTTCGCGAATGTCCTTGCGGGCAGACGCACGCGGAAAATGTGGTCTCAGGTGGATCTGGCGGCCCTTACTGGCTTGGAGCACAGTTACATTTCCCGTCTTGAGAAAGGAGTGAGGACACCGTCACTCGATGTAATCGTGCGTCTTGCCAAAGCATTTAAAATTTCTCCGGAAAAGCTGGTCCGGGAGGTCATGCTCGACCTGAGGCGACTTCAAGATTCCTTTCTCGAAGGTCACTGAGGCTCAAATAAGAAGATTTATCGCAACCGGCTGATATTCAGTCCGATTCAACAAAAGGATCGGTCTTTTCTGCAAAGGGAGCGGGGGTTTTTCTTCAGGGAACGGCGGACGGGGCAGTAGGAGCGCTCCGTTTGTCCGGAGGATCGGCGGAGGGGCGGAAACGGACGTCGGACGGATGAAAAGGACTTGTCGGGTGGATAGAAGCAGCGTTCTCTGCCGATAAAGGAACGCGGGATACGCCCGGTGGATTATTCCTTTATATCCACCGAGCGGTCACTTTGGGTCAGGCGGTTATGGGTTGGCGGGAGTCGGCGGGGTAGCGCCGGATTGGCTCATGGAGCCGCGGATGCCCCGGGCACGTCCGGCGGCGGGGTGGTCTTTGCCAAGAGCGCCTTCGATGAGTCCGACGCTGGCTTGGGCCAGCTTGTAGTTGGCTTCGCGACGGCTGGTTGTGAGGGCGATGGCGGCTACTTTTGCGGCTTCCGCTTTTACTTCGGCAGCTTCCGCGTCATCGGTAGCGGTCGCGCCGTTTTCAAGGGTGGTGATGCGCTGGGTGGGATCAGTATCTTTGGCAATCATCTCGGCCTTGTATTCTTTGAGGATGCCTGTGATTTGCCGGGTGTAGTCCTTTTCTTGTGCGTCGGTGAAGTCTGACATGGCGATGGGTGGTTACTTTTTAGTTTGGTATTTACGGTCTCAACTGACTGATATCGAACTTTCCGATACCATTTTCAGTGATTACAAACTGAGTACGCGGCATTTTCCGGTCAATGCATTTCGCACGGCAAAAAGTCCTATATTTGCGGGCCATTTGCGGGCCACGGACTGTTTTCTCAAAAATTTCCCCGACCAATCCGCCGAAAATCGAAAGTTTGCCCAAAAAGGTCTTGCAGGGTCGCCCGCTATTTCTATGTTCGCCGCCCCCAAGCAGGGTGTCGGTGTTTCAGGCGGAACATTCCACCGCGCTGGGATCAACCGAACATCTTCCATGAGCCGCATCAAGACCCACGTCAAAAAAGGCGATCAAGTCGAAATCATCGCAGGCAATCACAAAGGCAAGCGCGGCACCGTGCTCCTGGTGAACGCCACCAAGGGCAAGGTCACCGTCGAAGGCGGCCGCCCGATCATCAAAGCCGTCAAGCCAACCGAAGCCGAGCCTAACGGCGGCCTCAAAACCATCGACGGTCCCATCCATATCTCCAACGTCAAGAAAGTGGGCTGAAGCGCAAGCTTCCGCCCGCGCTTAAGCGCCCGAATCAATCGGCGCTGACCCGCAAAAACATGAGCACACCAGCACTACAACAACACTACAAGGACAAGGTTGTCCCGAGTCTCATGAAGAGCCTCGGATACACCAATGGCCATCAAGTTCCGCGTCTTGAAAAGATCGTGGTCACTTCCTGCATGGGCAAGTCCCCGGACCGTAAAGTCGCCGTCGATGACGCCGTCAACGAGATCCAGAAAATCACCGGCCAGCGCCCGTCCATCACGTTCTCGAAGAAGGCTGTTGCCAACTTCAAGCTCCGCGAAGGTGAAGCCCTCGGTGCCCGCGTCACTCTCCGTGGCCCTCGCATGTGGGAATTCCTGCACCGGTTCATCAACGTCACCGCTCCGAACATCCGCGACTTCCGCGGGATTTCCTCGAAATCGTTCGACGGACGCGGCAATTACGCCTGCGGCATCAGTGACCAATCCATTTTCCCGGAAATCGAAATCGACCAGATCAAGCGCACTATCGGCTTCGACCTGATTTTCGTGACCTCCGCGCCGACCGACGCCGAAGGACGCGCCCTGCTCATGGAGCTTGGCATGCCGTTCCGCGACATGAAGAAGGCCAACGAAGTTGAAGCCGAAGCCGTCGCTGCCAACTAACACACCGCACCCCATTTAAAGAAAGCACCTGTTATGGCAGTTCTCACCGATCCAATCTCCGATTTCCTCACGCGTTTCAAAAACGCCGCCCGTGCCGGCAATGAGGAATTCACCGCTCCTTACTCCAAGATCAAGGCGGACATCGCCCGCATCCTCCAGGAAGAAGGCTACCTCTGGAACTATGAAGTCGTCACCGGCGAGCGCACCACGCTCAAGCTGAAGCCGAAGTTCATCGACGGCCGCTCGGTCCTTACCGACCTCAAGCGCGTCTCCACTCCCGGCCGCCGCCATTACATCGGCGCCAACGAGGTTCCACGCGTGATGTCCGGTCTCGGCATCTCCATCGTCTCCACCTCCAAGGGCGTCATGTCCGGTGGATCCGCCAAGAAGCAAAACCTCGGCGGCGAGCTCCTCGCCAACGTCTGGTAAACCCTAACTCGGAAAAGGAAAAAACTACCATGTCACGAGTCGGACTCAAACCAATTTCTGTCCCCGCGAAGGTCGCTGTCAAGGTTGACGGCCGCACGGTGATCGTCGAAGGCCCCAAGGGCAAACTCGACTTCCCGCTTCCCGAAGGCATCTCGCTCACCAGCGAAGACGGCACTGTCGTCGTCTCCCGCGCCACCGAGCTTCGTCAACACAAAGCCCTCCACGGCACCGCCCGCAGCCTCGTTCAGAACATGATCGTCGGCGTCTCCACGGGATTCGTGAAGGATCTTGAAATCATCGGCGTCGGTCTCCGTGCGGCGGTCAAGGGCTCGGACCTTGACCTCTCCCTCGGCCGGTCGCATCCGCTCCTTCACCCCATCCCTTCGGGTCTCAATGTCACTGTCGTTGAGAACACCAAGATCAAGGTGGAAGGCATCGACAAGCAGCTCGTCGGTCAGTTCGCTGCCGAAGTCCGCGGCTTCTATCCACCCGAGCCATACAAGGGCAAGGGCGTTCGCTACGTCGGTGAGAAAGTTCGCCGCAAGGAAGGCAAGAGCGTCGGCAAATAATCCATTACCGACTACCTCAAAACATTTACGGCACCATGAGCACCATCAATCGCAAGTCGATCCGTCGCAAGATCCACAACCGCATCCGCCGGAAGGTTTCCGGCACTGCCGAACGTCCACGTCTGGCCGTTCACTACTCGAACCAACACATCTACGCCCAAATCATCGACGACGCGGCCGGCAAGACTTTGATCTCCGCCTCCACGCTCGACAAGTCTTTCGAAAACGGCTCCTCGAACATCGAGAGCTCGCAGAAAGTCGGCCAACTCCTCGCCGAGCGCGCCAAGGGTTCCAACATCAGCGCCGTCGTCTTCGACCGCGGCGGCCACCTCTATCATGGTAAGGTCAAAGCACTCGCCGACGCGGCGCGCGAAGCCGGACTCCAATTCTAACGCTCTGACCTGACAATCATCATGGTAACAATTCCAGAAAACGAAACCCCGGCCGCAGCGCCGGCAGAGGCCAAGCCAGTGCTCGGTCCGATCGCAGGCTCCGCACCTTCCCAAGGCGGCTATCAAGGTAATCGCGGCCAAGGCGGCGGCTACCAGGGTGGCGGCGGCGGTGGTGGTGGTGGCTACCAAGGCGGTGGCGGCCAGGGCGGTCGCGGTCGCGGCGGTCCACGTCGTGAAGAGCGCGCCGCTCCGACCGATGCCGAAGGCAACGAGCTCTCCGAAAAGGTCGTCTTTATCAACCGGTGCGCCAAGGTCGTCAAGGGCGGTCGTCGTTTCAGTTTCTCGGCGCTCGTTGTCACTGGCAACAAGGTCGGCAAGGTCGGACTCGGCTACGGCAAGGCGAACGAAGTGGCGGACGCCATCAAGAAAGCCAGTGAAGGCGCCCGCAAGGTGCTCGTCTCCATGAGCATCGTCGATGGCACCATCCCTCACGAAATCTACGCCGAATTCGGTGGTGGCAAGGTTCTCCTCAAGCCAGCTTCTCCGGGAACGGGTATCATCGCCGGCGGCGGTGTGCGCGCCGTTTGCGAAGCAGTCGGCATCCGCGATATCCTCGCCAAGTCGATGGGTTCCTCCAACCACGCCAACGTGGTCAAAGCCACCCTCAAGGCCCTCTCCCAACTCCGTACCCGTGACGAGGTTCTCGGCGGCCGCGGCAAGAAAAAGCGGGAGAAGGCCATCTAAGATCGGAGATAGGGGATAGGAGATCGGAGATAAACATTTTGCCAAAGACAAATCGCTTTCCCTCCTCTTTCATCCCCAATCCACGATCCCTAATCTCTTATCTCTAACTCTTCATCACCATGGAACTTCATTCATTCAGCCCGAACCCGGGATCCAAGCACAAGGTCAAGCGCCTTGGTTGCGGCGAGAGCTCGGGTCACGGTAAAACATCCTGCAAAGGCAACAAGGGCCAGAAGGCCCGTTCCGGTTCCGGCACCCGTGTCGGATTCGAGGGCGGCCAGATGCCCCTTCACCGTCGTCTGCCGAAGCGTGGCTTCAACAACTACGACTTCCGCGACAAGGTCGCCGTCTTCAACGTCGGTGAACTGGACGATCTGTTCGACGCCGGTGCCACCATCGACGAAGCCGCCCTCAAGGGTCAGGGCCTCGTCAACGGCACCTACGACAAGATCAAGGTTCTTGGCGTGGGCGAGGTCACCAAGGCGTTCCACCTCGTGGTGTTCAATGCCAGTGCTTCCGCTCGTGAAAAGATCGAAAAGGCGGGTGGCACGGTTACCGAGCCGACCGCTTGATCACTTCATTTGATCTCTGATTTCCGAAGAGGAAGCGCACCTCGCGCTTCCTCTTCGTCTTTATAACACTTAGCGTCATCCTCCTCATCCATCAGCCATGATTTCAGCGTTCGCCAACACTTGGAAAATCCCCGAACTCCGGGACCGCATTCTTTTCACCCTCGCCCTGATCGTCATTATCCGGCTCGGGGTGCACATCACCATTCCCGGGGTGGACGCCACGGTGATCAAAGCCTGGCTCGACAGTCAGACCAAGGATCCTGCGACGGGTGGGGGGATTTCCGCGTTGTTGACTGTTTTCTCCGGTGGTGGTCTCCAACAGGCGGGGATCTTCGCCCTCGGGATCATGCCCTACATCTCCGCGTCCATCATGGTGCAACTGATGACGGCCGTGGTGCCGAAGCTCTCGCGGCTTGCCCGTGAGGACGGTGGTCGCCAGAAAATCACCCAATACACCCGTTATATCACGATCGGCATCGCCCTCGTGCAGGGCTTCTTCGTTGCGAAATCACTCACTAATCCCGGAAGCATTCCCTACATGCAGGGGATTGAAAAATTCGGCAATCTGGTTCCCGATCCGTCGGTCACCTGGATGGCGCTGACCGTGACGACCATCGTCGCCGGGACTGTGCTTCTGATGTGGATCGGCGATCAGATCACCGAGAAGGGAATCGGCAACGGTGTCTCTATCATCATCACCGTCAATATCATTTCCGCCCTGCCAGGTGCCTTGATCCAAGCGTGGAAATTCTTCATCCCGTCGCAGGGTGAAATCCAACCGTTCAACGCCATGTGGATGGTCGTCATGATCGCCCTTCTGCTCGTCGTGATTGCCGCGACCATCGCCATTACCCAGGCCCAGCGCCGGATCGCGGTGCAATACGCCAAGCGCGTCGTCGGTCGCAAACAGTTCGGTGGCCAGACCCAGTATCTTCCCCTCAAAGTGAACTATGCCGGTGTCATGCCGATCATCTTCGCCTCCGCGGTGTTGTCACTTCCGCCGCTGATGTTGCAGTGGATTCCCGGAATATCTGGCCAGCCCTGGGCGGTGAAACTTTACGGCCAGCTTTCCCAAGGTGGCATTTGGTTCTACATCCTCGGTGGTATCGGAATTTTCCTGTTCTCATATTTCTGGGTGGCAATGATGTTCCAACCTTCGCAAATCGCGGAAGACCTCAAGCGTAATGGAGGATATATCCCGGGTGTGCGCCCTGGCAAGCCGACTGCGGATTTCCTCGACTTTACGATGACGCGTCTGACCTTCGCCGGTGCCTTCTTCATGGTGGGCATTTTCATTCTGCCGGTGATCACCGGTAACGTGGTGGGACTCCCGCCCGGCTCGCTCGTGCTTCAGTTCTTCGGCGGCACCTCGCTGTTGATCATGGTCGGCGTGGTACTTGATGTGATGCGGCAGGTGGAAACCCAGTTGCTTCAGAAGCATTACGACGGATTCCTCCGCAAGGGCAAACTCAAGGGACGTTACGACCGCCTCAGCCAGACCAGCGGAGCAGCTCCGAAGACAGCGATTGTCTATCTGTGGACGGTGATCGCCGTGCTGATTGTCATCGGCATCACCGCCTACATCTATAACTCCAACCATTGATGGCGCCCGCCGCCAGACCGTTCCGCGTTGTCCTGCTAGGGCCTCCGGCTTCCGGCAAGGGCACCCACGGGCGGCGTCTGGCAGACAGCCTCGGCCTCGGTTATCTCAGCACCGGAGCCCTGCTTCGCGAGCATGTCGAAAACGCGACGGAACTTGGAAAACAGGCTGAACCGATCCTCGCCCGCGGCGAGTATCTGCCGGACGACCTGATGTGCCCGATCCTGGCGGACTGGCTGGATCGTCAAAACGGCGGATGGGTGTTGGACGGATTTCCGCGCAGCGTCCCACAGGCGGTTTTCCTCGATGACTGGCTGGCACGACGAGGTCTGCGGTTGGATTCCGCAGTCTCGCTTGAAGTGCCGTTTGATGAGCTCCTCGCCCGTATCCAGAGCCGGGTCGAGTGTCCGGAGTGCCGTTGGTCGGGACAGCGGCCGCAACTCCAGAGCGGGGAAAAGTGCCCGGAGTGCGATGCTCCTGCGGGCCGCCGGGCTGACGACAGTGAGCGTAACTTTCTCAGCAGGCACGCCGAGTTTGTGAGCCTCACCCAGCCGGTCATCGAACACTATCGACACCTCGGTGTCCTTTCTGCTTGCGATGCCGCACCACCGCAGGATGAAGTGGCGGCGAAACTGCTCACGCTCCTCCCGGTTCTCTCCGTTTGAAAAACTCTTTCCTCAATTTCTGTTTCAACATCGTGTCCCGCCGAACCCGCATCCCTATCAAATCGCCGCGTGAAATCGAATTCATGCGCAAGGCGGGGACCATCGCCTCCACGATTCTGCAAGCACTCGCCAAGGAGGTCGCTCCAGGCAAAACCACCGGCGAGATCGACCAACTGGCCGCGGAGCTGATGCGCGAGCACGACTGCAAGAGCGCGTTTCTCGGCTACCGGGGGTTTCCCGGCTATACCTGCATTTCGATCAATGAGGAAGTGGTCCACGGCATCGGCGGACCGCGCAAGATCATGCCGGGTGACATCGTGAAGATCGACGTGGGCATCATGAAAAGCGGCTTCATCGGCGACAATGCGACGACCGTGGCCGCCGGGGACATCCCGCTTGAAACCAAGCGTCTTCTAGCAGTCACCGAGCAGTCGTTGTTCGAGGCCATCAAGCACGCGCGCGCCGGGCGCAAGCTCGCCGACCTTTGTGGCTCGGTGGAGGCGTTCGCCAAGCCCCACGGATTTACCATCGTCCGCGAGTTCGTGGGTCATGGCGTGGGCCGCCGACTGCACGAGGAACCGCAGGTTCCCAACTACCGGCCGCAGGGGAAATCACCCACGCTGGAGGCGGGCATGACGCTGGCGATCGAACCGATGGTCAACGCCGGTGTCCCGTCGGTTAGGATTCTCGACGATGGTTGGACGGTCATCACCGAGGATCGCAAGCCTTCCGCGCACTTCGAACACACCGTCCTGATCACTTCCGGCGACCCCGAGATTCTCACCTGGCGGCCGCGTGAAGCATCGCCGGAGTTGCTGGGCCTGCCACCTTGGTGAGAGGAAAATTCCGGTTTGCCGGGTGGGTGAATCGTGACAGACTGGGTCATGAGATTCCTGCTTCTGGTTTCATTCGGTTTGTTACTATTTCAGTCCGCGCGGGCGAACGGCCCTGCGGATCGCGCTGAGGCGGTGAAGACCCTCGACCGCATCGCGCGGCCGGTCATGGAGTCACTGGCCGAGGGGAAACTGAGGGAACGCCTTCCATTGGGGCCCGGTGAGGAATCGCGGCGTGATGTCACCTGCCTCGAGGCATTCGGTCGCACGCTGGCAGGTATCGCACCATGGCTGGCGCTCGGTCCGGACGACACGGCGGAAGGCAAGCTGCGGGCGCGTTACATCGAGTGGTCCCGCAAGGCGCTGGTCCATGCGACCGATCCGAAATCGCCCGATTTCATGAATTTCACCAAAGGCGGCCAGCCGCTGGTAGACGCCTCATTTCTATCACTCGCCTTGCTCCGGGCACCCGATCAACTCTGGAAACCTCTGGACGAATCCAATCGGGCGAATGTGCTCAACGCGTTGAAATCCACCCGTCGGATCAAGCCCGGTGAAAGCAACTGGCTGTTGTTCTCCGCCTTGGTGGAGGCGGCGGTCTGGCAGTTCACCGGTGAGTGCGAAATCCAGCGGATCGAATACGCGCTGAAAAAACACGAACAATGGTATGCCGGAGACGGCACCTATGGCGACGGTCCCAACTTCCACTGGGATTATTATAACAGCTTCGTCATCCAACCCGCGCTGATCGCCGTGCTGGAATTGTGCCACGAGAAAAAATCGCAGTTAGGCGACCAGCTGCCGACTGTGCTCGCCCGCGCGAAGCGCTACGCGGAAGTGCAGGAGCGGATGATTTCACCCGAGGGCACGTTTCCCGTGATCGGTCGCTCAAGCTCCTATCGGTTCGGGGCGTTTCAGACGCTGTCCCTCATGGCCCTCCGCCGCGAGCTCCCTAAAGGCGTCGAGCCCGCCGCCGTGCGCGGGGCGCTCGCTGCCGTGATCCGGCGGATGGTGGATGCTCCCGGCACGTTCGACGCCGGAGGCTGGCTGCGCGTGGGGGTGGCCGGCTATCAGCCAGCGGTCCGGGAATCCTATATTTCCACCGGTAGCCTCTATCTGTGTCTATCCGGGTTACTCCATCTGGGGCTGCCGGCCCACGATACGTTCTGGACATCGCCCGCCAAGGACTGGACCCAGAAACGCCTCTGGGCGGGTGAGGAGGTTCCGGCGGATCACGCCTTGAAGTAATCAGAACGGACTTTCGTCGTCGAAATCATCGTCGCCACGGAGGTCGGCGGCGGAGGGTTCGCTGCTGGTGGCAGCGGTGCTTTGGCGGGGCGCGGATGGTCTTGATGCGCCGGATGGAGCTGAGGATTCGCCCGCCGCCTGGATTTTCCAGCAGGCGAGGTTCACGAAATATTTTCCGTTATACTCGTTGCCGCGGATGTCGAAGCTGACCTGCACGTCCTGGCCGAGTTCGAAGGGATCGAGCAGCGGGCACTTGTCCTTCACGACCTCGAACTTGAGATCCTGCGGGTATTTGTCAGCGGCGGTGGTGACCACGAACTCGCGCTTGGTGAAGCCGCTTGCGAAGCTCTGGGTGGTGCCGATCCATTTTAGTTTGCCTGCGGTTTCGTACATGGCCGGAGTGTCCAAAACTCGGCGGCGATGTCAAATGCTCAGGCGGCGACTGGTGTCGTAAACATTTTCACAAGGCTTTTCGGGCGGCAATTTTTCTTCAGTCTCGGTATCAGCCCCCCGTGGAGTTCTTTCCGGTAGTTGACATTTGGCATTCGGTTTGCTGTTGTGCGCCCGGTGTCCCAATCCAGTGCATACGGGAAAGTGGTGTTCTTCGCACTTATCCTCTCCCCGGTTTCGTCTGCACAGCCTAGCAAGTCGATCGTAGCAAATGCGATCGCCTCCGCTCCGGTTGTGGACGGGCGTCTGGATGAGCCCGTGTGGAAGCTGGCGGCGTTGGTCAGCGACATGACCCAAGTGGAGCCAGTGCCGGGCCAGCCGATGACCGAACTGATGGAGGTTCGAATCGCATACGATCAAACGGCCTTGTATTTGGGAATCCGTTGCTACGACCGCGAGCCGGGCGGCATCCGGGCCCGTGGCCGGGAGCGTGACGGTTCGGTTCTCTCCGGGGACCACGTGGCGTTTTTCTTTGATACGTTCCATGACCGCCGGAACGGTTACGTCTTCGCTGTAAGTCCCGATGAGGGTCGGTATGATGCGCTGGTCAGCAATAATTTCAACGCGAACACCGACTGGGACGGCACCTGGGTGGCACGTTGTAAGACAGACAACCGCGGCTGGACGGCGGAAATCGCCATCCCTTTCAAGACCGTGGCCTATGATCCCAAGGGGGAGGTATGGGGATTTAATTTTTCCCGCAGCATCGCCCGCAAGGGGGAGAGTGGTCGCTGGAATTCTCCGCGACCAGAGGGCAAGGTTTACAATGCGGGAAACGCAGGGACGTTAACCGGGTTGCACGGGCTTCCCACCAATCTAGGAATCGAAATTTCTCCCTACCTTCTCGCTCGCAAACAAAAGGGCGACGATGTCGGTGGAAATGCCGGGTTCGACGTCCGCTGGCGGCTCAATGCGGGTCTGACGGCCACAGTCAGTATCAACACCGACTTCGCGGAAACCCAGGTGGACCAGCGGCAGATTAACTTCACCCGTTTTCCGCTGTTTTTTCCCGAAAAGCGGGACTTCTTTCTGGAAGACTCCGGCATCTACCGGTTCGCGGATCTGAACGAGGAACTGATGATTCCGTATTTCACTCGGCGGGTTGGGTTGTCTCAATCCGGCGCACAGGTACCCATCGTCGGCGCCGGAAAACTCGCGGGCCGTGCGGGCAACTTCGAGCTCGGCATGACGGCGGCCTACCTTGACGACGCGTTCGGAGTCGATGCCAAGCCGGTTTTCGCCGGTCGTCTGACCCGGCCGGTCTTCGGCGACTCCACGGTCGGCCTCATCGCCACGGCGGGCGATCCGGAGTCAAACGGAGACAACGGGGTGCTGGGGGCGGATTTCCGCTATCAGACGTCCGAGTGGCTGGGCGATGAAACCCTCGTCGCGAATTTGTTCTGCCTCGGCTCACAGACAGATCCGGTGCTTGACCCGGACTATTCCGGTCACGCCTATGGCATGGGTCTGAGTTGGCCGGGTGACACCATCAATGTGGATGTGCAAGCTGCCGAGATCAGTGCGGGGTTTGACCCGGCGATGGGTTTCATCAAGCGAAACGACATCCGCTATGTCGGGAGCACCACACGCTATCTCGTCCGTCCTGCGAATCCGACGTGGTTCCAGTGGTTCAGTCTCATCTATGCCAATCAGATCTATACCAATCTGGACAATGAGCTGCAGACCCGCAGTAATAGTTTTTATCCTCTCGCGGTCCGGCTGTCGGGCAATGATGAGATCAGCCTTGGGATCACCAACACCTATGACCGGCCAGGCTACGCGTTCACTCTCCCTGGTGATGTGGAAGTTCCAGCTGGGAGCTATGACATGCTCTCCACGGAGCTGGTCTGGAAGCTTGCGGAGCGCCGCGCTGTCAGCGGGCAAGTCGGCGTGCGTGGCGGCGAGTATTATGGCGGCGACTGGCGCTCCGCTTTTGCCAATCTCTATTGGATTCCCGGCAGTCTCACCGCTTATGGCGTGAGCTACGAATACAACTACTTCGACATGCCCGGTGGCGAGATCAACAGCAACCTGATGAGCCTTTATGTCGTACTCCGATTCACCCCGGAGGTGCGTTGGTCCAATCTGGTTCAATACGACACCATTTCCGACAGCATTGGCTTCAATTCACGTTTCTCCTGGGAGTATCAATCCGGCCAGCAAATTGATATAGTCCTCACCCAGTCGTATTGGGACAGTCCGACCGACTTTCAACTTACGGATTCCGAGCTTATCGCAAAACTCGGCATGCAGTTTCGTTTCTAACTACACTCCCCCCCTCAACATGAAAGAAAACACAGTTGTATCCCGCTCCAGCCGTCCGCAAGTCGATGGAAAATTTTTGAAGGTAAACGGAGAGCGCTTTTGGATCAAAGGCGTCACCTACGGCAGTTTTAGCCCGAATGACGAGGGCGAACCCTATCCTTCGTTTCCCAAACTCAAAGACGACTTCGCTCGCATGCGCGACGCCGGAATCAACACGGCGCGTCTTTACAACTCGCCCTCTCCGCGGATCGCCGACGCCGCTTGGGAACACGGGTTGATGCTAATTCCCGAAGTCAGCTGGGGACCTCGATCTTGTGTCTTGGACACAGAGTGGGAGGATCTGCTATATCGCGAAACCGAAAAACACACGCGTGAACTCGCCGGTCATCCTGCGATCTTGATGTACTCCGTCGGCAACGAAATGCCCCCCCTTGTTGGTTCGTTGGTATGGGGCCCGGCGCGTCAAGGAGTTCCTCCGTCGCCTCTGCAACATCGTCAAGGAGCACTCGGACGGCGGACTGATCACCTACATAAATCACCCGCCCACAGAATACATCGACCTACCGAACTTCGATGTCGTCTCTTATAACATCTATCTGGAGGAGGAGGAGACATTCCGAAAATACCTCGCGCGGCTGCATAGCCTGGCGGGGGACCGGCCGCTTTTCCTGGCGGAACTCGGTCTCGACAGTTCCCGCGGCGGGCGGGAGGCGCAGGCGGCGTTCTTCGGCCAATATCTGCGCGCCACCTTCGAGAAGGGTCTCTGCGGGGCCGCCGTTTACAGTTGGACGGATGAATGGAGCATCCATTCGCACGAGATTGAAGGCTGGGCCTTCGGCATCACCGATGCGGAACGGCGGCCGAAACCGTCGCTTGCGGTCGTGAGCGAAATCTATCGATTTGACCACTATCAACTGAATTCGTTCAACTGGCCTCGCGTCACCGTCGTGGTGGCCACCTACAACGGGACCAAAACCCTCGCGGCCTGCCTGCAGTCGCTTGGGCGGCTGAAATATCCAAACTATGAAGTCCTCGTGGTGGACGATGGGTCGACGCTGCCGGTTCATGACATCGCGATCAAATTTCCCGTCCGCTACCACCGCGTCGAGCCCAACGGTGGATTAAGCAATGCGCGGAACATGGGGATGAAACTCGCTGAGGGGGATATTGTCGCCTATATCGACGACGATGCGTTTGCCGATGCGGACTGGCTTTACTTCATGGTCCAAGCTTTGCTAGAGCAGAAGGCATCTGCGGTAGGCGGACCTAACCTCTCGCCCGCGGATGATAAGTTTACCGCACAGTGCGTCCACCATGGTCCGGGTAACCCGACCCACGTCCTGCTCGGCGACGAACTCGCCGAGCACGTCCCCGGATGCAACATGGCCTACGTAAAACGCGACTTGGCCGCGATCGGGGGATTTGATGTCACCCACCGCGCGGCGGGTGATGATGTCGACGTCTGCTGGAAACTGCTGGTGAGAGAGAAAAAAATCGCCTTTAGCCCTGCCGCGATTGTCTGGCACCGTCGTCGCCATTCAGTGCGCGCCTATCTGAAACAACAGCGCGGCTATGGCTATGCGGAGGCGCATTTGCACGATGCCTATCCATCGCGTTTCAATGTGCTGGGTCACAGCGTATGGCGGGGATGTATTTACGACGGTATCACCAGCGTGCCTTCGTTCAATCCTTTGCCCGCCATTTTCCAGCCACGGATCTATTATGGGTTCTTCGGCAGTGCGATGTTCCAGGCGATGTATCAGCCGAAGATTTTCTCGACGCTCGCGCTGTTCAAGTCGATCGAGTGGCAGATTCTTTTCCTAGGCATCACGTTCTCCGGTATTCTCGGCCTACCGTTTGGGCGTTGTGCAGCCTGGCTGCTGCTGCCGGGGCTTGTGGGGTTGGGTATCACCTTGTTCTCGGCACTTTGCTCCGGCATCGGTGCTGCCCAGTTGAGACGGGATCAGTGGACCGGTTTCCAGTCGGTGAAAGGTTCGATTCTGGTCACCTTTCTTCACTTGTTCCAGCCTTGGTCGCGGTTCTGGGGGCGGATCAATGGGACAATACGACTCTGGCCGACCCGCCGGATCTATCCGGAAGATCAGCGGTTGTGGGGAAACCTCTGGCAGCGGGACCGCTGGCTGGGCCTGATGACACGGCACCTCCGTTCTTGTGGCTGGGTCTGCGAGCCGGCCGGCGAGTGGGATGACTGCGATCTCTTCATCAGGGGCCCGGGCTTCCATGAAATCCGCCTTATTTCCGTTTACGAAGAGGTGCTTCAAATCGGAGCGCACCGTATTCACTACCGGCTGGAATCCAGATCCCTGCCGAATCGCTACCTCGCCACCCTGGCGATCATTATCAGCTTTGGAATCATCGCCATAAAGCCGGTTCTGTTACCGTTAGCCATCCCCCTCGGGGCATTCGCTACCGTCGTCGCCCTCTCGCGCCGCCACGCCCTCAATGCCATCTCGCAGGCAGCACTTGAGTGCGGCGAAGCCATGGAAATGACCATGGTCGCCCCTGAAGACCAATGATGGCGCGCTGTTGCACCTATCTCCGCGGCGTCCGCCTCCACGTGGCCGGCGGTATCCTGTTATTGCTGTTTGCGGCGATGATGGAAGTCGCGCTGCCATGGCCGGTGAAGTGGCTCGTGGATTCGGTCTTTGGCCAGCAACCGTTGCCCGCATTCCTTGCGGAGCTGCCCGGCATTGGCTCGGACGGCAAGTCCATGACTGTCGCCCTCTACATCGCGGTCACCATGGTGGTCATCGGGGTGGCTCATAAATCGCTGACTTTACTCAGTCAGTTGTGGCTGATCCATGCGGGAAACCGCATGGTCCGCGAGCTTCGCGTGCAGGCACTTGACCGCCTCCATCATCTGCCACTGACCTATCATGATCACGCGAAAGTCGGCGACCTGCTCTACCGGGCGGCATACGACAGCTATGCGCTGCAATCCCTCCTCTCCGGAGTCGTGGTGCCGATTCTATCCGGTCTCTGCGTGACGATCGGCGTAGTCGTCGTGATGTTGCGTCTCGACGTGACACTCACGATTATCACGGCCGCCACCGCCCCTTTATTGTGGCTGAACATCAAGAATCACCAGCGCCGCATCGGTGCCCGCGCGAAACGGTTCCATGAGAGCGAGAGCGTAATCGCCTCGAACTTGCAGGAGTCTCTAACTTCGATCCGTGTCATCCAGGCTTTCACCATGGAGGCCACCGGTCACCGCCGGTTCGCGGAGCAGGCCGCGATCAGTGCCCGTGAGAACCTGCGGAAGTCTGCGGCGGAGCTAGGTTTTTCATGGGCCATCGGCGTGATCATGGCGGTTGGAACCGCCGCTGTTGTCTGGGTCGGTGCCCGCGCCGTGCTTGCAGGCCAACTCCAACCCGGCGAGGTGCTCGTTTTCCTCGCCTATCTCGGCACGCTCTATCAACCGCTCAACGCCTTCAGCCAGGGTGCCGGGGTTTT
>JANPKJ010000125.1:0-21269 GCA_031425955.1 Akkermansiaceae bacterium | reverse complement strand
CTGTACGTCGAACAATTGGCTGAACGTGCCGCGCGATCTAACGGGACTGGTGACGCCGGTCAACCCGCCCTTGGCCGCAATGAGCTTTTCGGGCTTCAGGGTTTTCACATTGTTGATTCGGAAGCTGATCCGTGAGGCTCCGGAATCAAACAGCCCTACCATCGTCGTAGCGTCGATCATTTCCGCCGAGCGGATCCAGCCTTCAAGAGTCACCCGCTCACCGTTGTAGGAACCGCTGAGCAGGCCTCCTGCGGTAGTTAACTTTGCCTTGGGCAGCACACCCGGCCCAAGGCTTTGATACTGTGCCTGCGTGATCAGCGGGGCGAAGTCTCCTCGCACCAGCCTTCCCGTAACTCTCACCAACTCGCCCAACTTCGGGCCGGGCCCCGCTTCCAGTGTCACCCGCAATCCGCCGCCACCGTCTTGGAGATAAAAACCAAGGCCTGTTCCACCTTCCACCCAGGTCACCACCCCGCGCGTGCTCACCTGCGATTCTTCGAACGGCTCGACGATGGTGGCGGCTTGGATTTCCCGGATCCGCGTGACTGGGGACACAGGAAGGTCCGCGCCGGAGGAAAGACCGGAGAAGCAAAGCATCACCGGAACCAGTAATAGAATTTTCATGCTTGGAGGATTTTCTGATGTTACGCGAGGAACTCTTGCCCAAGGCGAGGCAAAAAACAAAATTTCCGCCAATACGCTCACTCGAAAGAGTGATTTCAAACACTTTTCAAGAGTCCAGCATCCACTCGATCGACGACAGTTGAGATCCATGTTTCCGAAGCGTTTCACTGATTGTAGGCTCCACACGGCATTTCGAATAAAAATAATTGGGCATTTTTCCGAACGACAATGAATCGTCGCAATTTCATTCAAGCAGTAGCCGGCAGCACCGGTCTGTGGGCGCTTGATCCTTTGGCTGCCGCGTCACCTACCGCAGCCAAAGCCACCGCTAAAACCGCTGCAGACGAGAAAATCCAACGACTCATCGACGCTCATCGCCCCAGCCGAATCAAGAAATTGCCGCGCGACTTCAACACGCGGGTCGGAGCGTCCCACGTGGCGGGCTTGTATCACCTGACCGACAAACCGTTTCTCATCGAGGGAGCGGAGAAGTTGCTCGAACTCGGTTCGCGGCTCGGCAAGTTCTGGTTTATGCCCCACTCCCCCACCGCCAAGTATCCCTTCAACAGCCAATGGGAGTCCTGCGCGACCCTCTTGGACCTGGCGCGCTCGAAATATTTCCAGCAGCTCTTCGCCCTGCCCTTCTCGACGATCATTCTCGAAACGGATGTCGCGACTAACTGGCCAACGTCCGACAAGAAAGCCACCGCAGTTTCGATGACTGAAGTCACCCGAGCCTACTTCGATCTGACCGAGCATCTCTACAAGGTGTTCCGCGACCGTAATGTCACCGTGATTCTCCAGAATTGGGAAGGCGACTGGCTCCTACGCGGTCGCGCCGGTGAACTCTGGAAAAAACCACCGCCGGATTGGAAACAAAGATGCGAAGCGATGACCCAAGCGCTCGCTGCCCGTCAGAAAGGTGTCACCGAGGCCCGTGCTCGGTTCGCCAAGGGTGCGAAGTGCCGCGTCGCCCATGCCGCCGAAGTGAACCGCGTTACAGATCTTTGGGAAGGCATTCCGACGATGACCGAGCACGTGCTGCCCGGCGTTGAATTGGACCTGGTTTCCTACAGTTGCTACGACGGCATGAAGGACGGTGTGACACTTTGGAAATGCATTCACGAAATCAAGCAGCACGCGCGCACCACCGGACTGTTCGGGAAGAATTCCGTTTATGTCGGCGAAATCGGCATTCCCGAAAACGATTACCCGAACCGCCTGACCGAGCGTTGGGACGAATTCTTCGGCGCGATGCTGGCCGCCGACGTGCCTTACATTGCCATGTGGGAGCTTTACTGCAACGAAGCCAACCCGAAGAAGCAGCCAGTGCCGCCTGCCCCGATCAAGAATCCGGACGACGCCCGCGGCTTCTGGCTCGTCCGCCCCGACGGATCGCTGAGTGAAACCGGGAAATTTTTCTCGAGTCTCTGGCAGCGGAAATAAGTGCGTATATTACGGAACATCGGTTCTGAAGGGAGACGCGGGCAAGCCCTCTTGGTTATCGCCAGTGAGGAAGCGGACGCCGAGGTTTTCGTAAGTGATTTTCCCGATTTTGTAGCTCGAAAATGGGCCGGTGACGTAGCGGTAAATGAGCAGACCGAGCATCATGGAGGGCGGGTATTGTACGCTGCCGGTGCCGCGGTGGTTGATTTTCGCGGAGCTGAGATCGAGCAACTACGGGGCATCCAACACGAAATGCAGGATGTGATCAGCAGGCACCCAGTCCCGCAGATTTGGGCGGTAAAAGCATTGGGGGGCATGATCCACGGAGACGAAACGAACTGCCATTCGCAAGGTATGATCGAAACATGGCGAATTTTGAAACATCTTCTACATCCGACAGGCTGCTCGGGCGATTCTAAATACCCCACCATCCATATAGGCTCACAATTGGCTCAAAATTGGCTCATTTGTTAGGACTGCCCCACAGTTCTTCGGAAAACGTGAGTATTTCGGTAAAAACACCGTTTTTGCGCACATTCGCTGGCTCCGCCTTTGGTGAAGACCAAACAACAAACCTATGAGCAAAATCCAAAAAACAGACGAATCCGGCGACCATATCCAGTTTTTCCAGAAACTCATCCCCAGCGAAGCACTCCCCAACGAAACCACGACCATGATTTCAGGGAATTTCCTGCGCCTCCGCTACGAGACGGCGCAGAGCCTGAAAACAGAAAATCCGACGCTTGCAACGGATGAACTAGCGCGGTTTCTTGAAAATTGCAAAATGGCCGCGGCGATCTCGCTCGGAATCGAGCTCCGCAACTACTTACTTTGGGAGATTTACTCGACCGAGCAATACAGGCAGACCGACCAGGACTTTGTCGCTTTCGGGATTAGGATGACCGAACTCAAGAAGGCTCAATTAATGCGCGCGGTTCATGCCGGACGCGTCCGCGTGGCCATGATCTTGGCAGATCTGGACCACGTCAAGCCAACCGGGCGTCAGGTGGAAGCACTCTCTAAAATCGAGGAGGAGCACTCGGTCCAGGCATGGTTGTATGCATTGGATTTCATGCGAATTCATGGCAGGAGCGATGGCACCGCACGCGAAGGACTGATGGAATACTGCAAAATCAAGAAGATCCCGTATGGCAAACGCATGCCGAATGGCAGCCGTAAGGTCTCGGTCCAGAAAGCGCTGCGAAACGCAAAGGCTTCAAAACCGCTACCAAAGCCAGAGGAGAAGAAGACAGATGCCCCTTGGAGCCTTAATAAACATGAGCAGCAACTCATCCTCGGCATCGACCCGGATGCGGACTTGTCCATCATGGGCCCTGATCTTGAGTCGCGCATCTCGGAGCATATCCATGCAATGCAGCATTTGGCATCCTCGGTTTGTGATTTGTCCGACTACGATTCTCGTCAAGATGAGGAGATGCTCGCATTGATCATGCGCAAGGATGAACAGGCGGGGCGCTCGCTGGCCATACTGGCCCTACGGTCTCTTCGGAAGATGATCATGTTGGAGATCAGGGATCGTCAAGGGGGGCACAAAAAAGCCAGCTAAAAGGCCTGACTCACGCTTCTTCCACACCTTGATCATCTCCTGAAACGCCAGCATACTGTGGTAGGTATCCTGCGCGTGGGAACATCTGCAAGTGGCGCACGAGCCAAGGCGGTGATCGCGTGGAATCGCGAATCAAATGAAATGCGGACTGGTCAGGTGCCTGCGAGAGAGGGCTTCGAATGTTGGCTACCCAAGTTCGATGGAGTGAAGGGCAACAGGGACAAGAACCTGGCAAAGCCGAAAGGATATGGAGCCATTGAATTCGCATCTCCCTCCTGGCGAAGGCCGCTTAAATCACGATGAGCGATGTCGTTTGCTCGAGGAGAATGGGCGGCGGCATTTCATGACGCGCCGCTTTGATCGGCAGGAAAGCGGAGAGAAACTGCACATGCAATTCCTCTGCGCACTGGCGCACATCAAATTCTTTCAAGCGGGAGTTTACAGCTGGATACCCGGCCAGACATCGTCACCGGTCATGTCTGCAATCGCTCAGCTCAAGGAGTGATCGAAACAGTCCGTAGCGCGCATTTTCTTATCGATTCGGTGTCCAATAATGTGTCATACAGATCTTCGATAATTTGTTGCGTGGTGGGCAGCAAGTCCAGTCTATGGACGATTTTCTGGTCAGTATCGCCCGTGTCGGCTGGGAAGTTGGATTCCGATGGAATGGCTTGGGTTGGTAAATAGAATCAGCCATACGTCTGCCCCATGGATTCCCGCCAGCCCTCCGGAAACGGAGCGGCTGGCGGGATGTGTGGTCATCGGCATAAAATCGTTGTGTCACTCACATTGCTAACCTGGCGACTTGTGACACGTTCCGGCAGTTTGGTGCCCTAGAGGGGTGGATCATCCATTTCTTGTTCCTTATGATTGCGGCTCTTGTTCTGGGCTATGGCTAGTGACGGATCGGAGACAACTAGAGGCTTATCCTCGCTATTGGACACGACCGTATTCTTGTCCTGCGCCTCAGGCTGAAAAGCCGGAGGCTGGGCATCCCCCGATGGGGGCGTGGTTTGGCTCTGGATAAGGGTCGAAACCACCTCGTTACCATTTTTTGGACTTACTTTTTCCGATCTCGAACGGGCCTCATTTCGAGTCAAATCGATTTCAAGCAGCGGTTTGGCCGGTGTGTAATGCGGCAGCGGAATGCCATGCTTGATGAGATTCACAGATACGAACAGATCTTGCACGGAAAGCTTCATCCATGCGTCATCAAGCGCAAGTTCCCGCTCCCGCTTTTGTGCGACAAGCTCGGCAAGTCGTGATCGTGCTTTGCCTTTCTCCACCTTGTCTTTTTCCCTACGCCCAAACAGCCGACCGATTAAATGATGGGCGCGGAATTGTATGGACTTCCTGAGGATGTCGTCGAGCTCCTTGATGCGATTTTTGACAGCTTCCTCATCGGAACGGTCCAAAGGTTTAGGCCCGCCGGCACAAAAATCTGGGCGGTAGTAGATGCTGTTCTTGAGACGCAATGGGTTGCCGTCCGGTCCAAGAATAATGGGTTGCTGCAGAGGCCCGTCGTCATTGGTATAGAAGCTGACCGCATGCTGGGTTTCGTCGAACTTTCGCACGAGATCGTCACGGCTAGTTACAGCACCAGACTTGACCCATTCATCGACCATTTCCCAAACTTCAACCAGGAACTTTTTGTCCGCTTCCCGCAGCCGTAAGTGATGGAATTCCGGCCGTTCCCGGAAATGGTCACTAGAATGCTCCAGATCATGAATTAGAGCGAACCGTTCGACCCACGCCGCGAAACGGTGTTGGTCGATACAGTCAATGTACGGGTGTACCCACCTTCCGAACATCAAGTCGAAAATGGGCGCAACGAAATGCGTTTCATATTTGCCTTTGTCTTCGTGGTCGATCATGCACAGAGGCATGCTTGACTCGTGGCGCCCAGCAAGCATGAGTGACTGGAATTCATCCAGCATGCTGGACTTTACGAATGTGTCCAGTTCGGTGCGATTGTTGATTACGCCCGAAGTAAACCTCTGACGCAAACCCGCGGGAGAATGGTCGATGACCCATTGCACGAATTCCGGATCCCCCCGGACAACTTTGGCGGTGGGATTTTCCAGGCAATATCGGATGCTTCCGGGCTCTTCGTTCTCCGCACCGGTCTTCATTTTGAAAAATTTGAGAAACATAATTTTGCAAGATGTTTGAAGCTTTCGTTCAGTTCGGCACGCATCTGTTTGGCAGCATTGATGTCGTCGCGTTCAAGGCTTGTGAAAACCCGCTCAATGATCACGAAGAGGGCATGCAATGATTGAAACATGAGGCGCTTATCCTCGTCTTCAAGGAGGCACCGTTCTGGCACGGGATAGCCAAATAAGAATGCTCTTATTGCATAGGCGAGCATTCCCCCGAATGCTTTTTGAGCATGCATTTTTTCGGCATCCGAGACCCGAAACTGAAGAAACTTGTCCCGCCTCGTGCCATTCTTGCTGCGCCGAGGTGGACTCTTCTTTTGTTCAGTCTTTTTAGCGCTCATCAGTCTGCCCCTCCGACTTGAGGTTCCGAAGGTACGCAAGGCTTATTGCCGCCCTTCCTCCGATTCTTCAGCTTGCATCCTGCCGCCTCTGCCAAGGCAAAGGCCAACAACTGGGGTGTGATGCACTGATTGATTTGCTGTTTTAAGGCAGTAGTGCATTGCTCTGCGAACGGATTGATCTTCAGATCAACCCCGATTCTCTTGAACGCCGCTTGGGCGTCGATTTCAATGATGTGTGGTGTGGCTTTCATACAACATAGCCCACGCCACTGAATGTGCGCAAAAGTGGCCATTTTGCCGGTTTGGGGACCCGAAATGCTCCGGGCGGAGCCGACAAACCCCAGAAAACCGTTCTAACAGATGTTTTCAAGAGAGTCTCACATGTGAGACAGAGGCGTTTGCCCGCAGACCCCACCTGCTTGCTGCAGACCTCCACGAGTCCGGCCGCGCGTCGTTTCCAGCGGTTGCGCTCGCAGAGGATCTAGACGTGCTCGCCGACGACGAGTGCGTAATTCCCGGCGGTAGCCCGGCGAGCCAGCTCTTGCCCACGAACTCCCGGTCCATGAGCAGCATCCGGATTTTCCTCGCGGGCAGGATCGAGAGTACATCCTCCATCCGCGCAATGCGGTGGGCCTTGCACGAATTGCCCCGCTTGGTGCTCATCGGTAGCACACGCCACGGAAAACCCGACGAGGCGGAATATCACGCGAGCCCCGAGGATGTTCACGTGGGTTCTTCCGAACTGCCAGTTGGTGCGTGCGGTCGATCGCCAGGACCCAAATCCGCTCAGGCCGCAGGGAAGGACTAAAACGAGGTGCCTCACACCATCCGCGACGACAGCAGCACCAGAGCGAATGAGCGCTGGAAGCGGCGTGGGATTCGAGTTGGTGGTGGCGTCGGTGCCAGGATGCTGCGAGAGCCAGAAGAGGGACACGGTCTGGTGCGCACCACTGCGAACACGAGCATCAGCAAACAATTCATGCGGGCCTTCGGCAGGCGCAGATGAGGTTTGAGGAGTTGCCGGAATTACTCCAGCCTGTCCGGTTCGTTTGGAAATGGATGCTCTTGCTCTCGCAACCAACAGCTTGCTTCGCGCGACGACACCTTGTTGAAAAATCCAAAGTTTTTCGCGTAGTGCGCATGTGAAACTTCACAAGTTGAATCTGAGTTGGTAGCTTCCAACCCATTATGGCCAGAGCAGCGCGACGCATGGATGATCCCCCGATGGGATCCTCAGGATCAAACTCACACTGGCAGATCAACGATGGACACCCTGGCAGCATAGTGCCATGGGTGGATTTGATCGCTGCTGGGGTGTCTATGCATGCCGAGCGAAAAATTGGCTGGATCGCAGTTTTGACGTCGCACTCGAATCTGCTCAAATTCGCGGCATCGCGTAGGATTCAATCCATAAATCGAGCTTGGCAACTTGCTTCCTCAAAGCGCGCGATCCGCACATCAACCTTGCTCTCGAATTTGGAGGTAGCAGCGATAAACCTCACCAATGACAGGGCATGCGCCCTGCCAGATGATCTGGACTCATTGTCTTCGAACTACCTGTCACAAACCGAAGCTGAAGATCGTTCGTCAAAGCATCGGCCCGAGGCATTTGTTTTATCATGGCAAGCAGGCGGGAAATGTGACGACGGCATTTCGGATCCGCCCGACATTTCACTAAGGCATTTCCAATGCCTTGATGATCTCTGCGCATCCATATTCGGGCCGATACGTTATTACTATTGGACGGGTTGGTTCAACAATGCATCAACTTTTGAAGATGGCCTCGCAAAACAACATGCATCACAGCGTTCTGAGATGTACATACAACCTCCCCCTTCAGCGAATCTGCCTTCGTCATTGAAAGCGCAAATCGCTAGAGATCGACTCACTGCCTTTGGTTGGGGAGGTCCAAGCTTATCTCATGTGTTATACCAACTTGGTTATGGTCAAAGCGACAAAAAGGGAAGAAACGCCATCAAAAGCTTTTACATGGACGTAAACGGCATACAAGTTTTTGAACTATCCGGCCGGACGTTTCCGAATGAGGCAAATCTGGATATTAGAGATATATCACCCTCCAAACTTCATCTCCATTTTTCAAGTAATCATCCGCTGGACAAATGCATATTGGCGATTGAATACACTGGCTACGGCAGTCGTAAGATCAAAGCTGATATTGACCCAATGGACAAGCTATTTCTATTTCAATTACCATTAGGTTCTACAGGATTCCTGTCAGGCATTTTCACGAAGGTTCGCAATAAGGCAATCACCTATCCCCAGCCTGCGACTGCCGTTCGAGCGTCCTCAGTTCTTGACCGCCTTGTCAGACTATACGCCGAGACTCCAGACGACGAAATATTGAAAAAAAGCCTCAAGGAGCAAATTAAAAGTCTGGTTTGTTTGAGCATTGATGCGCCGAAAATCCGAACAGGCGAGTTCGATACTCCAGAAAACCTTAATTTCTTCAATATAAGCCTGCAACTGGAACGGTTGCTTTCTGAAAACATGGGGAGAGGAGTTAACAGATTCACGCGAGATTCGGAACTCACGAAATCCAACAAACAAAATATCATCAGCTTGGTCCATGACCTTGCGGTATCAGGTGATGCCACTTTTCACGAAGCAATAATGGCAGCACTGAAGACGCTTGGTGAGATATTGTGTCTTGATGATGACGTAGCTGAAAGCCTATCGACAGTGGTCAGAGCTCACAAACCAAAGCTAGCGGCCAAAAAGGCGTTCAAGTCCATCGACAGATTGATTAGAGAAAACCAGGAACTATTCAGCCATCTGAACTTGTCCTCAAAATCGAGACTGCGGCCACTAACGTTGATGCGGTACATCGCACGGTTCATGCACAGCATCATGGAGCAAGACATCAAGGCTCATGAGAAACTTCATGACTGGGTGGCTGAAAATTTCAGATTCATCTGGCTGATCCCGCAAGACCCCTCCAGCAGTATGCGTGAAAGCCTCGCAATACCTCGCGGCGGCAAACATGGGGAGGAATCCGAAAGGGATAAAAAATTCGTATTCAACATTTCCGACCAAACATTCTGGGAGAACCATTTCAGATCCAGCATTTTCCATTTGCTGTTCTCAACATGTGCAATGGAGAAATCCATCGAACTGGACATGAAGCCAATTTTGGAATTTGCCATGAACTCACTACTTGCACGTGATGCGGCAGGAAATCCGGGTTGGCTTTACAACAAAATATTCGAGACAAGTTGTTTAATTGATGAGCTAGATACGCGGATTGGTTATTGCGGTGATTTCGAACCTGCAGGGCTTCTGAATATTGCCGGTTTGGAATCCCCTCATTTTCTTTTTTTGGAAGTGCTTTCATCCAGCACAATCATGCGGTGCGTCGTTGCGCAGGATGATGGTGAGAAGTTCCTCACAGATTGGGTCCAAGCTCTGATGCTGAGACATCTCACTTTTCTGCTGGAACAGCGGCAGGGAAACCATGCCACCGCCGATAATCGCACGCAGCCAAATCTTCTTTTCTTTCAGGACACTTTTGGCATCGTGGCAGCTGCGCTGGATTGTTGTCGCAACAAATTTACCCACGTTGCGGATTTTGAGGATCATAATTTTCTAGTCTATTTTAGGCCTGAGACTTCCCTCAAATACTTCAGGGCGCACCATGACGATCCGCCTTCATTCAGCACATCCGATCACCGTGATCACAAAAAAGTGCAAGGTTCTCCAGGCACTACTGAACACAACATATACCTGCGCCTGGTTAATTGTTTCAAAAGCACACCATTCTCCCTCATAGAAGCTGTTGGGCTTTTGGAATTGTGGTGTGAGTCAGAGGGCAGGGGTCCAGATGAAGAAATCGAGGATCTTCTAAATGACATGGAACAAGATATAGCGATTTATTTTGATTCGAAAGAGGAGTTTGCTACTCGCAGGCAGGCTTTAATGACAGAATACCACAAGATCCTGTCTTGAAAATGGCAGGGAACTTTCTCCGCAATGGTTTAGCGAATAAAAGGAGAACTCGATCATTCGTGAGAATGCCTGAAAAATGAACTCATGCCCGATCGTGTCGCACCCCATTATCGCAGCCGCCAGTAGGAGCGGTCACTGCCTTTGGCATTATTCAGACCGGCTATTTGTCATTCCGATTCATTTATTGATGCGCACACCGGCGGCTCAATGTAGCCAGCATAATATTCCATAAGCATTTGAATGCTTGTCCCCATCTCTTGCGCAATGACTTTTATATTCCAGCCATCTGCGATGCGGTTGGTTGCGAATGTGTGCCGGAAGTCTTGAGTCGTCCACGGAATTCCGGCGGCACTGTTCAATTCTTTCAGAAGTTTTCCGAACGTATCGCTTCGCATCCGCCCGTGGGTGGATGATGTGAAGATCCAATCGTCAGGATTTCCTGAAAATCCCTCGAGATATTCCTCAATCATTGGACGCAACGGGCGTCTGAGAGTGACCGTTCTCTCGCCGGTTTTCAGTCCGGTTGAGTTGATCCGCTCCTTTTTTGGCATGCGCAGGCGTATCTTCCCCCGCTGGACATCAAGGTCGTTCCGTTTGAGAGCAAGGATTTCATGCAGTCGAAATCCTCCTTCAAGCATCAGCTGGCATCCAAAACGAACAAGCTGGTTGTTTTTAACGGCAAGATATTGATTTTCCTCATCATCGCGGGTGAGAACGGTGATCGGCTCATCCGTGCCTTTGAAGGTTGGCAGTTCGTCCGCAGGATTCGCAGCATACGGATTGTCGGGCACGTAGTTGCCACTTTTGAGGGCCACTTGGAAGAGCTCATGAAAAAGCTCGCGAAAGTGACGCTTACTCGCACGGCCGTATTCCTTGAACACCAGGAATTCCAGGATTTCCTCCGTTCTGATTTCCGCGAGATCATCTCCGGGATAGAATGTTCGCACGGCATCCGGCGCCATGACTTTTCCATCCTCATCTTTCTCTTGATACCAAGGGGTGGGTTCTTTCACTTTCCTCCTGCGCCCCAATACTCCCTCAGGCCTTGGATCGATTCCATTGATTCGATCCGGTCCGAAGAACTGCCGGAATTTCGAAACTTTATCGGAGGTCGCATGGTGGGTTGTTGCCGCCATGCTGTGAACGATCATGGAGCGGATGGCTTTGTTCAGGGAACATTTCGCTGCTGGGGTTGCGGCGCTAGCGGCGATCGCCTCAGTGCAGCCCAGCACAGAGGCTGCTTCGGCAGCACTCCCAATCATGCTTCTCGCGCCACTTAGGCACGCGAGCAGTTTCTCAGGCACTTTGGTGTCCGAGTATTTCTCAAGCTCGATGAGCAACTCGACCGTGCGGGCCACTTTCTCCGCTTCTGCCTCATTCTCGGTTCCGAGGCTGGCGCGAAGAAGTTTAGCTCCGGGGCGTGGGTAGCAAGACAGGCAGAAGTTTTTCGAATCGGGGCGTTGGTAAATGCTGGCCATGGTTGGGATCGGTTTCTCAACACACACGAATCCAGCGAATGTGCGCAAAAACGCGCATTTCGAGGCTTGTGACCCGGGTCGGGTGTCCGCACGCCCTCCCGCTCCCTGCCTTGAGCCCGTTGTTCACGGTTCTGGGGGGTGTTTGTTCACGGTGCCCGTTAAAGGCCTGTTCAAAGCACCACTCCAGGAAAGGCGAAAGCCGCTGAACTCCTTGGAATTCAACGGCTTTCGTTGGTTGCGGGAAGAGGATTTGAACCTCTGACCTTCAGGTTATGAGCCTGACGAGCTACCTGGCTGCTCCATCCCGCGATTTGAACCATGCGCCTTCCGGCGCGGGGCGGAATGATTAGGGGCGCAGTAGCGGATTCGCAAGGGAAATTTTGCCTTTGTTTGAAGTTCGTGATTTGCTGGCGGCCCGATGATTTCGAGACCTTCGATGACCCTGCTTCCCGACCGCGAGTGGAAAGAACGCGCGGCCGCCCACCGGTCCCGGGCTGAGCGGCATACCTTGGCGGCCAGGCGTCGGCGGGATCATGGTGAGCTGCATCCGGTGGAGGATTTCCTGTTCCAATATTATCCGTATCCATTCACTCTGCTAGAGTTCTGGCAGCCGGGATGCGGTGTCTCGTTGGAGTGGAAGGAGCCGGGAACTCCTCGGTTTGCGGAGCGCCACTACTCGGTGACAAACGGGTGCCTGTTTGCGAATCCGGACCGACTGTCGGTGAAAGAACGAGACCGGTTGAAATGGATTTCCGAGCTGCTGTCAGCCACGCGGGACCGGGCGCCGAATTTCGCATGCCACGGACTTCACGAGTGGGCGATGGTTTACCGGGGCAAGGAGGTGAGACACGAGAAAACAACGCCGCTGCGACTGCCGCAGGCGGAAATCGACGCGCTGGTAGAGTCGCGGGCGATCTGTTGCTCGCACCACGACGCGTTCCGGTTTTTCGCGGCGGATGCGCGGCCAATGAACCGGCTGCAACCGACGCTGGAGGGACGGACTTCGTTGGAACAACCGGGCTGCGTGCATGCGAACATGGATCTCTACAAGTGGGCGGCCAAGTCAATGCCGTGGATCGGCACGGAGCTGCTGTTGGATTGCTTCGAGCTGGCCTTGGAATTGCGGGATCTGGACATGAGGGCGAGCCCCTATGATCTCGCCGCGTGGGGACGGGATCCTGTTTACATCGAGACGGCGGATGGACGGAGGGTTTATGAATCGGAGCAGCGGAGGCTTGCTGAAAAGGCCGCACCACTGCGCGAGAGATTGATCTGCGGTTTGGCGAAAATTGAAGAGTGGATCGGCGACCGGTGATTTTCGCTACACTCCCTGCCAATGCAGCTTCTGGCGGAGTGCACCGTAAAACGTACGACCCTCTAGGCGGAGAAGATGGAATGAGCGCTCCGCTTTTTTCACTTCGATCCGGTCGCCTTGCTCGATGTGGATGCTGTCGCGACCATCGACGGTGAAAATCATCGGTCCGCTTTGCCGGTCCTCGGAGGAAAGTTCGACGATGGAGTCGTTGGAAAGCACCAGCGAACGCTGGCTGAGACTGTGGGGACAAATGGGCGTGATCACGAAAACTGCGGCGTCGGGACCTATCAAGGGCCCGCCCGCCGACAGCGAATACGCGGTGGATCCGGTGGGGGTGGCGACGATGAGTCCATCTGCCCGATAGTCGTTGAGAAGCTCGCCGTTCACCATTGCGCGCAGGGAAACCAAGCGCCCGGTGTCACCTCGGGCGAGGGTGATTTCATTCAGGGCGATGAAGGATTCCGAGGGCTTCCCCTCGCGGTGGACCACCGCTTCCAGCAAGGTGCGGACGCTGGTGGAATATCTGCCGTCCGCGATGGCGGAGGCGAAGACGTCGAGTTCGTCGTCCTTGCAGCTGGTGAGGAATCCGAGGGTGCCGATATTGATGCCAGCCACGGGTTTTTCAAATTTTCCGAGCCGGGAGAGCGCGTGAAGCATGGTGCCGTCCCCGCCAAGGACTGCGGCAATGTCGACGACATTGGAAAATTCCGTCGCTGCGATCCCGCCAGTTTCTCCCGCGAGAGTGGCGGTTTCCTCGTCCAGCACGGTCGAGCAGCCCCGGGATTTCAGGGCATCCCGCAGTGCGTGAAGGGTGGGAAGCGAGCCAGTTTTGTGAGGGTTTACGAGGATTCCGACGTTCACGGTGGAGCAGCTAACGCGTCATTCCTGCGGATGGCAAGCGACAGAAACGGGACGGGAGTGATTTACGCCACGGCGGCTTTCGGGGCGACCACGAGTCGTTGGACGGTGGGGATCAAATCATCGAGTTCGTCGACCACACAGAACTCGCCGTCGTAGCACCAAATTCCCAGCAGTTCGATGAGCGGAGTCCAGAACGAGCGACCCGTCGCGTCCTTGCGGTTGAAGATGATCACCGGCTTGCCGGTCATCGACGGATGCCCCTGATGCTTGAAAATCATCAGTGCCAGCATTTCCTGCACGGTTCCGGATCCTCCGGGGAAAATCACGAACGCGTCCGAATGCTGGATCATGATTTCCATGCGGGTGTAGATGTCCGGCTTGAGCCAGAAACTGGACAAGCCCACGGGAAGTCCTTCGAGTTCAATGATGTGCGGCACGTTCGAGCCACCGGTCCAGCCGCCGGCATCCACCGAGCCACGGACGACTTCGCCCATGATTCCCGAGCTTCCGGCACCGGAGACGCAGCCGAGCCGGTTCTGCGCGAGTTGCTTGCCGAATTCGTAACCGTCGCTCAAGTAGGCGGGATCCTCGATCGAGGCGGAGCAAAAGACGCAGACGCTGCCCTCGTGGTCTTCCGGAAGCGAGGTCTCGAACGACTCCACCGTGTTGGTGCCGATTTTCTCACGACCGACGCTTGGAATCCCGTCGCGCCTCGAGATTTCCAAGAGCTGGAGCACCTCTTCGGGCGAATTGGCGAGCAGCAGGTAGTCCTCGTGGTTCTGCTTCACCGTGCCGAGCCGGTTCAAGTGCTTGAGCAACGCGAAAAGCCGGTCCCAAGAGCCATCGGAATTCAGCAGAACCGTCGGCTTTCCCGAAAGATTCACATCGAGCGTCTGATAGCCGACAAAGACGGAGACCGCCTTGAACAAATCCTCGAGCGTGGCTCCTGGCGTGAACACAAACGCGTCCGACTCGATGATTTTCCGCTCGATGTTGGAGAGCGAGATCCGCTGGTCGCCGTTGGAATTGTAGATGTCCCAGCCTTTGCTGAAGAGGCTGTAGAGAAGGCGGGCGCGAACTTCGCGGTTGGGGTCTTTTTCACCGCGGACGGTTCCTGCAAGGCGGACTTTGGGCATAAATTTGATGGGTGGAAGAGGACTTAGGCAATTTTCATGCCGATTCCAAATTTTTATCTTCGGAGCGGCCTGCCAACTGCATAATGAACCGTATGGATCCATTCATGCAAGCGGCAGTTGACGAGGCGAAACAAGGACTCGCCGAAGGCGGAATCCCGATTGGCAGCGTCCTCGTTCACAACGGAAGAATCATCGGCCGCGGCCACAACCGGCGGGTTCAGAAGGGTAGCACCACCCTGCACGGCGAGATGGATGCCTTGGAAAACGCCGGCCGCCAAAGCGCGAAGGTCTACCAGGAATCCGTCATTTACACCACCCTCTCCCCCTGCCCCATGTGCAGCGGCGCGATCCTGCTCTACGGCATCCCGAAGGTAGTCATCGGCGAGAATAAAACCTTCATGGGCGACGAAGCCCATCTGCTTTCCCGCGGGGTGGAACTGGAGGTCGTCGACTCTCCCGAGTGCATCGAAATGATGACGAATTTCATCGCGGCCAAGCCGGAACTCTGGAACGAAGACATTGGCGAGCCCTGAGGATCCGGTATAGACATACCCCGCAAGCCGTTTCATGTTCCGGGCGAGCATGAATTCCCTCAAAGCCATCTCGATCATTCTCTTGGCCACCGCCCTGTCGGCTTCCGCGGCACCCCGGTTTGCGGTGGTTCGGATCAAGGATATCTACACGGCGTTGCCATCGACGGCGGCCATCCAGCAACAGATCAAAAACGACCAGGCCGCGATCATGAAAGACCAGCGGGCCGAGCAGCTCCGCAAGATCATCGGCGAGCTCCAGGCCCTGCAGGCGCAGCTTTCCGACAAAACCACCCCGCCCGACGAGGCGACCAGCCGCAAGCTTGCCCGGACCTACGAAATCAAGCGTCAGGAAGCGCAAACGCTCCAGCAGGAGTTCGAGAACTTCAAAACTGAGCAGGAAAAGATCATCAACCGCAAGATGGTCGCCGGCATGCGGGCATCTCTCAGCCGGATCGAAGCCGTTTCCCAAAAAATTTCCAAAGAGCGCGGATTCGATGCCGTATTTGACAGCTCCGGCGACACGAATACCGGCGTTCCATTCGTTCTCTTCAGCAAGAACGCACCCGACCTCACGCCCGACATCCAAGCCGCGCTGAAGGACAGCGAACCCGCCGCATCCGTCAGCCCTCCCGCCGCCGCGCCAGCGCCGAAACCGGGAAAATCCACTCCTTGAAATCCCCCAACCTCCCATCGCAATGGAAATCCTAACTCAAATCCTCCAAAATCAATTCACCTGGGGCCTCTTGCTCGGTCTGCTCGTCGCCGGATTCATCTGGAAAGCCGGCTTCACCGCCCGCCGCAACGTTGCCCGCGAATTGAAACGCGTGGAGGCGGAGCTGACAAACCTCCAGAACCACCTGAACACCCAGCTGAAAATCACCGCCAGCGGCAACGACGCGCTGCAGTCCGAGCTGGAAACCCTGCGCAAGCAAAACGAAACCCTGCGCGTCAACAGCGCCGCCCTCCAACAGAAACCCGGCCGCGCCGAGCAGCGGCTTTTGCAAGTCCAGGAAATCGCCATCCGCCGGATGCGCGAACAAGCACCTGGATTCGCCCCGGCCTGGGAGCAGGCGTTGCGCCAGGGCGAGCAGGAAGTCGATGCTGCGGACTCGGGATTGGTCAAACTTGTCCGCCGGGTGATTCCGGGACTCGGAAATACCTCACCGACCCAACCCGCGCTGATCGTTACCGAAGATTCGCCCAACCGCCCGTAAGCTCCAGCCACGGCGGGATGTAATCTGCTCAGACAAACGCAAATGACTTGCGAAATCGAGAGCCTTGCGCAATTTTCCCGCCATGATTTGCCGAGTTCTTACCGCCGCTCTTCTCGCACTGCTTCCCCTCTCCGCCGCAGAGTTGAAAGTCGCCGTGCTGCACCCTCTGCTCGGTGACCTCGCCACCCAAATCGGCGGCGACCGGGTGGAAATCATCGATCTCATCGGACCTAACGGAGACCCGCATCATTTCGAGCCGGCACCCGGGGACCTGAAACGCGCCGAGGATGCGAAACTCTATCTGGTCGCGGGCATGGGTCTCGAAGGTTACCTACCGAAGTTGAAGGCCATCATCGGCACGCGGGCACCCCTGATCGAAGTCGGAGCCACCCTGCCGGCGATCGAAGGTGCGTGCGACCACGAGGGCCACGACCACGCGCACGAACATGAAATCGACCCTCACTGGTGGCATTCCATCGATCTGTTCCGCCGGGCGACCGGCATCGTCACCGAGGCCCTCGTCGCCGCATCCCCGCAAGACTCCGATACCTTCCGGAAGAACGCGGATGCCTATCGGGCTGAACTCGACGCACTGGAACGCTGGGCGAAAAAAGAGATTTCCAAAATCCCCCGCGACCGGCGTCACCTCGCCACGGCGCACGCGGCATTCAATTATTTCTGCAAGGAGTTCGGCTTCACCGCGCATCCCGTGCAGGGGATCAACCGCGAACAAATGCCGGATCCGAAGGAACTGGCGGCGTTGGTGGCCGAGTTGAAAAAGAATGATGTCGCCGCGATTTTCCCGGAAAGGGAGTCAAATCCAAAAATACTCCAAACGCTCACCAACGACACCGGCATCCGGTTAGGCGAACCGTTGATCGCGGACGGGACCGGTGGGTCGGGGTATGTCGCGATGGTCCGCCACAATGTGGCGGCCATTATCAAGGGACTGGCGCGTTGATCCTCATCGTCGGATGGTCCCGCCGGACCACTCACCCAGGAAATCGCGAATGAGCGGACACGCGACTCAACCACCGATAAGCCGATCTTTGTGGAAACAGCTTGAATCCCCTTCACAAAGAAGGAGACCGACTAACCCCTCATCTCAAATTTGCGTCCATTCGCGTGAATTCGCGGTTCTATCATCAGAGGCAAAGGTAAGGTGGCAGCCGGGATGCTGTGGAGCGTCAGGGATTTGAGGGTCCGGGCGTGACCGAGAGGAACGGGGTCTCTGGAATTGCATCACCACGCGGTTCCGGCGTCGCCGAATGTCGAGGTCGTCCGGAAACTCCGTCCGGGCCGGAATTCCGTTAGCTTTCGGGAGACCGGGAATCCGGGTTCCGAGGTAGCCGACATCGGCACCCTGGGGCGGGAGGGCGAGACAACCTTGGGTTAGGAGACCCGGTCGTTCTTTTCGATCGTGGAGGTCAGTCGATGGAAAGTCCGGGGGGCCGATGGGTTGTTTGGCTTTTCTCGGACTCTTCGCTTCGCGGGCGGGCTGGAAGGCCGCGGTCCCGGGGGGAGCGCTGCTGCTCTCTCGGCGAGAGGGCGCCACCTGTTCTGTCGCTGTCCATTGGCATGGATCAACACACTCTAACACCATGACCACAACCCACACCCAACCCGATTCGATCATCCGCATCTTTTTTAAACCTTGCGCCGGATGCGGGCGGGGCGAGAGTTGCCAGGTGAAGTCAAAACAGCTCAAGCTACTCAGCAATATTTGTTTCTTCCTCGGGTTCGCCTCGATCGCGGGTTCGATCGCGATCTGGTTTCTCACCGGCGGGACTACCCCCGAGTCCCTTGCCCATGCGGAGCGATTCGGAATCTTTGTCGGACTCTGGGCTCCCACCTTCCTCATTCTCTCAAATCGCTTCGATCGCTACGCCGACCGCGCCGTCTGAGGTGTCAGTGAAACGAATCATGCCAAGACCGGAAAAGGACGACGTGGAGCGGCTCAGTCGTGGTCAGCCCACCCGTGCGAAGATTGGAAGCCGCCGGATCGGGCACCGTCTCACGCAGAAGGAAAGGCAGCTCTTCGAAGCAGCCCAGCGACAAGGTTTTCTCAAAATTCCGGTCACCGGGATTCGCGCGAATGTCGTGAACATCTACCGCCTCTGGTGCGCGGCGGAGGGTCGCGATTTCATCCTCAAGGGTGGCCCTAAGTCATAGGCATCCTGCGCGACTCCGGCTTCATGATCGCCAGCCCGCTGTCCCACAGTCTGAAAGTTGCCGGCTTGGCCTGAAGTATTCGCCCTATTGTTTCCGCCATGAAAAACCTGATTCCATTGCTCCTGAGCACCACGTTGCCGATCCATGCCGCGAGTTTTCTCGTGGAAGCCGAGCAATTTTCCGACAAAGGCGGCTGGGGCGTGGACACGCAGTTCATCGAGTCAATGGGCTCGCCCTATCTGATCGCCCACGGCCTGGGAACGCCCGTCGCCGACGCGAAAACCGAAATCTCCGTGCCTGAGGACGGGACCTACCACATCTGGGCCCGCACCGTGGATTGGACGAAGCGCCTCGGCCGCCCGGACAGCGCGGGGGTCTTCGCCATATCCGTGAATGGTCGGAAAACCGGGACTGAACTCGGCAGGAACGACAAGGCATGGACCTGGCAACCCGCCGGTGAGACCGAGCTCAAGGCCGGCAAGGCGACTCTCGCCCTCCACGATCTGACTGGCTTTGACGGCCGTGTCGATGCGGTGCTTTTCAGCAGCGACGCCTCATTCACGCCTCCGGTCGTCGGCACCCTCGAGGAGCGAACCGCTTGGAAAATCCCGGGTGCGCCCAATCAGGTCGAGCAGGCCGGTGACTTCGATCTGGTCGTCATCGGCGGCGGCTACGGCGGTCTCGGAGCCGCAATTTCCGCGGCACGAATGGGCATCAAGGTGGCGCTGATCCAAAACCGCGAGGTGCTCGGCGGCAATGGTTCTTCCGAGATCCGGGTCTGGGCGAAGGGCGAATACCCGCCAAATGAATATCCATTCGATGAAATCATCCGGGAAATCGAAGACCAGGCGAAAAGCTCGCCCGCAGCGGCGGAGCAATTTGTGGATGACAAGAAGGAGGAAGTCGTCCGGGCCGAGAAAAACATCAGCCTGTTCCTTGGCCACCATGTGTATGGATTGGAAATGAAAGACGGCTCGATCGCCACAGCGAAGGCCCTCGAAGCCACCACCGGCAGGATCAAACGCTTCAACGGACGCTTCTTCGCGGATTCCACCGGACACGGCTTCATCGGCCAATGGGCCGGCGCGGATCTCACCATGACCGACAAGGGCCGCATGGGCATGAGCAACATGTGGATGTGGGAAAACCGCGACCAAGCGGTGAGCTTCCCACCGCAACCGTGGATGTTGGAATTCGACGACAAGGATTTCCCCTATCCACGCCGCAACCATGCCGAGTGGTTCTGGGAGAGCGGTTTCGATGCGCACCCGATCAAGGATCTCGAAACCACCCGGGACTGGAATCTCGTGGCTTCGTTCAGCGCCTGGAACGCGATCAAAAACCGCGGGGCTTTCGCCGATCGCGATCCGGACGGCCACGCCAAGGCCGCGCTTTCCTGGCTCGCCTACGTCGGCGGCACCCGCGAGACCCAACAGCTGCTAGGCGATGTGATCCTCACCGGCGAAGACATTATTTCGAAAAAGGAATTTCCTGACGCCGCGGTGCGCACCACCTGGAGCATCGACCTGCACTACCCGCAGGAGGAATACATCGACGCGCTGCCCGAACACCCGTTCATCGCCCGTGCGGTGCACGGAAAGGGAGTCGATCGTGCGGTCGGCTATCCGATTCCCTACCGCTGTTTCTATTCGCGAAACGTGCCGAACCTCTTCATGTCCGGCCGCAACATCAGCGTGGAACGTGGGGCGCTCGGCACCATCCGCGTGATGAAAACCATCGGCATGATGGGCGTGACGGTCGGCCGCGCCGCCGCACTCTGCGTCGCTCAGGACGCCACCCCGCGCGAGATTTACACCAAACATCTCGACGCGGCGAAGCAGCTTTGGAAGATGCCCGGCAAGAGTCGCTTTGAAAACGCCGATGAGTTGCGCAAGTCCCTCCAAAAACCTGCCGGCACCCCCTGATCGCAAGCGCCGCTGGCAGCGGATCGCGGTGAGCACCTGCCGCCTGGCCATCCTCTTCGTCGCCTTCGCCTGCCTGAGCGCCCTGCCGGAAAATGCCCGCTCCCCGGATTCCAGCAGATTGCTGACGGAGTCGCGTAAAACGATGCCTGCCGCCGTCAGTCTCGGCGACGCCAACGATGGCATGTTTCCCCTGCTGGATGCCACGGGCGCGAACGTCGGCTGGGCCACGACCACATTTCCTCAGGCTGAAAAAATCCTCGGCTACGCGGGTCCCACAGAGCTTCTGGTGGTCTTTGATTCCCAGCGCAGGGTGAAGTCCGTTAGCTTGCTAGAGAGCGCGGACACCGCCGGTCATGTCGCGAAGATCCAGGAAGACCCCGCCTTCTGGGATCAGTGGAATGGCCGTCCCGAGGCTGCCCTCGGCGCGGCTCCCGCCACCAGAATCGTCACCGGCGCCAGCCTGACGAGTGAAGCCATGAACCGCGGCATCGCCGCCCGTTTCGGCGCGGAGGGCATGGAACAGTGGTTTCCCGCC
>JANPKJ010000124.1:0-42235 GCA_031425955.1 Akkermansiaceae bacterium | reverse complement strand
ACGCCTGGGCGGATTACAACGCGGCGGAAGTCGCAACGAAGCGCTATCTGTTCGCGGATCGCATCGACGGCAATCTTGCCAACTGGACGGCCACGAACGGCACGCAGTGGTATTTGACCGACAAGCTCGGCTCCATCCGTGCGCTTGCGACCTCGGGCGGTGCTTTGGGAGTCAATGTCGGTTACGATTCCTTCGGAAACAATCTCGCGGGCAGTGGCATCTTTGCCACAGAACGATATGGATTCACGGGGCGTGAGAATGTGGCGGTTGGCACGATGCTCTACCGCTCACGGTTCTACAATTCAGGTGCCGGGCGGTTTATTGGCGAAGATCGAATAGGCTTTGAGGGCGGGGATTGGAACTTGTATCGATATGTTTCCAATAGAACATTAGCAGCGACAGATCCGTCAGGAAATTCAATTGTTGATAATGCCATATTCTCGCGAATTTACGTGGGGGCGATCACTTTGGAAGTTAGGATTATTTCGGCGTTGGCAAGCTCGCCGTTGGTCTGCATTTCTTTGACGTTGGATAATACGATCGGGTCTTATGATGACAACTTGCAGCCTTCTGGTATCCTCGGTGATTATATTGATAGTCTTGTTCAGAACAAAGTTCCTGGGGTGACAATTCAACTAGTTCTTGAGAATCTTCTTTTCTATTGTGGGGCTGGTCCTAAGTCAAGACGACCAGCCCCGCCGCCATCAAATGACAACAATCGCTTTCATGGTCCAGTTTCCAATCCAGTTTGGGATGATACAAACTGACTTTTAATTGCCAATTGTATTCAGTGAGCATTTATGGTATCAAATCGAAATGCTCTATGAGATTATCAAAAAATTTTTAACATACGCACTTATTTTGACAGTGCTTATCGGATGGGCATACTTAGCTAAACAGATCAGGGAGAAATACAACCTTCCGACTCAGCCCTATCGATTTGGCAGCCTGAGAGGCTCCGAATACTTGTGATTGACGATTCGGAAATTCATCAAGCGCGATTTGACCGTCCGCCAACGTGCGATCAAGCATCCATATGACTCAGGAGACTAACTTAAGCTTGGGACAAAATTGATTCAGCTGCCTTGCGAACGGCGGCCAACGGTCCCTCAGGTGGTGCGGAGAGGAATGTGAATAATCCGTTTGCAGCAAGTTTGAATCTCGCCGCCTCACCGCGACATTCAAGTTCCCCGCCATCTCCACAGGATCGCTCTTTTTACCTTTGAGGAAGGTGAGCTCCAGCAAGCACATATACCATCGTCACTGATATTGAGGCTCTCTTCGTAAGCGTTGCTTCAAAGCAGTCGGAGCATTCCGCGGCCTTCGAAGCTTTCCACCTAATGTCCGCATTCAGGAGGGCGTTCTTTTTGCGCGTTTTTCGATGGCTCCCGGCTCGTCGCATCGCTGCCCAGGACTGGCCAGAATACTGGCGACCGCAATCAATCCCACGCCAATCCATGATATCGGTGTTGGTGCACCAAATCCGACTGACGCTATCAGAGAAGCCAGCCCAAGAGTGTAAATAACTCCCAGTAGCGGAGCATGGATACGACGCAGACGGTTCACTAACCAGAACCCGTGGAAAGCCACCAACACATAGAAGGTCATTTGCAGGATGCTACCCGCGAGCTTTCCATGGAGCCCCCCGATACCCAGCATACTGAGGTATGCCGCCACACAGATTGGACACTTTGGCATCAGGGCAACTCCAAGTGCCGGGATCACGGATGAGAATGCACGTCTTAATCGTCCCGCGCTTTCCGGTTCGCCGGAATCATCCCGAGTCGCCTCGTTACCACCGGATCTCAACAACCCGGCAACCTTGTCTGCAATGATCCGGGGATCGCATTGTGATCGTTCGAATGACGCAACGATGCAAGAAGACGCGTCGAGAAGGTATACCTCCACCTTGTGGTGGTTCACGACAGATCCAACGTAATTCACCCCAAGCCCAAAGGCTTGTTTCAACGGGTCAATTGGCCCGAGCGTCCGAAAAAAGCGAGAATAAGAATCGAACACGAAGTGCCGGTTCTCTCCAAAATTCCTCAGTCGTTGCGGCAGGTCAAAACGTGGATCGTAGGTAAACGCTGCCAATCTGACTACGCCATTGAGACCGCGGTCTTCCAATTCCCTCTGAAGCAGGGAGAGGTTGCTGATGGTCATGGAGCACTTTCCTGGATTGGTGCAACGAGTGTAAAAAAACGCAACCACCGTCGGTGTTCCGCTGAAGAAAGCGCCTGTTGTCGTTTCGTGCCCGTCCTGGTCCTGTATGAGTATGTCTGGAAGTCGACTTTCGCCAACAGATCGGCGACTGAAACTTGCCGTAAGTATCGCTGAAAGGCTTGGTGCTTCATCACAGCAGGGCAATTGAGAAGGCACTACGTCAGAACCCGCTGGCTGGAGTGTTTCGATAGCTGAGTTCAATTGCTCCAGATGTTGAGCATTGAGACGATGGCCCGGGTCGGTCGCAATGCTCCTCCAATCATTTGCCGTGTCGCAAGCCCTCAAGCCAAGCCACTCCAGTGTCTGAAAAATTGTGATAATTGCCGTGGTTTCATTCGCCAAGTTGTCGAGGCAAACCTTCTCATCGCTCAATCGGACGTTGTGAAATGATTTTAAGAGCAGCGGGCCGACCCCGGAGGGAATCGTTCTCAACGATTTCAATGCCATACAGGCACAGGCAACAAGGTATGGCGTACGCTCACTCTCAAAGATCTCAACCAAAAAGGGAACCAATCCCTCAGGGGGGGTGGGGACCTTTACAAGCGCTAATAGTATTTGGCCACGCAGTAAGACAATCTCGTTCCAGCTTCGATTGCTATAGATAGGATGCTCCTCAGCCAATAGATCGAGCAGCATCTCGGCACCTCCGTCCAATTGAGGGGCGGAGGTGATCCATGAGGCAACTTGCTCTAGACTACCAATCAGCTCTGGTAACCTCGTTTCCAAAGTGACTGGCGGTTGGATCATTCGTCACTCGGCCTTGATTTTCCTGTCGAGGCGTCGAACCGCTTCGCCCAATTCGCCTTCAGGCCGGTCGATGGCAATTTGCTCAAAAGCGGTGCCGAAATCCTGATCCATCCTCAATGAAGTCTGGTCACCAAATAGCTCCAAGCCACGAATCGTGCTTGTGCGCATTTCCAATGACTCGGCACTATCAATCGCAATCTGTTTCGCTGCCGATGTGTAACTTTCCGGTGCCAGTGACTGGAGTGCGTTGCCGCTTGCCATTCGCAACGACTCGTTTTCAGATACGTTCGAGAAAATCCCTTCAAGGACCTCCTTCGAATCGGGATCACCCGCTAGAACTCGGATCGATTCGTAACGCGAACTGGAATCCTCCCCTTTGAGGGCGATCGACCGTAAGGTTGGGAAGATGTCCGCATGTATGTCCTGACCCAAAAGCTGCACAAGCTTATCCAAAGGAACGATGTAGCTTCCTGATTTGAGGCTGGCCTCCAATCGCTGTTGCGCCGTCCGGTCCTTTTGTGTCATCAGAAACTCCAGTGCGGCAATGCGTAGTTCTACATCCGGATTGTCGATGAGAGTCTGAACGGCTTCGGTGTAAGCCGGACGGTAAGTCGAAATGATCTGCGAAATGAACTTCAGTTGCTTGATTGCCGCGATTGCCGCCTGTTTGACAACAGCCGAAGCATTCGGAGATCCAAGGATACCGATGATTGCCTCAACCACTCGAGGCTCATTCTTTCCGTCACACGTCAACTGTCCGAGGGCGTATGTCCTGACTGTATCGTTATCTCCATTAAGGAACAGTTCGAGATTCCGTTCGATGACCGCTGGCTTTGCTGCTTCAATTGCTTCCGCAAATCCTTCTTGGCCGGGAGCTATATCCGTCAGTTCCCGATAACGCGGATTCTGCTCAAAATCCATTTTCAGGTCCTCCAGAACTTTCTGTCGATATTCCTCAGAATTCATGGTTGTAGTAGGTTGAGAAGATGGGATGAATGATCATCCCAACGGGGTGACAGGGGTGGCGGATGTAAATGGGACGTCATCATAGTCGAACCCGAGCCAAGCGGATTCATTCACGAGGCCTTGGAAGTCGACCATATCTTCCACTTTCGGGACCGCACCAGGCGCGGTGACGATGGGAGAATCCGCCAGTCCGCCCCCAGGTGCAGTAACCTGCGGCCGGGGTGGTGTTGAGGATCCGTTCCATGGCCACATGGTATCACCCCGCCGGTGACCGATCCGGTTGCCATCCAAGTAGGTTTCCTGACCTTGTGTGACATCGAAGCGCTGGTATACCCACTGCCACTTCGCCCAAAGTCGATCCACATTCATGTGCAGAAGGAAAAACAGTGGGTCTTTGGGAGCTGTCTCAGGACTGTCGATGTAACCGCTGAAACAAGTGTGGGCATAGCCGTGAGGATTCCCTTCCAGCTCCCAGAAAATTCGGTAGACTCCAGCTCCTCGATTTAGAGTGAACGCTTCGTTGTGAATCCGAGCTCCACCCCAGAACGGAGTGAAAGCGGCCTCCGTTGCGGTATTGAACAGTGGGCGTCGGGTGATCCCATCCCCATTGTCGGTCCGCCAAAATTGGAGAGGATTGCCTGATGAGAACCTCACCGAACCGGTGGCGTTCGATAAGCCAATGAAATCCTGGGTGAAAAGATTAGGCGCCGGCCGGTCAAAGCGCCAATACGGCAAGGCGACACTTGGGTCGAAAACCTGAAGTTCCCTTTCCAGGTCCAGGAGGTAGGCCCGATGCCAAGGCAGGAAGCCAGGACGACGGTGAGCCTCTTCCTCGACATCGGCGTTGTGCATTGCGCGAAACTCGGCAAATCGGCCCAACCCGCGTGCATTGAGCTGCGCTAGGGCATTCAGGAAGCGATCTCGTTCGCCTACTGTCAGAAGGTTTGCGTCCTTTCGCACGCGCACCATCAATCGCGTGGAAGCAAGGACTGCCCCACCGGTTACCGACCTTACCATGATGCCGGCATCCTCATTACTTACACTGGCGTGTGGAAATTTCCCCGAAACGTAAAGCCGAACAGGGTTACCGTTCAGAGGCAAGTCGATCCGAAAACTGTCCTGTGGTGCTGAAATCCTGGTCTGGCGAAACTCCACCTGACCGCCGACGCCCGGAGCAATATTACTCAATTCAACCGTCACGGGGCCAGTAGCACCGGAGGGATCGTCCAACCTCACGTCACAAGTGGATGGACTCCATGACACGAAGTTAGTTCTGATCGGATCATGTGACCCGTTGATAAAGAGGGAGGCTCTCATCGATTTTGGCGTTGTTACGGCAGAGTGAAAAGCACGAGCATTCCACTTTCTCCATTGACTATCCTGTGCTTTGTTCGAAATTGTCAATCCAATTTCGTGAGAGCAAGTGTAGGCCGCTGCGACACGGAACTGATGTATCAAAGATTCTGATCACAAGCGTGAGCAGATTCTTCCATCTCGCGGAGATTCGACGAAAACTCATCCTCGGCGAGTGTTTGAACGTTGCTCTCCCCGCCCGCTGGCTTGCCCTAATTTCGGAACGAGGCCTCTACGAACGGGTCGTTGTTCATCAGTTCCACGAATAGTGTGGGCAACAACTCGAAACCTACTTAGAGCGAGAGGAGTTCACAGCCATGATCTGTGTGACGCGGTAGTCGAGGGGTCCCGGGGAGACTTCCCCGGCAATTTTTTCAAGATTGAGTTGATAGATTCCGCCATTAGCTGTTCCCCAAAGTCGGGTGGCGGCCTCTGTTTCGATGACACTTTGGCTGTCGTTGTGCCGTTCATGCGGAAGGAGCGCGACCAATCACGGGGCCGAGGGAATCCCTGCGGACCGGCACCGGCGAGCGATTCAATCCGGGATCGAGGTTCCCGTGTTCATCGGTTAGCCAGCAATCACCGATCCACGTCTCTGGGTGGAAGTCCTGACTTGGGACGGCGCAACAATAGAGGGAAGGCCGGCTGGAATAGGCGGAAACCTGCCCGCGCTTCACGCGGTAGATCAGGCCGGAGAGAATGGCTTGGCGGGTCTTCATGGGGAAACCGTGAGAAAGGAGAGGGGAGCAGGAAAATCCCGTCCCCCTCTCCGGGGTTCTCAGCCATGTTTGAGTTCCACCAGTTTCTCGGCCAAATGCCAGAGAGCTTTGTTGAGGGTCACGTTGCCATCGATGCCTTTCACGGCCCGGCTCTGCGGCATCCTGGCTCCAGTCGGTCTCCTCTTCGCGTGGTCCTTCTGCCCGCCCTTCGTGGCGTTCTCCTGCACCACGTTGAACGTCCGCCATGCGTCGTTTCCGCTGTCCTCGTAACGACGTGGTTCAAGGAGCTTCACCGGACGGACCGGCGCGGACTCAAGATCGCCGAAACGGACGATTGTTGCGGCTTCCGCGTAGGCCTCGCGCTCGGAGTCGGTCAGTTTGAGATTCTTCATTTCGTCGAGGCGGTTCATCAGAACGGGGATTCCCTCCGCGATCTGAACGCTGGCCTCAATGACCTTCGACGGATCAAAGCCCATGTGCGTGATGCTGATCCGCTTGAACGTCTCATCACACACGACAAGGCCATTCAAGCAAAGGAAGCGGAAGATGCCCGCATGGAGCTGGTAGGCGCTGGTCCGGTCGTGGCTGTTCACGATCACGATTTCCGGGCGCTCGCCGCCGGGCTTTTGGAGGTCGTCGCGGTGCGCGAAACGGAGCATGTGCTTCTGGAACCCGGCGCGGGACGGATCGCGCACAAGCTGTTCCTGCGCTGCGACGGGAAGCCATCCCTCGTCCGACATTCCATCGAGAATGGAAGAAGTCGGCAGGAAGCTGTATCGGTCCGAAGTTCGGGCGTGCGCGTTCTCCGCGAAGATCGAGGGAGCGAAGCCCCGCAGCTCTGTATTTTCAAGGGGGCGATGTAGGGAATCGCCGTATCCGCCAAGGGTCTTGTAGGTAGGTATCATGTTAATAGGTGGTTTTCGTTTTTGGCTGATGGTCAGTGCGTTGCGCTCCCAACCGATGAGAAAAAGATACCTGAAAACGGCACTAACAACAAGGCTTAAAGGCTCGCAAGTCATTGATTACTAACGAACTAAAAAAGAGGAACGAATTTTTTGTTTGGAAGAAATCAAGACGACCAAACAACGCCGCCGGCCATCGGAGCTTCCGTCAAGGGTGGAGACCGGAGTCGCGCGGAGCTGCACAAGCGATAGCGCGGAAGCGAGCACGGCGAGGATCGGAACGACCGGAACGCAGAGGAGGGAACTTGCCCTTGATGGAAGCGGGGCGGTGGCATTCCCACGCGCCCTGCGCGTGCTGGCTGTGAGTGGGGGAAGGGAGGTGAGGCGGGAGACTCAGAATGCCAACGGAATAAAGTCCCCGGCGGTATTTCCGCCTTGGGGACGGCGAGTCAAACGAAGTGCGACCGCCGGTTTATGCCGGATGGCGTTTTGAGTGTGGCAGGGTGGGGGTGCGGTGTGCCGTGTGGAGCCTGACTAAAATCCAACGGGCGCATGGTGCGGGTGGACACGGCACCGGGAAGCGAGGAACCGAGTGCCGGTGGCGTGGCCATCCCGTCACGCTGCGGTGGCGCGGAGCATTTGAAACTCATCCGGCCGACTCTTCCGAGACTGGGGTGGTGGGAACCACGTCCCCGGTCTGTCGGCCGCATTTCGGGAAGGGGTTTTAGGGGATTTGTCCCCTAGGAGAATGGGGAGCGGCGCACGCAGTAGCCGTTGGGGAAAGTCTTTTCCCCGGCTTTTTGATCGGAACTGTCACGATTGCCTTCTTGTCCGGTGCTCTCAAACTTGTTAAGCAGCAAAACCATGAGTGCAATTAACGCCGCCAAAGCCTACGCCAACAATCAGGTTGCCTTCATTGCCTGGACGGTGGACGAGGCGATTCCCGACTGTCTCGGCTTCGAGCTGACGCGGATCTACGACGACGGAACCGAGCGTATCCTTGCAGCCTGGGTGCCTTTCAAAAAGCAGTCCAATAAGGATTGGGAACCACAGGATACCAGCGTCTGGCCGATCCAGAAATTCACCTGGCGTGATTTGACGGTCCGCCAACGTCGCGATCAGGCATCCATGCGCGAAGGCGAAATTGCCCTGACTTACCGGATCAGACCTTTGGTTGCCGCTGCCGACGGGCTGGAAGCGGTTCCGGTCACGCTGGAGAAAAACTATGAAGGCACCGCGCTTGCCTTGTCCTACCATGACGAGGGGCTCGTGACCAATGAGGTGAAAATCACCAAGCACTTCGGGGAATTCCAAGCCACCTTTACCAGCGGGATTTTGGCCGGCCAATGGCTGACACGGGTATTGGAAAAAGAGGCGGGAGAAAACCTGACGAGCAAGAAGCTGGTGCAGTCCATCGTGAAACATATTCAAACTCCGGATGATGCCCTGAGAAAGTATCTGGCGGGTGATGTGCTGCCGCTGTTCAGGGATTTCTTCAAGCGGGCGGAAGACATCGGTGGGAGCCTGCTTCTCGCCCTCTACGAATTGTCGGATCAAGAGCTTGTATCGCTCATCGTCGAGCACAAGCAGCGAGCCAAGGTGATTCTCAGCACGGCAGGGCATGACGAGGACACGAAGGCTTGGGACACCACCAACAAGGACGCACGGGCGAAGTTCGTTGATGAGGAGGTCGAGGTTTACCACCGCCTGTTCAACACCTCGTCCCGAATCGGACACAACAAATTCGGCGTGCTTCTGGATGCCGATGGTTCGCCTCTGGCAGTCATTACCGGCAGCACGAACTGGACTTCCACCGGGCTTTGCGGCCAGAGCAACAATGCCATCGTGATCGACTCGCCGGAAATCGCCGCTCAGTTCAGCAGCCAGTGGGAAGCACTGTTGGAAGATACCAACCTGCTCGAAGAGCAGGGAACGGAAGAAACGTTTGCGGTGGGCAATAAGAACGTCCAGGGGCAGGAGCTGAGGACGCTCAATGCCACCGCGCTCGATCCGGTGGGTTTGGCAGCGGGAACCGCGAAAGTCTGGTTTTCGCCAAATACCAAACGCGTCAGTAAGGGAACGGAAACTCCCCCGGATTTGCAGGAGGTTTTCAAATTAATGCGTCAGGCCAAGGAGTCGATTTTCTTCGCCTGCTTCATGCCGAGCAGACAGGGCAAGGATAGCATCGTGGCGAAAGCCGTTGATCTGGCGAGGGATGACCGCTCACTGATGGTCTATGGTGCTATCAGCGACGCAAGCGTTCTGCCCAACTACCGGGTGGCGGAGGATCTCGATGGGGATGGCAAGAAAGATCGGGTCATCCAGCCGAACATGTTCGAGGAAGAAAACATCCACCTGGTTCTGGCTTCCGCCCTGAGCAGCAAGGATCTAATCGGCGCTTTCGAGAAACAGGAAACGGCGACGGTCGGACGTGCCATCATTCACGACAAGATCGTGGTCATTGATCCGCTCTCCGACACCGATTGCACCGTGATCTTCGGGAGCCACAACCTCGGTTACAAGGCATCCTACGCGAATGACGAAAACCTGGTCATTGTCAGGGGCAACCGGGCCTTGGCAGAGGCCTACGCGGTGCATGTGATCGATGTTTGGGAACACTACCGCTTCCGCGCCGTCCAGATCGAGCGTCGGGAGCAGGGCAAGGAGACGTGGGATGGATTCCTGCGGCGAGATGGCGAGTGGCAGAAACATTCCCTGACTTCAGCGCGTGCCCGACTTGCCGCCTACTTTGCACGGGGATAAAAGACCGGTCCGCGGCGAACGGGGGGCAGGCGTCTAGGGACGCGCCATCTGGGAAAATCGTTTCCCTTTATTCAAAGGCGTTTGGCGGGCGCAAATCCTTCTTCCATTTCGGTAGTTTTTTCGGAACAAGATCCGTCAGTTGAATTCGCAAGGCCTTGGAAAGCAGGATCATTTCCAGGTCGGAAACCCCTCTGGCTCCTCTTTCAATCTGTGAGACGGTCTCCCGACCAATATCGAATCCAAGCAAATTGCACCGGCCCGCCAGATCCTGCTGGGTCAGATTCTGGCGTGAACGGTGTTTCCGCACCTGGGCGCTGACAGCATTGCGAAAGTGCGGAGTCTCCATGGAAAGATAGCTTTCCGCACATGAAACGACGAGGTTCTGACAGATGGGGAAAGCTAGCGTTCCATTTTTTGCTTGTTGCGCCTTCCTTCCTTCTTCAATCTGCCAGTGAAGTTGACCTGCTCGTCCCCAAAGTTGGGGATTCTCGGTTCATGCTGGCTCTGATGGAAACTCGTTGAATTGGTCCGAATTTCCGACTGCAAATCCGATTCAGCAAACCATTCAAATCTCGCATCAAAATTCGTGTCAAAATCGCCGCAATCTTATTCCCGAACTAAATCGACATCGTCTGATTCATACAGAAACTACCCTCAATCATGAAACCCCTGACTGTTTCCATCGCCTTGCTTGGAGTATTGCTGCCATTACGCGGGCAGGAAGAAATCCCGCTCAAATGGGAGGTGGAAATCCCCGGCCCGATTGCCGACGGCACGAGGGCGGAACCAGCCCCGAAACCGGAGCCAATCGATTTCAAGGTTCTGACTTCCAGCACCAAGCAAATGGATGTGACCGAGGCTTCGGAAATGCCCGATCTCCCTCCGATCAAGGGAACCATCAACGTCACGGTGCAAATGGTCGAAGATCCCGGCTTGCCCGAGCCACCACCGCCACTTCCCGTGACAGCACCGGATGATCCGGTGGTAATTGCCAGAATGGAAGAGCTGCGGGAGAAATACCGTGGGACGGAATTGATTTTCGTGTCGGCAACCGTGTATAACCATTCTCGCACCTTGCTGCGGATTTATCCCAACGGAAGAGTCGAAGGGGAGATCTCCGCTTGGACAAATATTGACTTCAACCACTTTTGCGGGTTTTCAACCTACCGCGTCAAGGAAACTGATGGGACGTTCAGTGACCGCGGCCTGCTGATGGGAATCGGCAATACCGACACCTACCGGATGCGCCAGCGACTTGCCCGACAAGGGCATGATTACGATGATCCGGAAATTCCAGAGCTGCCGGATTTGGCAATCAGTGGCCCGTCATTCGTGGTGATAGAAGGTGATACGAAAGGGGATGCGATGGATACGCTGTCCCAAGTCCATGATCTGTATCGGAAGGAAGGGATCAAGATGGAAGCGGCTTTTCACGCCAGAGAAAAGGCGTATGCGGAAAGACGCGCTTATCTCCTCGCGAATCCTCCGGTTCCCGAAGACATCGTGATCCGGTTCTGGAAACGTGACGAAACGCAAGGCAACTAAGCTGGAACCAAAACCAACCATGAATTTTCCCATCAAACTTCCAGGAACAGCGATCTTATTGCTAATCGCATCCGGTTCGCTCACCGCCGATCCGCTCCCAGAGCAAATGACCTTCATCCCCTGGACAGGAGGTAATTGGAAATCTGAATGGCCGGGAGTCGCACAGCGCACTTACTTCTACCAATGGTCATCCGATTTGGTGACCTGGCACTTCGCACCGTTCATGGCTTTCGGAATCGGAGGACACGAGTATTTCATGGCATCCAGTCCGCAAAAGCTTTTCGCCCGGCTTCATTATGTGGATGACACTACGGCAACGACGCTCCAGCAGGCTCGCGACGCGGACTTCGACAATGACGGAATTCCCAACTACTACGAGGTTGAAACGATTTTCACCAATCCTCTGGATAAAAACAGTGCTGGCGGGGACAGTAACACTAATGGTCTGGCAGATGGGTGGGAAATGTTTCACTTTGGCGGACTCGGCATCGCAGTTCCCGGGGCAATTCTCAGTCCGGACGGATTGACCAACAAGGAAAAGGCCGACCTCGGCCTGAATCCAAACACGGACTACTCCGCTGCGAGTGCCGCACAGACATCCGGTTTCGCATATGATCTTACGGGCCGTCTCACTGGGGTCACCGCTCCGGTGGGTGCCGGCACCTACACGCCTGATGAAGAAGGCAATCTTCTCAACGCTCAATAACATGAAAGCCTATTTCTTCATTCCTTTTCTTCTTCTTTCAGGACTGCTTTATGCCTCCGACGGCTCGGGTTGGTCGAACAGTGAGCCATCTTCCTCGGAGACATTCATCGCCAACGCGGCGGTTCCCGTTTCGCCCTTCAGTTTCAATTCACTCGAATTTGAATCTTCAGAAAGTCCTCTCGCTCCGATACTCACCGGAGGAAATTCAGCGGATTTGATTACCCCGGAAATTCAATCGCTTGCCGATGGATTGCAAAATGATCCGATCAAGATCTTCAATCACGTTTTCAATCATATCGATTTTCAAGCCTATTACGGAAGCAAAAAAGGTGCGTTGATGACGATGCTGGAAGGTAAGGGAAATGCCTTCGATACCAGTTCGCTACTTGTATCATTATTGCGGGCTTCTGGTTATGAGGCATCCTACAAAATTGGTCCTGCAATTTTCCATTATCCCACTCTAAGCACTTGGCTTGGACTTACGGAATACCCCCTTGCCGACAAGACTGATGCTCAGATTATTGCAATCTTCGGTGGGGCGCTGCCCTCTGGGTTCACCGTCCTGCAAGGTCGCCAGTTCATCAATGCCAGCACATTTCTGACGCCGAGAGGCTATCCGATCGTCTCCTATGTGGACGGCGACAATTTTGTATTCGACCATGTTTGGGTGCGGGTGACCATCGGCGGAACCAATTATGAAATCGATCCGAGCCTGAAAGGTCACATTGAATTCGATCCAACGAACTTCCTTTCCGCATCCGGCTACGACAGGACCACATTCTTGAACGCGGCGGGCGGAACAGCCGGAACCGGCTCAATCGGCACGAATTCAATTAAGCAAATCAGCGAACCGGCAATCGCCACTCAATTGGCAACCCTGTCAACCGCTGCGACTTCCTGGCTGCGGGCGAATCGACCTACGGCAGCAATTGATACGCTTCTCCAAGGACGCCGGATCGCTCAGAGAGAAATCGCCAACTTCAATCAAGCTTTCACAATCAGTGCCGTGCCAACTCCATGGCATCCGAGTATCTTGACCGTCTCGGCGCTTCCGGAGAGCTACATGGCGAAGCTGAATATCACGTTGGGAGTTTACAATTATACCAGCAAAACATTCACCACCACTTATCACACGGGAACTATCAAATCGCCGGAACTCATGGGCCAGAAGCTGGCACTTACCTTCAGTGGTAGTGGTGGGAGCACGGCGAACCTTTATCTGGAAGATACGATTTGGAGAACTGAGAATGTTCCTCTGGCCGGGGTCGATATCAAACTGGAGTTTACCCACGATCACTACGAATGGGTTTGGAACGGCTCGGCTTACGTCAAGCAGTCCATTGGAAAGAATAAGGGTTTCAACGTCCGGAACTACCGCAAGGGAGCGGATTTCGCGTATGCACTTCCTTATGGCTTCGATGTCAACGGCAAGCTCATGCGCTTGCGCCAGGAAAAGCTTGATCGTCATTTGAGGAATAATTTGCTTGAGAGCTCAAGGGAGGTTCGAACTGAAGTCCTCAACATCATCGGACTGAATTGGCTTTATCAAACAGAACTGAGTGATCTCCTTGTCTCCGCCAATACGAATGTCTCTCACGCATCCCACCACAGAATTGGTCGTGTCGGCCAAGAAGAGGCGTTTTATATCGACGTTGATACCCAGCAATATTCCAACGTATCCCGCGCCACCACCTCTGAGATGTCGAATATCGTTCCAGTAGGTTCGATGTTTCAAAGTGCGATGGAGCATTCTGTGATCGAGCAGACGCAGGGAACCGCAAACCAGGCCGCGTCCACCATCAAGATGCTGCACCTTGCCAATCAGGCGGATAAGCGGATCTTCCGTGCGAACAGCGGCAACTGGTCAACTGGTGCCAATATCAGGGGGCAACTCACCGGCTTCAGCGCCAATTTGCTTGCGGCGCTCGATGCTTCGGTCGCAGCAGGCGGCACGATTCTTGTGCCGGAGGTGGGTAACCTGGTGATCGGATCGTGGACCGGGAGCGGCTATGCGGCTCAAACGGGAAGTGCGACCCAGCTCTATATTTCCGGTGGTTACAAAGGCGCTTTCAACTCACAGAACGGTTTTGTCAGCAGCGCTCCTTTGGTTAACCTCGGTCTCTCGGAACCTGGGTTTTACCATAACGGAAGTTCCACCCAGAATGTTCCTTACACTTCAAACACCCCGCGTTATTTTGCAGCCGATCCGGTGGACATGGCCACGGGTAGTTTCAATCTGGACAAGCTCGACCTCCAACTTGGAACCGCCGAGCCACGCGGCCTGAGCTTTTCCCGTCACTACGACGCGAACCGCCGTTTCGATGATGCACCGGGCCTCGGATACGGTTGGACACACAATTATTACGGGCGCGCGGTCGTCCGCACTTCGATCAAAGGCTCCTTGGGTGAAGTCACACCCGCTCAGATGGTTCCTTGGTTGGTGGCAGCGGCAGTGGCCCGCGATGTCTATGGCAGCACCACCACTGCAAAGGCGTGGGCGGTTCCAACCCTCATTGCACAATGGGCCACGGATCAGATCACCAACAATGGTGTCAGTATCACCATGGGTGCCGATACCATCGAATTCGTGAAAATGCCGGACGGCTCCTATTCGCCGCCGGCTGGATCGACCATGACCCTCGCCAAAGTCAGCAACCAATACAAACTGACCAAACGCCACGGCGCGACCATTACCTTCAGAACGGACGGTTGGATAGAATCCATCAGGGATTTGCACAATAACCAAGCTGACTTCGCCTACTCAGGCGCTGATCTTACATCCGTGACTGACAGCTACGGACGGGTTTTGACGCTCGGCTGGAGCGGTGGTCGCATTGCCACTGTGTCGGACGGCACCGGCCGGAGCGTGGGCTACGGGTATTCCCCGGCGGGTGACCTGATCGCAGCAACGGACGCTGAGGGTAAAATCTGGCACTATGATCACGATACGGATCATCAGATTCAAAGGCTTCGAGACCCCCTGAACAGGACCATTACCGAAAACTTTTTCGATTCCAGAGGTCGTGTGGTTCAGCAGAAAAGCATGGGTGACAATTCCCGTGTCTGGAAGCTCCATTACTCCGGGTTTATCAATATCGAAGAAGACCCGACAGGAGCAAAACGGCTCTTTTACTACGATGATCGCGGGCGTTCGATTGGGGTTGGCGATGCCCTGGGTAACACCACTGGTATGGCCTATGACGGGCAGGACCATCTGATCCTCTCCACCACTCCCAAATTCGAATTCAGCTCGTTTGAATACGATGCCAATAACAATCTCGTCCAGGAGATCGATCCACAGGATGAAATTACCGACTACTTCTACGACACACAACTCCGGCTGGAACGCATCAATGACAAGATGGGTGACAATACCTATTTCGACTATACCGCAACGCATCAGCTTGATACGCTGACCAATCAACTCAACCACGCCATTTCATACACCTATCATCCCAATGGTTTGCTGTGGACCGTGAAAGATGCCGAGAACAAGACGACAACGACCTTGTATGATGCATTCGGGAATCCGAACAAAGTTACTTACCAGGATGCAACATTCCAGAGTATGACGAGCAATGCTCGCGGTGATGTCCTGACCATCGCCGATCCCGAAGGGCGCACCGTCACCAATACCTATAACAAGCGCCGCCAGCCTCTCACCAGCACGCTCCCGACCATCGTCGGGGAACCCGCTGCCACGATCACGAACGCATATGACGATGCGGGGAATCTGGAAAGCACGACCGATGCGAAATCAAATGTCACAAGCCATACCTACAACGCCCTGACAAACCACCTTGCGAGCACCTTTCCCGCACTGCCAGCAGGCAACAATGTCATTACATCAGCCTATGACATCAGAGACTGGGCAACAGGTTCGTCCAATTCACTCGGCCACACCGCCATCACCGAATATGACGCTGCCCATCGACCCACCGCCGTCATTGATCCTCTCATCCGGCGCACGGAAAGTTTTTACGATGAGAACGGTCAGATCACCGACATCAAAGATCCGCTCAACCGTTTCACCAAATCGGTTTGGAACGAACGTGGCGAGAAAGAACGTGCAACGGATGCGCTGAACAAGCATACCGATTCATTATACAATCGGATTGGTAACCTCACCAAGCTGACCAACCGTCGCGGAAAGTTTTATCTATTCGGTTACGATGATGCCAAGCGGCCCACTTCATCCACGACGCCCACCGGTAAGAACACGGTGACTGCCTATTTCGACAACAATCAGGTCAGAACCATCCAGGAACCCTCCACCCAGACCACGACACTTGCTTACAACGGGAAAAACCTCGTTTCATCCAAAATCGATCCTGCCGGATCCATCACCTACGGCTATGACGATAGCGGTTTGCCAGAGACTGTGGTTGAAGGTGCCGCCACCATTACCCGGACTTATGACGAACGTGGCAGGCTCAAAACCTTCACCACTGCGGATGGTGATCTCATCCAATACAAATACGACGCCAACAATAACCTGATTCGTCTTACCTATCCAGCGGACGCCGCGCATCCCGCCGGCAAACAGGTCATTTACGTCTATAATTCCCGTAATTTGTTGGAAAGCGTAACCGACTGGTCAAGCCGCATCACCACGTATTCATATGATCGCCTTGGCAGGCTTACCGGCATGACCCGGCCAAACGGCACCGCTAATCAGATTGCCCATGACGCTGCGAATCAGCTCACCTCAATCAAGGAAAGTGGAGGGGGTAAGCTCATTTCTTACCTTGCCTTCCAATACGATGCTGCCAGTCAGATCAAATCCCGTTTCCGCGCTCCGCTCGTCAATTCTGGTTGGCAACACCCGACATTCACGGCCACTTACGATGACGATAATCGTCTCCTGACCGCAAGCGGCCAGTCCGTCACTCATGATGCCGACGGCAACATGACCCTAGGCCCGATCACTCCGACTTCCGGTAGCGTTGCTTTGGGATACAATTCCCGCAACCAGCTCATCAGCGCTGCGGGAACCTCCTACATCTACGACGCGGAGGGACGCCGACGCAACTTTACCAATGCCACCGGCATCACCCGCGAAGTCATCGACCCGAGCGGCAAGTTCCTCATCCGAATCCAGCCAAGCGGCGCGAAAACCTACTACGTTTACGGGCTTGGTTTGCTTTACGAAGCGGACCAATCCGACGCCACCAAGACTTACCACTTCGATCAGGTCGGAAGCACGATCGCGAGAACTGACGGCACCGGAAAACTCATCGGTCGCGCCGAATACAGTGCCTACGGCATCACCTTCTGGAAGGAAGGCGACATGGACACGCCCTTCCTCTACAACGGCCAAGCCGGAGTCCAAACCGACTCCAACGGTTTGCTCAACATGCGAGCGAGATACTACAGCCCGTATCTCATGCGCTTCCTAAACTCCGACCCCATCGGCTTCAGCGGCGGGCCGAACTGGTTCGCCTATGCAGATGGCAATCCGATCAGTAAATCTGACCCATTTGGCTTAGCCACTTTTGGAGTTGGACTACAAGCAGGTGGAGGGGTGCTTCTTGGGCTTACTGGATCGGCCGGGTTGTATGTTGGTAAAAGCGGCTGGAATCCATTCACTGGCTGGAGTTCGGGCTTATTATTCAGCGGGGGTGGCGGAATAGCGGCGGGGGCTGGAGGAAGTGGTGCGGTTTTTGTTCAACTGACTGATGCGGCAAACGTAAACAATCTCAAAGGACCAGGGTTTGAAGTTGGTGTCTCTGGCGGGGAATTAGTGGTAGGAGGTATAGACTACGTTGGTGGGCTAGGGAATACGAATGGAAACAACTTTCCAGTGAACACAACAACCTTCAAAGGAATATCATTAAATCTAGGAGTTGGGGGCGGAACTCCGGTAGAGGGGCACGCGAATGTTACTGGAACGGCGGGTTGGACGACAGAACCATGGCCATCGGCACCAGCTAGCCCACCAACACCCTCTGTTTTTGGAACGCCAAGACCGATTCCTGGTTATGTCCCACCTGTGACCAAAGCCAGACTGAAATAAGATATGAAAGAATACAAAGGAGGTCTATTATGGGGTGACGGCGTTCTCAGCCGAAGAAATATTTCATATCCATTCGCGAAGCTTGTCGTCGGACAGGATCACATTATTCTGCAATCACCTACTTCTGAATTTCGTCTCGAACGAAGTGAGATTGTCGGAATATCCACCAAAAATAGAATATTTTATAAAGGCATTGTGTTAAATCACTCAAATAGTGATGTGCCTAAAACGCTTGTTTTTTGGACTTTTCAGGCTTCTGCTGTTTTGTCGGATTTAGATCAATTAATCGACAGTCACAAGTAATCCTTAACATTGATAAATAATTGAGCATTAAAATCATACAAACTGTTATAGGTTCACTGGTTTTATCGAACATCATTTTGTCTGGGATCTGCTTTGGTGAGGAGAATCGTGGGATCGCGCTGGATGACCTTGTTCGAACCGCAAATCTAGTTTTAGCGGATGCTGACAACGTGCGTGCGAGCAAGGAGGCTGGAAAGGTTTTTGCCGCTGCGCACGCACTGAAGGCGCGATCTGCTCAAGAGTCCGCATTTTTTTTCGCCGGAGCCTTAAGACTCGCACCTTGGCGACTGGAAGAGCAGTTGGCGTATGCAGAAGTTTTAGTTGAATTAGATCAAAAAAAGCAAGCAGAAGAAATTGCTGAAATGGTAGTCATTCGCTCCGAATCAGATGATCTGACGCACAAAGCGATGACATTACTTGGAAATAAAGTTGCTCCTATTCACCCTGCGATACCTCCATCTGAGGGTCCATGGATATGTCTCGTTCGAGTTGGTGAAGTGAATGAGGTGGCTTTGCAGGCCTCCTTGACAAAACTTACAGAGGTTTTGGGAATTCCGGTTGTGATCTTCGAACGTTCTGTTCCTCTTGGAGAACCGAATCGTAGTGCGCTTGATCGATGGACGACCGAAATATTGATTAAGCAGTTGAATTGGTTGGCTCCGGAATTAAAGGTTGCCCTTCAATCAAAAGGTGTTAACACACCTGCAAAACTGGCCTCAATAGACGTTATCAAAATTGCGAGAGAGGCTATTAGTAAAAGCGAGAGTGTTGAACAGTTAAAGCAGTTCGAGGAAGCTGTGGCTTTTCTTCAAGGCCACAATAAGCAGTGGGACGCTGAGAAATTGATGGAACAAAGTTTGATTGTAACTGAAGATTTCAAAAATATCGAAGAAGCTATCATACTAGGTATTACAGAGGCAGATATTTATTCACAAGAGAGCAATTTTGTTTTCGGTTTGGCTCTAAATGGAGGCAGGAAGGGATTGGTATCGTATTCTCGGTATCGAGCAGATTTTACGGAAGAACCTCCACATTTGTCTAGACTTACCCAGCGGATGCACAAGCAAATGCTATCAACGGTTGGAAACGCATTGGGAGTAGCCCGACCCACCGACCCAACCAGTGCTCGTGCTTATCCGAAGGATTTGGCGGAACACGACGCAAAGTCTGAATTTATGTCGGAGTTGTGCATCACTGGTTTTGAAAACGCTTTGCGACGCAAACTTCCACAGATCGCTCATAAACCTTAGTTAAGTTGAAGTTGGAGCTGTGCTATTCGATATAGTAGTCTCGACGAGCAATCTCGATTAGATTCCCCGTCGGGAGGTGGGTAAGTGATGACAGCTCTACGAAACACATTTTAGTTCCTTCGTGTGATCTTGCTTCAATTCGCAAAACGGAGAGAGGACTAACAAAGTAGCACCTTCCTCGCTTTTTCTGAGGTCTCGCTCCCGCTTGAGACGAGAATTTTTGCGGACTCTCGCAAAATAGCGTTTTCTTGATTCCGCACCTCGATTCTCAATGCCGGCTTTTTTGAGGCAGCGGAAATCGATTGAATCTGATGGATTTCGAAGCACCTGCTTAAATTTCTTTCTAAGCATTCTGAAATCAATGCCTGCCAGATCGCATATCAATGCCAAATCGCTATCTTCATCGGCGTTGTCAGCGAGCCATAGCAATGCCTGGCTCTTTTCCTTTATGGCTGATTTCTTGCGGCTCTTGCTGGTCGCGTCGATGATTGCCTGTATAGCTACCGCTAGCCAAAGTGCTCTGCAAAGATCTTCTTCGGTTTCGTCGATAGGGGTTCCTTTTCGTGTCTTGAAATCGCCTTCATTGGTCATACTCACTCCTGTTGGTTTATTTCAGTTAAGTGTAATTAACTTGAATTAAATTTTACTTAAAGATGTAAACATACGGAAGTCATCAACCTGAAATAGATTGAGAATTGATCGGATGATGGGAAAATGGGTGGGCTGGCCTCTTGGGAGTTGGTAAAACAGGCTGTGAGTAAGGATGTCTGGCGGAGGAGATGATCCTAGCGGATAAGTTGAGGCAGCGAGACGTTGTTCAGTAACCTGAAGAAGCGAAGCTACACGCTCTATTTCACTATGGTTTTGACATCCCTGGCTTGTGTTGGCTATCCAGATGGTCAGACCAATATCGCATCAGCTCGATACGCTCGTTGCGGTACTCGGCACGATTGTAGGCTGCCCTCACTGCATTCCTCTCGCAATGCGCGAGCTGCCTTTCGATTGCGTCTGGGTTGAAATTTGCCTCATTCAAGGTCGTCGAAAACATTGATCGGAATCCATGTCCCACAACCTGGCCGTGGTAGCCCATTCTCTTGATCATACGCAGTATAGTAGCGTCACTCATAACCAGGTTGGTTCGCTTTTGTCGGCTAGGAAATAGCCACTCACCATCGCCGGTCAGTTTTTTCAATTCGCAAACCAGATCCAGAACTTGGCGGGAGAGGGGAACAAAGTGGTCTCTGTTCATTTTCATGAAATGCGCTGGAATATTCCACTCCTGTTTTTCCATATCGAAATGTTCCCATCTCGCGTGTCGCAACTCCCCAGTCCGAACAGCCGTGTGCAATAGAAGCAGAAATGCGATCTTGTTTTGTTCAGTGGCTACCAAGTCATCAAGGGCATGGAGAAATGGGGCGAGCTTGCTGTCGTCCAAAGTTGGATAATGCACAGTTTTGTGGCGTTTCAACGCTTCACAAAGGTCTGTAGCTGGGTTTACGGTAACTCGCCCGGTAATCTTGGCGTATCGAAAGATTGCTGAGCAAATTTGCAAAACCCTGCGACCCATTGTCGTTAATCCTTTTCGTTCTATTCTGTGGATGACCGCCAAAATTTCTGGGGGAGAAATATCTGAAACTGGCCTCTTGGCCAGATAAGGAAATACATGGTTCTCTAAACGACCCCAAATTTTATCGTTAGTTTTCTCAGCCCACCTCGTGCTGTTAAGCTCCCGCCATTCCTCTGCAACAGCCAAAAACGAATTTCTGTCTCGATACTCGGCAAGTAGGCGCTCCTTTTGTTTATTACCACTCGGGTCGATGTTCTGTGCAAGCAGCTTTTGAGCGGCACTTCTTGCGAGTCTTGCTTCAGATAAATTCACAAGTGGGTATTTTCCGATTGAAAGCTTCCGCTCCTTTCCCCCGAAACGGTATGCGAATTGCCAGTATTTCGAACCATTCGGATGGATCAATAGAAACAGGCTTTCACCGTCGGTCATTTTCCGTGGTTTCTGCTCGGGCTTGATCCCTCGAATCTTTTTATTTGTGAGTTTCATACTACAAGATATATAGTAGTATAGTCACATTGGTGAGATCAATAGGTCGTCGATTTTGGCCCTGTTTTTTGCCCTGTTTTTTCTGTGCTTCAGTGGGATCTTGCGACATTCAACGAGACGTACTGAATTTGTGAAAGCCAATGCCTGCAACCCTTAGAGGTACTTTATGGGGCATTCCAAAACGTTAAGAAAAAGTAAGAATGGTGACTCGAGAGGGACATTTCTTTGCCCTATAAGGCTTTGAATTATAACAAGAATATCAATGCGGTATAAATTTTGGCCCTGTTTTTGGCCCTGTGCCTTTCAACACTTTGCAAGTGTTGTCGATGTGTCACAGTCAAGGCTTGCCTTTAGCGGACGCGCGACCGCCTTTTTATTTTCTCAGATAGGTGGCCATTTTCAGTTCAAAGGCTTCACCTTGATAACCCATGCCGCGTAGGTGTTGCACCGCTTCTTCAGCGTATTTAGGGATGTATTCGGTGGCGAGAAACTTCACCGCTGAGAAACGCGCTTCATCCCCGACCATGACTTTCAGACACGCAGCGATTTCTCCAGTTTGCGGTCCCATTTCGTTGCGCGTCACCCGATCCATGGCGGCCTGTCCCATCAGGTCTCGCGCCTCATCTGGTACATCGCTCAGAGCATCCAGCAAAATTACCGAAAATTCCACACCGCGTGTCACAAACTCACAAGCGAGTTCATCCCGATCAAACTTTAGGGTTTCGTCTTGCAGGAGCGCGTTGAGCGCCTGCGCTGCGTTCTCACCTCCACTGCCAGAGGTGCCGAGAGCGTAGCTGATCCATTCCTTTCCCACTCCACCTTGATGGAGTGGGTTCATCTTTACGCAGTAATCATAAGCCGCTGCGGCATCCTTTGCTGCCCACGTTGTCACAAAGTTCATGGGCATCACGGAAGGTTGCCAAGTTTTCCCCTCCGCAGCTACGGCAAGATGCTTTGCGACAATCGCATCGCCAATTTTCTGAAAATCCGTGTCTCCGGGATACAAACATTTCACTTCGAATGGACTTCCCGTCAGGCTTGTTTGAGACATAGCTACGACTACTTCTTTTGCTCCTAGATACAATGTCGCCATTTCTAATAAAGCTTCGGGATTTACTGTGTATTTTTCCCGCTCCGCATTGAGTTTGAGACCGTGAGCGAACGCCTGCTGCGGATTGGATTCCGCAAGCCCTCGCAGTACTCCTGTCATCCAGAAGTTACCTTTTTTTGCGAGGATGCTTCCTTCGATGAAATCAGATGCTGCCTGTAAATCCACTTTGGCCCAGTGCACCAGTGCCCGATGGAGTTTCTCCCTTAACTCGGTAGTCTTCCGGTGATCTTCACTGGGTTCCTCAAGCTTTGCTATCCACTCCTTCAACTCTGCCCGGCGGTCTTTTCTACTGCTTTCTCTCAAACGCTTGGAGGCGTGCGTTCGGTCGTTTCGCTCGGCCATCATCCGCGCTCTTGGAAGCCGATCCCTTTCCTGAGTGTCCTGCATCTTCTCAAATGCCTGGCCGAATGATTTGTGGAAACGAAAAGTCACTATGGCCAGTGCTGTGAAGCCGACAGCAAAAAACACGGGCCGTAGATGACCATCGGGCTTCTTCGATTTTTGGGATTCTTGAGTCAATTTCAATTGAAGGTGGAAGCAGATTTTTATTGACGGCGGGTTTAGCGGAGATGCACGGATAAGAGAAAACTTGGATTTTGTTTTTTGTATTTCAACGCTTCTGTTCTATCCGTGATCATCCGTTCAACTTGACGAAGGATTTTGAAATAGCCTGTTCCTCCCTGTCCGCTGCGCTCCCTCGTGGTTGAAATTGTGCATTTTCAGCGTGAGGCGTTCTCCAGGTCGGTGACGCAGTTCTTCACCGCATCAATTTTCCACCCCGAAGCTCTGATTCCGAGTTTCACCGGCTGGGGGTAGATCCCCGATTTGACACCTCGATACCAAGTGCTTCGACTCACTGGTATGATTTTTAGAACTTGGGGCAAGCGAAGGTAACCTTCGATAGGCGTTTTTTGGATATCGATCATTCATTTCTCCGTTGGTGGAGGGGAATAATAACCGTCGCCGGTAACATTTGGGAGATCGGGCGGGCGAGTTCATTGAGGCGCATCATCCAATTTTCGAGCCGGCGGAAAATATCGAGGCCACCCTGCTTTCTCCACTTTTTTCGAAGCTTCAATCAACAGGTTTAATGCTTCATCACATTCGAAATAGAGAGGTCTATATTCCTGAGCGCAAAAGTAGCCTTCCAATTCGCTCCCTGAAGTGACGCCTCCAAAAGGAGAGTCCGATGGAGGCATTGGGAGCATGGGATTGAGCAAATATCGGGCTGTTTGTGGCGTGTGGAGACATTCATCAAAGGTTTTGATTGCTTCCTCGCGGCGACCGATGTGAAGCAGAACCAACGGGAGGAGGTAGTTTGATCGGTGAAATGTTCCTTCGAACTCTGGTGATTCAAAAAGTTCCAAAGCTTTTTGGTATCGGCCCATACGAAGCAGATATTTGGGTAGCTCGGTACGTGCCCCCATTCTATCCATCACGTCGAATGAGAGAATTTCGTATCCGATTTTTGAAGCTCCGACATTATCTCCCAAGGTTTCGCGGCATTGCATCAATTCGTGCAAGGCCCGCAGAAACGGCCGATTTTCGACAAAGCCTCCGGGAATTTGTTGGCCGGCGGGATCGAAATCATCTGGAAAGGCTTCCTTTGCGGTACCAACCGCAGTTCGAGCGTATGCGTAAGCATCGAGGAATTTTCTCTCGTAACGCTTGCACATTGCGTAGTGCGTGAGGGCATCGAAGTGCCATGGGAATTTCTTCAGAAATTCTCGAAGAAGGGGGCTAAGTTTTCCCGTCGCACGGCCCTTTTCAAGAACAGCATCGAATTGATCCGTTGCTGCCCATGCTTCTTGGCTTTCCTCAAAGCGCCATTCGATCTCGCTTACTCTTGTGCGGATCAATTTGTAGGGTGGTTCGATAATGGTCATGGGCCGATGTGGTTTTGCCTGTAGCATTTAAGTGGCTAATTCTGTCTGTTGGCGGAGCTTGCTTAGCGGGCTGTCGTGAATATGAGGAGATTGTTTTTTGGAAGTATTGAGTGCGCGAGAAAATCCAGATGCGTCAGGATTTCCGCTCTCCATATTCATGCGCCTTCATCCACAGCTTCGAGCTGGGTTGGGGTGGCGATCTTGCCGTCGGGGCGGATGGCGAAGAAGTCGAGCGCCTGCTTCTTCGATGCTCGGCCGAGGTAATGGGTCTTGAGCGTGCGGGTGTTCCCGGAGTGTCCAAATTCCCATAAGAAATGGTCGAGTGTCACTCCGCCGTTGATCGAGTAAGTTCCGAAGGTGTGTCGGGTAGCGTCCTGCGGCCATGGCAGGCGAGGTCCTGTTTTCTCATTTAATGGGGGAGGGGTGAAGAAATCGGGATCCGTCCACACGTCCCATCCTGCCAGGTATCGGACGACTTGATCCACACGCCGCCAGTTCGAAACGCGCTCGAACGGGTATTTTGCCAGCCATTCCTTGAGCGTTTCGATTGGGGTGATGTGGCGGCGCTTTGCAATTTTCGAGTCGGCATTGATCTCGATTCCATCAGCCGAAACGTCCTCGGTTCTCAGGCGGGCGAATTCCGATGGACGAAGCCCCGAGAACAAAAGGACAGCGTAGGATGCTACCGCTTGCGGAAAATGCTCTTCTGCGGTGCTGAGAAGCTTTTTGCATTGGTCAACCGAGAGAAACTCGACATCCGTTTTTTTGCCTGCGCGTGGCATCTCCACGCGCTCGAAAATCCTGATATCGCACCATCCCTTTTTTGCCGACCATCGCCAGAATGCCCGCCCCACCCGGTAATGATTTGCGGCTGCGGCTCCCGATGTGCCGACGAGGCCAAGACCTTTTTGGATGTCGTCGGATTCGAGCGCGGAAATGATGCGGGTGCCAAGCGCGGCCTCGAATCGTTTGGTGGTGTTCTTGTAGGTGGCGAGTGTCGGTGCCCGAAGTCCTTCGCAAGATAAGATCCAAGCGGCGATGGCATCCTTCACAGAGCACGACGCGTTTTCTTTTTTCCGCATCGAAGCGACCAAACGAGCGGCTTCAAGTAGCGACAATCCCCACGGAGCGAGCACGGCGGCGGCGGCGGTGGCGTCCTCTGCCATGCTCGGGGTGATCGCGTTCGATTTTGCACCATCCTCGAAAAACTTCTCGCGAAGCTTCGATCCGTATTCTTTGGCCGCGTCACGGGTGTGAAAAAAATGTTGTTCACGCTTTCCAGTGGCAGTGATAGTTGCGGGGACGTTGATCACCCATCCGTCCGGCGTTTTTCTGTGATTGAATTTGGGGCGGCGCGGCATGTGTAAGCCTTGCCACAGCTTGCTTAAAAAGCCAGAAAATAACGGAATTGGATGTTTTTTCAGGAATTAACCGATTCACTACCAAATTGTAACAAGAAAGAGCGTAAAATTGAAAATTCACGTGTCGGCGGTTCAAATCCGTCTCGGGCCACCTTCTCAAATCCTTCAGCTTGGTAACTCAATCGATGGGGTGAGCGGGTGGCAAGTGGGTAGTCACCGCCATTATTCCGGTAATCTTCATTATTTTCCGCTCCATCCGCCGCCGAGGGCCTTGGCGAGGGCTGCGAAGGTGATGCGCTGCTGGGCTTCGATCTGGCTGAGGGCGAGTTCGACTTGGAGAGCACCACGCTCGGCGTCGACCACCTCGAAGTAACTGGTAAGGCCTTTGTTGTAGCGTTCCTGCGAGAGTTTCATGGTGTCCTGCGAACTGGTGCGGGCGCGTTCCAAAGCGGAGCGGGATTTGGCGAGACCTTTGAGGTCCACCAGCGCGTCTTCCACCTCGCGCAGGGCGATGAGCAGGGACTGTTTGTATTTCGCGAGCGCCTCGTCATAGCGGCTGCGGGCTGCCTGATAGTTCGCGCGATTCGTGCCGCCGTCGATGATCGGCGCGGCGACTCCGGCGGCGAGCGAGAGTATGCGGTTTTCCCAGTTGAGGAATCGGGTGACATCGATGGATTCGAATCCCCCGCCGGCGCTGAGCACGAAGTTCGGATAGAACGCGGCTTCCGCGACGCCGATGTTCGCGCTGGCGGAGCGGAGTTCCTGCTCGGCGGCGCGCACGTCCGGGCGGCGGTTGAGAACGGCGGCCGGGAGTCCGGGGCGGATGACGGGCAGCGCGCTCTCCGAAACGCGGCGGGCGATGCCGAAATCGGATGGAGCGGTGGCGCATAGTACGGCGAGCGCGTGTTCCGCGGAGCCGCGCTGGCGCTCGACGACGCCGAGATCATTCTCGGCGAGGTCCACTTCGGTCTGGGCGCGGCTGGTGGCGAGGCCATCGGTGAGGCCGGCGTCCGCTCTGGATTTCTGGATGTCGAAGGAGTCCTTGCGGCTTTTCAGGGTGCCCACGAGCACGGCGTATTGTGAGTCGAGTCCGCGGAGGAGGAAATACTGGCGGGCGACCTCGGTGGCAATGCCGAGGCGTTGGGAATCGAGCAAAGCCTCGGCGGCGGCTGCTTGAGCGGACGAGGATTCGATGGCGCGTTTGTTCCGGCCCCAGAGGTCGGGGTCATAGGCGAGATCGAAGGTGCTGCGATAGCGCTCGGATTGGAGATCGACACTCGCGCCGGGCGGCAGGTTGCCGCGGAGCGCGTCGGCGGAGCTGCGGGAGACGCCTGCCGAGCCGTTGAGATCGAGGGTGGGGAAAAGTTTCGCCTGGTCCACGCCGACGAGGGCGCGCGCGGTGTCGACGCGGGACTTGGCGGCGGCGAGGTCGTTGTTGGCCGCGAGCGCGCGGTCGACCAGCCGGGTGAGTTCGCGGTCGTTGAAAAGCCGCCACCAATCGTCCGGCAGGCGGGTGGCGACGGTGGTTTGGGATTCCTTCCACTTGGTGGTCTTCATCGTTCCCGGAAGCTGGAAATCCGGGCCGACCATGCAGGAGGAAAGTGCAAAGGCAGCTGGTAATAGCAGATAGCGGTGATTCATGACTTGGTTGGAAACGGTTGGAAGGGATGGGCTGCCGGTTCTCACTTTCTCTCAGGTGCCTCGATGAAAACATCCACTTGCTGGCCGACATAAAGCGGAACATCTGCCGGTCGGTCGAGGGCGTAAATGACTTGAAGGACCCGGGTGTCAACGCGCTCGGTGCTAGAACCTGTGAGCGAGATCTTGGGGATGACGTAGGGCTCGATGCGGATGAATTCGAGCGGGAAGGTGATCGTCGGGTCGCCCTTCAGATAGCCGTAGGCTTTCTGTCCTTCTCGGATGCGGCTGGCATTCTGCTCGTCCACGTCGGCGCGGATCTGGAGCTTGTCAATTTCTCCTAGGATGATCGCCGGAGATTTGGGGGAGGTGGCGGCATACTCGCCGGCGCGGACATTCACCTGGATGATGGTGCCATCCCGCGGGGCGCTAACGGTGAGCCGCTCGATGAGCAGGGCGATGCGCTGGAGGGAAGTCTCCGAGGCGGTGAGCTGGGCCTTGGCGGCGACGAGTTGGGCGCGGGAAACGGCCACGTCTTGCCGGCGGTTTTCCAAATCGTCGCGGCTGACAGCGCGGGCATCCGACACCCCTTCTAGGCGGGCGAGCTGGGATTCCAGCTTGGCGAGTTGGGCCTCGCTGACGGTGATCTGGGCGCGTGAGATTTCCTGTTGGGCCTGGGTGGAGAGCTGCTCGGCGCGGAGGTCGCGGTCGTCGAGCTTAAAGAGGGGTCCGCCTTTTTCGACCGTGTCGTTCACCTTGACAAAGACTTCGGTGACGAGACCGGGTAAAGGGACACCGATGGCGATGTTCTCGCTGAGCGCTTCCAGGATGCCGGTGGCGGCGACGCTTTGTTTGAAGGGCTTTTCAGGTGGCATGACAGGTGGGTCACCACCCAGCACAGGCTGATTTTTTGCCTGGGCTTGGAGGGCTTGGACCATGAGATAGATACCGGCGATGGCAGCGACGATGGAGCCGTAGCGGAGAATTTTTGAAAACATGGGATGAAGAGGTTGTGTGTTAGGCGTGTTCGTGGAGGAACTTGGGCGGTGTGGCGTGGGTCTGCGGGGTGACGCCGAGGATTTCCCCGTCCTCCATGCGGGCGATGCGGTCGGCGTAGGGGAAAATGCGATTGTCGTGGGTGACAATGATCACGGCGCGGCCAGGAGTGCGGGCGACGTTCAAGAACAGATCAAGGACGATTTCGCCGTTTTTGGAATCGAGGGCGGCGGTGGGTTCATCGCAAATGACGAGGGGCGGCTGGTGGACTAGGGCGCGGGCAATGGCGACGCGTTGTTGTTGGCCGCCCGAGAGCTTGTTCGGTCGCTCGCGCCAACGGTCTGCGAGACCGACGGCGGATAGGGCTTCGCGCGCGGCTTGGATGGCGCGGCGACTTGAGAAACCCTGGATGAGAAGGGGAACGGAGACGTTTTCGGCGATGTTGAGGGTGGGGATGAGATTAAACTGTTGGAAGATAAACCCGATGTTTTTGGCCCTGAAGCGGGTGAGCGCACCGCCGGACATCGTGTGCAGCGGCTGGCCGAAGACTTGGATGGAGCCTGAATTGACTTTAAGCGTGCCGGCAATGGCAGAGAGGAGCGTCGTTTTTCCACAACCGGAGGGGCCTACGAGCATCAGGATTTCTCCAGGATAGGCAGCAAGACTGACGTCCTTCAAAACGTGAATGGCATTGACGCCAGAGCCGAAAGTCTTCTCGACGTTTTCCACTTGGACGATGGTGTCGGTAGCAGTGGAGGCGGTCATGTGCGGAAGACAGCGGCGGGTTCGTAGAGTGAAAGCCGGATGATTCCGAGGCTGGCTGCGAAGAGGCAAATCAGCTGGATGGCGGCGAAGACTGCAAAGGGAATGATGGTGGGCATGAAGAATGGCGCACCGTTTTCAATCGCGCTGAAGGTGAATCCCGCAGTAGCGAGAAGGCCGATGCCGAAACCAATGATGCCAACGGTCATGGACTGGATGATCAGCATGATGCTAAGCCGAAAATTCGACATGCCCATGGCCTTGAGTGCGCCGAAGTTTTTGAGATTGTCCAGGACGAAGGCATAGAACGTCTGACAGGAAATGGCGATGCCCACGATGAGACCGACGACGACGGTGGTGCCGAAGGAAATGGGAATGGAGGTGTTTTTGACAAACCAGAATACGGTTTTGGTGTTGAAGTCATTCGGAGCATCGAAGCTGAAATCGCGGTTCACGTAGGCACGGAGACCCGTTTGCTTTTCGATATCTGCGACAGCGGCTTCCGGGGTGATGCCGGGCATGGGTGCGGCCATCACGGCGGAGAGCATTTTCCGCTGGGGCGGGGCGTACTGCAGCGCGCGCTCGTAGGTGGTCCAGACGTAGGGTCCGCCGGTGAAGGAGCGCATCGATTCAGCGATGCCGACGACGCGGGCTTCGATATCGTTAATTTCGAAGCGGTCGCCTATTTGGATGGGTTTCTTGGGATCGCTGGAAAGGAAGGTCACCGCGAGTTCGTCGATGACGACGGTGTTGGGTAGTCGGAGGTCAGCAAGATTTCCGGCGACGAGGGTTCTGGGTGCGCCAGCGAGCGAGGCGGAATCGATGCCGGCGAGCTGGATAATTTTGAAAGCGCCGCTGTCGAGTTTTACGCGCTGGATTCCATTGAAAAGCGGCATCGCCCAGCGGACGGAGGAGACGGAGCGCACGCGGGCGACATCGGTATCGCGCATTGGGCTGGTTTCGTTGACCTGGGAGACTTGTGGATCGACGACGTAAATGGGCGCATTCACGTTTTTCAGGGTGGCTGTCGTCCAGCGCATCAGCCCGCAAAAGATCGCCAGCTGCTGAAGGATGAGGAAGGTGGCAAAAAAAATGCCAAAGACGAGCATCAGATACTTGGCGGTGTCGCCGAAGAGCATTTTGAGTGCGAGACCGATCATGGCGAGGGAGTGGAATTCAAAACGTGCCTAGGTGGCAGCGCTGGATGGTAGCCCAGAGCGCTCGAGACGCAACCCGCGACACGGGGTGGAGAGATTTCGTGATGCAGGCGTTTGAAACGGGCTGTTTTTGGGATTTCATCCCACCATCGGGGGCAATAGTTTCAGGCATGCGGACGACGGATGAATGGCTGGGATCGGAGGAGACGGGTGAGGCGTTTTCGTACTGCCTGTGCTGCAAGCTGCCGCTGGTGGAAATCGATGGGCCATGGCTGGTGAACAAGGAATTCCAGAAAGAGGAATGCGTGATGGAGTACGCCATTTGTCAGGTCTGCCGTGACCGTGTGACCGACGAGTTGTCGGAGGAGTCCAAGGAAGCGGTGCGGGGGTTCTTGGAAAAGGAAATCGACTGGGAGGCGCGGATGCGGGAGTTCATGTTGTCCCATCTGGTGGCGGATCGATTCGATGCGTGCATCGCCTGTCGTGCGCCGAGGGCGGGGCTGGAGGGATTTGGGATCTCGGCGTTGTTTGATTCTGGCGGTTCGTTGGTGGTCGGGCCGCTGCCGCTGCTGATCTGTCAGCCATGTGTCGGGCGGATGACGGAGTCTTTGTCAGAGGCAAGTCGCGAGGTGTGGAGGAAGTTTTTAGCGGAGAACTTCGCCGGGCCTTCGAGGGACACGGGTTTTCCGGGGTTGCTTTGAGGTGGGTATTCCGGACCGCTCATCCCGCCTCTGCTCCCACTCTCTGACTGGCACGGGACGCCGTCAGATTTCAACGTGAAGCCTCGTTTGGGAGAATGATTGTTTTCCAAACCGGATTTACCCGATACAAACACGCCATGGCCCCAATCCGGAGATTCGTCGGCTTTTTGATATCTATCGCCGCGTGGTGCTCGCTTGCGGGTCCGTTGCTGGCGGACCAGTTTGGTAACTTCACCTACACGGATGACGGGACATCGATCACGATCACCCGATACCCAACCAACATCCCTGGAATTGCCGAGATTCCTTCCTCAATCAACGGAAAGCCTGTGACGGCCATCGGCAAGGAGGCATTTTCCACATGCACTGCCATGACCGGTGTGACGATCCCGTCCAGTGTGACCAGCATTGGAGACTCGGCCTTTTTCTATTGTAACAAACTGACCAGTATCACCATTCCTGTTGGAGTTACGACGATCAATACTGGATCTTTCTCTGCCTGCGCCAAGCTCACCAGCATCACAATCCCGAGCGGGGTCGTATCGATTGGAAATTCGGCGTTCAAGGATTGCAGCGGTTTGACAGCCGTGGTCATTCCGACGGGGGTGACCCACATCGGAGACCGGGCCTTCGCCTACTGTGCGCTGCTGAGCGTCACCATCCCCGAGGGGGTGATTAATATCGGAGTCGGCGCGTTCGATTCCTGTAGAAGTCTGACGGGTATAACCTTGCCGGACAGCATCATCAGCATCGGCAGCCAGGCATTTTCGTCTTGCGTGCTGCTAACCCACGTGACGCTTCCGCCATACGTCACGAGCATTAGCGACTCTTTGTTTGCATACAGCACCAGCCTGAAGAGCGTTTCCATTCCCATCGGCGTCACAAGCATCGGTGATTCGGCGTTCAAATTTTGCCACGGACTGGCAAGCATCACGATACCTAATGGCATCGCCAGCATTGGCAGTTCAGCTTTCGATTACTGTAGCGGGCTGACAAGTGTGACGATTCCCTATGGCATCACCACGATCAGTGCCGCTACATTCAGCTCTTGTGCGAATCTGGTGAGCGTTTCCATTCCCGGCAGCGTTACGAGCATCGGCAGCGAGGCATTCTCCGCTTGCGCCAAACTGCCAAACGTGACGATTCCTAGCAGCGTGACAAGCATCGGCGACTATGCCTTCAGGTTTTGCACGAGCCTCACCGGTCTGGCGATTCCCGGCAGCGTTTCCAGTATCGGGAACTTCGCTTTTGCCGATTGCACCGGCATGACCTCCATGGTGCTGCCCGGCAGCCTTACCAGCATGGGCGGCAGCCTATTCAACAACTGCAGCTCTCTGGCAAACGTGACGCTTTCGGACGGCATCACGACGATCAGCAACGGAGCGTTTTCCTCCTGTGCCAGTTTAACGAGCGTGATGATCCCGGCTAGCGTTACGAGCATTGGTAACCAAGCCTTTGAATCGTGCGGCGGGTTGGCGAGTCTGGAGATTCCCGGGAACGTCACGAGTATTGGTTCCACTTCATTTCGCTATTGCCACAGCCTGACGAACTTGGTCATTCCTGCCAGCGTGGTCACTATCGGAACCGGTGCCTTCTCCTACTGTGACAGCCAGGCAAGCGTCATGATCTCCGAGGGTGTGACGACTATCGCAAGCACCGCATTTCTTTCGTGCAGCAGTCTGACGGATCTTACGATCCCGGGAAGTGTGACCAGCATCGGAAGTTACGCATTCCGATCCTGTAGCAGTCTTGCCAGCGTGACGATCCCAAACGGTGTTTCGAGCATCGGGAGCTACGCATTCGCTTTTTGCACGAGCCTGACGACGGTGATGATCCCGGCGACGGTGGTGAATATCGGCAGTTCCATCTTTGATTCATGTGCAGCCCTGACGGAAATCCTGGTTGATCCATCGAACGCGAACTATGCCAGCGTGGACGGCGTTCTATTCAGCAAGAGCCAAACCACCTTGATTCAGTTTCCCGGGGGAAGAGGTGGCACTGCGACGGTTCCAGCCAATGTTACCGTGATTGAAAGCTCGGCCTTTTCTTCCAATCCCGGTCTGCTCGCGATCTCCGTGGATCCCTTGAATGCAGTCTATAGCAGTATTGACGGTGTTTTGCTCAACAAGAGCCAGACGACTCTCATCCGCTTTCCTGTTGGAAGGACAGGAAGCGTGGCGATTCCGGCAGGTGTGACTTCAATCGGAACTTCTGCGTTTTCCACCTGTTTCGCACTCACGCGGGTGATGATCCCGGGAAGCGTTACGAGTATCGGTGCATCTGCTTTCGCGGGTTGTGGTGGATTTACCAGCATCACCATCCCTGGCAGCGTTACGAGTATTGGGGCGTCGGCATTCCAATCATGTAACAGGCTCCTTAGCGCCTGTTTTCTGGGTAATGCTCCGATCATGGGGACGTCTGTCTTCGGTTCTGTCGCCAGCGGATTCAAAGTCTACTTTTTCTACAACAAGACGTTTTTCTCAACCCCGACATGGCAGGGGTATCCCTCTGTCCGCATGGGCAGCGCTTCCTCCCCGGCAGCCGCTTCTCCATGGTTGCTGGAAAACGGCTTTGTTTACAATTCCAGTTTGACCGCGGATCCGAACAATGACGGAGTGAATCTCCTGATGGCTTACGCCCTCAAACTCGATCCGAATCAGAACCTCAGCGGCAGCCTGCCCAAACCGGTGCTTACCGCAAACCAGATGGGCCTAACGTTTTATGCGGGAAGTCAGGGCGTCACTTATTCGGTCGAGGTTAGTACCGACATGAAAAGCTGGAGCACGGCGGGGGTGACGCTGTCCGTGCCGGACGCTAATAATTTCAGGACTGCAACGGTGGATGCCAGCGGGGCCGGACGCTTCATGCGGGTAGTGGCGGTTTACTAGCAAAAGTTGTCGTGGACTTCAGTTCGCTCCTGGGTTTCGGAATGAAGAACGGACTGAAGTCCTGGACTACGTTTTACCGGGAGGCGATGACCTCAACGGTGAAGCCTTTCAAATAACCCGTTTCCGGAATCGAAATCAAAATCGGATGATCCGCGCGCTGGGCGTGGTTCATCACGAGTCTGGCGGATTTCTTGGCATCCACCGAGGCGTCGACCAGGTTGTCCATGAACAATTCGCGGGACGCGTGGTAGGAACAACAGAAAGTGGATAGAAGGCCACCCTTGTCCAACAGCTTGAGCGAGCGCAGGTGGATTTCCTTATAACCGCGCATCGCGTCCTTCAGGGTGGCCTTGTTGCGGGTGAAACTCGGCGGATCGAGGATGATCATGTCGTAGTCGGGCTTCGCGTGCTTGAGGAAATCGAAGACGTTGTGCTCGAGCACTTCGATTTCGACGTTGTTAAGCACGGCGTTCTTTCTAGCGGCTTCGCAGGCGCTGGCGGACACATCGACGGCGGTGACGTGGGCGGCACCGGCTTTGGCGCAGGCGAGGGCGAAGCCGCCTTGGTTGGTGAAGCAGTCGAGCACGCGCTTGCCTTTCGAGAGGGCGGCGACTTCGGCGTGGGCCTGGAGCTGGTCGAGGTAGAGGCCGGTTTTCTGGCCGTCGTAGAGATCGACCTCGAAGGACAGTCCGTTCGCCTGGACGATGAACGGGCCGGGGTTTTCACCGTGGAGCATTTCGATGCCGGGCTCCATGCCCTCGGCCTTGCGGTAGGGCGAGTCGTTGCGAAGGACGATGGAGGCGGGGTTGAGCAGGCCGATGAGTGCGTCGCGGATGATTTCCTTCCGCAAGTCCATGGCGAGCGTGAGCGTCTGGACGGAAAGGTGGTCGCCGTAGCGGTCGACGATCAGGCCAGGGAGGCCATCCGACTCGGACCAGACGAGGCGGGCGAGCGTTTCATCGATCTTGGAGTTTTTCCGGTGGTCGATGGCCTGGCCGATGCGGCGGGTGAAGAAATCGAGGTCGAGGTCCTGCTTGCGGCGGGAAAACCGGCGGGCGACGATTTGGGACTGCGGATTGTAGATGGCGGTGCCGAGCGGGCGGTCGCGGAAATCCTTGAGCGTGATGACGTCGCCGGGCTGTGGATTGCCAAAGGATTTCTTGATTTCGGTGGCGTAAACCCACTCGTGACCGTGGAAAATGCGCGCTCGGGGTGAAATGATGATGCCTGCCATGGGGCGGGAATGTCGGCTGAGGGGTGGGGCATTGTCGAATACGAATCGAAAGAAGAGTGACGCCGGGCAAGATTTTCCCTTGCCCCAGCCCGATCCAGCCCCTAGGCAGGTGGCCACCAACCATGGGACAACAATCGAAAAAAATCATCAAACGCCGTCGCCGCGCTGACTATTTGAAGCGCAAAGCGGATGCGGCAAAGCTCGGCGGGATCGTGAAGAGACCAGCCGTCAAGAAGGCCGAAGTGGCGAAAAAAGCTCCTGCCAAGAAGGCTGCTGGGAAAAAGGCCCCTGCCAAGAAGGTTGCCAAGAAAGTCGCCGACGAGCAAATCGTCGAGACGGTCGAAGCGGTGGAAACCCCTGCTGCCGAGGTCACCGAGACCGCTGCCGTGGAAACGGCCGAGGCCGAGGAAGCCTGAAGCGATCCGACCCACTGAAATTTTTCCACGAGCCGCTCTGTCAGGAGCGGCTCGTTTCGTTTTGCGCCCAAGGGTTGACGGGGCGGGGAGGTGGATCCACCTTGCGACCATGAACGCGGCGGTGAACTACAAGATCGGCAACGAAAAGCTGGTGAAAGTGCTCGAAGGCGCGTCATCCCACTTGCGCGGCCTGCTCGACCGCCAAGGCCGGCCGGAAGGCGCGTTGCGAATCGCCGTGGTCGGCGGCGGATGCTCCGGCCTGCAATACAAGATGGACCTCGTGGACGGCCCGCGCGACCGCGACATTCTGGTGCCCAGCAATGGCGTGAACGTGGTCATCGACCCGAAAAGCGCGCTCTTCGTCAGCGGCAGCGAACTGGATTTCTCCGACGATCTTCAGCAAGGCGGCTTCAAGGTGAGCAACCCGAACGCCGTCGTCACCTGCTCCTGCGGCGAGAGCTTCGCAGCCTGATCGCGAAGTTCATTGATTTATCCCGGAAATCCGTAACGTTCCCAGTCAGATGAAGTTCCAGAGTATCGTGATGATCACGGTGTTTTCCTCCTCGGTGTGGGTGGCGGCGGCAGCCCCTGATACATCGGTGGATCCCAGCCTCAAAGCGCAGGATAAACCTCTGGCTGACTTGATTCAGGATCTGGCGGATGACAAATTCCGCGTCCGGGAAAATGCCTCGCGCGAGATTTGGAAAATCGGCGAACCGGCCTTACAAGCATTGCAGAAGTCCGCCGCCGGCAAGGATCCGGAGCAGGCCTACCGGGCGAATGAGCTGATCCGCAAGATCCAGCTTCACATCACTCCGGACACCGATCCGGCGGTGATTTCACTCGTCGAGCGCTATGCGAAGGCTTCGTCGAATGAAAAAGTCGTGCTGTTCGACCAGATGCACAAGCGCCGCGCCTGGCGGCAGATCCTCAAGCTTTACGCCGCCGAGACCAACCCCGAACTCCAGTCCCGGCTGATCCGCTCGGTGGAGGGTGTGGCGGTGGTGGCGGCGCGCGAACGGCTTCTCGCGGGCGATGTGGCGGGTGCCCGCGATTTCCTTGAAATGGCCCCCGCCGATGCGCACGGACTCCTGGCGCTCGCTGATTTCCACCGCAGCCAGGGCACGCTGGAGGCGGAGTTGAAACGGGCGAAGACCCTCAAGGGCCCAGCGGCGAACTCTTGGCTGCTCGCACTTCACCGTGCCTCGGGAAATCTCGAAGCGGCCCGGGACTCGGCGACCGCGGCGGGTGAATTCATGATCGCCGCGGCGATTTCCACGTTGCTGGGCGATCCGCTGCCGTGGTTGCGCATCAATGAGGCGGATGGCGAAGGCGGTGAGATTCACAAGCCATACACCGAGTTGGCGATCAAGCGCTGGCAGGGCAGGGACCTCCGCCCGGCGGGCCTGGAGCCACTGGTGCGCGCGGTGAACTCGAAAAACCGGGAAGAGCGCCAGAACGCCATGAATTCCTTGTTTCTCCTCGGTGAACCCGCCCTCGCGGAGAAGGCCTACGTCGCCATCTCGCGGCTCTCCGCGTTTTCCTACTTTGAGTCTCTCGAGCGGATTCCGGAAGCCCTCAAGGCGCTCGGTCTCGATCCCGAGAATCCGGACTACGCCGCGTGGGTGGAAAAACACTTCAAGCGCCTCACCGCAGAAGGTGCCGACAACGATGAGGACGTGACGCTCGACAGCCAGGAGCTGATCCTGCTGGGAAATTTCCTCGAGCGCCGCGGTCTGCATGAACAATGCGCCAAGGCGTTTTTGAAACCTCTGGCGTCTCTCGCCGAGAAGGAACCCAAGCAGTTTACCGAGCTGCTCGCCCAGTTGTTCGGCGGCGACACGACCATGAGCACCGAGGTGACGGGCGCTCCGCATGTGGCGAAACAAGCCGCCGTCGCATGGGCCGGTGACAGTGCGGATCGTTGGGAGGAGATCATCAACTCCGCGTTCGGCGAGCAGGATGAAATCATCGATCTCTGGGACTGGCTCGCCCAACTCAAACCGGGAGCCAGTCGCATCGAGCGATTCGATTCCATGCTCGCTTTGAATGGCTTGGGCAGAGACCCCGAGCGGCTGCGGGAAAAATGGCTGGAACTGGCGTGGGAGGCCGTCGAGCGCACCCCCGAGGATAATCGGGCGCGACTCCATGAGAGGATTTCTTTCGTCCTCGGCCAGAATCCGGACGTCATCAATAATCTGAAACTCTGGGACCAACTCCCGAAGAGCAGCCGCCAGGAAAGCTCCTGGCGCACCCACATCGTCGACCTTTCGGCGGCGAATCGCTGGGACGCCGCCGCTGCGTTTTTCCAAAGTCAAATCGACCGGATCGCCTCGGCCCGGCTGGATCCGGAGCCGTCGATTCATGCCTGTCTGGCCGCCTGTTTGAGGAAGGCCGGGCAAATCGAGCAGGCTGACGTCCAGGACCAACTCGTGGAAACGCTCGCTCTCGGGAACAACGCGATCGAGATCGCCAACGGCTACGCTTTCGGCGGCGACTACCCACGCGCGGCGGAATGGTGGGCTCGCGCCGCACGGCAGAACGCGCCCGGGTCGCAGCTATTTCCCATCGCATTCCGACTCCATGCCACGATGCTGGTGGAGCAGGGGAAATGGAAGGAATTCGCCGCTGTGTCCGAGGTGAATGCGCAACAGACCGCTTCGGTCGACTCCAGCAACGTTTCGCCTCTTTCCAGTCTCCGGGTGCGCCTCCAGTCGGACCTCGGAAGGGCGCTTTCCATCCTCAAGACAGATCGTTCCAAGGCCGTCGTCATGCTCGCGAAAAGCCATGCGATGTTCCCGAGCGATGGCTCGCTGGCAGACGACTTTTTCCCCGCCGTGCGGAAAATGGGGCTGATCAAGGAGCACGACGATTGGTTCCGGCTGTCGTGGGAGCGCATGGCGGCGATCATCGAGAAATATCCCGATGCCGACAACACCTGCAATACCGCCGCTTGGCTGGCTTCCCGCTCCCAGCGGAAGCTCGACGAGGCGGAGACGCTGCTGCTGCATGCGCTCGCCCTCAATCCCGAGCAGTCCGCCTACCTCGATACCATGGCGGAAATCCAGTTCGCCAAGGGCAAGCGAGAGCAAGCACTTGAATGGTCCACCGAGGCGATTAATTTTATGCCGATGGACTCCATGTTGCGCCGCCAGCACGAGCGGTTTCGGACCGCTCCGCTGCCGCGATAGTCTTGACACCGGTCCTGCACTAATGCGGGATTCCCGCCCCATGGCCAAACTTTCCATTCGTGACCTCGATCTTTCCGGCAAGCGCGTTCTCATCCGCGTGGATTTCAACGTTCCCCAGGACAAAACCACCGGCGCCATCACGAACAACCAGCGGATCGTCGCTGCTCTGCCGACCATCAAGTTCGCTCTCGAAAAGGGTGCTTCCGTGATCCTCATGTCCCACCTCGGACGTCCGGACGGCCAGAAAATCGAAAAATTCTCCCTCAAGCCCGTCGCCGACGAGCTCTCCAAGCTACTCGGCAAGCCGGTCAATTTCCTCAACGACTGTGTCGGTGCGGAAGTCGAAGCCGCCTGTGCATCAGTCAAGCCCGGCGACGTCGTGCTGTTGGAAAACCTCCGCTTCCACATCGAGGAAGAAGGCAAGGCCAAGCGTGAGGACGGCACTTCCGTCAAGGCTGAGCCCGCCAATGTCGAAGCCTTCCGCGCCAGCCTCACCCAACTCGGGGACGTCTATGTGAACGACGCGTTCGGCACCGCCCACCGCGCCCACAGCTCGATGGTCGGCGTGGACCTTCAGCAGAAAGCCGCCGGTTTCCTCATGGAGGCGGAACTCAAAGCCTTCGACGCGGTGCTCAACAATCCCGCGCGCCCGCTGCTCGCCATCCTCGGCGGTGCCAAGATCGCCGACAAGATTCCTCTCATCACCAACCTGCTCAACACCGCCGACAAGATCATCATCGGCGGCGGCATGGCCTACACTTTCCTAAAGGTAAACCGAGGCATGGAAATTGGATCCTCACTCTTCGACCAGGCCGGATCGGAAATCGTCGCCGAGCTGGAAACCAAGGCCAAGGAGCGCGGCGTCGAACTCATCTTCCCTGTGGACTTCATCTGTGCCGATAATTTCAGCCCGGATGCCAACACCCAGCCCGCCACCCTCGAGAGCGGCATCCCCGCCGGGTGGGAAGGCCTCGATGCCGGTCCGGAGTCCATCAAACTCTACACCGCCGCCATCCTCGCCTCCAAGACCATCGTCTGGAACGGCCCGGCCGGTGTCTTCGAGTTCGAGAAATTCGCCGGAGCCACCAAGGCCATGGCGGATGCCATCGCCACCGCGACGGAAGGCGGCGCGATCACCGTCGTCGGTGGTGGGGACACCGCCACCGCCGCCAAGAAATTCGGCGTCGATACCAAGGTCACCCACTGCTCTACCGGCGGTGGTGCCAGTTTGGAATTCCTCGAAGGCAAGATCCTTCCCGGTGTGGCCGCCCTGTCCGACGCCTGATTTGTCCCCTCTATCACCCAAGCCCCAATCGCATGAATCGTAAACCAATCTTCGCCGCTAACTGGAAAATGAACAAGGGAGCCTCCGAGACGGAGGACTTTGTGAAAAGTTTCCTCTCGAAACTCCAAGGTCAGGATTTCCCCTGTGAAATCGTCATCGCACCGCCGTTCATCTCCCTGCCGAAGCTGGCCGACATGCTTCACACCGCCACCGCCGTGCAGAACGCGCACGCTATCCAGATCGCCGCGCAGAACTGCTCGCAGTTCGATTCCGGCGCTTACACCGGCGAGATCAGCGTGCTCATGCTGCGCGAGTTTTTCGTCCACTACGTGATCCTCGGCCACAGCGAGCGCCGCGCCATCTATGGGGAAACGGACGCCATCATCAACGCGAAGATCAAAAAAGCCCGCGAGGCGAACCTGAAGCCGATTTTCTGCATCGGCGAGACCCTCGCCGAGCGCGAAGCCGGCAACCTGGAAAGCGTGCTCCGCACCCAGATCACCGGCGGACTCGAAGGAATCTCCGAAAAGGACCTCGCGGAAACCGTCATCGCTTACGAACCTGTCTGGGCCATCGGCACCGGCGTCACCGCCAGCTCCCAACAAGCCCAGGACGCGCACGCCTTCGTCCGCTCCGTGATCGCCGAACTCTACGGAGCCGACGCCGCCGCGAAAATCCGCATCCAATACGGCGGCAGCGTGAAACCCGGAAACGCCGCGGAACTCATGGCCTGCCCCGACATCGACGGAGCCCTCATCGGTGGTGCCGCCCTCGAACCGCAGAGCTTCCTCGAAATCATCCGTAACGGCTCCGCGAGTTAAGGAGAAGGGACATCCCGTCCCTTATATCTGATTTTTTCATCAGCCGCCTCCGCCCACGCGGAGGCGGCTGTTTTTCTCCACTCCGCCCCGCCGTTTTTGCCGAATCCTGCGCAAATCCGAGGCAAAGTGCCCTCCGCTTGCTTGTCGGTTGACCTCGATCGCCCGGTCGTCTTAGCCTCCCGCCGAATCCTCGATTTCAATCATCCATGAAAACTCCCATTACCGTCTCCATCACCGGTGCCGCAGGCAATATCGGCTATGCCCTCCTTTTCCGTATCGCTTCCGGCTTCGTCTTCGGCCCGGACCAGCCTGTCAATCTCCGCCTCATCGAAATCGAGCCCGGCCTGCCCGCCCTCGCAGGAGTCATCATGGAACTCGACGACTGCGCCTTCCCACTGCTCAATGAAGTGGTCGGCACCGCCGATCTCGACGAAGGCTTCAAGGATGCCAACTGGTGTTTGCTAGTCGGTTCCGTGCCGCGCAAGGCCGGGATGGAGCGCGCCGACCTGCTCGGCATTAACGGCAAGATTTTCACCAGCCAGGGCCAGGCCATCGCCCGGAATGCCGCCAAGGACGTGCGCGTGCTTGTGGTTGGAAATCCATGCAACACCAATGCTCTGATCGCCATGAACAACGCGGCCGGCATTCCCGCCGACCGCTTCTTCGCGATGACCCGGCTCGATGAAAACCGCGCCAAGAGCCAGCTCGCCCAAAAGGCCGGCGTCCACCAGTCCAAGGTCACCAACCTCTGCATTTGGGGTAACCACTCCGCCACCCAATACCCGGATTTCACCAACGCGAAAATCGACGGCAAGCCTGCCACCGAAGTCATCACCGACCACGAGTGGCTCAAGGGTGAGTTCATCGCCACCGTCCAACAGCGCGGTGCCGCCGTCATCAAGGCCCGCGGCCTCTCCTCCGCCGCCTCCGCCGCGAATGCTGCCATGGACACCGTCCGCAGCCTCATCACTCCGACTCCTGCCGGCGACTGGCACTCCGTTGCCATCTGCTCGGACGGATCCTACGGCATTGAAAAAGGCCTCATGGCCTCCATGCCCATCCGCACCCTCGAGGGCGGCAAATGGGAAGTCGTGCAAGGCGTCCCCGTCGACGCCTTCAGCCAGGAGAAAATCGACCTCACCATCGGCGAGCTCAAGGAAGAGCGCGACGCGGTGAAGGGCCTGATCCCCGGCTAAGGGGTTCCCTAACTGGAGCGCGGAATTTATTCCGCGCGACAGTTGC